>JABDHK010000010.1 GCA_012972835.1 Chlorobiaceae bacterium | reverse complement strand
AGACATAAAATGGGATCTCGCCATTCAATGCTGTTTTTTCTAAAAAACGCCTCCCTGAAATCACGCTGAATAAATGCTGCAAACGCTCTTCAGGCTTTTTTTTGATCTCTCTGCTCATGTTGCGACCCTGGTTATACCAGATTCAAAAGCAGGAAAAACCAAGACATCTTGACGTCGCTTTTGAGGTATGGCATCAAGAAACCGCTTACTCAACATGGAGCCATTGATGGTATGATCTGTTGCTAAAAGCTCGGCTTCCCTCAATATTCTGAACAAAACCTGACGCAGCTTATTTCTGGTGGTTGGCTTTATTTCTTCAAGCTCGGGATGCCACTCTAATTTTTTGTTAAAAAAGTAATCAAACTCTTCGTAATGAAGATCAGACTTCAAGCTGATATACCGTTCACGAATAACCTCTTTCGCAAAATCAGCAATAAAGCGGTAACGACGGCAAACGGCGAGCCAGAGCAGATATTTCTGCTCCTGCGTAGATCCGGAAATCAGTAGATCCAACTCATCGGCTTCGAGTGTTTTCAATCTTGAGATAATTTCACGGGATACACGTGTTAACGAATTGAGGGTTCTTGACTGTAAAAGGTTTTTGAAAAAAACCTTATCTCGAACACTGTCCCACTCCTTAAGATCCAGATACAATTCTGCAAGCTTCACCGAATCTCGGTGAAAAAGACCGCCCGTTGTAAACGCCATGCTGTATCTATCCTTATTCATTACCAGCTTCTGTATTTCAAAATCCCGAGCTTGAGAGTATTCAGTTAACTACTGAGATCACATGTTTTTAAATATACAAATCCATTGCGTTGTTATAGCTGATAAGCGCTCTGAAATAAGTTACTCTGTAAGCTTTTCTAACATAATTCAGTATTTGCTTGACCACTGAGGGCGACCACAAGGGTCGCCCGTACAAATGTGTCTTGTATATTATCTTACGAAATCGTTTTCTGTGAAGCGCTTATTATCTCTCCAGGCACTATCATTTTTCGGACATGCATTGTGAACTCTACCTTGCATGAAGAGCGTATTGTTTTTATTATGCCAACCAGGCCAGTCACTCTAACTGCCAAAAAAACGGTAAACATTGTTAACAACATGGAAACCCTTCTTGATCGCAGAACTATTGCTCCCGGAGCCATTTATTGTGTCGGAAAAAACTACAGGGAACATGCGCGGGAGATGGAGAAGCTTGAAGGTGCCATAGCAGGTACACCCGTAGAAGATGACGGTGAACCAATCATTTTCATGAAACCCCCCACTGCTCTTGAAACTGAAGGGGTGATTGCTATGCCGGAATTTCAAGGTACTCCCCTTTCGGCAAACATGCACTATGAGGCTGAAATAGTGCTGCTTATAGGGAAATCGTGCGATGGATGCTCCATTGAGGAGGCACCGAACTACATTGCCGGCTTCGGAGCAGGTCTCGACATGACGCTGCGTGATGTTCAGTTGGCTGCAAAAAAAGCTGGAAACCCATGGCTTAAAAGCAAGGGGTTCAGAAAGAGCGCACTGATTTCCGATTTTATTCCCTTCACTCATTCTCTCTTTTTGCAGGATCTTACCATCTCTCTTGAGTTGAATGGCAAGCAGATACAGGAGGGAAGGGTTTCGGAAATGCTGCATAGTCCGGCCATGCTTATTCACTATTTATCGTATCTTTACGGATTGCGCCGCGGTGATCTTGTTTTTACGGGAACACCGTCAGGTGTCGGCAAAGTTAACTCCGGAGACACCCTGAACGCGTTGCTTTCCATACCGGAAAACAGTACACAAGGGTATTCCGGGCTTGTCAACCTGCAAGCACGAGTTATCTAACTCTCAAATTATTCCAGAGCCATGAGCTATATTTTTCAAAATGCCCGTATCCTCAATCCGCTTCAACAACTTGACTGCATTGGATCAATAAAAGTTGCCAGTAACGGGATTATAGAAGCTATTGTTTTCGGTAATGAACCTGTGGCAGCATCGCCCGATGACTGGGTTATTGATCTGCAAGGCCAAATAATTGCTCCGGGACTCTTCGATATGCACTGCCATTTCAGGGAGCCAGGACAGGAGTACAAGGAGACCCTTGAAAGCGGTTCAAACGCAGCAGCAGCCGGCGGCTTTACCGGTGTTGCCCTGATGCCAAATACAAAGCCTGTTATTGACAGTCCCCTCGGAGTGGCCTATATCCGCCATCACGCGGCAACGCTTCCCATAGATCTTGAAGTGATAGGGGCCATGACGGTTGGAAGCAAAGGCGAACATCTTGCTCCATACGGAAAGTTCCGCTCCTATGGAGTCACTGCTGTTTCAGATGACGGTTCAGCCATTCAGAACAGCCAGATCATGCGCTTAGCCTTTGAGTATGCCTCAAACTTTGATCTGCTCATTATTCAGCACTGTGAAGAAAAATCGCTGACAGAGGGTGGGGTGATGAATGAAGGGTTATACTCAACCAAACTCGGTCTGAAAGGGATCCCCGAGGTATCCGAAGCAATAACACTCAGCAGGGATCTGCTTCTGATGCACTATCTTGAAAAGCACAAACTTCACGATCCCCTCAAAAGACCGCGCTACCATGTTGCCCACATCAGTACAAAAGCAGCACTCGATCTTGTCCGTCAGGCAAAATGCGACGGGCTTCAGGTGACCTGCGAAGTAACACCGCACCATTTTACCCTCAGCGATGAAGATCTCTTTCATGCCGACCAGAAAGGCAACTATATCATGAAGCCGCCACTCTCCTCCGTTAAAAATCGTGCAGCCCTGCTTGAAGCTCTTGCTGACGGCACTATTGATGCCATAGCTACCGACCACGCTCCCCATGCCTCTCATGAAAAAGAGTGCCCTTCCGACCAGGCAGCATTCGGCATTATCGGACTTGAAACCTCCCTCGGCCTCTGCATAACCGAACTGGTCGAAAAAAAGGTGATCACCATCTCCCGAGCCATTGAACTGCTTTCGGTCAATCCAAGAAAAATACTGAACCTGAAGCCGATTCTTTTCAGTGTTGGAGAACAGGCTAATTTCTCGATCATTGATCCTGAAGCTGAGTGGACTGTCACTGCTGACTCACTGAAGTCAAAATCCTCAAACACTCCCTTTCTTAACCGCTCATTGAAAGGAAAAGCAACAGGAATTTTCCATAAAGGAAATATCAATTTCGAGCTCCAAAGTTTTTTGCGAAGGAACCAGCATAATCAATAACTGTTGTGAGACCATAAACCTTATGGGGTCTTACACTGGCGCCAACGACATGAAACAATGGATCCATAATGATAAAACGATGGCCTCGATCGCTGACGCCATCGTCAATCAGCATATTGTTGACAATATCAAAGGCTGTCTTCCCGCCATAGCCAATCATTTCGGAGACACCATTTTTCCATCGGCCATAACTTTTTATCCGCAGAGAAAAGCCCTTTCCATGAGAACTGATGTGGCCGGTTTCTCCCGTCATTGATTGATCATGGGCAAGCTCATCGGCTGAGTTACAAAGTTCTTGAGCAACAACAAACGCTAATACCGGTGAATGATGAATCAGATATTCATATAATTCCTCTGCAGGGAGAGAGCCTTCTTCAGTTATAAGGTTTCTGCCATTGATCCTGCGACTTTTACCATTAAAAGAGTTGATGATCGGCTTGATATACAACTCCGCATATCGTCCGGGCTCTGTCCTGACCATGTTAAGAGCCAGTATGATATCCTTTTCTATATCGGTCAGGTAGCCGACATCCCTTGCCGAATCAATCTGTTCGAGTTTCCAACTGTCCCTGAGTGCGATTGCCTCAAGGGAGCCCGATTCGTTCTTCTTTCTATCGACACGACCATAATCCTCTGCGCAGGCATCGTTGAGCATGTTTGTGCTGATGTATACAGACAGAAAAAAAAGCAACTTGAAGAGCATTGACTGATTGTAACTTTTAAGAGGAAACATATGAAAAAATTACGAATAAAATATTTATATCCAGCAAGAAATCTTCCTTATCTCGCTGAAAACAAATACACTTACATAGGTAAACGCATATATTTTACCCTGAAAAAGCCAATACACATACATACAATTGCTACAAGCCATACACTAATCATGGCTCACAAAAATACTTCGGCGGCCACATACTGTACATACCCTCCATGAAACCGGAGAAAAGCCAATCACACTAACCATTCTCTCAGGCTTGGTTATCGGTTTTATTTTTATTACTTTCAAGTTCATTTTACTTAAAACAACAGTACAAGAGCGGCTTAACCAAAAGAACTACTTCACGAGTCATGGCAAAGAAACAATCATTCGTCGATAAAGGCAAAAAATCAGGCACCAGTGATTTCAAGTGCGCCAAGGTTATTTTTTCTGTTAAATCAGAGAAAACCAATGCATGGAAATTCATTGAGAAAAACGTCAGGATCCCTAATGGTGAGAATGACCAGGTGATTCTTTCCAAAGCAATCAGCGATTACGCAAAGTAATCAAGCAGGGTACTTCCTCAGGGCATTGCACAATGCCCTGAATCTCCCCCTTTCTTTATCACCACTTCTCTCCTATGAATTATGGCAGAAAGTACCGATAGTTCCGGAACGGACAATTCAGGTCACTGGTTTGAAACGTGGTTTAACCATCCGCTCTACCTCCAAGTTTACAGCCACAGGGATCAGGAAGAGGCTTCGCAATGCATTCGCACCGTTCTCTCTGTATCGGGCCTTGAACTGAAAAAACCTGCATCACTCAAAGTACTTGATATTGCCTGCGGAGCTGGACGCCACGCCCTTGAGTTTGCCCGGCTCGGTTACTGCGTGACAGGAAACGACCTTTCGCCCTTTCTGCTTGAAGAGGCACGGAAAGAGGCTTTAAACTGCAATCTGCAGCTGGAGCTTACCTGCAGCGACATGAGAGATATCCCTGCCAGCACTCATTTTGATCTTGTAGTGCAGCTGTTTACAAGTTTCGGTTATTTCGACATGAAAGAGGATGACCGGGTGGTGCTCAGGAAAGTTTTTGATGCACTGAAAAGCGGGGGATGGTACGTGCTTGACCTTATCAATCCTGTCCATCTTGCCGGAAATCTTGTTGCGGAGACCCGACGAAATGCAGGAAACCTCACGCTGATTGAAGAACGTGCTTTTTGTGAGGATAAAATTACCAAAACCATTACAGTTACTCCTCCCGACGGGCCAAAGCTCACCTTCAGTGAGTCGGTGCGGCTTTACAGCAGGGAGGAAATTGTTGCTCTACTTCAGAATGAGGGATTTTCTGTAACTGGCATTGTCGGCAACTATCAGGGCGACCCGTTTATGGAAAATGATTCTCCAAGAATGATGATTTTCTGCCAAAAACCATAGGCCAAATAACCTCTCTCGTGTGAGCTCTCTCTGGGGTTACAGCAGATTACGAACACGATACCACTCGTAGGCATTTCGAATGCTGTGTTCATGGGATTCGAATCGCATGTTCAATTCACGGGATGCCTTAGCTGAATCGTAATAGAGGAATTCAGAGGCAACTCTGAACATTGAGAGGTTAAAGAGCTTCGATATGCGGTTCTTTTTCTTGTAAAGATCAAGCATTGACCTCAATATCCTGGCCATCCAGAAGGGCAGGGGAAAATGTACTTTCGGTGACCCGGTAATCCGTGAAATGGTATCGGCAAGCTGCTTGTAGGATACATTTTCACCACCGATAATGTAGCGCTCCCCTGTTTTGCCTATCTTCATGGCCGTCATGATGGTATCGGCAACAATTTCAACATCGACCACACAGACACCTCCAAGCGGATAAAACGGAAGGCGCCGGTTGTAGATATCCTTGATAATCCGTCCTGCATTGAAGTTAATGTCTCCGGCCCCAAAGACAAATGCTGGATTGACAATCACACAATCGAGTCCTTTTTTTACTGCTTCGGCGACCGCAATTTCGGAAAGATGCTTTGTTCTTGCATATTCAAGGCTGATTGCATGAAAATTCCATTCGGAAGACTCACTGAGCGGTTTTTTATCGAAGGCTATTCCTACTGCTGTAATAGAGCTGACATGCACGACTCTTTTTACCCCGGCAGCAAGAGAAGCGTCAAGAATATTACGGGTACCTTCAACATTAATTTTATAGAGAAGTTCATTTTTCTTATCACCCATATAGGTAAGACCTGCAGAGTGATAGACAAGATCAATGTCCTTCAGTGCGGAATCAAGAGAGGCTCTGTCGGTAATATCCCCGTAGACAAGCCGGACTTTGTCAAGGACATCTGAGAGAGAGGTTAAATCAGAACTTTTCCGGACAAGAATTGAAACTTCATCAGGAGTTGCAGCAAGTTTTCTTACAAGACTTGAACCAATAAACCCGGTTGCTCCGGTTACCAAAATTTTTTTATTCACCAGTATTGTACCTCAATCAATTAACAATCCCTTCATTTTTCCGCTCACCGAAAGAGGTGTAACCAGTTGTTCCTTATCGGTTAAACAACTCTTATTGCCCAACGGCGGTCTCATTGACAACAATTTCCCCTGTAACTATTTTCTTGCGAATTGCCTCCACCTGTTCATGATTTTTTGAGCCAATCAACGAAGCGTTGTTATTGTTATAGACATAGTCGGTATAGCGATCGCCAAGACCATATACGGAAACAGAACCACCCTTGAAACTTCCATCCAGAACAGTTTCAACCGTTTTAAGTACCGCCCTGTCCACAGCCTTGGTCATACTGCTCAACACAAATCCAGGAGCTGCAGATTCCTGATCACGGTCAGTGCAGATAACAAGCTTTCTGCTCTCCCTGGCTGCCTCGATAACACCAAGACCACTGGCTCCTGCTGCCTGATAGATAATATCCACTCCCCTGCCATACTGTCCAAGAGCAAGCTCCTTGCCTTTGGCGGGATTGGCAAACGCACTGCCTGTCATACCGATATAACCTGAAATAACCTTGACATCAGGATTAACAAAGTGCACACCATCAATAAATCCTGTCTCAAATTTCTTGATGATGCCTGACTCCATACCCCCTATGAAGCCAACTGTTTTTGTTCTGGTAACCAGTCCGGCAAGAGCGCCAGCGAGAAAAGAACCTTTTTTCTCTTCAAAAGCCATTCCCTGAAGATTGGAAGGTATGGGAACTCCCGGCTGAGTGATATAATCAATGCAGACAAATTTTTTATCGGGAAATTCTGATGCAATAGCCGTGATCTCTTCACTGAAAAGCATACCAACGCCGATAATCAAACCAACATTTGGATCTGAAGCCATCTGCCGCAATGCAGCCTCCCGATCAGCTCCCTCTCCCTGAGGTTCGATAAAGAGAAAAGCAGTTCCATGCTTTTTCTTTGCCATTTCAAGGCCGTTATAAGCAGAATCATTGAATGATTTATCCCCTCTTCCTCCTACATCAAAAACAAGGCCTACCTGTAACGCCCTGTCCTGTGATTGCTCTTTCCCTGTTTTCTCTCCGTTTTGACCAGAACAGCCAGAAAGAAGAAGTAAAAAGATAAAAAGATAAAAGAACGGATGCTTCATCAGTGTTTTAAAAGGGGTTGTTCGAACCTTTATAACTTCCCGTCAATTTTTCAGGCTGCAATTTATGAAAAACTCTCTCTAATTAAAAACCACACCTTAACAATGAAGAAGAATAATTTTCTGATATAACCATTATACCGGTTATCAAACATCCATGTTCACAACCTCTTTACCCCTGTTCTTTCCCGATAAGACGGGGTAAACCTGTTAACATTCTGAAAAATGTCATTACAAAGGGTTGATATCGTATATGGCGGTTACGAGCAGTGATTGAGCGGATTTTCGGCGCCAGAATGGATGCAACCGTTTCTGGTTTTTCTGCGATAACCTTGAAAAGCCTCACTGCTTCATGTGAAGCATCTTGAAGCAGGAGATCAGTAAACACAAGACCGGGACTTAATTCATGGACACCTATGCTGGTTTTTCCTGAACTTTTCAACTCTCCCGACAGAAAATGCGTCACTTCCGCCACACCCCTTTTTGATGCCTTATGCGAAACGGCAGAACGGGAAAAAGCCGCTCCTGAAGATGAAAACCCCATATTAAAAATATGATATATCGCTTTCGGAGAGGAGGGTTGACGATCCATCACTTTAACTGCTTCAGCACAGAGCAATAGCGAGCCTGAAAGATTGGTTGTGCAAGTTTCGAGAATATCAGCAGAATGAAGCTCCCATAATGGCCGTTTCAGCAGCCCCGCCGTACCGGCATTATTGAGCCACCGGTCAACTATGCCGAGCTGATCCACAGCAAATTCGGCAAGTAGACTGACCTCTGAAGGATTGCCAACATCACACCTGATGCCATAAACCTCAGCTTGAGGCAGAGCAAGGCGAAGAGAGTGTAATGCCTCATGCAGACGCGTCACATTCCGCCCGCAAATTACCACTCGATCACCAGCTGAAAGAAATCTTGAAGCAAGGGCATAGCCAAGCCCGGCTGTTCCGCCAGTGATAACAATTCCGAGAGATATCTCTGTGTTCCTTTTTTTCATACCTTGCACTCTCCACCATATTTTGCTCCTATGATCCTTGGGCCCCATAATAACGATCTTCAGAAAAATCAGGAAAAAAACTTAACTGCGAAAATTGCGGAAAATGTTATTCTCATCCGTAAAACATTGGGATATTTCGTGATATGTTCTTATAATATAAGCTTAATTCTGATCGGCAAGACAAAGCCCTGAACCCTTAAAAAAAACAGTGCCTATGCCTTTGCATAATCCTTTTTCCAGATCCTTTCGTGCCACTCTTGCACTGAAAAAAAAATACAATCCATATCGTTTTCTTACTCTCTGCTTTGCTGCCTCCGCGCTTCAATGCATACAACCATCAACTGCTTTTTGTGACATCCCGTCGGAAACCGCTTTAAAACCAACGGCAGCTCAGAGTTCGGTCAATCCCCATCAGACCTTTGGACATATGGGGACGTTTTTTTCTGATGTCATTCATTATTTTGGTACTCGATACCGGTTCGGCGGCCAAACCCCCAGGGGATTTGACTGCTCTGGTTTTGTACAGTTCATGTATGACAAGGCATTCAACATGCATCTTCCCCGTTCATCAAGAGAGATGTCAGCTCTCGGCAATAAGGTCTCCAAGGATGAACTTCAACCAGGAGATCTCGTATTTTTTCAGACACATGGCCAGCAAATCAACCATGTCGGGATCTTTATCGGTAATGATACCTTTATCCACTCTTCACTCTCGAAAGGAATCACCGAAGATAGACTGAAACAAAGCTATTTTGACAAGCGTTTTGCTGGAGCCGTGCGGCTACTTAACGTGCCGGCAGATAAATTGCCTGTACTTCAAGCAATACCAGAGGTCTCAACAGATATTTCCGAGCCCTCATGATGAAATATTCAACAGCCCTTACTGATAATGTTGTTCTTTTTCAATAATAAACATGAGTCATTATGAAATACGGGTGTTTAAAACAGGCTTTACTTACAGCCACGATGTGCCTTGCGTTTGCTCAATCCGCATTTGCTGATGGAGGAGATATAGCTGTAGGTGTCAAAGGTGGGACATTGGGATTTGGAGGAGAGGTGACCGTAGGGATCACGCCTTCCTTTAATACAAGAGCGAGCTATAACGGGTATAATTACAGCGGTTCAACCTCCCAAAACCAGATTACTTACGATTACAAGTTATCTCTTGGGTCATTTCCTCTGTTGCTCGACTGGTATCCATTTGAACACTCAGGTTTCAGGCTCTCACCGGGAGTTATCTTCAATAACAACAAGATAAGCGCTACCGGCAAATCGTCACAAGTTACCTCTGTTACTATTGGAGGTACAACCTATACTACAGATCAAATAGGCTCACTGACGGGCGGTGTTGATTTCAACAAGACAGTACCCTATGCTGGTCTTGGATGGGGCAATGCTGTTGGCAATAATTCCGGCCTCTCCTTTTCTTTCGATCTTGGCGTCATGTTCCAGGGTTCACCAAAAATGGCGCTGAACGCCAGCAACCTTCAAAACAACCCTCCTATAATCCAGTCAACTATTCAGAAAAGTATTGATAAGGAAATTGCTGACCTGAAAGACAAAACCGATAAATTCAAATATTACCCTGTACTCTCTGTCGGTCTGGCCTACAAGTTTTAACCCTTCGGCCCTCTTTTTGCTTCAATCTGATGCAGCAGGCACTTTTTTAAAATGGGTGCCTGCTTTTTTTTCTGCTCATATCTAAACCTGCGGCAAGATTTTAAAAAATGATTATAATCCTGCAGAAAGTCAGGTAATGCTAACGCCATACAGGATATACAATCTTCCCTTTTCCTGCCGAATACTATGAAAGTCTTTGTGAAAGTGACCTTGATTTTTCTTTTCACCGTAAGTTCCGCCGCAGCAATCTTTTTTTTAAGCCTTGGCTTTGTGGTTTCACTTCATGCAGGAAATCCTGAACAATCAGATGTCATTATTGTGCTGGGAGGAGATAACGGACTCCGGGTGCGAAAAGGGGCCGAGCTCTATAAAGCCGGGTACGCCGCGCATGTTATTGTAACGGGTATTGACGAAAAATTTTACCATCCCGGTCATCCCAACTGGAGGGAACGCCGCATGATGGCGCTCGGAGTGCCAAAAAATGCAATCAAGGTCGATACCAAATCCACCACAAGCTGGGAGGAGGCCGAAAACACATCGGACACAATGAAAAAAAAAGGATGGAAAAGTGCACTTGTCGTCAGCGACCCTCCGCACATGCTCCGTCTCTATGAAACCTGGAGCAAGGCATTTGAGGGATCGTCAAAAAAGTTTATCCTTGTGCCAACAAATCCGATATGGTGGCACCCGATGCTCTGGTGGAAAAACGAGAAAAGTTACCAGTTTGTGATGAACGAGATCAAAAAAAACCTCTTCTACGCCGTAGTATACTACTGAACCGGCAAGGTTAGATTGCTAAATCAGTTACGAGTGACCTCCCACAACAATTCGCATGATTTTAACATTTAACACGACAAACCGCACAAGCTGCCAGAGCAGATTTTTCCGCCAGTAGAGGGTACCTTTTGAAGGTACCGGTGGATATGCTTCATCGTAATACGCCTTGACTTTATTCGTGCCCATAGGTTTTACAGATTTAAGGTGTTTTTCAATGAGGTTATTCTGGAATCAACCACCAGAAGGGGTAGCCCTTTGCCTTGTGGAAAAATACATAGTGAAGAATGAATTTCAGCCAATGACCCGCCAAACCAGCCTCACCAAGAGAGTAGTTCATGTCGCGACCCCATTCAGGATACTTTTTCCAGTCAGGCACAACCGGAAAAAGTGTCATTGAAGCACCAAGGCCATCAAAGGAACCAAACCCTGCTGACACAACACATGCTGCGCCCATTCTGCTCATGGAGGCTTTATGGTGATGTTCAGTGGCGCCCTGAATTATCTCTGCAATATTGAGTGCTACAATTTTACCCATAACACCTGCCGGCATGCCGGTACGTGGTGCTGTCGGGAAAATCTGACGTCCACTCGGACTTGTCATGGGCTTGGAAATCGGATGCGGTGGTGCAAAGGCAATGCCCGGAGCATAGATGTTTTTATAGAGAGGGTTCTGGTAGATCGTTGGCCAGTCTTCAGCTTCCCAATCCTCAAAGGGCTTTGCCGCATAATTGGCATCAACCTTCATAAACTTGTTTGGCGCAAACATCTTCTCGGTAATCTCCGCTCCACTCTTGTCAAACGAGGTCAGTCCAACACCGGAGAATGAGGGAATGAGCATGGCAAAATCAAATTCCTGGGTCAACTCTTCACCAGCAAGCGTCTCGTAGTGTGCTTTACCGGGTTCAACCTTGTGGACACCAGCCCTTCTGATCCAGTTGATGCCATACTCGGCCATAATGGATTCAGTGAAAACCTTTGTCGGGGTGTAATAGCCTCCGCGGTTGATAAAGGCGCCTCCCATGCCAAAATCACCCAGCTCATACTCATTGGACAACCAGGTAATCTGAGCCTTGTCACTCAGTCCACGCTTTTTAATTTCATGCGCTACATTAAGAATATACTCAAAGGCAGCACCCTGACAGGTGGCCATCGCATGACCGGTACCAATCAGAATACGCTGCTTCTGGCCAGCTTTCATTTTTTTGATATTGTCCTGCAGATGCTCCCATGCATGGGCTGCATGGCTATAGGTGCAAACCGAAAAGCTGTTTTTATCGGGGCCAAGACCTTCGGTTGCCTCAAAATTAAGCTTCGGACCGGTTGCGTTGACAAGGTAGTCATAGTCAACTTTTTCAGTCTGACCATTCCGCAACCCGTCGGTGTATTCAATCGTCACATACCCTTTCCGGATTTCACTATCCCCTTCCGGATGGATTTCGTGTGCTTTAGCTTGTTTAAGCACAATGCCCCAGCGGTTATAGACCTTTTTCAGTTCGAACCGGACATCATCAATCGACATCTGACCAACACCAACCCAGATATTCGAGGGAATCCACTGATAGTAACTGTTTGGAGTAACAACAACGACCTCATGACTTTTGCCAAGTTTCTTTTTAAGAAACGAAGCGCAAGTATGCCCTGAAATTCCTGCTCCTAATACAACAACTTTTGCCATAGACAGTCAAAGTTTTCAATTGCACCATACTAATAAAATCTACTATATGACTATTTAGTTATTTAAATATTAAAGAACAATAAAAAACTGCATTCCTCACAACAACGCATCAGAGAATAGATCGAAATAGCTGCCGTCTCCAACAATGAATAAAGTGAAATAACACTTCAAAAAGTTCCTCTTCTTTGCTGCGAGCGCCAGCAAGGTCTGTGTTGCGTTGTCAAAAAGAATAAATTATGGCCTTTGGTGAAAGAGGGAGAATAAAGAACGTGAAATCAATAATTAAATGGTAACCTGTTGTACAGTGTACTATGATGACAAATTCAGGTTACCATGAGGAAATTCGTCCATGATTGCGAAGAAGAAATTACCGCTTCATCCAGGAACTGTTCTGCTTGAGGAGTACATTACCCCCATGAACCTTACCGAAAAGAGAATTGCTGAGGATATTCGTATTCCGGTATGGCGCATCAATGATATTATAACTGGAAAAAGGAGTATAACTGCTGAAACAGCTTTGCGACTTGGACGCTATTTCGGTACCCCTGCCCATTTCTGGTTTGGACTTCAAATGGATTATGATCTGCAAGTCGCTCTCAACAGTGAGGGATCTAACATTGAGCGGGATATAAAGGCCTATGACGACTCAAGGCCATAAGCCTTTCACTCTTTGCCGTCGCAGTCAGATTCCGCTTCCTGAACAAGGTCGGATGGTATTTGACGACTAACTTTTGCTCCGAGCCTGCGGATCTCTTCTACCCTGCCCACAAGATTACCTCGTCCCTCTTTGATGCGTTTCAGAGCAAGATCGAAGGAGTCTGACACTACTGTCAGCTTTTTTCTTGCATCTGTCATGGCATCAAGCACAAGAAAAACCTGATCGTAGATTTTCCCGGCTTTTTCGGCAATAAGTTCCGCATTTCGGTTCTCATTCTCCCTCCGCCATATTTGCGCAATGAGCTTGAGAGTGATCATAAGCGTGGTGGGGCCACACAAGACCACGTTTTTTCCCGCAGTATCGTAGAGTAGTTCGGTGTCGGCCTGCATGACTGCCTGCCAGGCTGGCTCGAGAGGAATACACATAATAACGAAATCGAGGGTTCTGTTGCCACCGATACCACTGTACTCTTTTGCCTCCAGTTCAGCAATATGGCGACGAACGGACTGAACATGCTCTTTCATCGCCTGCTGGCGCTGTTTGTCATCATCGCAGCGACAGAAGCGCTCATAGGCGGTAAGGGAAACTTTGGAATCAACAATGACTGCCTTGTTTGCAGGCAGCAATACCATAAAGTCAGGGCGTTTCATCAATCCATCATCTTGCCGGAAACTCTCCTGCGCCATGTATTCACGGCCTTTTGCAAGGCCTGACACCTCAAAAATACGCTCGATAATCATCTCACCCCAGTCACCCTGTTTTTTTGAGTCACCCTTGATGGCCTGTGCCAGCAGGTTGGCCTCTTCACTCACCTTTCCACTCAACTCATGCAGTTGGCGCACCTGTTCGAAGAGGCGTCCTGAAAGCTCACTATCGACGGTGTGCACCTCATCAACTCTCTTTCGAAATGCATCAATCTGCTCGCGAAGGGGCTGCAATAGTCCATCCATGCGTTCGCGGTTTTCAAGACCGATAGCTCTACCCCGCTCTTCAAATATTCTGTTGGAAAGGTTTTCAAACTCAATTTTCAACCGGGATTCAGACTCCTGCATAAGGGCTGTTTTTTCTGTGCTATTGCGCTGCTCGTTCTCAAGATCAGCTTCAAGCCGGGCCTGACGAATCTTGAGATTTTCGAGCTCCCGGGATTTCAACTGAAGCATTATAGCTACAACAACCAGCAGGGCAAAAAGAGGGAGAATGCTGGAAAAATAGAGAAGGTCGGTCATGAGGATTGGGATTTGAAGAGTGCGGGGTTGGCTGGCCGCTAATACAAGGTTTTGAGATTTTTTTCAAGTAATTTTGCCCGCTCGTTATGTTTAAGAACAAATGCCATATAGAGCACCACCATCAGGTTGATCACAACAAGTGCGATCTTAAGCCATGTAAAACCTTTGGCAAGCTCAAAGAGTTCAACCGGAAGATAAACGCATCCGCTGATCAGCGCAAACCATTCAGCCCATCGCCTTGCAAACCACAGTCCATAAGCCTCAATAAAACGCATAAGCGCATACAGGAGGGCAAAAAGCGCAAGAAAACGTAAACGGCTATCGGTAAGATGCCCTGCCGCTTCGATAAAGATCCTGGGAATATTATGTGCTGGATTAAGATGCAAATGCCTTATAAGCTGCTCGGCAGAAGCTTGAATATCCTGAGGCATCATTGAAAAAATGGCTACTCCGGCAAGCAGTACCAGTAGACCCTTGAAAGCTTCAAATAGTGCTACGACCTTGAGGACACGCGTCATTTTATAGTTCAGAACCATTCTCTTAGAATATACGTTATTTATTCTCCATCGATAATTTGAGTTTTAATATATCACACATTCAGCAAGAGCGAAGCAATTTGAAAACTATTCCAACAATTCAAGCTATCTTGCAAATTTCAATATATATACCATAAAGAAAATAAACCCTGCAAAGCTTTTGTTTGAGAATATCTTTTTCTTACCTTAACATTCCTGTAAAGGCGAAGTGGCCGAGTGGTTAGGCAGAGGTCTGCAAAACCTTCTACAGCGGTTCGAGTCCGCTCTTCGCCTCCAACAAAAAAGCCTGCATAATGCAGGCTTTTTTGTTTATTGAGAATCTCTTCATACAACACCATCCTATCCTATTACTGCCGCACCGGAGATAATGGCTTTGACAAGCTTCTCTATGGTAGCGTCATCCATCAAGACTGGAATGTTGAGGCATATACTGCTGCGAAGCATGATACCGGTTTTTGGCCAGAGTGCTTCAAGATCAGCACTGCTGTAACGGTCGAACTCACCAAGAAGGTGGTCCCATACTCCTGCGAAATGCCAGTCAAGCGCTTCAGGAAGAATCTTGGTACCAAAACCATGCTTGGTCAGATGCGCTTCAAACTGGAGCGCAGCTTCACGGTTCCTGACTCTGAAAATCAAGGTATCACCCTGCGAACCAGCTTCATCAGTGAATGGCCTCAGGATAATATTATCAAGATGACGGATTGCCTCCTTGATTTTACGCTTGTTCTCTTTTGCTTTTGAAAGGATAGTCTCGATTTTTGCAAGCTGGGCAAGACCAATTGCTGCTGTCACCTCGCTGATGCGTAAATTCAGGCCTTTAGATCTCCGTGGATCTTTGCCTCTCGGCAGACCGGGCTGGTGCATGTGGCCATGATCGGAGAATTCGGCTGCACGATCGTAAATATCCTTGTCGTTGGTTACAATTATTCCACCCTCGCCGGTATGGAGTGTCTTGCCTGCATCAAACGAGAAGGAGGCTACACTGCCAAAGGTACCGAGCTTGTGGCCTTTGTAGGTGGCGCCAAGTGCCTGGGCGGCGTCCTCGATGAGGATAAGGTTGTGTTTTTTGCAAATTGCCGAAAGTTCATCCATTTTGGGAGAGGCCCACATTGGAATTGCTACAACTGCTTTTGTTGATGGCGTAATAGCCTTTTCAACTTCCAGAGGGTCGAGATGGTAGGTTTCATCAAGCTCAACCGGCACTGGCACCGCGCCTAAGGCGCTGATGGCCTCAATCGGGGCAATAAAGGTCCATGCCGTGGTAATAACCTCATCACCGGGCCCTATCCCTGCACCGGCAAGCGCGCAATGAATAGCAGCTGTACCTGATGAGACCGCATGAGCATACTTGACACCTATCCATGCTGCAAATTTTTCCTCAAACTCTCTTGTCTTGTAATTACCACCACCGTAACGGTAGAGATTAACCTTCTCCCTGCTGAAGAGCTCCTGTATTTCGGCCAGTTCTTCGCGACCGATGAGTTCTGCACCCGCCATAATATGTCCTGTTCTTTTATGTTAATTGAAAAACAACGGCCCTTGCCGATTCTTCTGTAAACTCAACGGGATTACCTGAAAATGATCCTTTCAGGGCTTCCGATGCATTGTGTGCAAATTCCACAGCATTACCCTTCCCGTAGCCATAAGGTACCAATGTAGGTATCTTGAGCAGCCGGTAGAGATCATCCATCTCTTCAAGCAGTTCCTCCGTAGCTTCTCTTGGTGAGGGTGAAGAGCGCATGGGATTGAGCAGTGCATACTTTTCGTAACCTTGAAGATGGTTGTAACGCATGACCTCCTTGAGAAAGATCGCTCCGGCAAGACCGTGAGGTACTCGATGCTTTACTCCAAGATAATAGGCAAAGCCGTTGGTCGGACCGTCTCCAGAGTTCATGAGAGCTACAGTTCCGCAAACGCTGCCAATAGCGAGATCGAGCCTCGACTCTGCCCTGTCGAGCTGGTTCTGCTGCAAGGCGTAAAAGGTGCGCTGAAATCCCTCGACAGAAAATATCCTGCTCAATTCAGTATGCTTGATTGACCCGAAACTGTCAACGCAGTGCACAAGACTGTCCATTGCTGAAGCTATAACGCTTTCCAATGGGGCTGTCATAGAGAGCTGGGGGTCGATAACTGCTTTTTTAGGAAAGTTCTTTTTACTGTTTATCCCAAGTTTACGTCCTTCTGCCTCATCAATAAATACCGCATTAAAGCTGACCTCAGCCCCGCTTCCCAGAAGCGTCGGTACAGTGACAAGCGGCAGAGGATCATTCACGCCTGCGGGAAATCCCTTGAGGGAAAGAGCTGGGACGTTATTGGTCATAAGCAGAGCCACCCCTTTTCCAAGGTCAAGAGTACTGCCGCCACCTATGGCAACAATAGCATCAGGTGAATTGCTCCGGAAAAATTCCGCAACATTTTCAAGATGAGTATAGGTCGGCTCACCACCGAATTCGTTACAGTAAACCACTGAGTTTGAATAGACAGAGGTAAGATTTTTCAGAACATCCTGAAAATAGAGGTTGCCAGTCACATTGGCATCATAGATGATACCGGGCTTCTTCACGGCCAATTGAGCTATATGCTCATTCAGTTTGAGAGCCTCATTAACCCCGATAACAAGATCGGTGGATAAAAAAAAATTCATAACAACTGTGATCTAAGGGTTTTATTGGTTCACATCCTGGCCTGCAAGATGTTTTTTATTAAAGTAATACTCAATTAAATCCGCTTCTTCAAGAGTATCAATCTCCCATGTCTGCCAGAACTCCATTTCATAAGCTGAGAGCTTGGCACCGATCCTGTTGCCGAAAGCCGTAAGCGTTTCAGGTTTGAAGATATAGATCGAACCATTTTCAATGAACTGTGTCGGACGATCCTGGCGCATGCCGCGATTGCGGTAGTCAAAGTTAACGCTTTTCCACTCTCCCTCCCTGGACTCCCACAGTGTCAGGTCATCAGCTCTGGTAACCGAGATGAGTGAATCAGCCCCTTCCTGAAGAAAAAGCTCAACAGCCCGATCAATATCACCGGGTTTGCGTAATGGGGATGTTGCCTGAAGAAAAACAATAATATCCAGAGGGATGTGGTAGTCCCGCTCAATAACTGATGCAGCATGCAGGATTGCTGATTCAGAGCTTGCCTTGTCGCCGGAAAGTTCCGGGGGGCGCACGATCACCTCCGCTCCATACTCTACAGCAACATTGGCGATAGCATGGTCATCCGTGGTGACAAAAACCCGTTCAATAGTTGTCGATGCCAGGGCTTGCAGGATAGTCCATGCCAGCAGGGGTTTTCCGGAAACCGGGTAAATGTTCTTTTGTTTCAGGCCCTTCGACCCGCCTCTTGCAGGAATGATTGCTACGGTATGCATAAATAAATAGTCAGGGTTTTTCTCAGCCGTCAATAACCTGACGGCACACTTCAGCGATATTCCTTGCTGCGGATTTGTTCTGCAGAGGGGTAAGCGCTTTTAACAGGTCGGAAGGCAGACCGCAATGCACAACTTTGTTCAGAGCAGATCCTACAAAAATTGTGGATGAAAACTGGGCAATCAACATCCGGGAGTTAGCTATCATCTCTTCTGTTCTGCCTTCACTGAACACAAGACTCTCCGGGGCATACTGCCCGATCTCCCTTATTGCCCTTTCAGCATTTTCATTGGGATGCAACTTGAACATGAGCTGACTGCCTTCAGCCATTTCAAGATACTTTCTGATATTTTTAATGCGATTTTCGTAAATAAACGTTTCACGATTGTCCGATGTACAGACAAGGACATAATCGCGATATTGAAAGTCATTCTGAAGGTACTGCTCGCAGTTGTCAAAGTTTGGAATACTGGTAACCACTATTTTTGTCGGATTTACCCCTTTATTGATAAAAAGTTCGCGGTACCCTTCACTGGCAACACAGAACTTTTCGTAAACATCGGAGAGCCCTGTCGTAGAGGTACCGGCAATCCAGCGGGGAATCCACTGAAAGTTTCTTGCCAGATGGTAGAGCACTGTTTCCGGCTCAGTCATTCCCTCCTGAACCAAGACAATTTTTTTTCGACGGATATGTCGCGGTACAATGAGATCCGTACAGGTAACCACAAGATCATAATCATAGCCAAGGCCGCCAATATCAAGCTTGCATTCGTGTAAACGAAGATAGTCAAGCGTTCTTTCGGAGCGCTTACGGCCCATAATGGTAAACTCAAGCAGCCCACGTTCACTTGCTGCACCGAGAATACCATCACTAAAAAACGGGGAAAAATAGTGGTCATAATCGGTCAAGCACCCGGAAATCTGATGCATCTGGGTAGTCTGGTTCATGGAACCGCAAATAAATAAAATTTTTTTCTTCATGACTCTGCGCTACTGACTCTTTCTGCATCACGGAGGTGCACACCTGAAAAAAACATGACACCATACCCTGCGGCGTACCAGAGCACCTCTTTGAACCGCCTCAACAGCACAAATGCGCCACCATAGGCCAGAAAATCATGCATGCCGAGCGCCTGAAAAAAGGCGAGATAGCCGAGATCCTGCACACCAAGTCCTGAAGGAATGAAAAAAAAGAGTGCACGAAGCAGGGTAATGGCGGTGTCAATGGCAAGTACCTGAATAAACGAGATATGGACACCAAGCAAGGTCAATATGATATAACTCTCAATGGCAAGCGTGAACCAGGCAAGGATATAAAATAGCATAACCATGAAGAGTCTTCCTGTAAAAGGACCTCTATAACCCTTAAGCTCCTCATCGGTATCGAGAAATCCAGACTCTTTCTCAATAAGCCATGCTTTGATCCGCTTGAAGGGAATACGCATCAACAAGCCATGCAGATTATGAGCGGCTTTTCCGTTCAGCAGCAGCATAAGAAGAAAAAGAAAAAAGAGAAATATAGCACTACCGGTAGCCACCATAATATAGCCAAGTCCCTCAAACCCCAACATACGAACGGAAGCATGCTGTAAAAGTGAAAACCCTGCTGTGGCTCCGATAAGGGTATAGACTCCCTGAGCGATACCAAGCATGAGTCTGCGTACCGCCACGCTTGCCACGCCGGCGGGAAGAGGAATCTTGAGAAAGCGATAGCAGAGAAAAGGACGCAGAGGTTCACCAACAGCCACTCCTGCAGGCAAGGTCATGGAAACAGTTTCTGATATGATCTGTATTTTAAGAAGCTTGAAAAAGGATATTGAAGCAAGGCTTTGGGGCAACAGTTTGATCCAGGCGAATGTTTCGATGAGGTGAAGCGCCAGATAGGGAAGAAGAATAAAAAGCGATGAAAAACCGATCTTCGAAATCCGCCCAATCGCACCTTGAAGGTCAACCTGCCTGAAAAGGTAGACAAGAAGGAGAGTGCCGAGACAAAGTCCGGCATAACCAGTCCATGAAGAACCGGATTTTTTCGTCATCTGCATGAATTAATCAGGAAACAAGGCTAAAAAAGAATAAAAAAAACCAAAAACTCCAGGGATAAGCTGGAGCACACAAAAACCACAAGAGTTCAGCTGACTGATTCAAGTGTTGTAATATAAAAAATCCCTGATTTAAGGCCTTTGTTGTTTTTGTTCTATTATTGTTTTTTATTTTGCATGCCTGTTCCAAAAAAACAAATAAACAATACTATGAACCAACTTAAGCCTTTACTTAGAACTCTCTTTATTCCGGGCATGTTATTTCTTGGTGCCTGCTGCTGTAATAAAAGTGTTGTTCCCGTACCAACACCTCCACCACCACCTCCAGTTATTCACTCTTCTCTTGGTGACGTGTTTTTTGATTTTGATAAATCAGAGCTACGCACTGACGCTGTTGCACAGTTGAAAACCAATGCCAACTGGATAGAGGCAAATGCTGGAAAAAAGGTTATCATCGAAGGCCATTGTGATGAAAGAGGTACCAACGAGTACAATCTTGCCCTTGGCGAACGCCGTGCCAACAGTGCAAAAGATTACATCGTGCATCTTGGTGTTGAACCTGCCAAACTGAAGACCATCAGCTATGGAGAAGAAAAACCATTTGCAGAAGGTCACAACGAAGAGGCATGGGCACAGAACAGAAGGGCTCACTTCATCGCTGAATAACAAACAAAATATTTCTTTACAAGGCTATCTCTCTTCGGTGAGGTAGCCTTTTTTTATTTAAACTCCAGCAACATTTTTTTTATTGCAAAGCTTATTGTTAATTATTTGTTAATTGTTGATCGGCGGCTTGCAGGGAGCCGGCTTACGTTACCAATAACACCCATCTTCTGAAACCCTGTCGAATTTCCGGCTCTTTTCCACAAGAAAAACTCTTTCGCTGATGGGACTCATCAATCCTGACTTCCAGACATTACCCGAACTTTTCTTCTCTGTTTTCACCCACTACAGAGAACTGGAATCAAAATTTCCAATTGCAAGAAAGGTGAACGGCGTCTATGAACCCATTTCATATAAGACGCTTGAAGAGGATGTCCGCCATTTTGCAGCGTTTTTAAAACACAACGGTGTAACCGCCAAGGATCGTGTCGGCATTCTTTCGGAAAACAGACCGGGCTGGTATCTTGCCGACATGGCCATTCTGAACCTTGGCGCTATTAATGTCCCGCTCTATCCCTCTTTGCCGGCCAATCAAATTGAATACATTCTCAATAACTGCAGTGCCAAGGCCATAATAGTTTCAAACATGCTTCAGCTTGGCAAAATCCTCTCGATCTGGCAGAACTTACCGGAGTTGTGCCTTGTGATCGTTATGAATCGGCTGGAGGAGGTTGTGGAGGACGTTCTTGACTTGAACCAGGCCAAGGAGGAGGGAAAAATAATTCTTGAAAACAAACCGTGGTTCCTTGACGCTCCACCTGTTGAACCTGACGATGTTGCCACCGTCATTTATACCTCTGGCACGACTGGACTTCCCAAAGGGGTGATGCTCACGCACCGAAATATTTGTGAAAATGTGAAATCCAGCTCATCAATCATTCGTCTTGATGAATCCGACCGCGGACTCTCTTTCCTGCCTCTCTCCCATGCATACGAGCGTACTGGGGGGTATTATCTGCTTTTTTCATGCGGTGCGAGCATCTACCTGGCTGAAAGCATTGAAACAATTTCTCTGAACATGTCAGAGGCCCGTCCAACCATTATCTTTACTGTGCCAAGGCTGTTCGACCGTATCAAGATGGGTATAGTGAAGCAGATTTCAGCGGAAAGTGTCATAAAGCAGAAAATATTTGGCTGGGCACTCTCTACGGGAGAAAAATATCATCGGGAAATCAACCATAGAGGAAAATCGTCAACATTTCTCTCGTTACAGCACACTCTGGCCGAAAAGCTTGTCTATCATAAAATCCAGAAAAAATTAGGCGGAAGTCTGCGGTATTTCGTATCCGGTGGAGCTGCACTGCCACAAAAGATAGGCGAATTTTTTCAGGCACTCGATATCACTATTCTTGAGGGATTCGGTCTGACTGAAACATCACCTATCACCAATGTCAACAGACCTGAAAAGATAAAGTACGGAACCGTAGGGCCTGCTGTTGATAACGTTCAGTTGAAAATTGCAGAAGACGGCGAAATACTCTTCAAAGGTCCGAATATCATGAAAGGGTACTGGAAGGATGAAGAAGCAACCCGTCAGGTTATAAAGGATGGATGGTTTTACTCCGGAGACATAGGTGTGGTCGACAAGGATGGTTATTTAAAGATAACCGACCGTAAAAAACATATTATTGTTACCTCCGGTGGCAAAAATATTGCACCAATGCCTATCGAGAACCTGATTTCTGAAAGTCCTTTTGTTGATCAGGTCGTTGTGATTGGAGAAAAAAGACCGTTTCTGATTGCCCTCATTCTTCCGGATTTCAGCGAACTTAAAAAGTTTGCCGCTGCCGAGGGCATTCAGGCTGCCAGCAGCAAGGAGCTCATCCAGAACAAAAGTGTCCAGCAGATTTTTGAAAAACTCATGCGCACTGTGTCACGACAACTTGCAACCCATGAAAAGGTACGCAAGTTTCTGCTTGTCGAAGATGCATTCACCATTGAAAACGGTCATATAACCCCCACCTTGAAACTAAAGCGCAAGGAAATTACCACCAGGTACGCCACAGAAATCGACAAAGTGTACAACACCCTCAATATGGTCTATAATTCCGAATGAGCGAACGGGCTCAGCTCCCTTTGATTTTCAGGATTGAAAGAGCACCGGCAGTGGTGCTCTTTTGGCGTTCAATCAGCCCGTCAGCGATAAGGTCAGTGATGATTTCATTCATATCCCATGGGCAAGAAGCATATTTTTCACTGATCTCTTCGAGAAACATACCATCTGTATTGACGAGTTCCTTGATCAGTTTTCCACGATACCAGCGCTTAGAGCCCTGAAATTTTGACTGTCTGGTAAGGGGACGGATACCTGTCTTTTTGCTGGTCAGTACAAGAGAACCGTAATCCATCAAGGCGTTATGCCACTCGCGGCTTCTGCCTGGCGGAACCAACGTTTCGGCTACCTGTTGCAGTTGGGCTGGTGAGATATCCTCAGGGAGAGCGAACTCATGAATAATTATTCTACGGATATTGGTATCGACAGCTGCGGTATCAAAATTATCGGCAAACACGGGAATGGAACGGCAGGTATAGGCTCCAATACCGGGAAGAGATTTAAGTGAATCTGGTTGTGAAGGAACAATGCCACCAAAAGAGTTCATAATGACAGCCGCACACCGATGCAGCCTTACTGCTCTTGAGTTGTAGCCAAGTCCACTCCAGAGGGTGAGAACCTCACGAAGGGATGCAGAGGCAAGATGCTCTATATCGGGAAATTGTTGCAACCATGCCTCAAACCTCGGAACCACCCTCTCTGCCTGAGTCTGTTGCAGCATGATCTCGCTGATCATGACAGCATAACGGTCGGTTGTGTTCCTCCAGGGAAATGCCCTTCCGTTCAGCCGATAAAATTCAAAAATCTTTTCACGAAAAAGTTCAATATCCATAAGAGACGTTGTTGAATAGCGTTAAAAAGCAGCCTTAAACATTGTCCTATCAATGACATTAAACCGTTTATCGCTATTCAACCACGTCCCAAATCACCCGGCAGCGCCAAGGCGTGCCGGTTTGACTTATAAAAGCTCAGGCTTTTTCTGCAACCTTGCGTTCCTTGACTTTTAATGCAGCTTTTCCTGTACGTTTGCGCAGGTAGAACAGTTTTGCTCTTCTTGCCTTGCCGTGCTTAAGCACTGTAACACTCTCAATGTTAGGCGAATTGACCGGAATAATTCTTTCAACACCAACACCGTGAGATATCTTGCGGACGGTGATTGTTTTATTGCCGCCTGCTCCCCTGTCACTGATAACAATACCCTCGAAGGCCTGAAGTCTTTCTTTTTCGCCTTCAATAACCTTCAACTGAATCTTGACGGTATCGCCCGGATTAATTTCCGGAAAATCGGTAACGGCCTGGGTGGCTTCAACTAACTTAATTAACTGATCCATGACAACAACTATTTACGTTATTTTTTCTTTAATTCTTCTAAAACTATATGATCAAGCAAATCTGGCCTGCGCTGCTGTGTTCTTTCAAGAGCATTCTCACTACGCCAGTGCTCTATCCTGCTGTGATGCCCTGTCAACAGTACTTCCGGAACCTTCATCCCTCTGAATTCTGAGGGACGCGTGTAATAGGCACAATCAAGGAGTCCGTTCTGAAAAGAGTCGGTCAGAGCTGACTCACTGTCACCAAGAACACCTGGTATAACCCTCACTACAGCATCCATAAGAAGCAGTGCTGGAATCTCACCGCCTGAAACAACAACATCACCAATGGAAATCTCCATGGTAATCAAATTCTGACGGATTCTTTCATCTACAGCCTTGTAATGACCGCAGAGTATAATCACATTCTGCATCCTTGAAAGCCTGTTTGCCATAGATTGCTCAAACAGCTTTCCATCCGGCGAAAGAAAAATCACAGCATCATACTCTCTTTCGGCCTTCAGTGCTTCAATACAGGCAAATACCGGTTCTGGACGGAGTACCATTCCTGCTCCTCCACCAAATGGTGAATCATCAACCTGTTTATACTTTCCCAGTCCATAGTCATGCAAGTTATGAACATGAATGTCAGCATGGTTTTTTTTCCGGGCAATGCTTAACAATCCATTATCAAGCGGCGAATCAAAAAAACCGGGAATGACGGAAATAACATCAATCCTTATTGCATTCATCGGAAGAAAAGCTTCAACAGATTTTTCAGGGTTTAATCATTTACAGAAACTCGCCATACCTTGGTATCACCATGTACTTTTCACTGAGATTGAACTCTTCAACAAATTCTTCTATAGCTGGCACCAAAATCTTTTTTTCGCCAACCTGAACCTCATAAACTTCATGTGCCGGCATCCTTATCACATTGGTAACAATCCCTGCCTCCCTGCGATCACGGTCAAGAAGCTTCATGCCGATAATCTCATGAACATAGGCACGGTTATCCGGCTGAGGTAAAAGCTGATCTTCAGTAACAAACAATTTCCATCCGGTCAATGCCTCGGCTTTCTCCACACTATCAATTCCTTCAAAGAACAACCATGCAAAACCTGCGGATAGAGCGGCTTTTTTAACCTTTAACCGCTCTACAGAGTCAATGGATTTCCCCGCATAATATTCCTTACGGGAAAGAAAACTTTCAGGGAAATCAGTAACCAGCTCCACTTTCACTTCACCCTGCAATCCTTTCGGCTTGAGAATGACACCCGTTACATAGAGCTCCATCAGTAACTCCCCGTAAAAGCGTGATTATGCCTGAGCAGCTGCTTTCGCTTCTGCCTCTTTTTTTGCAGAGCGGCGATGAGACTTCAATGCAAGGCGCTTCTGACGTCGTACGTTCTGATGCTCCTGCCACTTTTCCATCTCAGCTGTAATGTCAGCTTCGCTGCGACCCATGCTCTTGAGTCTAAGTTCATAAAGCAATCCGGTCGTGCGGATAAGACTGTTTACTGTTGCGGTTGGCTGTGCACCTGTCTGCATCCAATACGTAATACGCTCTTTATTAATGGTTACAGCATGCGGTTTTGCAGTCGGCTGATAATGGCCTACAACTTCAAGAAATTTGCCGTCCCGTGGTGAGCGTGCATCGGCAACAACAATCTGGTATACCGGCAATTTTTTTCTTCCTGCTCTTTTCAGTCTGATCTTTACCAAGGCTAAAGTATTTTAGTTAATGTTAACTGTTAACAGTAAATGCAATCTATCGTTTTAAAAACTTTTCAAGCGCGAGATTCTGCGAAGTAATTTTTCTGCCGGACTGTGACAGTTTCGATACCGAACGCATCATCTTTTTCATCTCTCCGAACTGCTTGAGCAGAAGGTTAACCTCCTGAACTTTCGTACCGCTGCCGTTTGCAATTCGTTGACGACGGCTTCCGTTGATGATATCAGGATTTATTTTTTCCTGCCTCGTCATGGAATTAATCATGGCTTCAATAGGTTTGAAGTCGAGATTCTCAAGATCCTGCTTTGGAACCATTTTATTAAGCCCCGGTACCATCTCTATAAGCCCCTGAATTGAGCCCATTTTCTTTAGCTGCTGCAACTGGTCGAAAAAGTCGTTGAGATCAAACTCATTCTTCATCAACTTTTTCTGCATCTCGACAGCTTTCTCAAGATCGAGATTTTCCTGCGCTTTTTCAACAAAACTTACAATATCGCCCATTCCCAGAATTCTCTGAGCCATACGATCAGGATAGAACAAGTCAAGATCGTCAACCTTTTCGCCGATACTGATAAATTTAATCGGCTTATCGACAACCTGACGAATGGAAAGTGCAGCACCACCTCTTGAATCACCATCCAGCTTTGTAAGCACAACACCGTCAAAATCAAGACGATCGTTGAAAACCTTTGCGGTATTGACCGCTTCCTGACCCATCATAGAGTCAACAACAAAAAGAAGCTCATCCGGCTTGAGAGAGTTTTTCAACGCTTCAGCCTCAGCCATCATAAGTTGATCAATCTGCAAACGTCCGGCAGTATCTATAATAACAACATCTTTTGCCATCGACCTTGCCTCTTCAAGACCTTGAAGAGCTGCTTTCATGGCGTCCTGCTCTTCAATGGCAAAGACGGGAACATCCACCTGCAGACCCAGCGCTTTCAGCTGGTCGATTGCCGCCGGACGATAGACGTCAGCTGCAACAAGCATTGGATTTTTTCCGTTCTTTTTCAGACGAAGCGCAAGTTTTGCGCAGAATGTTGTTTTTCCCGATCCCTGCAGACCGGCAACCATTATTATAGCAGGAAGTTTCTTGGGCGAAAGGTTGAGCGGCTTCTGCTCTCCCCCCATCAACTCTGTAAGCTCATCATAGACGATTTTAACAATCATCTGTGCTGGTGAGACGCTTTTGATGACCTCTTCGCCGAGAGACTTCTCCCTTATATCCTCAATTAATTTCTTTGCTACCTTATAGTTAACATCGGCACCAAGAAGCGCTCGCTTGATATCACGCATGGCGAGACCAATATTGATCTCGTTAATAGTGGCTTGGCCTGCGAGCTTTTTAAAGGTGGCCTCTAATTTATCACTTAAACTATCGAACATGGTTACCCGCTTTTTTCATATAAAGCTTAAAAATGCTTGGCTTTAATTATAACAAAAAATAGCAAAAAATAAAATGATACCAGCATATCTTCATTGCTGAAAAGGATTTTCCTGCTATTTTTATTGTGTCTGCCACCGAAACACATCAAGAAACAAGAGGTTATGACTGTAAAATCCATTGAGACCATTCTGGACTCTTTTCGCAGCAAACGAATTGCTGTCATAGGCGACATCATGCTCGACAAGTATATCTTCGGTCATGTCTCCCGTATTTCACCGGAATATCCGGTTCCGGTAGTCGATGTCACCCATGAGGACAACAGGCTTGGAGGAGCGGCAAATGTTGCTCTCAACACCCGATCACTCGGAGCAGAGACCATGCTGATAGGGATTACCGGAGCTGACAGCAACAGGGAGGCACTTCTGGAACTCTTCCGAACTCATGGACTTGCAGCCGAAGGGCTGATCAGCGATCCTTCAAGGCCTACTACCTGCAAAACAAGAATTCTTTCACAAAACCATCATATCACGAGGGTTGACTTCGAAAGCAGAAAAGAGGTCGATAAAACGATAGAAAATGCTGTTATCGACTCAATTGAGGCTGTTATCGGCTCAATTGACGCTATCGTGCTGGAAGACTACAACAAGGGGTTGCTCAGCCCCCATATCATTCAGCATATCATTACATCAGCGAAAACACATGGTGTTCCGGTGCTTGTTGATCCGAAACTCCAGAACTTCTTTGCGTTCAGAAAGTGTTCGCTCTTTAAACCGAACCTTTCCGAAATGGCTGCGTCACTCGGTATCATCCTGCACAACAACGACGAGGAGGTTGAAGAGGCCTGCCGTCTGCTTCAGGAAAAACTTCAGACTGACACAATAATCGTTACAAGGAGCGAAAAAGGTATGACTCTCTATAACGGAGAGTTTACTCATATTGCAGCCACATCGCTTGAGGTTGCCGATGTTTCAGGTGCCGGTGACACCGTCATCGGAATTCTGGCACTTGGCGCTGCTGCAGGTCTCGACATCGTAACCAATGCAACCATAGCCAATCTTGCCGCTGGAACGGTCTGCCAGGAGGTTGGCGCCGTTCCAGTAAAAGCTGAAAAACTGATCAGGGCCTATCAGGAACACCTTCAACTATAGAGAGATACTCAGCAACAGAAAATGGTCACTCCGTTATAAATTTCTCATAATTTTGGATAACATCTTTGGCAGATTTCTTAAACGGAGCTTCTATTGGATTCTGATATTTTTCCTTTTTAACCATTTCCCGCAAATTGGTCAGGGTGTGATAAGGAGTATCAATAACAGCAATATTGGCCAGCCAGGAGGGAATTTCACCTCCGGGTTCGATATGAAGACGGAAAACAACCCTGCACTGGTTTGCTGATAGCGGAATAATGTTCCATGCACCCTCAAGCTGGGGTACGCGAACATATTTGTCGTTTAAAGGGAGATAATCAGCCATACATTCAAGTTTAATAAAAACCTCCCCTGTTTCAGGATCAAGATAGCCTTGTGAACGAGTTATGATTTCGCGGTCTGACACTGGCCATGGAGCTGTGACATGCTGATAGACAATTCGCCCTTCATCTTCCGAGAGCTCCTGAAGCACCTTCATTTCCTTTGTTTTCCATACCCACTCTGTGGCTGCGTCAACATCATATAACAGGCTCAGCACTGCATGTTGAGGAGCATCAATGGTGGCAATACCGACAAACGAAAGGAAATCGGAAGTTGGCACGGGACAGGTAAATATTTTCAGCCAGTCGTTTTTAAGCCGTAACGCACAGGATGCACTACTGATTTTTTCCAGTATTGACATAATCATCTCGGTTAAATCGTTAAAAAAATATTCAAGGTCGACTGCCCGGAAGTGTTTCAGCTATCTTGACCACTGGATCAGCACTCCGCACAAGAAACTTTAACTGGCCTTCAGCACCAAAAAGCTGATGTGCAATCTTCGACTTTACTGCACGGGCAATATGTTTTCTATCCCGAACAAAACTATTTCTATCGAAGGCAATCTTTTTGGCTTTGCATATTTTTACCACAAGGGCTTCAAAACTGCTCTCTTCAGTGTAATTGGCAATAAATCGATCCAGTGAGGTACGATAACCCTGAACTGAACTTCGAGGATCGTCAAGAAGCTTCATCGCCATTTCATCAAAAACACCTGACTGATAGAGTTTCTGATAAAAATCAGATAACGTCCCACTGGTCACCCAGAAATCAGGAATAATGCCACCTGCATCCCTGAGAGCAACAAGTTTACTCTGCCCGTTTTCCTTTCCTTTTAGAGTGGACACAAGAGAGGGCAGAGATGAAGTCTTATAGACAGAGAGTTCACTGTTTTTCAGATACAATAAACTGTCAGGATCAGCAAAGAGTTTCTGGGGAAGAATATTAATCATCGCTTCCTTGTAATAACTCTCACGGCCTTCAACTCCCTTGCGATAGACTCTCTGAATCTGGCGGCCTGAAGGAGTATAATATCTGGATACGGTCAACCGAATGGCAGAGCCGTCGGCAAACTGAAGCTGACGCTGCACCAGGCCTTTACCAAAGGTAAGTTCGCCGACAACGGTTGCCCTTTTGTTATCCTGCAGCGCTCCGGCAAGAATTTCAGATGCTGAAGCACTTCCCTTATCTACAAGGAGAATCACATCCCCTTTTTTAAACCCCTCGTCAACAGATTTAGCAACATATCGCTCGTCCTCCGCACCACCTCTGCGGCTTTTTGTATAGACAATCAACTGCCCCTTGGCAAGAAATTCATCAGCAACCTCAACAGCCTGCTCAAGAAAGCCGCCAGGATTGCCTCTCAAATCAATTACAAGTCGCGTCATTCCCTGCTTTTTCAAACCGGCAAGCGCACGCCTGAACTCATCAGCTGTCGTAACAATGAATCGACTCAACCGTATATATCCAACCCGGTCATCAATCATAAAGGTAGCATCAATACTTGATGTAGAGATTGTACCTCTGGTTACTGTAACGTCAAAAAGTTTTCCGTTTAAAGGCCTGAATACTTTAAGGCGCACTTTCGTACCCCGTTTGCCCCTAAGCTTTCTCAGTACATCCTGTTGAGTTATACCAACAGCTGAAGCAGAATCAATCCCGACAATACGGTCACCCGGAGAAATACCGACAGCAGCACTCGGTCCGCCCGAGAGGGGAGTGACAACAAGAAGCGTATCTCTTATAACTTCAAATTCAATACCTATGCCATCAAAATTCCCATCAAATTCCGCCTGAGAATATGAGACCTTTTCCGGCTCCAGATAAACCGTATGAGGATCGAGATACTCAGCCATTCCCTGAATCCCTGCACCGGCAAGACTGTCGCTGTCAACCTTATCTACATAGAGCTCTTTCATCAAACCATAAGCCTCAAGCATTTTTTTCTGCTGTTCAACCCGGCTCTCCCCGCCTCCGCTGAGCCTGGTTCCGAGAAAAATGCCGAAAACAAGCACAACAAGCATCATTACAATAGTCAGTGTACGGGACATGAGGAGTGGTTTAGTTACCGGGTATGAGAGAGTGAATATTTGGTTCCTGAAATACAGTTTACCTATCGCAGATCAAAATCACAAAAAATCATTGATCTATCAACCGATTACCTGCCGAAGATCACATCCGCCAGCATCATCAGCAAAATAAGGTCCTTCATAAAATCAAAAATAACCACAAAAGTAACAACCAATACAGCAGCTACTAATGACATCAAATCACAACGTACTGCTATAGCGAAATCAATCTGAATAAAAGACATAATCAATCAAAAACAAGAGAAAAAACTGCATAGAAATGTTTTAAAATGAATACATAAAATATGTTACAAATATCATAAACAACAATAAAAATAACTATTGATAAAATTATTAACACTAAGGAATGAACAAAATATTCAACTACAAATCATTAAACCGATAAATGTATATAACATTAATAATTATTTAAATTAATATTCATATTAAACTATATTAGTTATTTTAATACAATATTTTAACATTTTTTACTTAAAGTATTTTTTAATAAGTTATATGATTTTTAAATCAAACTATAGAGAAGTATTTTTATGAATTAAAGCACTATAACTTGTCGAGATATACTTGCTTTAAGTCATATCTTAAAATTATCTATAATAAGCATAAAACACTTGCAGCATTAAAGATATATGTGCTTATATCAATGATAATGCAAGTGATTTTATAGTGTAGTAATAGTTGATTTTAATTGAGGATATTGAAGAATCAACATCGATGAAGGATGATGTAATCGCAGGTAATATGATTACAAAATGGTTGGTTTAAACTGCACAATAAGCTCAAGTTCAAGACTTGCATCAAGGGGTAACTCCGCAACACCCACAGCACTTCTTGCATGGGCTCCCCTCTCTCCAAAGATTTCATGCAGCAATGAAGATGCACCGTTAGCAACCAGATGTTGGCTGGAAAAGCAGGTTTCACTCGAAACATAGAGGGTGAGCTTTACGATTCTTTCAATACTATCCAGTGTACCAGTCACAGATTTAATGGCTGCCAGTGCATTGAGAAGAGCGACTCTGGATGCATGAAAAGCATCATCCTTTCTGAGATCATTGACCTTACCTTTTCCTCCAGGTTCTACCAGTTGACCATCCCGAAGAGGTAGCTGCCCAGAGGTAAAAACAAGGTTGCCACTGCGAATTGCAGGAGAATAAAGACCTGCAGCTGCGGGAGGCTGTGGAAGTGCAAAGCCTGCATTGATGATTTTTTCTTCGATAGTTGCCATGGGGCGAGTGGATTAAATTTTATAACATTTATACCTGTGTACTTCCCCGCCAATGCTGTCAGGGAAAATCATTTATTCTCCTTTTTATTATCAGAGACCTTATCTCTGTGATCCTGATTTTTGCTATTATCAATAGCTTTGTGTGGCTGATCCTGAGTCTTCTTTTGATTAGGGGTCTTGTGCTGATCGACCTGAACCTTGACGTTTTCAGGTGCTTTGTGCGGCTGATCCGCGGCCTTTATATGATCAGGGGTCTTGTGCTGGTCAACCTGAACCTTGCTGTTCTCAGGTGTTTTGTGCGACTGATCCGGGACCTTTATATGATCAGGGCCTTTGTGCTGGTCAACCTGAACCTTGACGTTTTCAGGTACTTTGTGCGGCTGATCCGCGGCCTTTATATGATCAGGGCCTTTGTGCTGGTCAACCTGAGCCTTGACGTTTTCAGGTACTTTGTGCGGCTGATCCGCGGCCTTTATATGATCAGGGCCTTTGTGCTGGTCAACCTGAGCCTTGACGTTTTCAGGAGCTTTGTTTTGTTGAGGCTGAGTTGTCCTACTGTTGGCTTCGTTACGCTGATCAAGGACTCGCCTTTTGTTGTCATCCTCACGCTGATACTGGTTATTCTGACTATCCTGCCTGCGATATTCAATATCACGATACCTCTTTATTTCTTCGGAGCTATGCCTTCTCAGCTTTGAGGGCAACCTCTCATCCTGGACATAAATCCATGGTCCATGGTAATCAGATGATCGGTACCAGTGGTCATGATGACGGGTGTAATAACTGTCGCCATAGTAAACGATGTCAACAGAACTTCCGTTGGATACTGAAAAACCTTGATCTCTCAGATAAATAAAACGTGGCGGTGAATCGATAACAAAAGATGGAGAACTTTCTCTACTGACTGGCTCGTAGTTCCTGTTGTCGGCAGCTTCGTATTGTTGATCCCGAACATTCCTGTCGTTGGCATCGTTACGCTGGTTACGCTGATCAAGAATTCGCCTCGTGTTGACGTTGTTGTGCTGATACTGGCGATTACCTTTATCAGGCTTGCGGTTTTCAATATCGCGATACCTCCTTATATCCTCCATGCTGTACCTGCCTATCTTCGAGGGCAGCCAACTATCCTGAATAAGAATCCACGGTCCATGGTAATCAGATGAACGGTACCAGTGAGCGTTATTGTTGATGTAATAATTGCCATCAAAAGAGATGATATCGTAAGGGCTGTCCTTGGATACTGAAAAGCCTTGATTTTTCAGATAAATAAAATTCGGAGGTGAATCGATAACAAAAGATGGGGTGCTTTCTGTGCTGGTTTGCACTTTGACTTCAGGAGAATGACTTTTTTCGGAGCAACCGATCATCATCCCTGCAATACCCAAGACTAATAAAATGTTTTTTTTCATCGTTCTTCTTCTCTTAAACCACTTTTTTTATAAAAGATTATTGGCATTGATAGTGTTCATTATGCAATATGAATGGTGTTTACTCCACCAGCAATACCCAAGGCTGTGGCAGTATGAAGACCTACCAACTCTACAATATGCTCACCACGAGCTGTTCCGGCCACATGGTCACCGATAGCAATATAGGTATTCACACCATCGTTGTACGCAAGCATATCATTTGCGGCAAAGGTTGTTGAGGAGGCTACATCTGCAAGGAAGGCTGTAAGACCAGTTGCACCTGTTAAGCCAGCCCCTGTGACCAAACCATTTCTTACTGTCCATTGATGCCCGTTAAGGTCTGATGCTGTACCGTTGTGAGGAGCAATACCGCTAAAACCAACCTTCAGTATATCACTGTTCGTATGGAAGTTAGTGATTTGTGTGATATCGGCTTTCTGTGCTGCAGCATTAGTGTACTGTCCTCCAACACCTGCAACATGAACCCCAATAAGCGTTGTATCAATAGTGTCAGTAACAGTGTGGCCTGCCAGTAAAGTAATTTGATCCCCTTTAATGAAAGACGAAACTGCAAGATAACTCTGACCAGAGCCAAACTTAATCACGTCACCTTTTCCTGTATCACCAGCCAAGGTTGCAGCAGTATAAGTACCACCAATAGTTCCCAGTGTCAAGGCTTGGGTAAACCCGGATGCATTGATCGTATCACCGGTTGCAATATTATGAGTTACACTGCCTATCGTAAGAGCGTTATTACCGGTGATCGTCAATGTCTGGCTATCTGAACCGTGATAGGTGTTGATAATATTAGCAGAAGTTGCTGTATTGGATGTCAGAGCAACACTTGTAATACCCCCTGCAGTTGTCAAAGTCTTTACAGTAAAACCAGCAAAAAGAGTGGGTGAATTGACTGGTGTCGGATAATTCGGTGTCAGGTTAACAGTCAATGCTGGATGGGTTGCAGCAACAGACGTAAGAGTGAAATCAGTTGGTGTTGGAGTATTACTCATATTGCCATTAACAATATCCAATGTATAAGTTTTCGCTACATTAGTTATCGTCAGTGAACCACCATCCTGGTCGTCAATTACGTGTGTTGCGAACCCATTAGTCAGAAAGGCGTCATTGATAACTATTGAGTTGCCTGAACCTCCTAAGGCAAGGAACTGAAATCCTTTGATAGCATTAAGGGTCTTGTACTCACCCGTTGAAGCTGAAGTGCCGGTAAACGTACTTAGATTATCAATACTCAAAACGTTACCTGAAGTTGCTGTCCCACCGTTCAGCTGAGATCCCGAGGTCAGCACATCCAGACTCGCTTTATTGATTTGAAGAAAGTCTACTCCAGAACCACCAGTGAAGGTAAAGCCGGGTTTAAGAAGAGTTCCATTACCCTTATTAAGGTTAATTATGAAGCCTCCTGTATCTCCGCTGGCATTAAGGGAGTTAAGGTGAGAAACGAAAGTCGGGTCAATCGCAGCATCAAGAAAAGCATCACCGTTGATGATAACATCTGTCAATCCTCCACCACTATTGGCAAGGTAAACGCTGCTCAAGGAACCTGTTGAGGTGATTGTTGCGAGGATGACTGAGGGATCACTTGCATCAAAAAAAGCACGAGTGGCCCAACTTCCATTTCCGTTCACCGTTAACAATGTCTGTTTGAAGATAGTTGGGTCAGCGATGTCAATCGTAGTCGCACCACCTGCATTACCCAGTGCCGTAGCAGTATGGAGACCAACCAATTCGATGATATGTTCACCTCTGGCAGTACCCGCAGCATGGTCACCTACAGCGATATAAGTATTACCCCCATCGTTGTAAGCGAGTACATGATTTGCTGCAAAAGTTGTTGAAGTCGCAACACTTGCAAGGAATGATGAATAGCTGGAGCCCACCTTCGAAGCAAAACCATTACTTACTGTCCATCCTGTAAGGTCGGTTGAAGTACCAATCTGAGGCGCAATACCGCTAATGCCGACCAAAAGATGATCACATTTCGTGTTGAAGTTGGTGATTTGAGTGATATCGGCTTGTTGTGCTGCCGCAGAAGCATATGGAGTCGTAGCAATCGCAGCAGCAATCAATGTTGTATCAATGGTGTCCGTGATTGTATGACCCGCGAACAGGATTATTTTATCACCTGTAACGGCAGACGATACTGCAAGGGTACTCATGCCAGCGCCCAACTTAATCAGGTCACCCTTTCCAGTATCACCTGCTCCCGTTGCAACTGTATAAGTTCCGCCCTTACTACTACCCAATACCAACGTTTGTGTAAACTTTGACGCATCGATAGTATCACCTGTTTTAACATTAGGTGTTATGCTAGGAATCTTCAACGCAACATTGCCGGTGATGTTCAATGTCTGGTTATCTGAGCCATGGTAGATGTTAATTTTGTCCCCTGTAGTGGCAGCATTGGAGACAAGGTTAACGCTTGTAATAGTTCCACCTGTAGTGGTTAGGCGGTTCACTGTCAAGCCAGACAGAAGAGTCGGTGACAGGAGGCTTGGTGCCAGGTTGACGGTCAATGCTGTCTTTTTTCCAACAGCAGAACCAATAGTGAAATCAGTAGGTGTTGGATTACTGCTGCCACCTGAATTAGTGATGATATCCAAGGTGTAAGTGCTTCCAACATTGGTTACTGTCAGTGAACCACCATCTTGCGCGTCCATGAAGTGGGAAGCAAACCCATTTGTCAGGAATGCGTCATTGATCACTGTTGTAAGGCCTAACCCTCCAGTGCCAAGAATCTGGAACCCTTTTGTTGCATTAAGAGTCTTGTACTCACCGGTTGAAGTGGAGGTACCCGTCAGAGTACCAAATTCGGCAATAGCCAACATGTTACCAGAGGGAGCTGAACCACCATTCAACTGAGATCCTGAAGTCAAGGCATCAAGGCTTGCTTTGTCGATTATAAGTAAGTCTGACCCAGCCCCGCCCGTGAAAGTAAATGCAGATTTCAGGGTGCCAATATCCCTACTAAGATTAATTGAAAAACCACCAGTATCTGCGCTGGCATTGATGGAGTTCAGATTACGAACCATTGCCACATCAAATGATGCGTCAAGAAAAGTATTACCATTAATAGTAAGAGCAGTCACCGCTCCGCCAGAATTTGAAAAGAAAGCGTGGTTTGCTGCACCTGTCGACACAATTGTTTCGGATGTGACGGTAGAATCACTCATATCAAAAGTCACAGGATTTGTCCCGTTTCCTACTCCTGTCAAGGTAAATATTGCCTGTCCAGAAGGAGCAAGACCAAGAATGTCTATCGTTTTAGCTCCACCAACATTATTCAATGCTGTTGCAGTATTGACACCCAGCAATTCTATAATATTTTCACCAAAAGCTGAACCGATAGCATGGTCACCAACTGCGATATAGGTATTTGTGCCATCGTTGTATGCAAGGACATCGTGAGCTGTAAAAGTTGTTGATGCCGCCATATCTGCAAGGAATGCCGTAAGGCCAGTTGCACCCGTTAAGCCTGTGCTCGTCACAAACCCATTGGTAACAATCCATGTATGACCAGTAAGGTCTGATGAAATACCATTTGAAGCAACATGAGCACTGCCAATACCCACCTTCAGAACATCACTATTAGTATTGAAGTTGGTGATTTGAGTGATATCGGCTTGTTGTGCTGCTGCAGAAGAATATGGTGTCTCAGCAATCGCAGCCACTATCAGTGTTGTATCTATGGTATCAGTAGCTGTATGACCCGTCAGCAGGGTAATGTTGTCACCAATAACGGCAGAGGATGCCGCCAGGTAGCTTATGCCAGAACCAAATTTAATTACATCACCCTTGCCTGTATCGCCTGCAGCTCCAGCAACCGTATAAAAGCCTCCATTAGTCCCCAATTTTAAAGTTTGGGTAAACCCGGATGCATCGATAGTATCACCTGTTGTATTGTTCGGTGTCACGTTAGCAATCCTCAGTGCATTATTGCCGGTAATAGTCAAAGTCTGGTTATCGGAGCCGTGATAGGTGTTAATTTTGTTGCCTGTGGTTGCGGCATTGGATACCAGTGAGACGTTTGTAATAGTTCCATCTGTAGTGGTTAGGCTGTTTACTGTCAAACCAACAGAAAGAGTTGATGTCTGGGCAAGTATAGAAGTATTCGGAATCAGGTTAACTGTTAATGCTGTCTGTGTAGAGGCGGCAGAACCAAGAGTGAAATCAGTTGGTATTGTATTATTAAGGAACGTTCCATTATTAATTATATCCAACGTGTAGGTGGTTCCTAAATTGGTTACAGTCAGGGAACCACCATTAGTGGCGATGAGGAGGTGGGTAGCAAACCCACTATTTGTCAGGAAGGCGTCATTGATTACTATTGATGAGCCTGTACCTCCCAAGAAAAGGTTTTGAAAGCCTTTTGTCGCATTAAGTGTCTTGTACTCACCTGTTAAAGCTGACGAACCAGTAAGTGTGCCGATACCTTTAATAGCCAGCGTATTTCCGGTGGTTGCACTCCCACCGTTCAACTGAGAACCTGAAGTCAGAGCATCAAGGTTTGCTGAATTTATTGCAACGAAGTTTGATCCAGAACCGCCAGTGAAAGTAAATGAAGATTCAATGCCTCCATGGCTAAGATCCACAAAAACACCACCGGTATCAGAACTGGCATTAATGGAGCTAATGTGAGGGAAAAATATATCGTCAATCGTTACCCAGATGTATTCATTTCCATTGATGTTAAGAGATGTCACTCCACCACTGGAATTTAAAAGATAAACCCAGCTCCCTGTACCTGTCGATGTGATTGTTTCGGATGTGACAGCAGCATTATTAACATCAAAATGAACATCGTTATTCCAGCTTCCCTCACCGTTGAACGTAACCTGTTCGGAAGTTCCTGTTATTGACCACGTTATTGACATAGGTTAGGTAATATGGTTTAAAAGGGACAAAAGTGACATCAGTGACACATCACCAAGACTATACCCATAGCTAATACAAACGCAAACGGATTGTTGTGATTAAGGGTATTAAATTCTTTATTATAAGTGAGAAATTAACACTTTCCCAACTTTTTACGTAGATGAAATACAAAAAACTACTGACCACACCCCTGCCGCGTCTCTTTATGATCAGTAGTGGAGAGGCTGATACTGATAAGGGAACACTTCTTTTTAATCAGCTCAATCTTCTCCCTGAATCTTTACCCTGTATGGTGCAAATAAGGGAGAAACGCCTTGCAGCAAGAGAGTTGTTGATTCTGACAGAGAGGGCCCGGGCAATAAAACTCCCTGCTGGCTCTCTGCTTCTCTGCAATGAGCGGATGGATATTGCCCTTGCTGCAGGGCTTGAGGGTGTTCATCTGCCTGAAGGCGCCTGCAGGCCGGATAGACTTCGCACTGTTGCGCCGGTGTTGATCTTCGGATGCAGCATACACTCGCTTGCATCTTTGCGTATCGCTGAGGAAAAAGCTGCTGATTATCTGCTGTTCGGGCCAATTTTTGACACCCCATCAAAAAGAAAATATGGCGCTCCACAAGGCCTTGAAAAACTTGGCGAGATTTGTCGGGCGACCTCACTTCCTGTCTTTGCTCTGGGGGGAATAACACCTCAAAATGCAGCGCTTTGTATGGATAAAGGCGCTTACGGAACAGCGGGCCTCTCAATTTTCTGTGACACTCTACGATTAGCTGAAACCCTTGAACAATTTTATCGCATCCTCTATCCATGATTCCTTCCTCACCTTTTCTCTGCGTTATAACAGATGAAGCGCTATGCCCGGTTACTCTTGCTGAAGAGGCACTCAAGGGTGGTGCGGCCATGATTCAGCTGCGACATAAAACCGCCTCTGGCAGCCAGCTGTTCTCATGGGCGGTTGAAATCCGCAAGCTCTGCAGGCAATACCAGGCTCTCTGCATTATTAATGACCGTGTAGATATTGCCATGGCAAGCGAGGCTGACGGCGTTCACCTTGGGCAGGAGGACATCCCTGCTCTTGCTGCTCGAAAACTGCTTGGCAGCAACTTTATTATCGGTATCTCTGCATCTTCGGTGGATGAGGCCGTGCAGGCAGAAAAGGATGGGGCAGATTATATCGGATTCGGTCACATCTATCCGACAATTTCAAAACTAAAAGAGCACGCTCCTCTTGGATCCGATATGTTACGCCATGTAACCTCCCGCCTCTCTGTGCCTGTTGTTGCAATAGGAGGCATAAGCATTGAAAACGCTGGACTCCTTATCTCCTGCGGGGCTTCAGGCGTGGCGGTCATTTCAGCTGTCAGCAGAGCTGAAGAGCCCTCAAGAGCGGCCTGTGAGCTTCTCCATGCACTGAAAAAAGGTATGCCATGAGAAAAGCATATACAACCGTACTCACCATTGCAGGATCCGACGGAAGTAGCGGTGCCGGGATCCAGGCTGATATCAAAACATTTGCCGCTTTGGAATGCTATGGAGTGTCTGTCATAACGGCCATTACAGCCCAAAATACAACAGGAGTCAATAGAATATACCCTCTTGATGAAGAGTGCATCAAGACGCAGTTCAGGAGCATTATCTCCGATATTGCAATTGACGCGGTAAAAATCGGTATGCTGGGGAGTGCGGAGACTATTAAAACAGTAGCTGCGTTACTGAGGGAGCTGCAAGATGATCCGCCTATTATTGTTGATACCGTTCTTGCTTCTTCCGGAGGTAAACCCCTTCTTCCGCCGGATGCTATTCCGCTCATGAAGGAGGAGCTTTTTCCGCTTGCCTCACTGATTACACCAAACCTGCCGGAAACCGCCCTGCTGACAGGGATGAAACATCCTCCGGCAACTCATGAGGCAATAGAGAGTGCGGCAGTGCAACTCCTTGAAACCGGTGCAGCTGCTGTGCTTGTTAAAGGAGGGCATGGGGAAGGTGAAGAGTGCTACGACTGCCTGCTCTACGACAATCGTTTTTTCTGGTTCAATTCAAAAAAAATCATGACCGGCAACACCCATGGTACCGGGTGCACGCTCTCAGCGGCCATAGCAGCATTCATGGCCAGGGGGGAGAGTACCGAAAGTGCTGTAGAGATGGCAAAAGAGTATCTCAATGAAGCTTTGCAGGCTGGTGCCGCCTACCATCTCGGGAATGGAAGCGGCCCGCTGCATCACCTGCACCGACTTTGGTCGTAATGTTTAGGATACTCCCCGCGGAGAACGGCCTATGGAGTAATAGGTAAACCCGAAGTGCTCCATAAATTCCGGGCTGTAGATATTTCTGCCGTCAAAGATCACCGGATGACTAAGATCTCTTTTGATCATCTCGAAATCAGGACTGCGAAAAACAAGCCACTCGGTAAGGACAACAAGGGCGTTGGAGCCTTTAATTGCGTCTTCGAGGTTCAAGGCATAGACAATGTTCTCACTCTCTCCATAGATCTTTCTTACCTCATGCATGGCAACCGGGTCGTAGACTCTTACCCTGGCACCATCATTCAAAAGCTCGTCAATAACCCGTCGACTTGGCGCCTCACGCATATCGTCGGTATTGGGCTTGAAGGAGAGCCCCCAGATTGCAAAAACCTGACCCTGAATATCATCACGGTAATGCCCTTTTATTTTTCTGACAATGGAGCTCTTCTGGTCGTGATTGACCGCTTCGACAGCCTGGAGAATCCTTGAGTGATAACCATGTTGGTGTGCTGTTCTTTCGAGCGCCTGCACATCTTTGGGAAAACAGGAGCCACCGTAGCCAATACCGGGATAAATAAAGGAGAATCCAATCCTTGAATCAGAACCAATACCCTTCCTGACCGCTTCAACATCAGCACCCACCAGTTCAGCGATGTTGGCAATTTCATTCATGAAACTGATTTTTGTTGCGAGCATGGCGTTGGCGGCATACTTGGTAAGCTCGGCTGAACGAACATCCATAGCGATAAAACGATCAGAACTGCGATTGAAGGGTGAATAAAGAAAGCGCAGCAGCTCTTTTGTCCGGGGATCATCAACGCCGACAACAATTCTCTCGGGTTTCATGAAATCGTTGACCGCGTCACCTTCCTTGAGAAACTCCGGGTTTGAGACAACATCAAAATCAATGGCAACTCTTCTTTCAGCCAGAACCGAATTGATTTTTTCCCTGACAAGGTCAGCCGTTCCAACTGGTACCGTAGATTTATTGATGACAACCCGGTACTCCTGCATATAGGTGCCGATGCTTTCGGCAACACTGAGCACGTGGCGCAAATCCGCGGATCCATCTTCATCGGGAGGAGTTCCGACAGCAATAATCTGGTAAAGCCCGAATGCAACCCCTTCACGAATATCGGAAGTAAACCTTAACCGACCCTCCTTGATATTTTCAGCAACAATTTCATCAAGACCGGGTTCATGAATAGGAATCTTCCCTTCATTAAGAGCTTGAATCTTCTGGAGATCAATATCAACACAAAGCACATCATTACCGACTTCAGCAAAGCAGGCACCTGTGACAAGACCCACATAACCTGATCCGAAGATGGTTATTTTCATGACAAAAAGATATGGTTAATGAGGTTTCCGTTTATTCCATAACAATCACAAGACAGCGGGACTTCTGCCAGAAAGCGTTTTCATTACGGATAAGAAGAACCGATGAGGTTTTCCCTCCGACAAGCTCATAAGAGCCTACGGTATGTGGTGTTATAATTTTGAGGTTTGACAGCGGCTTATCAAAATAAAGATCTCTTGTTTCTGTAATATCTAATTTTTTAAACAGATTCACATTAAAATCAGAGGCAAGACGGTATTCACTGCCAAACAACTTCTCAAGAGGGTTGATGCGCACAAGAATACCTTTGGCAACAAGTTCATTAAAGGTGCCTGAAATGTAATAGGCTGTGTAGAGCTGAACTTCCTGATCCTGAATAAACTTGTCGAGCACATCCACGGTTGCCATAAGAGTGGAGATCTGCTTGTTGAGATTCTGAAGCTGGCCTTTGAGCGCCTTGACCTCACCGTCTTTGGTGTTAACGGCAACCTTCATCTCAGCAACCAGCCTGTCAAGAGATTCGACACGATAGGATGACGACCTGTTCTCCTCTTCAAGCTTCTTTATCAGAGTTTTGCTCGCCGCCAGTGTAGAATCAATAATACGGATACTGGTAGTGATATCGCGACCGATCTGCTTGACATTTGCTGCATCCCGGCCCTCAATTCCAGTAGAAAGGCGTTCAACAACAGCCTCTTTCTGCTGAATCCTGCCGAGATTTTTCTGAACCTGGGCAAGAATAGCCATCACTGATTCCATATGCTCCTGCCTTGGATCTTGCTTTTGCTTCTCCTGACTGCATGCCGACAGCACCAGAAAAAATGCAAAAAAGACAACCCCTGCAACCCTGAGTCGACTATCCCTTACAGCCACTGAATCCATTGTTCAATCCCTTCTTTTGTGCCATACCACCTGGTATGCGGTGTTGGAAGATGTTCTGCATCTGCAATAGTAACATTTTCAGCACCCTCAAGAAAACAGCTTTTTGCAGGCACAATTCCATCACCGCCCACATTGCCATCTTCGAGAACGCTTTGGTAAAACTTGTAACACATTTTCTCCACAAAACTTCCCTGAGCATTGCCATGATACTTATCGCTGACAACAGAAACAACAGGATATCGCTTAAAAAAATCCGCATGAAGATATCTGAAAATAAAATCCGTCTTGATTTTCGCATAATGTTCATGGGTGTGAAATGGAGTTCCAAGGGTAATCAGCTTTCCTACCCTATTCCCGGGATGGTAAATATCTCCCTGAAATGGTTTTTCAAGAAGATAGACCATGGCTACACTCCCTCCACCGCTATGTGCAACAAGTGTTACCGGCTCACCAGGAAATTTCCTTTGCATCTCTTGGACGGCACCATCCACCGTTTTCATAACCCGGTTTGTAGATCTTTCCGGTGAAGGTGGAAATCCTATCCAGTCAACAAAAGATACCGGAGCGACAGCAATTCTCTGTGCCGGAAGATACTCTGCAAGAGCATCTTTCATAATGTCATAGAGGGAATCCCAGAACAACACGCCAGGAATAATCACTACCGGGTTTTGCGGTACGTCCTTCATGATGGGTTCAGATTAACACCATTTTTTCAGCACTTCTACAAGCAGGCTCACACCGAAACCTGTGCCTCCACTCACTTTGCCTGAGCTTTTCGGCAAAAATGATGGGCCGGCAATGTCGATGTGGGCCCATTTTTCATGACCATCAATGAATTTTTCAAGAAATTTGGCCGCAGTAACCGAGCCTGCTCCGCGTCCTCCGGTATTGTTCACATCAGCCACATCAGACTTTATCTGCTCATCATAGACCTCCCAGAGAGGCAAGCGCCATACTTTTTCGCCTGTCTGCTGCCCTGCCTGAAAGATCTCTTCAGCCAGCTTGTCATTGTTGCTGAAAAGTCCTGCAACAGGATAACCAAGGGCAACAATACAGGCTCCGGTAAGCGTTGCAACATCAATGATCACATCCGGCTTGTATTTCTCTTTCGCGTATGTCAGGGCATCAGCAAGAATAAGACGACCCTCGGCATCAGTATTGCCAACCTCGACAGTGATACCCGAATAGGTGGTAATGACATCACCAGGAGTCTGGGCTGTACCGCTCGGCATATTGTCTGTTGCTGGAATAAGGCCGATAACATGCAGGGGAAGCCCGAGACGGGCAACAGCCTCCAGCGTTCCGAGAACGCTTGCGGCACCCGACATATCGGATTTCATTTCACCCATATTTTCAGATGGCTTGAGCGAAATACCACCGGAATCAAAGGTAACACCTTTACCTACAAGGGCGACCACAAGCTTTGTCTCCCCTTTTGGTTTGTAGTCAAGCACCGTAAAGGTCGGAGGATGAACACTGCCCTTGTTGACCGCAAGCAAACCACCCATACCAAGAGACTCTATCTCTTTTTTATGAAAAACAGTGACATCATAACCATGTTTCTTGCCGGACTCCACTGCTCCTTTTGAGATATCCTCTGCCTGCAGATAATTACCCGGAAGGTTCACAAGATCCCTGGCCATTTTCTGGCATGAAGCAACAATTTTTCCTTCAGCAACACCTTTCTCAATTTCCTCAACCATCCCTGCATCAGCTCTGATAAGAAGCTCTTCGATCTTTTTCGGCTTCTTCTCAGTAGAGTTCTTTTTATCCAGTTTACCACTTTTCAGGCGATCAAACCGGTAGGCTCCAGCACCACAACCCTCGACAAGGGCAGCAGCAAGTGTTGCAACAGATTGCCCGGCAGAAGCCGCGACAGTCTCAATGCCGGAACAGTCAACAGCAATTTTTTCAAGTTTCATCTCCACTGCTTTAGAGGCGAAGGAGATGGCAGCCTTGCGCCACTCATCAAGTTTTTTTCCCTCTCCAACTCCAAGCAGTGCGATCCTTGCCGGCGTATGCTTTTTTCCTCCGCCATAAAGAACAACAACCTCGCCTGCCTCAGCCTTGAAATCTTTCAACACCTGAATATCAAGCCCTAAGGTTGAAAGCGTTTTTTCCGCTTCATTTTTCAGAGAATCATGGCTGAAAGGCAACGCAAGAAGATCAGTGCCAAGATGTTCAAGATCACTTTTTATTACTGAAATTTTCATAACTTTACTTACAATCGTTAAGAAGAGAGGCTTTTTGTTTCGTTGTTATTTTTCAGGAACTCTCTCAGGTCATCCAGTAACACCTTCTGGGCTTTATCGGATGAAAACTGAAAAAGACATCCGGCGGCATTCATATGACCACCCCCTCCATATTTTTTTGCCAGCTGATTGACATAGATACCACCCCGTGACCTGAAACTTGCTTTGGTTCTACCATCCTGCATCTCAACTATAAGAACTGCAATACGCACAGATGGCACACTTAAAAGATAGCGGATAATAAGATCGGTATCAAACAATTTGCTTCCGGTTGCTTTAAGCATATCCTGCGATATGAAAAGCCATGAAATTTCACCGTTATCAAGTATGGAGATGGCACTCAGGGCCGCACCGAGAAGTTTAAGCGCAGGCGTTGTCAGGGAGTTGAAAATCCTGTCGTAAATCTCCGCTGGATCAGCGCCCTTGCTCACAAGGTCTCCGGCAAGCAGATAAACATAGGGAGTTGTTTTAGGAAACCTGAAAGATCCTGTATCAGTCATGACGGCGACATAAAGCGCTTCGGCAACTTCAGGGGTAAAGAGCTCTCGACCCAACCGGGCCTGAAGCGCATAGATCAAGCCATAGACAAGTTCACCGGTCGATGATGCATAACTTTCGCATACCATGACATCAGTAAAATCATCCGGTTCAAGATGATGATCAACACAGACAAGTTTAAGACTGCCAAGCTCTTTGGAAAAAATTACATGTGGCCACAGCGAACCCATCCTGTCATGTAAATTGGCATCAAGCAACACAACAACATCACAGAGTGCCAGCTCCTGAATTGCCTCCTCGCTCTTGTTATTAAAGAGTGTTATAGGATATAACTGTTTGAGAAACATGTAGTTCGGAGGTACTTCCGTCGGGTTGACAATAGAAACCTCCTTACCGAGCGCACGAAGTACTATGGCAAGGGCAACCTCGCTGCCGAGGCCGTCACCATCTGAATTTTCATGGGTTGTAAGAACAAAAGACTGGCCTTCAAGCAGTGCATCGATGACCGGAGACCACTCCTCTGCATTAAGTGTCCGACCATACTCTGGAATTATCATTCGTTTTGGGTAACTTTAACAAAAAATAAAAGTTAATCTATACTTTTTTCCCCGCTACGGAAAGCGGAAACTCTCCTGTTAGCAAAAGAACCATTGAGAGCATATATTTTTCCTTATATCACTACTACTATGACTATTGATTTTTCATCAATGACGTTTTTTAAAAAAAAATCTATCTATTTTACAATGTCCGAACCGCTGCTGAATATAGTTGATCTAACCCTTAAGGATCTTAAACAGGCAATGGCCTCAATGGGAGAACCCTCATTCAGGGCGGCCCAGATACATCAGTGGCTTTTCAGCCACCATGTGTCGAGCTTTGATGAGATGACCACATTGAATCTTGCGTTACGCAAAAAACTATCGGAAACATTTTCAATCACACCTCTGCAACTCATTGATCATCAGGAAAGTTCCGAAGAGGCCTGCCAAAGCCCGACAGAAAAAATATTGCTGAAACTTCCCGATAATAATATGGTGGAAAGCGTCCTGATTGCATCGGCTGACAGAATGACCGCATGTGTTTCATCACAGGTCGGCTGCCCCCTTCAATGCCCTTTCTGTGCTACCGGAGCCATGGGTTTCCGGCGCAATCTCAGTGCGGGAGAAATTGCCGGTCAGATTTATGCCCTCGACGATATTGCTGCCGCAAAAAATCCACAGGGTAGACTTACTAATATTGTCTTTATGGGGATGGGTGAGCCGCTTCTGAACACGGACAATGTCATTGAAGCCATTGAAACCCTCAGCACAAGAAACTACAACTTCTGCCTGTCGCAAAAAAGAATAACCATTTCGACGGTCGGCGTGATTCCGGAAATCCAGAGGGTTGCAAGGTCTGGAATGAAAACAAAACTTGCGGTATCGCTTCATTCGGCGGATCAAATAAAACGCGAATCGCTCATGCCAATCGCAGCCCGGCAATACCCGCTGAAAGAACTTGGCAAAGCACTGGCGGAATATACCGGATTGACTGGTATGCCGGTTACCATTGTTTATATGCTCCTGAAAGGGATCAACGACTCGCTTGATGATGCGAAGACACTTGCCCGATTTGCTAAAACCTTTTTATGTAAAATAAATTTGATTGATTACAATTCAATCATTAATATTAAATTCAAGGCTGTTAATAGTACAACCAGGGACATGTTCCAGCAATACCTCCTGAATGCAGGGTTGCATGTCACGGTCAGAAAAAGCTTCGGAACAACCATTAATGCGGCATGCGGTCAACTGGCTGCAATGGAGCATTCAAAACCGCAATAATCATCTAACCGTCTCACAAATTATGGATCTGACTGAATTGATTCCTTTTAAAAATGAGTTTAACAAAACTTACTACGGCTTGAAAAGCAATGCAACGCACACCTCAGAACAGCCTGTGTTCCATGAGCTGAAAGTGCGGCGTTACGACAAGCCTGTAGCTGAAGTGTCAGAATTTATTCTAACCAAAATTGATCACTGGGTAGGATGGACTCTGAGAAGTGAGAAAAAAGCTGTCGGAGGAATGACTGCCATTCGCGCTGAGGTAAGCTCCTTTATCCTCTTCGGCATAAAGATCAACGTCGCCTTCGGACTGCTTGAGGAAACAGATATCAATGGGCGCCTTATCACCTCAGTCAACGCCAAAGCTGAAACACAGATAGAATCGAGGGGAGATCTCGGCGAAAGCCGCAGGGTAATCAGAATGATGCTCGGCGCAATGGATTTTGAATTCAGAAACGAAATCATCCATGAAGAGGAGTACCTCACCCGATCAGTAGATGCGAAAGGACATACAGCAGCATCCCAACAGATTTTTAATGAAGCCAAGCTGCAGAATAAAACAATTGAATCTACCCCGAAGGCTAAAACAATCGAATTCAAGAAAAGAGCTCCTGTTCAGACTATCCAGCTCAAACCCTCCCTGAAAAGTGATGAAACCGCTCCTTTCTCATCGCCGGTTTCAGATGTTGCCCTGCAGAACGGATCATCAGCAAGCACCCCTGACGTTGAACCAGCCGTTGATCAGGCAAGGCCTTCAAAGCCAAAAATCATGATTGTCACATCAAAAAAACCATATTAAAATCTGCTTGATGAGAATTATTTTACTGGGAGCACCGGGTGCAGGCAAAGGGACACAGTCAACCTATATTTCAAAAGCCCTCGATATACCGCAAATATCAACGGGCGACATGTTGCGTGCTGCAGTAAAAGCAGGCACACCCCTCGGCATCGCCGCAAAAAAAATTATGGACACAGGACAGCTTGTTTCTGATGCAATCATTATCGGTCTTGTCAAAGAGCGTTTGACAGAGCCTGACTGCGCCAAAGGATGCCTTTTTGATGGTTTTCCCCGTACGCTTCCACAGGCCGAGGCTTTGGAAAAAGATGGCATCACTATCGACCATGTTGTTGAAATCAATGTCGAAGATAAAGAGATTATCGAACGAATGAGCGGACGACGTCTCCATCCTGCGTCGGGCAGAACCTATCATGTTCGCTTCAATCCCCCAAAAACAGCCGATATTGACGATGAAACGGGTGAGGCTCTTGTTCAAAGGGAGGATGATCATGAGGATACTGTTCGAAAACGGCTTGAAATCTATCATGAACAGACAGCCCCTTTGATCAACTACTATCTCGGCTTGTCACAGAACGGCTCCCTGAATGCCCCACGTTACTACCAGATCAAAGGAACAGGTAAAGTTGAGGAGATCCGCGACAGGATTCTTGAAGCACTTACCACCTGAACATTTGCAATAAATAAATTACTCTGTTAAAAAAGTCAGTGCCTTTATCACTGGCTTTTTTTCATTTACCACCATGCAGGCACTGATTGTAGCAGAAAAATTTTTCAGAGGCGAGCCCTTCAGCGCTTTGGTACCCGACACTCTTGAACTGGAGATCAAGCCGGGATGCATGGTGCTTCTTTCCAAAAAAAAAGGAAATGGAGCTGTCTCAACAGGCTACATTATCAGCATAACAGCTGAAGAGATTGGAGAACTCTCCGACATAGAGATTTCTGATCTGCTCTATGGTGGGCGCCCTCTTCTCGACACCTCCCTCCTCAAGCTTACTGAGTGGATGGCTGATTACTATCTTACAAGAAGAGTTGATACCCTTACCGCCGCCCTGCCCGCCGCAGTGCGGACAACAGTTCATGATGTCGTTGAAATAACCGGCTTTACCCTGCAGGCCGAAAGCACCAAAATCATCAACACAAAACTCCGGCGCTCCATCATGCAGATGATGATCATGGAGAAGCGTCTGACTGTTGTCCAGCTTCAACGGCGACTGGGAAAAAAACAGCTTTACCGTACCCTCTCCGAACTTGAGCGCGGAGGACATCTTGTGCTTTCAAAAAAATTTACCTCCACCAGGCCCAAACAGAAAACCGCTTACCGCCTTGGCACATCACTGCCGGACAATGCGGAAGAGAGCCTGAAAGGATCCCCGAAACAGCTTGAAGCCTTCAAAATACTGGCTTCCCTTGACTATACCTGTGCATCTGCCGAAGCGATCGGCTCCTCAAGGGAGACACTGAACGCTCTCGTTAAAAAAGGGCTGGTTGAAAAGGTTCTGACCGATATCACAACTACCTTCTCAACCGGCTTTACAGAAACACCCCAGTCCCGGAAAACCCCTACAGCGTCACAGCAAAAAGCCCTTGACCAGCTTTTGTGTGCTTTTGAAAAGAACGAATACAGCACCTTCCTCCTGCACGGCGTCACCGGAAGCGGAAAAACCCTGATCTATATTGAGCTGCTGAAAAAAGTTCTTGCCGCAGGAAAAACTGCGATTGTTCTCGTTCCTGAAATTGCCCTGACCCCGCAAACTGCAGGGCGATTCCGTGAGCATTTTCACGACGACATCACCATCCTGCACAGCGCCATGAGCAACCAGGAAAAATATGAGGCCTGGCACTGCCTGCGCCTTGGAAAGACAAAGATCGCCCTTGGCGCCCGCTCAACCATTTTCGCTCCTCTCGAAAACCTCGGCGCCATCATTGTGGACGAAGAACATGACGGCGCCTACAAGCAGGACCGGAATCCCCGCTACAACGGAAGGGATACAGCGGTTATGAGGGCAATGTTCAGCAGTGCTATCTGTGTGCTCGGATCGGCAACACCATCGTTTGAATCATACAGCAACGCACTGAACGGCAAATATACCCTTGTCAACCTGCCAGAACGGGTTGACGGGGCAACAATGCCTGTCATCAGCCTGATCTGGATGAAAGAGAGCCCAAAAGCATCTGCATCGATTTCAGAGCTGCTCTATCGCCAGATTGCCCTTCGCCTTGAAAAAGATGAGCAGGTCATTCTCCTCCAGAACAGACGGGGGTTTGCCGGAAGTGTCTTCTGCCTGACATGTGGTCATATCCCAATCTGCAAGTTCTGTACTATCCCGCTGGTCTACCATGCAACCCAGAAACATCTCCGTTGCCACTACTGCGGCCACACTGAAAGCTACACTGCTTCATGCGTGAAATGTTCATCGACCGATCTTTTTTTAAAAAGCAGTGGCACCGAACGTATAGAAGAAGAGCTGCAGACCCTTTTTCCTGAAGAAAAAATCCTCCGGATGGATGTCGATACCACAACCACCAAAGGCTCTCACGGTCGTATTCTCAAAGAGTTTCACGACAGAAAAGCACGCATCCTTCTCGGCACACAGATGGTTGCAAAAGGGCTCGACTTTCCGGCCGTCACCCTCGTAGGAGTGCTCATGGCTGATATCGGGCTCAACATCCCCGACTTCAGAGCTTCGGAGCGCACCTTCTCCCTGCTTACGCAGGTGGCCGGACGTGCAGGACGCTCCTCAATGCCGGGAGAGGTCTACTTTCAGGTTTTCAACAAGGAGAGCGATGTTTTCACCGCCCTTTTGCAGGGAAAGGAGAGCTATAAAAAGTTTGTTCTTGAGGAAACAGCTATAAGAAAAGAGCTGCGTTACCCACCAGCATCACGGCTCATTAAATTTGAATGCACTTCTACTGTTGAAAAGCAGGCTGAAGCTGCCGCACTCTACTGCCGCGATACATTGATAGAGCAACTGCCGCAGGAGAGAGGACAAGTGCTGGGACCTGCACCGGCAGGTATTGCAAAAATAAAAGGACGGTACCGATACCATGTTCTTGTTAAGCTCTTCGACGGCAAACTCTCTCCCCTCTTCGTCAAACATCTAAGCGACGAAATTACTGCCCATTTCCGCTCTTCAGGCCTCGCCTTCACGGTCGATGTCGACCCCCAGAACCTCATGTGATTCAGCACCATGCTGAATAGTCTTGCTCATAGCGCACCTGTTTCCGATGAAATTTTTCTTTTTCGGATACGTCGAGGCAGCTGCTCATCCATCAGAACAAGCCCGATCGAGTCATTTGCGGTATCTATAAGTTCATTGAGTTTATCAAGTTTGCCCAACACATAAAGAGCGCGGGCAATCGTCCCCCACGACAAACTTGGATCACCTTTTTCCAGTCTCCTCAGACTGGATACTGAAATACCAATCCGCTCAGCCATCGACTGCTGTGAAAAGCACCGCCGCCTTCTCGACAGAGATAAATCCATCCCGAACTTTTTTAGTGCTCTGGAAACAGGGAGTGGTATGGGTGCCTGGTTAATATTACCGCTCATATATAACACAATACCATAGGATAACGCTTCTATATGAGCTAATATACGACAGGATAGTTTAAAAGAGAAAAGATTTCATGGGCTTGGTCTGTAGAATTTGACCTCGATACACCCCTGCTTTGGATTATGAAAATGTGATTGCATTATTGATCGATCGTCTTAAAATGGTAACTTTTTCAAAACATCCTGAATATTAAATATATTGCTGTGCAGTTAGCTTCATTGATGCAGAACGCCCTCAACGACTTAGACCGATAGATGACACACAATCCATTGAAAAAAGCAGGGATTATTGTTTTCCTTGTCGGACGTTATCTTTTTGCCCTGTTTTTTCTCTACGGCTTCTGGCGCAAGTTGACGAAAGGGTGGCTTTGGAGTGACCTGATGCTCGGTTTTTTTACGAAGCGTTTTGCGGAACTCCCGGCCGGTTCCTTTCAGGCCAACTATCTTGAGCACTTTGCTATACCGTTGGCATTTCCGATTGCATGGATTGTAACTGTTGGTGAGCTTGTTATCGGCCTGTCGCTGCTGGCAGGTTTTGCCGTGAGAGCAAACGCAGCACTGGCGTTATTTCTGGTGCTTAACTTTGCTGCTGGAGGCTATTACAACCTCTCGCTTCCGCCGTTTATGATCTTTTCTGTATTGATGATGCTGCTCCCCTCCGGTCACTGGTTCGGGGTTGACAAGCCGCTTCACCAGAAATACCCCGATTCCATTTGGTTCAAATAACCGCATCAATGCCTGCCACCACAAATCGCCGAAGACGCCGTTACCTATGGTTAGTGACTCTTGCACTCTTTTCACTGACTGCACTTTTTCCGGCAATTGCTGCAAAGAAAGCAAAAACAGTAAAAATCAAACCAACGGTAACACCAATTGAAATTGCTGATGAAGCGTTATGGAAAATGAACTATCCAGTAGCTGATTCGATATACTCCTCAGAGCTTCACAACAATCCCTCCAATGTTGAACTCTACTGGAGAATGGCCCGATTGCAGGTGAGCCTGGGAGAGTCCATTGGTCACGGAAACAATGATGCACGTATGCAGCACTACCGTAAAGCAGCGGAATATGCACGCAACGGCATAACTCTCGACAGCACCAATGCAAAAAGCCACACCTGGCTTGCCGCGTCGCTTGGCATGATGGCTGACAAAATCGGCACCAAGGAAAAATTAAAACGGGCGAATGAGATAAAACGAGAACTTGACACGGCGCTTCGATTAAACCCGAATGATGGGACAGCGCTCTCAATGCTTGGCTCTTATTATCGCGAGGCCGCCAGTATTGGATGGTTCAGAAGAATGGTCGGCAACGCCTTTATCGGTGAAGTACCGAAAGGTGATTATACACTTGCTGAAACAGCATTTCGAAAAGCAATCAGCATCGATTCAAGATTCATCAGAAACTATCATGAACTGGCATTAATCTGTATTAAATCAGGAAATAAGGAGGAAGCAATCACACTCATGAAAACTGCTCTTGACAAGCCTATTCTGATAGAGAGTGACAAGAGACGTATTGAGGAGATGCGTGTACTCCTGAAAAAACTTACAAAAGAGTAGGTTACTGTATACTGGAAAGCCCCATAAGAGCCCTTACGCCAAGATGATAGCTATTCGCTCCGAACCCGCTGATCACACCAACGCAGACTTCAGAAATAACTGATTTACGGCGAAACTCCTCGCGAGCATAAATATTGGAAAGATGGATCTCAACAACTGGGATGACCACTCCACTGATAGCATCACGCAGCGCTATCGAGTAGTGCGTGAAGGCTCCGGCATTGAGCAAGACCCCTCTGTAACCGCCCTTGTCCTCAACATGAAAGAGTTTTTCAAGCAAGGCGCCTTCATCTTCTGACTGAAAGAACTCAAAGGTCACTTCCGGAAAAGCTGCAACCAGTTCGCGATTGATATCATCAAGAGTCTGATAGCCATAAACACCGGGTTCTCGTTTTCCAAGCCTTGAAAGGTTCGGACCGTTGAGTACAAGTATCGACATCGCAATTGTAATAATTATTGTAACAGAGCAGGTGAAAACGCCTGCTCTGAAAAAAAAGAAAAAACCACTCTTACAGGATATACTGACTGAGATCTCTGTCGGCCACCACATGATTAAGTTTTTCCTTAACCATTACTTCATCAATTTCAACATGCTCATCTGAAAAATTTTCAGGAATATTGAACATTAACTCCTCAAGCAGATTGGTCATAATGGTATGCAGCCGCCTTGCTCCGATATTTTCAACGCTTTCGTTAACCCTCGCTGCGATTTTTGCAATCTCACGAATAGCTCCGTCACTGAAGGTCAGGTCAACCCCTTCTGTGCGAAGAAGCGCGGAATACTGCTTGATAAGGGCATTGTCAGGCTGCGTGAGAATGAGATAAAAATCCTCCTCGGTGAGGCTTTTCAGTTCAACCCTGATCGGAAAACGACCCTGCAGTTCAGGGATCAAGTCAGAGGGTTTGGCAACATGGAATGCGCCGGATGCAATAAACAAGACATGATCAGTCTTGACCATACCATGTTTGGTTGCAACATTGGAACCCTCTACAATCGGCAAAAGATCTCGCTGCACCCCTTCCCTGCTGACATCCGGCCCCTTGCCGCCAGAACCTGATGATGGCGCTGCGATTTTATCGATTTCGTCAATAAACACAATGCCTGACTGTTCGACCTTGTTGATAGCCTCTTTGACAACACTATCCATATCGATAAGCTTCTGAACCTCTTCCTGTTCAAGAAGCTTGCGGGCTTCGGCAATTGAAACCCTTCTTTTCTTGCGTTTACGAGGCAGACCGCTCATAAGATCCTGCATGATTCCGCCAATCTCCTCCATCTGCCCAAGAGGGCCGAAAATCTGCATCATTCCGCCGGGATTATCACCTGTGGTATCCATCTCAATCAGACGATCTTCGAGCTTTCCGTTGCGAAGACGTTCCAGCATTTTCTTGCGGCTTCGGCGGTTAACCTCAAGAGACTTGTCATGCTCATCGGCAACTGCGCTCTCTGAAGAGTCATCGTCACTCGTCGCCTCACTGTTCCGTGAGTTGCGTGAGGTAGCGAGTGGAGGGAGAAGAATATCAAGCAGGCGCTCTTCAACCAGCAAAGCAGCCTTTTCGCGGACATCTTCAGATCGCTCGCTTCTCACCATAGCTACGGATTGATCGACAAGATCACGAATCATTGACTCGACATCCCGGCCTACATAGCCAACTTCTGTAAATTTGGATGCCTCAACCTTGACAAACGGCGCTCTTGCCAGCTTGGCAAGCCTGCGGGCAATTTCAGTTTTACCGACGCCGGTCGGACCAATCATGATAATATTGTTCGGCATAATCTCATCACGCAGATCATCACTCACATGCTGACGGCGAAGCCTGTTACGCAGAGCTATAGCAACAGATTTTTTGGCATCCTTCTGACCAATAATATACTTGTCGAGAAGTGAGACAATCTGATTCGGTGTCAGATTACTGGCCGCTATTGAACTATGTCCCCCGCTATTGGCTTCAGGCAATGCCAAAACATCTCCCTCGCTTTTTTTTGTGATTTCCATGCGACAAATTATAAATTACTAAAAATATAGCTCAATAACACAACTATTATCTCGAACAGAAAGAGTTCAGACCTCTTCTATAACTATATGATCGTTGGTGTAAATACAGATATCAGACGCTATCTTCAAACTTTCGTGCACAATATCCTTTGCTTCAAGTGCCGAATGTTTCATGAGTGAACGAGCAGCCGCAAGCGCATACATACTGCCGCTTCCGATAGCTACAAGCCCATCCTCCGGCTCAATAACATCACCGGTACCTGAAATGATGAGAGCCTTATCCTTACTGACAATGGCAAGCATGGCCTCAAGCCGCCGAAGATACTTGTCAGTTCGCCAGTCCCTGGCAAGCTCAACTGCAGCACGATCCAGTTTGCCATTAAAAGCCTCAAGTTTTTCCTCAAAGCGGTCAAGCAGCGTTACTGCATCAGCTGTTGCGCCGGCAAAACCTGCCACAATCTTTCCATGATACAATCTTCTGATTTTCCGGGTGGAATGTTTGAGAATGGTATTTCCCAAAGTCATCTGGCCATCACTGCCGAGTGCTGCATGCCCGTCCCTTATAACACCAATCACTGTTGTTGAGCGGATCAGTGGCTTTTGGTTGTTCTTCATCAATTAAAATATTTTTTTTCTTAATCTTGCAACTGGAATTTGCATTTGTTCGCGGTATTTTGCAACCGTTCTTCGAGCTATATGCACCCCCCTTTTCATCAACATATCTGTCAAGCTATCATCGCTCAGTGGGTTGAAAGAGTCCTCTTCCTTGATCATTTCAGTAATATACTGCTTGATAATCTTGCTCGACAGATCATCACCCTCTTCGGTCGAAAGACCACCGCCGAAAAAATACTTCAGTTCAAAAACCCCAAAGCGAGTCTGAACATACTTACCATTAACGGCTCGGCTGATCGTCGATATATCAAGACCTGTCTCGGCTGCAATGGTTTTCATGCCAAGCGGCACAATCCGCTCAGCACCGGATATAAAAAAATCATACTGGCGCTTCATAAGTGCTTCAATAACCTTCAAAAGTGTCTGGCGCCGTGTTTCAATAGCACTGGTAAACTCTTTTGCCCGCTGAAGGTTTCTGCGGATAAACTGCTTTTCTTCTTTTTGACCTTTCCTGTTTTTCAGACGATCCTGATAGGCATCGCTGACCCTGACAGAAAGAGCACTCCGATCATTCAGTACCGCTGTAAGTGCGCCGTTTTCATAGCTCACCACAAAATCGGGAGTAATATAGTGGCCCCCCTCGTCCTGAAAAATACCCGGATGCGGATCCAGAGCAATAATCGCTGAAATAGCTGATTCAATAATCTCTTTCGGTTCAAGGAGCTTTTTCAGCAACAGTTCAAAACGCCTGTGCATAAAATCATCAAAATGATCGCGAAGAATTCTGTTAGCAACTGCACAGGTTTTCGAGTCATAACGAAATGCAGCAACCTCAAGCTGAACGAGAAGCCTTTCGCGCAGACCCTTCACAGCAACACCCGGGGGATCAAGAAACCAGATTTTGCGCAAAACCCTCTCGATCTCTTTATAGCTGACCTCATGACCTTCAAGCTGAAGGCTGTCGACAATAACTTCATACTCTTCGGTAAAATATCCATCACCGTCAAGGTTGCCAAGAATCTCGACAGCAATCATCACATCGAGTCGCCCAATTCCTTCCTGCAGAGCAAGCTGCTTAAGGAGTATTTCATGAAAACTGTCGTGCTGAACAGCCTGAAAAAACCTCTCTTTTGGAGCGTTGTCATAGGTATAATTGAGGCGACCTTCGGCAGACTCTCCGGGAAGAGGAGCATCATGACGATCCTTGAGAGAACTTTTACTGAAGCGGTCAACCGCATCGAACATATCGTCACCGGCATCCCGATGACTCTCCTCAACAACATCACCAGCATTCTCCTTACGCTCTTCAACAAGTTCAAGCAGAGGATTTTCCTGAAGCTCTTCATAAATCCGCTGCTCAAGATTAATCATCGGAAGTTGAAGGAGTTGACTGCTTAAAATCTGCTGGGCAGAAAGAAGTAGTTTTTGTTTTTGTTGAAGCCTGATCTCTGGCATTACTTCCTGGGAGAAAAATCGACAAATGTTTTCAAGCTCACTATCCAGTCGGAACCGTACAAGGAACGGAGAGCTTTATCAACATAATCAATAAGTTTTAATTGTCGCTCTCCACCCGCTTTTCGAGCAGAGCGACACATCGAGTGCTGTTCATAAACAAGATAATCCAAACCAAACTTTTTTCTTACCCTTATCGGAAACAATCGGCATGATAATGGCTTGTCAAAGCTCAACAGGCCATCGTGAAATGCAATTTCGATTGCGCAATAGGCAATTCCTTCATGAAAAGAGGTGAAAACACACTCACGATTATCAATGGTTCGTGTATAGTGGGTTCCCTGGTAGGTCTCAACACATCCATTGCGGCGTATATACTTCACACTTTTTTCCGGAAGCATCTTCAGCAGCTCTTCCCCGCAGTGCTGAAGCTCTTGGGCTTCAAGAGCGGATAAGGGAGCCCCGAGTTCACCCTCAACGCAACACACTCCCTTGCACTCACGCAGATCACATGAAAAACAAGCGTGCAGAACATCTTTCTCAACAAGAACATCACCTATGGAAACCAGCGACATAACGAACTATCTTTACTTGAATAAAATGATTTTTTCATAGCTATGCTCCTTATATTGCAGAGCGGATAGCTTCCGGACAGAGTAACAGACACAACAAAGCCAAATCACCATGCTCATTATCGACGGAAAAAAGGTCTCTCTCGACCTGAAAAACGAACTGAAAACCAGCGTTGACCATTACAAAACCATCACCGGCAAAGTCCCCGGACTGACCGTCATTATAGTCGGCCATGATCCCGCCTCGCAGGTTTATGTACGCAATAAAGCTAAAACATGCAAAGAGATCGGCATGATTTCCACTGTGATTGAATTGCGAGTCGAAACAACTGAAAAAGATCTGCTTGATACCATTCATGCACTGAATAATGATCCAGCTGTTCACGGCATTCTTGTCCAGCAGCCACTGCCAAAGCAGATTGATGAATTTGCCGTAACCCTCGCCATCGACCCGTCAAAAGATGTTGACGGATTTCATCCGGAAAACCTCGGTCGGCTTGTCATGGGTCATCTCGACAAATGTTTTGTCAGCTGCACCCCATACGGCATACTGGAGCTGCTCGGACGCTACAACATTGAGACCACAGGCAAACACTGTGTTGTGGTAGGGCGCAGTAACATTGTCGGCAAACCCATGGCAAACCTGATGCTTCAGAAGCTTGATGCCACAAACTGCACCGTCACCATCTGCCACTCCGCCACAAAAAATATTCCTTTTTACACCAGGCAGGCGGACATACTCATCGCTGCCTTAGGAAAAGCAGGATTTATTACTGCTGACATGGTTAAACCTGGTGCCGTAGTGATTGATGTCGGCATCAACCGTATTGAGGATTCTACCACAAAAAGCGGCTACCGACTGGTTGGCGATGTGGATTTTGAAGGCGTATCTGCCGTTGCTTCTGCCATGACCCCGGTACCCGGAGGAGTAGGACCGATGACCATAGCTATGCTCCTGAAAAACACGCTGCAGTCATTTCAGCGTATCAATGGACTTTAACCAATAATGGCCAAAACAGCTACGAGGTACATCTGCTCAAACTGCGGTGCCGTCTCCCTGAAATATCAGGGAAAGTGTTTTGAATGCCAGAGCTGGGGAACACTTCAAGAAACCCGTGTCGAACCCGAACTGAAACACCGTCAGCAGGGCGCTCCAGAAGGGGCTGTTGTTGTGCAGAACCTGCATGACTGCGTTCCATCAGAATTTCAGCGCATCATGACCGGCATCGGGGAGCTCGATCGGGTGCTTGGAGGAGGGCTTATGCAGGCTTCAGCTGTGCTGGTGGGAGGAGAACCGGGTATCGGCAAATCAACCCTCATGCTGCAGCTCGCGCCCCGGCTTGCACCCGCGAAAGTGCTCTATATCTCCGGTGAAGAGTCGCCAAACCAGATTCGCGAACGTGCCCGTAGGCTCTCCATCAAGGCCGAAAACCTCTGGCTCATCCCTGAAGTCAACCTTGAACGCATTCTTGCCGTTATTCAACATGAAAAGCCGGCACTGGTTATTATCGATTCCATTCAAACCATTCATTCAGCCGAATACCAGAGCTCGGCAGGCACCATTACCCAGATCCGGGAGTGTGCGGCGACCTTGATCCGTGCAGCCAAGCAGCAGAACGTCATACTGATGATTATCGGCCATATCACCAAGGAGGGAGCCCTTGCCGGACCGAAAGCCCTTGAGCATATGGTCGATACTGTCCTGCAGTTTGAGGGGGAGGGATACCAGCGTTATCGTATTGTCAGGTCAGTTAAAAACCGATTCGGCTCCACCAATGAGATCGGCGTCTTCCGCATGGATGAAACCGGCCTTGAAGAGGTAAGCAACCCCTCTGAATTTTTTATTTCCGGTCGCAGAACCGATGTTCCCGGAAACTCAATCCTTGCAGCTATTGAAGGCACAAGGGCTCTTTTGGTTGAAGTGCAGGCACTGGTATCGAAAACCAACTACTCCATGCCGCAACGCATCAGCACAGGGTTTGACTTAAAGCGTATGTCGATTATTCTTGCTGTGCTTGAAAACAGGCTCAAAATTGAGACTTGGGGTCAGGATGTTTTTGTAAAAATAGCTGGAGGCCTGAAACTGGCTGAACCCGCGGCTGACCTCGCCATTGCTGCAGCCATTGCCTCAGGACTCATGAACCGGCCGGTAGATCCCGCAACTGTCTGCTGTGGCGAAATCGGGCTTGCAGGTGAGCTCCGGGCCATCAGCGACAGCGAACGGCGAATAAGGGAGGCAGCCCATCTCGGCTTTAAACGCATTGTCCTGCCCGAAGCCAATACCCGCGAACTGAAACCATCATTGCTCAAACTCCCGATAACCATCGCGGGGTGCACAACACTGCGTGACGCACTGGAAGAGCTTAATATCTGATTATTATTTTATGGTAATTTTTCCATATTTCTCGCCCATCAACACATGTTTATAGGCGTTTTTGCTCTCTTCAGGTACCGTTAATTTAAAATCAACCTTGCTTTGAAAGAGCATTACAATATCTGATCCACCAAACAAGAAATACCCAAGCATATCTCCCTTTTTGACGCTATTACCCACCTTGACACTCTTTTCAAAATTAACCGAAGATATCTGCGACATTGCAATGGGCAGCAATGCTACCAAACCATATTTTTTAGTTTCCATAATGACACAACCACGTGTCTCAATATTTTGCTAGCCCGGGTTTGTTGCCTCAAGAAGATATTTTTTTGTCCTGGCATCCCATGTTATTATTCCACCAACCGCATCATCGCTTTGAATAATACGAACCTCTTTTATTGTTCCATCAATAGGAAAATGATAACGATGATAATCGTTTATATCAAGAAATGTATGCATCAATCTATATCGGTCAGATTCCAACCCGGACGCTGACAAGAAACTGGTGGTTTTGCAAAGAAGTATCTTCATATACCGCCAAATCATAATGAGCTGTCACAAAGTAGCGATAACGGGCATCAAGTGTCACTTTATTGCTAACAGGAAGTGCAATGCCCGCACCGAACTGATAGGCAATCGTCGTTGTGTCGAGATTCTGTCGATTTAACTCATTACTGCCCACAGGATTGGGAAGGCCATTGATACCAAACCCGACATAGCGAACCTGAGCCATGCCAACACCAGCGGTCACATAAGGTTTAATCTTTCCGCCAACCGGGAGATCGTAGTAAGCATTTGCCATAAGCGAGGTGAGACTCCCTTTGCCGGCTACATCGAATGTTGATGTTTCATTGAATGCTCCACCGAAAAGGTCGTAAACATATACCGAAATTGGATTGTTATTTGTATTTCCTGATCCGGTTGAATGCACCTTGATTTTGTTGAAGTTGAATGTCTGGTATCCTGCCTCGCCTTCAATTCGCACGTTTCCATAATCAACACCGACGGCACCAAAGAGCAATATTCCGGAATTGAGTGATATTTTTGTATCCCGTATCAGATTAACATTTGCAGAATCATAGAAGCTAAAAGATGAATTTAAATCCTGATAAACAGGGATACCGAAGCTCCCACTGATGTAGTGCTCAACGGCAGATGCCTGAGATGCTGACAATAACCCAGCGGAAAGCAATGCTAATACGAAGGTTGACTTTTTCATGTTCGTCGTATTTAGAAATGAAAAAAGGAATAAACGGAGATTCACAACCACTCAAGTTGCGTAATAACACGATGCAAAAAAATATATTTATTACCTATACATTTCGTTGATGAAGGTGTCATCAAGAATACTGATGTTTGACTTGTCGCGCCCTACTGCCTCGAAGATATCCAGCATTTCATCCGATACCAAGGCTCGATCGATGATCAGGCGGATGGCCAATTCGCGCTCTTCATTGGTGCGTTCTTTACCGCTGATCTCTTTTTTGGTCAAAAGTACCTTTTGTGCCTAAAAAAAGCGACTGTTAATTTTAAATCAACCTTGCTTTGAAAGAACAGTACAATATCTGGTCTACCAAACAATGAAATACTCGGCTCACCCTGACCCCGTTTCCCTGACACCAGAGCAAGGTTGATTTGGCACGATAGAATTTGCCGGCATGCCCCGACTCTGGATAGTACTCATACCGTGCAAGTAGCTAAACTAAGGTAAATGTGATATAAAATATATTTAACTTATATTTGCCTTAGCAGAATATAAATATAATTTATATAAATTTTCGTCTCTAAGGCAACAAAAGTGTACCTATCGAGTTAATCAAACTCCGCAGTATGTTCATTGGTAATGATCCCTATAACGACAAACCAACCAGCATCATGCCAAGCCCAAATAACTCTTCTGCCTCTATTTCTTTGAATTTAAGTGGCAATCTAAACATTGATGCATTATTAGGTCTCTCAAAGTGGGGAGGGTCAGTAGGCTCAGGGGTCAATTTGACGTACAGTTTTCCCTGGACGAGCAACCCTAATCCAAGCTGGGCAAGTAGTTATATTGATAATGGCCAAACTTTGCCTGGCTATAGTTCAGCAAATGAACCAACTGCGACAACGCGTTTTGGCTTTAACGCCACCGAAATGATTGCGACACAACATGCACTTCAGGTATGGTGTAACGTGGCTAACATCACCATGACAGAGGTTGGCGATACTCAAAGGAACGTAGGTGATTTCCGATTCGCATTTTCATCTGCTGTATCCGACGCTGGGAAATGGGTATGGGGTTGGTGTTCTTTTCCGGACAGCAACGCATCTGCCGCAGATATCTGGATAGCTCCAGCATACGATAAGTTTGGTGGCTGGTCAGTTTATGATTACAACTTTGAACATTTGATGCATGAAATTGGTCATGGACTTGGCCTTAAACATCCCGGGAATTACAATGCGGACGGTAGTGGTAGTGATGGGCCTTATCTACCTGCGAATCTGGATAGTACTACGTACACTATCATGTCGTATAACTTATCGAAATACGATTTTTGGGATACATCGCTTCAGAAATACATTCTGGTTCCCCATCAAACCCCTATGGTTTATGACATTCAGGCGATTCAGTATCTCTATGGAGCCAATAATAATTACCATACCGGCAATGATACATACATTTTTGATCCATCCAAGCCCTTTTATATGTCCATTTGGGATGCCGGGGGTATTGACACCATTGACGTGTCTGACTTCAAAACCAATTGCACTATTGATTTGACGCCTGGTCATTATTCATCTCTACTCTATAACAACCAGGGAACAGGAAGCGATGGGACAGGTGCCTATCTTTATGATGGCATCGACAACCTTGGTATTGCATTCGGTGCAATCATCGAAAATGTCACGGCTGGGTCCGGCAATGATACCATTATAGGCAACAGTGCAAATAATATTATAAATGGCGGAGCCGGTAACGATACGATATATGGTGGAACAGGTATTGATACCATTGTTTTCAACGGTAAGGAAGCGAATTATACCATAACTCTATTCGGTACAGGATTTTCAACCAAAGACAACGTGGGCTCAGACGGCAGTGATACGGTACTTAATGCTGCAATACTACAATTCACAGACCATACATTGACCTTTGCGAGAACACCAGATGTAAATCTTTTAGAGTCATACCGCTTTTACAAGGCAGCATTTGACCGTACTCCCGATTATGGCGGTTTAGGTTACTGGTATAATAACATCAATCATGGCGCAGCTGTAACCAGTGTGGCGAATAGTTTTATCGGTAGTGATGAGTTCAAAAAAATGTATGGCGACAACCCGAGTGACTCGACATTCGTAACCGAACTATACCAACACGCTTTTGGACGAACACCCGACCAGAACGGATACGATTTCTGGGTTAACGACTTGAAAGTTGAAACTCGTGCACAGGTACTTACCCACTTTTCAGAATCAGCTGAAATCATTGCAAAAGTTGCTGGTATCATTGCCAACGGAATTATCTATGAAGCATATGCGGCCTGAAAATCAAGGAAAAGAAATGAGCCGTGCTTTCGGGCTCCCTGGTTGTCCAGAGCGTTCTCGGGGTTATCCCATAACAAGTCGCTGCGCTCGACAAAACGCATGATTTTTGAACTATCCAGTGAGTTTCTGTCTCCTCTAAAAACTATTAAGAAATAGAGTTCAATTAGTCTATTATATTTCACTTTCTTACATTGCAGTCAGGTGGAAGCGTGAACACAAGCAAGGAGACGACGATGATGCACATACTGTTCCAATGGTTGATCAATGCCCTCGCGGTCTATGCCACTGCCCATATACTCGGTGGAATTCATATAAAAAGTTTTGGTGCGGCAATTCTTGTTGCACTGGTTCTCGGGTTGGTCAACGCTGTTGTAAGGCCGGTACTGCTCTTTTTTTCAATCCCGTTTATTATTGTAACACTGGGGCTTTTTCTGCTGGTAATCAACGCTCTTTTACTGCAGTTGTCTGCTTCGATTGTTAGTGGGTTTACCATTGACAGCTTTGGTTGGGCTGTAGTTGGATCAATTGTAATAAGCGCAATTTCCTGGATGCTAAGCTCTCTTTTCAATCTCTGACCTATGACCATGCAAGGGGAAGCGCAAGCAATAGTCTTGCAGAAAGCCAACAAACTTAAACTGCAGACGGCAGAATATCAAACCGGCAAACCCGACGATGTTCTGGTGAAAACCATTGCAAGCACCATAACGCCGGGATATGACCGCCTTCTGCTGACAAACAAGCCAGTATCAAACCGGGTCTTCCACTACCCCATCATGCCAGGCAGCGAGTCAATCGGGCAGGTTATCGATACCGGCTTGGAAGTAACCGACCTTTGTCCCGGTGATTTTGTCTACGCCTTCAAAGGCGATGGCTGGACAGGAATCCAGCCTTACAGCGGGTGCCATGCGGAAATCATCCCGACATCGCGCCACAATCTTTTTGCTCTCGGTCGCCAGCCTATCCACAGAGACCTTCTCACCGGGCTTCTTGCCTATATTATCAGTGCTGTCGAAAAAGCTCCTCTCCGTGCTTCCTCAAGAGTGCTCATCCTCGGTCTCGGCTCAGTTGGGCTCATGGTTTCTGAGTACCTCAACGCTCTTGGTTTAAAGAATATCGATGCCGTAGAAACTTTCAGTATAAGAGGACAGCTCTCTCATGCCGAGCATATTGCTCTCGACATCAGCGATTTTACTCCTGATTTCAACGATAGCTATGATCTTATTTTTGAAACTACAGGAAGAATCCTTCTGATTGAAAAGGCTGTGCGTCTTATGACAAAGCAGGCAAAAATAGTGCTGATGGGCAATTATGAAATCATGGCCTATGATTACCGCCTAATACAGCAAAAAGAACCTGTTATTATCTCTTCAAGCATAGCCAACATCTGCCATATTCAGGAAGCCTACACGATACTCAATAACGAAATGCTCGACAGCGAAAAGTTTTTTACCAATGTGTTTCCCGTCTCCCAATATGAGCTTGCCTACCGCATGGCGCTTGACAGTAAGGAATCCATTAAAACCGTCCTGAGCTGGGTATAAACCACTGAAAATCTACAAGCAATGGGTATAGCTGTCCGTTTGAGCGGTATATCAAAGAGGTTCGGAAGCTTTACCGCCAACAGCAATATCTCTCTTTCCATTGAGGAGGGAACCATACACGGGCTTGTCGGTGAAAACGGAGCAGGAAAAAGCACCCTGACCAAAATCATCTACGGCATGCTGCAGCCCACCGTGGGAGAGTTTTTTGTAGATGGAAAACCTGCCCACTTTGCCTCTCCCCGTGAAGCCATCAATGCTGGGATCGGTATGGTTCACCAACATTTCATGCTCATACCAAAACTTTCAGCAGCTGAAAACATCATGCTCGGTAATGAGCAAGCAGGCATATTTCAGCCTCTGCGCCTGAAACATCTTATATCCCTAATTCGGAAATATGCCGAAGAGTACGGTCTTGCCGTTAATCCTGATGCCATAATTGAAAACCTCAGCGTGGGAGAGGAGCAGCGGGTTGAAATTCTCAAACTCCTCTTCCGTCATGCCTCCATCATGATATTTGATGAACCGACCGCCGTATTGACGCCATTAGAAAGAGAGCAACTTTTCAAAACGCTTCGATCGTTGCGTGACAAGGGAAAAACCATTATCCTCATTACCCATAAACTTGATGAAGTGCTTTCCGTAGCTGACACGATAAGTGTTATGAGAAAAGGAGAACTCAAAGGCACCATGCCTGCCTCCTCAATCACCAAACCAGAGCTTGCCCGGTTGATGGTTGGGCGCAGCGTCCTGTTAAGGATTACAAATCCACCGCCCTCATCCGGTAAAACTGTTCTCACGGTCAATAACCTTGGATATTATACAGCGAAAGGCGAAGAAAAACTTCATAACCTCACCTTTAAGGTAAGAGCCGGAGAGATTTACGGTATTGCAGGAGTGGAAGGAAACGGTCAAAGTGAACTGCTTCAGGCTCTCTACGGCCTTTCACCCTCAGGAACCCTTCTTTCCGGCGAAGCAGTGCTCAAAGGAATGTCACTCTTAGGAAAAAAACCTTCCGAAATAACCGCCATGGGTATTTCACTTACTCCTGAAAACCGCCTTCGGCATGCTGTTATTCTCGACTACTCAATCTCTGAAAACCTTCTCTTCGGGCGTCACCGGGAAGCTGCTTTTCACCGCAGGATAGGTTTCGACCGTGAGGCAGTAAACAGCTATACACAGCAAATGATTGCCGACTATGATATCAAATGCACCTACCCCTCCAGCCAGCCGCTCAGCTCCCTTTCTGGGGGAAACCAACAAAAGATTGTTCTTGCAAGGGAACTCAATCGGCCAGATATCTCTCTGCTGATTCTTGCCCAGCCTACCCGAGGAGTTGATATTGGAGCAATCGAGACCATCCATAACAAAATTATTGAAGCCCGCACCAAGGGCATGGCAATCCTGCTCATATCATCGGAACTTGAAGAGATCATTGCACTCTCAACACGTATCTGCACGCTCTACAAAGGGTCGATTCGGCACGAATTCACCCAGGATGAGGTAGCAAAAAAAAGAGATTCAGAGGATGAGTTCCAGAAAGAGATCGGCCTTTATATCACCTGAACAACCCCTCGACCATGACCCGAAAAACCAGCCAGTTTTTTATACCTATACTCTCTACGCTCTCTGCACTGCTTGTCAGCGCTCTTATCATTATGATGGCTGGCCGGGATCCGGTCATGATTTTCCAGAAAATGTTCCAGGCAACACTTGGATCCTCTTATGGCACCGGACAGGTTGTGTTTAGAATGACAACTCTTGTGCTTGTTGGTCTTGCTGTTGCGCTACCCTTCCAGGTTAGGCTTTTCAATATCGGCGCAGAGGGCCAGCTTCAAATGGGAGCCTTCGCCGCAGCAATGACAGGTGCCATACTGCCAGCCTCGCTACCCTCTCTTGCAGCTATTCCACTCTGCATTATTTCTGCAATGGGAGCTGGAGCTTGCTGGGCCTTATTGGCCGGAGTGCTCAAGATACGCTTCGGTGTCAATGAGGTCATTGGTACAATCATGCTGAATTTCATTGCCCAGGGCATTACGGGCTATCTGCTTACCTACCATTTTGCACTGCCATCGACCGTACATACTCGACCAATCATAGCAGCAGCAAACATTCCGTCATGGAACAGTGTTGCTGGATTTTTCGCTAAATCACCGGCAAATCTCAGCACACTCTTTGCCCCCTCTGTGGCACTCCTCTTCTGGATTACCCTGTTTCACTCAAGGTTTGGTTATGAAATGCGGGCTACCGGCCTGCAGCCTGAAGCAGCAAGATACGGAGGAATCAATGCAGAAAAACATACACTCTCAGCTATGGGCATGGGCGGAGCTGCCGCAGGGTTGGGAGCTGCCAATATCCTGCTTGGCTACAAACACTACTACGAAGCTGGTATGACCGGTGGAATCGGCTTTACAGGTATTGCTGTAGCGCTCCTGGCAGGCGCTCACCCTTTATGGATTCTCGTTTCTGCTCTCTTTTTTGGCATGCTCGAATACGGCGGGCTAACGGTCAACGCTTTTATACCCAAGGATATCTTCATGATGATAGAAGCCATAACCATCCTTCTCGTCATATCCTTCAGCGCGCTCGGCAATCGCATGCAGCAATAAAAAAATATCCTGTATGGCTTACCATTGTACCAGTATTATTTTTTTTTTCATGAGAATTATATAATATTCAGCAGCTGGAATACACAATAAAACAATAACAACTATGGCCAAAAAAGCTGAGAAAGATGAGGGAGAGAAAACTCCAAAAAAAAGAAAAAAAGCCAATACAAAACTAACACACGAAGAGCGTGAGGAACAGATAAGGATGGCAGCATACTACCGTTGGGAAGAGAAGGGAAAAAACCATGGTTCACATTCCGATGACTGGTATGAAGCAGAAGACACACTGACCGACTGATTTATCGTTGCCTTTATTAATTCCACAAGGCCATTCCTCCACGGAGTGGCCTTTTTTGTATGTTGCAAAAACTCTTTATGGTAATAAAACGCATCGCGACACTCTGGGAATCCCTTGTAATTTTTTTTGCCGGCCTGTGGCTGGTTGTACGCATCATCCTTGAATATTTCGGTTTTATCAGTGACGGCAACGACCGAACTACAGGCATCAAGGATCTTCGGGAAGAGTATAAAAAAGCCAACTACAAGTAACGCAATCAACTACTCTGAGGTTACAACCGTCAATTCAACCGATTGATCAGGCGATACATAGGCATTGACAGCAGGCTTCTGGCTGATGACAGTATTTGGAACAAGAGAGGAAGAATATTCAGTGGTAACCTTTCCAAGTTTAAGACCTGCATCAGCAACCACCAGCTTTGCCTGTTCAAGAGACATACCGAGAACATCAGGTACAGTAATTTTTTTCATCCCTTCAGGTGAAGCCTCATACCTGCCGACAATAATAGAAGCAGAAGTACCCGACTTCACCATGGTCTGTGGTGGAATCGACTGGCTCAGTACCCGTCCATTCTCTTCGGACTTGGTCACGGTAGTGAACTGAACATTCTGAAGCGTTATATCCATACGGGCAGCCGTCTCCCGTGCATCCAGTTCTGGTCTCCCCAAAAGATCAGGCATGGGATAACTCGGTTTTTCACGCTTGTTGACTACTAAATAGACGTTTCTGCCAGGCTTGACCTCCATTCCGGCTTCAGGCATCTGTGAAAGCACAATATTGGAATCAACACCGCTGAGATATTTGACATGATAACTTTTTATCGCCTTCAGGCCAGCCCGCCGCAAGGTTTTCGATGCATCTTCATAGTTCATGTTAAGCACATCTGGCACAACATTGACGTTGCCCTGTGAAATATAGAGGGGCATGACCACCTTGTCGATCATCACAACAAACCCTGCAAGAACAAGAAATATTATCGCTACTTTTTTTTTCATCTTACATCTTGACCGTTATCACTGTTCACATCCGCTTCAAAAGGCAGACTAATACTCTCGATTCATGACAAAATCAACCAGTTGCAGCAATGAGGTTTTAGCCGCACTCTCCGGAAACGGATGAATCGAAGCAACAGCTTTTGCGGCAAGCCCTTCAGCAACTTCAGTGGCATAATCGAGCCCGCCCTTACTGGTAACAAACGCTATAACATCTTTGCTTTTTATTGCCCGTTTACGCGAACTCTTCAAAATGGAACGAATGGTTTTCTGTTCAGCTGTGGAGGCGTGAGTAAGAGCGTAAATCAATGGAAGAGTTATTTTCTTGTCCTTGATATCAATTCCCATCTGTTTGCCGGTTTTTTTTGAATCTCCGGTGTAATCCAGCGTATCATCACGGATCTGAAACGCAAGGCCAAGATACTCGCCGTAACTTTTCAACGCGGCAATATCGCCCTCGTCAGTCGTTGCACTCATAGCACCCATTGCACAGGCTGAAGATATCAGCGATGCTGTCTTGTCTGAAATAACACTCAGGTAATCTTCCTCGGAAATATCAAGACTGCGGGTTTTCTGGATCTGAAGAATCTCCCCTTCACTCATGCGACGTACCGCTTCCGAAACCATATGTAAAAAGCCGTAATCCTTGAACTCAAGAGAATAGAGCAAACCCTTTGAAAGAAGATAATCGCCTATAAGTACCGATATCTTGTTTTTCCACAACGCATTGATAGAAGGTATCCCTCGACGCATCTCAGCGCTGTCCACAACATCATCATGGATCAATGTCGCTGAATGCAACAACTCAACCATGATTGCTGCCCGATAGGTAGCCTCAGTCACACCGCCACACAGCTTGGCAGAAAGCATAACCAGAACAGGACGAATCTGTTTTCCCTGCTGTTTTAATACATAACGGGTAACCTTGTCGACCAGTGTATTCTGAGCATGAAGCACCTGCTTGTACTTTCGCTTAAAAACCTCAACCTCATCGGATACCGATAGAGTAACATCCTTGATATTCACCTATTCCCCGGACTTTTACGTGATTCAAATGCAACCTTGACCTCAGTTTGTTAAGTCAAGATAGTATTTTTTGAGCCTTGTTTTGTACCTCGATATACAAAAAGGAGCACGCGAATAATGAGGGTTACCGTTATTAGACCCGAGTGGCTCTTTACCATTCTACGTTGATTGCCGTAACCGCCAAAAATAAATGAGATTCTGAAAGATTTATTGAAAGAAAAATCAAAGAAGCGCGTAGTAGTTTATAGGAAGCAGGATAATCCCGGTTCCAAAGATTTTTAAACCACAAAAAACTAACAGACACATGAAAAAGAATTTTATTGCTGGCGTTATCGTATCACTTGCTATCTCCGGAATCTTCGGTGGCGTTTCTTTCGCAGCTGACAAAGCAGCTGTTCCTGCAGCAAAAGCTCCGGCAGCAGCTACAGCACCTGCAGCGCCAGCTGCCGATGCAAAAGCTGAAGCAAAGCCAGAAGTAAAGGCAGAGAAGAAAGTTGCCAAGAAAGCAAAGAAAGCAAAGAAAGTTTCAAAGAAAGCAGCTAAGAAAGCAGAAGTTAAGGCAGAAGCACCTGCAACCAAGTAAGCTCCGAACTTCAAAAGGGTGATATTGATGGCTCCTGATGCACAAGATGATGAGTAGATGAGAGAATAGTCGTTGGTATTATAACAAAAAGGCCCCTTCGCAAGTTGGGGCTTTTTTTGAGTCTAAATTAGAGGGCATCAATCACACGCTCAAGCTTTTGCGTGACTTGTATGCCTAACTCCTCCAACTCAGGGTTACCTATCCTGGAAAATCTGGCTATCGGATCCATGAACATGACAGCCGCTTTCCCGTCATCTCTGTTATAGATCACCACATTGCAAGGGAGCAGTACCCCGATATTTATTTCCCCGCTCATTGCTTCATAGGCAAGAGCCGGATTGCAGGCACCGAGAATGATGTAATCCCGAAACTCCTTCTGGAGCTTGTCGGCAAATTTCTGGCACATATCGATTTCAGTCAGTACACCGAAACCTTCCTTTGCCAGCTCTTCACGCACCTTCTGCTGAGCTTCAGCAAAAGGCAAGTCCATTGTTTTACCAAAGGCATAGGGTGTTGTCAAGTCCATCGGTAATCTCCTGTTGTAATTGAGTGTGCTTTCCGCTTTTATAATCGATGCGATTTACTCTAATTTAATGGCTGAGTACCTTGGGTTACGCCAGTGATTGAAAGTTATGAATATTCTCGTGATTACCGTCATGAGAAATCTTGCATCCAACTGTCAACCACACTCTTGAAATTATCAAGGTACAAAAATTGATTTTTTCGTGTTACTTTGGGAAAACCAGAACGCTTCTTATCTTTAGGCCCGATGCCGGAACTCACTTTTTTTTAACGGAATAGGCTGTTTCGTTGAATTGTTTGTTTTCTGGTACCCATTTAATGTTTAAACCATCTGTAATTTTGACCACTGAAAAAATAATTGAAATTCAGGGTATTGAACCTGTCATACTTTTTGGGCCGTATGATCATCTTCTGAAAAAAATCAAAAATGAGTTTTCAGATGTGCAGATTACAGCGCGGGGAACGCAGATCATCCTTCGGGGAAATCGCGAAGAGGTCGCTCTGCTCGAACAGATTTTCAATGAGATGATCTTTTTAGCCAACAAGCATGGAGAGGTGCTTGAAAATGACCTGAATGCACTTATCAATCTTGCCCTCTCCCCTTCTCCATGGCCAATCACAATTCTTCACGGTGATGAGGATATTATTGTTGCATCATCGGATTACACCGTCAGAGCCAAAACAAACGGTCAGCGACGAATGGTGGCTGAGGCGAAAAGTAACGATATTATGTTTGCCATCGGCCCGGCAGGAACCGGAAAAACCTATACCGCTGTTGCTATTGCGGTTGCTGCATGGAAAGCTAAAAGGGTCAAGCGGATTGTGCTTGCCCGGCCAGCTGTAGAGGCTGGTGAAAGTCTGGGGTTTCTGCCTGGCGATCTGGCTCAGAAAATAGACCCCTACCTTCGCCCTCTCTATGATGCGCTTCAAGACATGCTGACCGCTGAAAAGCTGAAACTGCTTACGGAACAGCGTGTTATCGAGATTGTTCCTCTTGCCTACATGCGAGGAAGAACAATGAACAACTCCTTTATTATTCTTGATGAAGCCCAGAACGCATCGAACAAGCAGATGAAAATGTGTCTGACAAGACTGGGTATCAATTCGAAGGCGATCATTACCGGCGATGTCACCCAAATTGATCTTCCGAAGGACATCGATTCAGGGCTTACTAATTCTCCAAAGATTCTTAAGGATATTAAAGGAATCAGCTTTGTCTATCTTGATAAATCTGATGTTGTCCGCCACAAGCTTGTCCGTGATATTATCAATGCTTACGAAATCCATGAACAACAATGACAATCTCCTGGAACAGGATGAAACTTGGTGTTATATTGAAGAACATGATCCATGCGCATGAGAAAAATATTTAGTTTCAATCATCTTAATCAAGGAATGAAAAATGGCACATCGAATTACTGATACCTGTACCTATTGCGGAGCTTGCGAGCCTGAATGTCCTGTCAGTGCTATAACCGCCGGAGAAGATGTCTATGTCATTGATGAAACGTTCTGTACAGACTGCTTCGGATTTCATGATGAGGCTGCATGCGTTGCGGTCTGCCCAGTGGACTGTATTATCAAAGTCTGAAAAAAAGAGCTGAAAAAATAAATCGCACTTACAAACCAGAAGTGGTAAGGCGTTTTTTTTGAGCAAAAAAAAAATCTTATATTAATCGAAATTCACCCGAACTGTTCTTTCTTTATTTTTACAACTATTAAGCAAGGAAGCTAAAATATGGCACTCTACATTACTGAAGAATGTACCTACTGCGGAGCCTGTGAACCAGATTGTCCAGTCAATGCAATTTCTGCTGGAGATGACGTTTATGTTATCGATGCTGCAACCTGCACAGAATGCGTAGGATACTCTGACTCGCCAGCCTGCTCTGCAGTCTGCCCTGCAGAGTGCATCGTTCAGGGATAAACCCGGAACTGATTTGAACCATAAAAAAGCGGAAGGCTCTCAACCATCCGCTTTTTTATTTTCCTGTTTTCGGCGTCCACCGATTACGTTCTGATCATACCTCGTAATCAACAACCCGGCGCTCAGACGCCGCTTCACTGATAAAGGGTATCAATGCCTGATGTTCGGGATGTACCTGATAGGCATTAAGAGCCTCTCTGTCTGCGAATTCACTATACAACACGATATCGCCTGAACCTTCACTCCTGCTGAAATCAACTCCAACCTCAAGTGCTGTAATACAGGAAATTGTTTCGCGCAATGCCTCAAGTTTTTCCTTGATCTGGTATGCATTGGTCTCGGAGTCATTGCCATGCGAAGCATCCTTAAGACGCCACATTACGATATGCTTGATCATTATTATGAGATTGTTACTTTCTTTTTGGTTTTCCTGGACTGTTTTGTGGAAGCAAGTTCATGCTTTTTGGACTTCCGTATGGTTGTTGTAAGGGCATGTGCATTCCGCTTTACCTTGTTACGGGAGTTGGAGATGGCAAGTGCATGATGCTTTGATTTCCGCGCTGTTTTTGACAGGGCTAATACATTTCTCCTCGACCTCAGTTTTACCTTCGACAAGCGATACTTTCTTTTACCAGCCTTGACTGATGAGAGCGTGTTAGTTTTCGACTGTTCTCTTATAACATGAACACCAGCACGCGCTGAATCATCCCGGGATGTCTGAACAATCCAAGCAGGGTCTGGCTTGTTGGCTAAAAACGCAGTATCGAACATGTTGGCTGCAACATTCCATCGATCTGTTTTAGCATTCAGCATCACAAGAAGAAGATCCTTGTTATTCTTGATGGCTCTGGCGATGAGACAGGCGCCGGCCTTGGTGGTATAGCCGGTTTTAATGCCGACAGCATAAGGATATTTATCGAGTAGCTTGTTGTGGGTTTTCAGACTATAGAGCTTGTGGGTCGTCTCTTCTGTAAAAACGGCTTTGTCGAGGCGGGCTATTTCATTGAAAACAGGGTTCTTTACCGCGTATTCCGTCAGGCGCAAAAGATCACCGGCAGTGGAGGTATTACCTGCATAGATACCTTTATCAAAACCCGCAGGATTGGTAAACCTGGAGTTTTTCATTCCAATCATTTTTGCCTTTGAGTTCATGGCCACAACAAAGGAATCAACATTGCCGGAAAGAAATATTGCTATGGCAAATGCTGCGTCGTTGCTTGAATTAACCATAGCTGCCTTGACAAGATCAAGAAGCTTGATTTTTTCACCTGGCTTGAACCCTGCTTTTGAAGGTTCAACCATCGTTGACTCTGGAGTAATCAGTACCTCCTGCTGAAGTCGGCCACTTTCAATGGCAATGGTACATGTCAATATTTTGGTCAGGCTTGCTGGCGAAACTGGCCTGTCGACATCTTTTGCCATCAGGAGAGTTGAAGATCCTACCTCCTTGACGATATAGGAGTTTATAGGGGGCAGAGAGTGCAATGAATCATCTCGTAAATGGGCTTGAACAGAGAGGGGATAGATCATAACCACAGTTACAAAAAGAGCAACAAAGAGGTTCAATTGCTCCAGGTATCCGGAAATACGTTTCCTACAGGTGAGAACTACCTGTTGCCATAAGCTGAACATCGCGGATGACAGTATTTGATTGTTCAAAAGAAAAGTGTTCTGGTTAGGATTTTAAAAACAAGAGCATACCCGGTCATTGCACTCGCTTACGTTCGTTCTATTGTACGTCAATCCATCTTAAGAAGCAAATGCCAGAACCAGTAAGATGCATTGTTTCTCACCCTTTGGAGGAATAATAAACTTGATGTATCACTTTGAGATGGCAAGTTTTACGGCAAGCCCGACAAACACTACTGAAGCTGTTCTGTTGACAATTTTTTGGGCAAAGGCAGATTTGCTGAACTTATCACCGAGTCCGCCGGCAACAAAGCTGATCAGCCCGAAAACGATAAAGGTCGCCGAAATGAAGATGCCTCCGAGCAGAAAGAACTGCTGCGTCATGGAGCCACGCCGAGGATCGGCAAACTGGGGCAGAAAAGCCAGAAAAAAGAGCGATACCTTGGGATTGGTGAGATTCATGATGATCCCACGCCGATAGAGATTTCCTCTGGAAAGAGCCTGAAAATCCTCCTTACTGCCCGTTGCAATACCTGCCCTGAAAGCCTGCCAGGCAAGATAAAGAAGATAGGCTGCACCGATATATTTCAGGATGCTGAACGCCAAAGTTGAGGCACGAACAAGAGCAGCAAGACCGAATGCAACGGCAGCGGTATGCCCTATAAGCCCTGTAGCAAGACCAAGCGTTACAAAGAGGCCTGCCATGCGCCCTTTCAGGGCTGACTGCGCCATAACGAAAAGATTATCGGGGCCGGGAGAGAGCGCGAGAATGAGAGATGTCGAAAAAAATGCAAAAAGCACAGTGTTGTCGATCATGTTGAGGTTATTGTTTATATGACCAATTTATTCCGTGAGAAATTTCTGTCAAACACAACGAAAATCTGCGAATTTCTCTTGCTGCCTATAGATATTCCAGAGTTTCTAACTGACAGAAAAAAAGAACTTCTTGAATTGTTTCAAGGAAAGTTACAATAAGTTTAGTGTTTTGGTGCGCCTACCATGTTACACAAGCATCTCGTTGTGACAAAAAAAAAGCGCACTTCCAAGCAGAGAGATATCTCAGCTTGGAAAGCACGCCTTTTCACACTAACCAATTAACAAAGAACGTCAAGAACGGCAAACCTTAAAAACCAACCTGTGTGTAGAGATTAATTGAGTTTGCAGCTGCCAGTCCTGCAACAGATGTTTCTGCAACCGAGTCTTTTGAAACAGAAACATACTCAATTCCAAACTTGACATTCGGCCTGACCAAAGCACCAATACCGGGAATCACCTTGTTGATCCTGCCATTAAGATCATCCTGCAGATGCTCATAACGAACAAGTCCAAAAAGCCAAGGATAGATCCAGTAATCCGCCTCAAGAGAGAGAGCTGTCCGTTTGCCATAATTCAAACCAGCTCTGGCAATATCAGATCCATCCTCAGCGGCGCCAGGCAACGGCAAAGCATTGAGCACCTCATTAAAACGTGCATACTGGGCAACAGCACGAACCGGACCGTAATTGATTCGTACATCACCGGAATATGCCGTTTTGGTCAAACCTGCGATTTGATCTTCTGAAGTTGTGTTTGCACCTTGACCAGAGTTGACATAATCAACACCAAAAGTTATAGAGTTATCCATTCCTATGGCCTGAACTCCATACTCGCCACCAACACCGCTCATCAATCCATTGCCACCGAGCTTATAGGTTGCACGGACAAATCTTGTATCGGCAATATTTGCATCAGCAAGATTATTTCCATTTCCGTCTGTACTACCAACTTCTGAATTCCGACCTAATCCTGCAAGAATTGAATATCCGCCACAGCTTCCCGTATTTCCAGCTATTCTCAATTCAACCCCCCTGTTGGGATTTGGCAGACTGGCGGCATAACCATCCTTGTCAGTGCCTGCTCGGGTTGAAATTATATCAAACTGCTCAGGAAACCCGACTGTGCCCCACGCGACACTTAATCCCGGCTGGAAGGTCCAGACAAACTGCAAGCGCCCCAATGTAGTGGCAGTCGCATCAGAAACATTTAGACCTCCATCAATGTTCAAATCGCCGATATAACTCAACTGTTTGGTTATTGTACCAGAAAAGAAAATATTCAGCTCCTCGTCAATACCCACATCTCTATACTTTCGTGTTGCGGTGTTTTTTGTCATCGAAGCACCACTCTTTGCAAGAAAACCAAGGGATGGCATATTGGGGATATCCGATGGCCAGATCGCATCTGGAAAAACATCCTTGTAGGCCTCCTGACCAAGCTTGATTGGCTCTTCCTTCACCATCTCTTCGTCAGTGCCATCCGGGAAGCGGTATCCATTATTGCGGAAAGCTTCACCAAAACCGTTTCGGGCAGGAAATGCTATATGGCAGGTGGAACAGGCTGTATGGTATTTACGAGCAAATACCGGCAAGGCAAAACTATCCTGAGCCGATAAAACAATGAGCGATACCAGACTACATAAAAGAACAACAAAACGACACCTATACTTCTTCTTGATGACCGTACCCGGCCCGGTTTTATTTGTCATAGTTACTCCGTTTATTTGTTTGATCAATAATAGCATAGCTGAAAACCATGCACCCCCTGGAAAAGAACAATGCCTTTATAGGCTATATAAAACGCGTAAAATTTGAAAAGAACGCATCATGCGCTTCTCTATGAACCCTATGAAAATGAACGTCAGGAAGTCCCCTGGTATTGTGCAAGAAAAGCCGTAACGGGATATTTCTAGCCGAAGATCGTTACAATAAATTGTACTATCAGGAAAACAAGCAAAAAGAAGAATAATACGCTGAAATCATATAACCGCATAGAAAGCTGCAATTATCGAAAAACCGTATCAAACCACATGGTCAATCTCTTGACGATTACGCTTCGGACACAAATGAACGTAATGAGCAGGTATTAGGAAAAAGAAAAAAATAACAATTGTAACGCATACCAACAAATTCTTTTTTTAAGCCTTTTTTAAGAATATATGCTTGGTATACACGGTACTCTTATAAGTCTTATAGGACATATAGGACTTATGGCTTTTGTGGTGGCTTTGGCTGGGAGGAGAGTTTGCCGCCATAGTGGCCCAGCAGGGTGACTACGGGCAGCATGGAAAAAAGCAGAATAATATAAAGCCAATGCTCGATGCCGTGAAGGGTCATAATATTTGGAATGCTGAGCCTGATGGTTACAGCTGAAATACAAAGCAGGAAAAGCAGTGCTGAAAGCCGTATTTTTTTAATAAATATCGGGGCTTTTGCTCCGCGATATTTTTTTTTCCAGTCATAAATACCTGAAATAAATGAGACCGGAATGGCCAAAATAACAATGAGAATCAGATGCTCAACAGTATGTTCGAAATAGATGCTCCCTGTCGAAAGAGTCAAGAGTAGGTAGAGCACAGAAACTGGAATCAGCCCGTTACTGAAATGAGCCGCAATGGCGTGAAACAGAAATGTTTTTTTCATCTCCTTGAGCAAACTTGAACCTGCCATCTGATCTTTCTCCTCTTTATTAATTGTAATTGCTGTAATAAACAGACTGGTAAACAGTAAACCGTCCAGTTCAGCGGGTTTTTTCCAGTTTAAAAAAAATCCTCATGTTATTTCAGGATATTAACCATAAACTGAGTTGTTTTACGATAGTTGGGGTTCCTTTCTTTCGTTTTACATGTTATTTTCATACCGGCAATATTTCTCCAACCAAGTTAGTTCGGGTGATTGATTATCGTTCCATGAAAAATTCTGAGCATCAGCCTCCGCAGGATAACAGTGAGTTTAAAACTCCATTAAGCGTAAGGAAGCTGGTCGATGCGAGATCAATGCCTGCCGAGAACCTGTCCAAGCTTGCCCTCATTGTAAGGTTTCTCAAGCCGGTCACATGGATTCCTGTCATGTGGAGTTTTCTCTGCGGTGCAGTGGCGAGTGGCGCTTTTGGGTGGAAAGAGAGTATCGGCATAAAGTTTCTGCTTGGCATGCTGCTGACCGGCCCCTTGGCGAGTGGTACCTGCCAGATGCTTAATGACTATTTTGACCGTGACCTTGATGAAATCAACGAGCCGAACCGTCCAATACCGGGTGGGGCAATGTCGCTGAAAAATGCCACCATTTTGATTGCTCTCTGGTCAGTACTTTCAGTTATCGCCGGCTATCTGATTAATCCGCTCATTGGACTATACGTTGTTATCGGCATTGTTAATGCACACCTCTACAGTGCCAACCCGATAAAACTGAAAAAACGACTCTGGGCGGGCAATATCATTGTTGCAATATCATACCTTGTAATTCCGTGGATAGCAGGAGAAATAGCTTATAACCCTGCCTTTACACTCTCATCACTTCAGCCATCTCTTATTGTGGCAGGCCTTTTTACTCTTTCAAGCACAGGCACCATGACCATCAACGATTTCAAATCAATTGAAGGTGACCGGCAGATCGGTATCAGAACCCTCCCTGTGGTATTCGGGGAAACCAATGCGGCAATCATTGCTTCAGTGCTCATCAATGGTGGCCAGCTGCTGGCTTCATGCTATATGTTCATCATCGGCCAGCCTCTGTATGGCACAATTGTCGGGTTGCTCGTCATTCCGCAATTTTTTCTGCAGTTTTCCCTTGTCCGATCACCAGGCACCATGGATGTGCGCTATAACGCCATTGCACAAAACTTTCTTGTTGCCGGTATGCTGATCTGTGCTTTTGCCATTAAAGCGGCAAGACCATGAGATTCAGCAACAGACCTGAAATTTCGGTCATCATGCCAACCTTTAACAGGGCCCGATATCTTGAAAACGCGGTAGAGAGCGTTGTTGCGCAATCGTTCGACAATTGGGAACTTCTTATTGTGGATGACGGGAGTTCGGACAACACCTTTGAAACACTTAATCCTTATATCGAGCGATATCCCCATATCCGATATATGAAGCATAAGAACCGGAAAAGTGCGCTCTCCCGCAATGCGGGCATTCAGGCATCTTTCGGTCGCTATATCACCTTTCTTGACAGTGATGACTTCTATCTCGAGAATCATCTCGAAACAAGAATTGATATTCTTGAGGAAAATCAGGAGGTTTCACTGCTTTCTGGAGGATTTCTCTGCGATGAAAACATAATGGTCAAAGATTGCCATAATCTTGACAGGCTTATTCACATCCGGGAGTGCATCCTTGGTGGAACGTTTTTTGGTAAAAGAGAGCTTTTCTTTGCACTCGAAGGATTCTCAGAAGTTGAATACGCTGAAGATACTGATCTTTGGGAGAGAGCTTTGAAGCTTTTTGAGGTAAAAAAGATAGAAGAACCGAAAACCTATGTCTACCAACGTGCAGAGGATAGCATCACCGTTAATTATTAGCTCATCATGATCTCATCCATTACGGTTTACTGCAGTTCAAGCAATCTTGCTCCGCGTGAGTATTTTACCGCAGCTGCCGACCTTGGGCGTGAATTTGCCCGGCGGGGTATCGGGTTGGTCTTCGGAGGTGGACAGGTTGGTCTGATGGGTTGCATTGCCGATGCTGTCATGGAAAACGGGGGAACTGTCAAGGGCATCATACCGAGGTTTCTTGAAGAACGGGAGGTTGCCCATTACGGGCTGAGTGAACTGCATGTGGTAGAAACAATGCATGAGCGAAAACTGAAACTTGCAGAATGGGGGGAGGCCTATCTGGTTCTGCCTGGCGGGTTCGGTACCCTGGACGAACTTATGGAAGTCATCACCTGGAAACATCTCGGGCACCATCGTAAACCTATCATTCTGCTGAATCTGAACGGGTTCTGGAATCCCCTGCTCCTTTTTTTCAGCCAGATTGCAGAGCAGCATATGATAACCGAGGAGTACGGGGCATACTACTCGGTCTGCAATAGTGTCGAGGAGGTGCTGGAGATAATATAGGACTTATAAGACCTATATTATTCTTAAAACCGTTTTTGGTAGATGTGGCAGTAGGGTTGATGACCGTTTTTCTTATAGTACTCCTGATGGTAGGCTTCAGCCTCCCAGAAGGTACCGGCCTTTTCAACACTTGTTACAACATGGTATCCTTTGGTCTTTAACAGAGCGATAAGCTTGTCGATAACTCTCTTCTGCGCTTCATTGGCATAAAAAACAGCGGATCGGTACTGCGTTCCAATATCCGGGCCCTGTCGATTGATCTCGGTTGGATCGTGAATTTCGAAAAAAAGTTTTGCAAGGGTTTCGTAGCTGACTTTGTCAGGGTCAAACGCTATTTCGACCGCCTCGGCATGTCCAGTCTTGCCTGTACATACCTGTTGATATGAGGGGTGATCCGTCATACCACCTGTATAGCCTGATTTGACAGAGAGCACTCCCTTTACTTTACTGAAGTGGTACTCGACTCCCCAGAAGCATCCTCCGGCAAAAATTGCTTTCTGCAGTTTTGTAGAGGCATAAGCTTCGGGTATAAAATTCAGGGAAAGAGAGTTAACGCAATGACGGAGGTTTTTAACCGTAATTCCTTCGCTAAAAAAAACATGGCCAAGATGTGCCCCGCAATGTGCACAAACGATTTCAGTACGTCGGCCATCGGGGTCAGGAATCTGTTGGACTGCGCCTTCAATTGCATCATCAAAACTTGGCCAGCCTGTACCAGAATCGAACTTGTCGGATGAGCGAAAAAGAGGAGCATCACATCGTCTGCAGAGATAGCTTCCAGACTCCTTGTTCATATAATATTTACCACTGAAAGGAGGTTCAGTTCCCTTATGCACGATCACTCGTTCTTCTTCGGAAGTCAATTTATTAAAGATCATACTTTTCTCCTTTTGAAGAGTCAAACGAAGCTCCTCCGGGGAGTGCGACAGGCTATCCTGTCTACATCCGCATAAGCAAAGAAGCTGAACAAGCAGGAAACCAAAGGCAATTAACCCTTGAATCCATACAAAACGCTTCGTCCCCCCGTCAAGCATCATTGATCACTGTTTATTAATTATAGATTACTTAGTCATAACCAGCGGTGGGGATTGTTGGTTGCAGTGGAGGTTTACAAATAACCAGTCAGACCAATACCATAGAAGGAGTTGCCAACTACAGGCCGGACATTCCACGTTTTATTTGGCGTGGTAAAAAGCCAGCTGCTTCCGATTCCAATGAGCGCTCCGGCTATGACGTCGCGCGTATAGTGCTCTTTAGATTCAACCCGGCTGTAACCGACAAACGAGGCTGCAAGATAGGCGGGAATTCCGTAATTCCAACCGTAACGTTCACGGATAAACTCTGCAGAGACAAAAGAGGTGGAGCTGTGACCGGATGGAAAAGAGTTTTGCCCGCCGTTAGGGCGTGTGGCATCAATTGAGTATTTCAATCCATAGGTAATACCGAGCGTAAGGAGACCTGACTCGGCAAGCTCTATAAAACCCTCTTGATCATGATTGATAATGGTGAGTCCGGCAGCGCCAGCGGGTAATACAAGCTGTATAATGTTGCCAGCAGTCTCAACACCGTCATTTGCACTTGCTGTTTCCTTCGCCATAAAGCAAAGCAGCAGCGACATGAACAACACCATAAAATTGCGCATAGATACCGATATAGTTATGGGTTGTAATAAATTTGACGGTCAAAAAAGAAGCCCCCTCTTGTGGGAACTCATTTCTGTGCTTGGTAAAAATAACCCTTTGACCTGTCAGTAACGATGGCCTTTTCGCCTAAAAATAATTTACAGCAACTGTAATGTCAATCTAACGGGTAATCCTCTTTTCTTATCAATGGCTTAGGACTGCCTGTAAACGCCTTGACCGTCTTGCTTACCAGGGTACCTGCTGCAAACAGACCAAGACCTACAACTGCAATACCGGTAAGACCATGAAGAATTGGCACCGCAACCGGAGCGAGAAGAACAGCTGGTGCAGCTATTTTGACTGGGTTTGGAATCATTTGTTTGAAGATTATTGTGATCCATGAGATTTCAGAACTTTATTCTGAAAAATAACTATATTTTTTTAAAAAGCAGCATAAGGATGTCAATACAAAAAAATCTATCATCGTCCATCTTATAGTGATTCGGCAAGGACAATTAGCTCAGCCCGGTTAGAGCGTTCGCCTCACACGCGATAGGTCAGTGGTTCGAATCCACTATTGTCCACTCTTGTTTTATTAAATCAACGCACAGATTTTTCAGGGGAAAAAAACAAAAATCCGGGAACTTTTCCGACATTTTTCTTGCCCATGTTTTATTATTATATTACAGGACATGTTGGATGATGATGTGTAGCAACCCTCAAATCAGAACTTATGAAAACCTATCACCTCTACCTGAAAGACCGTGAGGATCCAATCTTGTTGCAATTCGACAGAGAGCCGTCAATACCAAAACCTGATCCAAACGACAACGGCATCATTACCCTCTACACTGCACACGGACGTACCTTAATAAGTGAAAGCGATTTCATTGCTCTCATTCCAAATCCTCCCAACACTTAAGGTTATAACTGATCTTGATACCAACCAACTCCTCTTGCAAGCATAAACCCAATAAGTACAATTGCTTTTGAAAGCACTTTGGTGATATGGTACCCAATATCATTCACTCACCTAACTTTAAGTTGATAAAATTTCTGAAAAATACGCAAAGTAATAAGGATTTTTTCACACCAAACAAAAATCATCAATTCGATTGAACGAAAAACGGGTGATTAGCATTGATATACTGATTTAAGTCTTTGTTATGATGAATTGACGGAGAGATCAGATATGGCTACGTTGAAACAGATTATCATGCATGTAGAGAGTAACAATGACCTCAACTGTTGTTGTTGGGCAGACTGGAAGGATGCTCTTGACATCGTTACCGCATACGCTGCTGAAGGAGTAGAGTATGAGAATGAATCAGTGACTGACATGCTTGTAACCTCTATCCTTAACAGAGGAATCCACTCAAACGGCAAGACCTTGCCGAGTGATTGCAGGTTATACGAACACTTGATATGGGGATCTATGGTCTCATTTACAGGTGGCGGATTCTGGATTGAGGAGCTTGAGGAAAAGTATGGTGCCCGTGACAGAGACACCTTTTCCGAGGACTATTGACCTGCTAAAACTCCTCGATATACATCTCTCCTGGAGTATCTGGATGGTGTCTGGTATATCCAAAATCATTCAGCCATTCCGATACATGACTCACCATCTCAGGACTTCCTGTGATAAAAAAACGTGTACGTTCGGAGTCTGGAGTTATGTTGAACTCGTTCTGCAGCACATCCTTTTTCAGCAGATCCTCAATACAGAGACGATAACCATGCCAGTGATCATCAGGATCAATCAATGTTGGGACATAAAAAAAATTGGCATAGGTTTGCTCGAGAAATGTCAACTCACTGTAGTAGCCAAGATCCCAGCGATGGGCCGCGCCTTGGATTAACACCATTTTGCTTTCCGGCCGTTCCACGATATGGGATCGCAAAAAACTGATATAGGGGGCAATACCGGTTCCTGTTGCAACCATTACAATATCGGTGCCGTCTGGTGTTTCATCAAGCCGGAAAATACCAGCCATCTTGGGGCCAACATAGAGTTTATCATCGATATTGAGATTAAAAAGTCGCGGACTCAGTTGCCCGGATTTAACCTGTGAAATGTAAAACTCAAGCTGTCGTGTATCTTTTATGGCTGAAGCGATAGAATATGGCTTCAGAATAAGCTTCTCTTCCTCCTGAGGAAACAGCTCCATTTCAGAATTTAAAGAGCGCTTCTCGAATCCATAGAGACCGAGCACGATAAATTGCCCGGCTTCAAAATCCTCTCTTGGTTCATCAGTCTCAAGGTGAAGAATCATAAGATCCGGAGTAATCATTATTTTACCGGTAACCTTTGCATTATAATGGGCTCTATCCATAGGTGACGAATTCTTGAGTATTAACCTGAAAAAAACACCTTAACTCCTTATATAAAAGGAACATTTCAATCACGATAACCGTTCATTCATTGTATGCCTATGAACACCATGCTTACTGAAAACAAGGTTTTTGAAAAAATTTCCTTTCGAGAAAACGTCATTGCCAAAGGGGTCTATGAAGAGTGTACGTTTAATAACTGCAACCTTAACAGCGCTGATCTGGCGGGTATTACATTCAGGGCCTGCACGTTTAACAGTTGCGACTGCAGCCTTGTAATCCTTAACAACACCACTTTGCAGGATGTCAAATTTATAAACAGTAAGCTTCTTGGCTTACAATTCAATCAGTGTAGAGGATTTCTGCTGCGGCTCTATTTTGAAAACTGCATGTTGAAACTCTCTCTTTTTTACAAACTGAAACTCAAGAACACAACGTTTAAAAATTGCAATCTGCAAGAGTGTGATTTTTCTGAAGCTGACCTGAGTGAAGCCTCATTTGAAAACTGTGATCTGCTGCAGGCCATATTTATGCACACAAATCTTGAAAAAGCCGATTTCCGTTCAGCCTGTAATTACTCAATCAATCCCGAAATAAACCGTATCAGAAATGCCCGTTTCTCAATACCGGGGGTTACAGGTTTACTGAATAGCTACGATATCGAGATTGAATGGTAAGCCCCTTCCTGCCTAACGCCAGCCACCGCCAAGTGAACGGTAAAGCTCTGCCATGACAGAAAGATGCTGCCGGCGGATATCGGCAAGATTGAGTTCTGCCTGCAGCGCATTGGCCTGGGCAACAATAACCTCAAGATAGGTCGCCATGCCAGCCTGGAAGAGCATTCCTGCATTGGCAACCGCACCATGAAGGGTGGCAACACGTTCTTCAGCAATAACTTCCTGCGATTTTACCTTTTCGAGCTGCACCAGTGCATTGGATACCTCCTCTACAGCTTTAAGCACTGACTGCTTGAATTCAAGTTCTGACTGCTCTCGTTTTATTTTTGACTGTTCATATTTTGCTTTCAACTGGCCGCGCTGAAAGATCGGTTGAAGAGCTCCTCCCTGAATTACGCTGAACAGAGAACCAGGGGTAGTAAACCATTTGCTTGACTGAAGAGCATCCAAACCACCGGAGGCCGTAACGGTGAGTGAAGGATAAAGATTTGCTTTGGCTTCACCCATATCGGCATGGGCTACCCTGACCGCCATCTCTGCAGCACGGACATCGGGCCGGTTCTGCAGAAGTTCGGAAGGAATACCTGAGGGAAGAGTATCGGCTACCTTTTGTGTAAAAAGAGATCTGTCGCGATTGATGGTGCCGGGCATTTTACCGCAAAGCGTGCTGAGAGCATTTTCCTGTACCGCTATTTTTTGTTCAATCACCGGTATGGACAACGCGATTGATTGCCTTGAAGCCTCCTGCTGCTGAACAGCGAGGGAGGTTACCTGGCCAGCTCTATACTGAAACCCGATCATTGTCAGCGTGGTATCGGCAAGCGCAAGGTTTTTTCTTGAACTATCAAGCTGCTCATCGAGCATGAGAAGATTGTAATACCCCGAGGCTACATCTGCAACAAGTCTGGTACGGACAGCCTTGGTTGCTTCCTGCGTCTTCAGGTAGGTGGCCAGCGCCGATTTTTTGCGGCTGCGGATTTTTCCCCAGATATCGGCTTCCCATGAGGCGGTAGCGGAAGCTACGTAGTCTTGAGGAGTTGTCTGAACACCGTTATTGGATGGAGTAGTATGTGTGTCCTGGGCTACAAGATTCAGAGTAGGGAGATTTCCAAGCTTTGCTGACCGAAGTGTCTGCTGTGCAATATCAATATTTTTCAAACCTATCTGAAGATCAATATTGTTCACCAGAGCAGTGTCAATCAAGGCGCGCAGGGTATTGTCTGCAAAAAAACTCCTGTAAGGCATTTTTGCCATAACGGTATCGGCATGAGTACCCTCTCCGGCCTGCATCTGGCCACGATAACCCAACGGGAATGCAACATCAGGCTGCCTGTATTCATGGGTGACTCCACATGCTGCAAGAGTGCAGAATACCGGAACGCAGATACTGGTCAATAGATATCTTTTCACTTGTTTTTTCATAGGTGAACTCTTAATACAAATATTACTCATGAAACCAGCGCTGACCGATCTTTTTCCTGTTGCATGACCTCATCAAGAAGATCCCCTGCCTCCACGATGGCAGCGGCTGGGCCAGTAATGCGCTCCTGGAGATGCTGGAATACAATAAAGAGTACCGGAACAACAAAAATACCAAGAACCATACCAATGAACATGCCGCCGATAGCTGCCGAACCAATAGAGTGGTTGCCCTGTGCGGTCGGGCCGGAGACAAAGAGCAGAGGTAGCAGACCTGCAATAAAGGCCAGCGAGGTCATGAGAATAGGTCTCAGCCTTGCCTTGGCGCCAGAAATGGCCGATGCGGAGAGCGATTTACCCTCAACCCGTCGCTGGAGGGCAAACTCGACGATCAGAATTGCATTCTTGGCCAGAAGTCCAATCAACATGATAACCGCAACCTGAACATAGATGTTGTTGGCGATCCCCGCCATTTTTATACCCAGAAATACCCCAAGCAGCCCTGTCGGGATAGAGAGCATCACAGCAAGGGGAAGCAGATAGCTCTCAAAAAGTCCTGAAAGCAGAAAATAGACAAAGACCACAGAGAGCATGAAGATAAGAAGCAGTCCACCGCTTGATTCAAGTTCTTCACGACTCTGGCCTTTCCAGTCATAGCTGTAACCGAAAGGAAGTGTGGTTTTGGAGACCTCTTCAACGGCCTTTATGGCCTGGCCAGTACTGAAACCAGGCTTGACGACAGCGTTAATTGACACCGCATTAAAGAGATTGAAGTGGTCAACCGACTCTGTACCGAAGACCCGTTTTAGGGTGATCACTGAAGAGACCGGCACCATTTCACCTCGTGAGTTTTTGACAAAGATACCATTCATGGATGTCGGCACAGCACGTTCACTTGATTCCGACTGCATGACCACACGATAGTACTTGCCAAACCGGTTGAAATCAGAGGCCTGCAGACTGCCGTAGTATGCCTGGAGCACCGTCAGAAGATCACTGACATTAACCCCAAGTTGCGCAGCCTTGACATTGTCAACCTGAAGTTCATACTGGGGAAAGGTTGCCTTGAAGGTAGTAAACGCAAAACCTATCTCAGGGCGTTTCATCAATTCGCTGATAAAGCCCTCCGCCACACTGCCCAACTTTCCAAGAGGCCCACCGCTTCGATCCTGCAAGACAAACTCAAGTCCACCGACAGCACTGAAACCGGGAACTGTAGGCTGGGCAAGAGCAAAGAAAGATCCTTCCCTGTTGCCAAGTTGCTTGGTAATCGTAGCAAGTATCTGCTTGATATTACCCTCAGGCCCGCGCTCGTTATGATCTTTAAGCTGAAGGAACAGAAGACCAGATGATGGTGAAGAGCTTCGAGAGAGAATATTGATACCCGAAACTGAAATCACCTTTTCAACTGAGGGAATGGCGCGCAGAATTACTGCAGCACGATCCATCGTCGACTGGGTACGGGCAAAGGAGGAACCAGGAGGCATGGTGGCGGAAACAATCACAAAGCCGTTGTCCTCATCAGGAATAAAGCCCGTCGGCAAGGTTTTGAACAACCAGAATGAAAGTGCGAACATCAGCCCAAGAAGTGTAAAAGAGAGGCGTTTGTTGCGAATCAAAAACACAAGAGCCCCGAGATATTTTTGTTTCAACGCTTCAAATCCCGTATTGAACCCGACAAAAAAACGATGACCAAATGATCCTAATTTTTTCAGCTTCTCGTGCTTTCTTGCACTACCCTCTTGATGAAGATCCTGGAGAAACAGTGCGCAGAGAGCAGGGCTCAGTGTCAGAGCATTAACCGCTGATATCAGGATAGCGATTGCAAGGGTGAAAGCAAACTGGCGGTAGAAGACCCCGGTTGAACCCTGAAGAAAACCAACCGGCAGAAAAACCGATGACATCACAAGGGTAATGGTCACAATGGCTTTAGTAATATCCCGCATGGCTGAAACTGTAGCAATTTTGGCGGGATAGTGTTTTTGCTCCATTTTGGCATGAACCGCCTCGACCACCACAATGGCATCGTCAACAACAATACCGATAGCCAGTACGAGACCGAAAAGTGTCAGCACATTAATGGAAAATCCGAAGAGGTTCATGAAGAAGAATGTTCCGATAATGGCAACAGGAACGGCAATTGCAGGGATGAGGGTTGAACGAAAATCCTGCAGAAAGAGGAAAACCACAAGAAAAACAAGAATAAATGCTTCAAGAAGAGTGTGTTGAACCTGTTCAATCGACTGGTCCACAACCTTTTTTGAACTGAACGGAATAGAGTAGCTTATCCCTGCAGGAAATGAAGCTGATGCCTTTTTCAGTACCTTGCGAAGCCCGGTTTCAACTTCGTTTGCGTTTGAACCCGGTGACTGGTAGACAGCAAATACCACAGAGGCCTGCCCATTTGCCTTTGTATCAACAGTATAAGTATAAACACCAAATTCAACACGGGCGATATCACCAAGTTTGAGCAGTGTGCCGTCAGAATTGGCCCGTATCACAATCTGCTCATAATCGACAGGATAGGGGTTTTTACCCTTGTACTTCATCACATACTGCATGGTCTCAGAGCTGTTCTCGCCAAAGGAGCCGGGAGCAGCTTCAAGATTCTGACTCTGAATGGCATTCGATACCTCCTGCGGTGTCACCTTGTAAGCCGCCATCTTTGCTGGCTTCAACCAGATACGCATGGAGTAATCCCTGTTGCCAAACACCGACACAAGACCAACACCGGGAACCCTTGAGAGATCGTCGACAATATTGATTTTGGCATAGTTCTGCAGAAAGTTCTGATCATACTCTTTTGCACTGCTTGCCAGGTTGATGAGCATGATCTGGCTGTTCTGGCGCTTGACTGTCGAAATGCCTATCCGGTTTACCTCGGCAGGGAGCTGGCTGGTGGCCTGTGCAACGCGGTTCTGAACATTGACGGCTGCCTGATCGGCATTTGTTCCCTGCTTGAAAAAGACTGTTATGGAAAGAGAACCGTCATTGGCAGAGGTTGAGGTCATGTAGGTCATGTTTTCAACCCCGTTGAGCGCTTCTTCAAGCGGAGGCGCTACAGAACGGCCAACAGTTTCAGCACTGGCACCGGGATAACTGGCCGAAACCACAACACTTGGGGGAGCAATATCGGGAAATCGGGTAATCGGCAGCTGGTATATGCCAACCATGCCAAGGATAACCAGAATCACCGATATGACCGTCGCCAGAACCGGCCTTGAAATAAATCGTTCAAACATGGATAGATGCGTTTAGCTCTGCCAGATCGTTGTACAAAAAATTACCTTCTCTCACTTGACCTTTACTGCTGTGGTGCTGGCTGTTCCCTGCTCGCTCTTGAGTGGCTTGATAACCATGCCATTCTTTAATTTCTCTATGCCGGCAATAATAATAGTGTCGCCCTGTTTCAGCCCTGCACTCACGATATAGTTATGACCACTCTTGCCGGAAACCGTGACAACTTGCTCCTTCACTTTGTTGCCTGGAGTAAGAAGGAAAACAAAAATCTTGTCCTGCAACTCAACAGTTGCTGCCTGGGGAACAATAAGTGCATCATGGAAAAGTGATTCCATCACCACCTTGCCTGTATTGCCTGAACGCAGGAGAGCATCCGGGTTGGGGAAAACCGCCCTTAGCCTGACCGAGGCAGTTGTTTGATCAAACTGTCCGCTTACACTCCCTATGGTGCCTTTTTCAGAAAAGCTGCTGCCATCCGACATAATCAGTGATACCGGAGAGAGATGACGCAACTTATCCTGTATGGTAGTGCCGGTATAGATCTGGCGGAAACGCATAAAATCATTTTCACTCATGCTGAAGTAGGCATAAATTTGACTGACATCACTCAGAAGAGTGAGCCATTCGCTCTGGTTTTTACTGACAAGGCTTCCAAGCCGTAACGGAATTTTACCGATATAACCGCTTACAGGTGCTTTAATAAGGGTATAATCAAGATTTACCTGAGCAGAGCGGGTGGCGGCTTTAGCCTGCTCAACTGCGGCTTGAGCTGCATGAGTGTTTGCTTTGGCGGTTTTAAGCTGGATATCCGAGATCACCTTGTTCTGCACCAGCGGAACAAGTTTTTCCTCGTCAAGCTTTGCAATTACAAGCCGTGCTTCAGCGGCATGCTGAGATGCCAAGGCGCTGTTGTAAAGCTCACGGTAGGCACGATCATCTATTTTAAAAAGCGACTGACCAGTTTTGACAAAGGAGCCCTCATCGACAAAGATAGTCTGGAGTGTGCCATCAACCTGCGGGCGTATTTCAACATTGACTCTCCCCTCAAGAAGAGCTGAATAGAGCGTTGTTACCGTTGCATCTGAACGATTAACCACCATTACCGGCAGAGCAGGCTTTGCATTCATTCCGGCATCTTTGCCGTCATTTCCAGAGCCACAACCATAAAAAAGTACCGGCAAACACACTCCGATGACCACCGACAGCAGGACAACCCTGTTTCTCAGTTTATTGTTCATATATCTGTTTATTTATCCGCTGAAAACCTGTTGATCTAATTTTTCTGTGAGAACCGGAACATTCTGCGCCGGAAATCAACCGGCATCATACCGGTCTGTACCTTAAAAAATCTGCTGAAATATGCCTGATCGCTGAACCCAAGCTCAAAAGAGATCTCCTTGAAGCTTTTTCTGCCATAGGCTATTTCCCGTTTAGCCTCAAGAATAAGCCTGGTATGGAGAATACGAGTCAGCGTGAGATCGAATTTCTCATGCAGAATCTCGTTGAGCCGCTTGGGAGTTATGCCAAGCGCCGAGGCATAAAAACCGGCATAACGCTCCTTTCGGAAATTTGCTTCAAGCAGTTCAAACAACAGGCTCATGCGTTGACCAGCATGATCGAAAGCAAACGCCGGTTCCTGATTACTTCTTGCGATATGCAAAAGAAAAGCCTTGAGATAGGAGAGCAGAATAAAAAAATCCTTGCCCCCCCTGCTTTCCAGCATCATCAGTTCGGAGAGTTGCTGCAACACACTGCTCTCCGACTCTCTTAGTCTGACTCCCCTGTTCATGAATGGATTGAAAAGCACCCTGAGTTGGAGATCCATTATGTTACTGAACATTTCACGCGAAAAGACCATGACATAACCAGATGGTGATGCTCCTTCATAGGCATGCACCTGGCCTGGAGCCAAAAGATAGACCAGTCCCGACTCAATTGGGTAGGGCTCAAAATCAATATAATGAGCACTGTCAACGGGGGAAGTAAACCAGAGAATCTCGAAAAAATCGTGACGATGATTGTCACGTGAGAGTTCGAACCCTAAATCTTCAATGCTGATAATCTCAAAAAACGTATCCTCAAGCCTCGCAACCGGTATATCCTGAGTCGAGTTCACCTCTTGCCGTTAATGGTTAACAAATCCTCAACTTTTCATGCTTTTGCTGAACTTGCTTGCATAATTACAACTTAAAAAGTTAAACATAAGTTGCTTCCGCTGAAATAACGATAGACAATCTTCCACAATGCTTGGATTATTTGAACATTTCAAGTTCAAGCAGCTGTTTTTTCAATCCAATTCCACCTCGATACCCGGTAAGAGTGCCATCACTCCCTATAACTCTGTGACAGGGAATAAAGAGCGGCAGTAAATTTCTATGGGTTGCCATCCCAACAGCCCTAACGGCAAGGGGGTTTCCTGTACGTGCAGCAATATCCTTGTATGTGAGTGTTTTTCCATAGGGAATGGTAGAAATGATTTTCCATACCTGCTGCAAAAAGGGTGTCCCGGAAAGGGCAAGAGGTAATGAAAAATCTTTCAACTCTCCGGCAAGGTAGAAGTTTAACTGCCGAAACGCTTCCCGAAGAAGATCAGTTTCATGCATTTCTGCACACTCTGGAATGGGGCATGATTCAAACAAAAATCTGGTTATAAAACCTTCACACTCCGCTACCCCGACTCGACCAATATTGGTCTGTTGATATTCAAGAAAAAGTGTGTTGTTCATTATACCGCATTATGAGTATGTTGTGTAACGTACAGACTCAATGGCATGAGATTGCTCAATTAACTGACAAATCATCAACCTAAAAATAAAAGAGAAAGCACAATGAAAAAACTGATTTTTATTCTTTTTATCCTTGCTCTTATCGGGGGCGGCAAGGCATACGGTGAAGAGTTCACCTTGAAAAGCGATGACTTGCAGGGACAACTGAACGAGGAACAGGTATTTTCAGGATTTGGCTGCACAGGAAAAAATATCTCTCCCTCCCTGAAATGGAGTAATGCACCACACAACACAAAAAGCTTTGCCGTTACCCTCTATGACCCTGATGCTCCCACAGGAAGCGGTTGGTGGCATTGGATCATTGTCAACATTCCATCAAACATCAGCGAGCTTAAAAAAGACGCGGGTAATCTGCAAAAAGGGTTAGCACCTAAAGGCAGCACACAAAGTATAACGGACTATGGAAAACCTGGGTTTGGTGGAGCCTGTCCTCCAGTGGGCGATAAACCTCATCGCTACATCTTTACGGTCTATGCCCTTAACATAGCAAAACTGGAGGTTGATGAAAAAACATCACCGGCGATGGTTGGATTCATGTTGAACCAGAATGCGCTCGCCAAGGCATCTCTTATTTCATACTACAACCGATAATGGAGATGGAGTTTTGATATATGAATTTTTTATTAGCCACTCTGCTGTTATTTTCCGGAACACAGAATGAAACCATATAGAAAAGGAAGCTTTAATGAGTGAAGAGTTTGAAGTAAAAGGGCCACACGAAGAGGTATTGGAAGGTGGTGAAGGAGGGCATGGCTTCAATAATCAAATTGCCGTGATGACTGCAATCATGGCCACCATAGGCGCTCTCCTCTCTTATGAGGGGAGCGTTTCTCTTGGTGAAGCCATTATTTTAAAAAATGAAGCCGCAATTAAAAAAACTGAGGCGGCGGATCAGTGGAATTTTTACCAATCAAAAAGCAACAAGCAATATCTGGCTGAGCTTGCATCCAAACTGACAACAGGCAAAGATCAAGAGGAAAAAGCCAAGGATGTCGTGCGCTATATGGCTGAAAAAAAAGAAATTAAAAAGAAAGCCGAAGAGACAGAAATACTCTCTCATGAGGCCGATGAAAAATCCGAAAAGTATATGCATTCCCACCACCGCTGGGCTTCTGGAACAACGATACTTCAGATTGGCATTTCACTCGCGGCGATAGCTGTGCTGACACGCCGCAAATGGCTTAAGTATGGAAGCTTAACATGCGCAACTCTCGGCATTGTGTTTGGAGTGCTTGCATTGTTTGGAATTTGAACATACTATTTCCATCCTGATTCATTATATTCGCCAATCATGTGATTGCCTTAACAAAAACCGGATTTAGCGGTGAAGTAATATGCCTTTTTGCTAACTTTATTTAACGTAAACACTGCGGATACGCAATGGCGGTCCACCTTGTTTTTACCAGTATCCGAACCCAGAAATTACTGTTCAACTAACATCATCAAGTGGGGTTACCATAAATCGAATCATTGATATAACCGAGCTTGCCCTCCGGGACGCACACCAGAGCCTGATTGCCACCAGGCTTGGTATTGAAGATATGACCGGAGCCTGCCAGGAGCTTGACGACGCCGGCTACTGGTCACTCGAGTGTTGGGGTGGCGCTACTTACGACTCATGCATCCGCTTTCTGAATGAGGACCCGTGGGAACGGTTGCGCACCTTCAAAAAGCTCATGCCAAAAACTCCGCTGCAGATGCTGCTGCGCGGCCAGAATCTTCTTGGGTATCGCCACTACCAGGATGAGGTGGTAGAGCGATTCTGCAACAAGTCTGCAGAAAACGGTATGGACGTCTTCCGTATTTTCGACGCACTCAATGACCTGCGAAATATAGAGAGCTCCGTTCGTGCAGTCAAAAAGGCAGGCAAACACGCTCAGGGTACGATCTGCTACACGGTAAGCCCTATTCACACTACACAGCTTTTTGTTGACCAGGCCCGCAGACTGCAGGATATGGGAGTCGACTCCCTCTGCATCAAGGACATGGCGGCCCTCATCAAGCCTCAGGCAGCCTTTGACCTGGTAAAAGGCATTAAAGAAGCATGCGGAAATAATCTTCGGGTACATCTTCATGTTCATGCAACCACGGGTGTTACGCTGGTCAGCCTGATGAAGGCGGTTGAGGCTGGAGTCGATTGCGTGGATACTGCAATCAGCTCCATGAGTCTTGGGCCGGGGCATAACCCTACGGAAAGTTTTATTGAAATGCTCGAAGGCACCGGTTACACTACCCGCGTCAACATGGAAAAGGTACAGAAGGTAAAGAGACATTTCATGACTGCGCTGGGACGTTACCGCGAATTTCTCTCACAAGTTACCGGTGTGGAGACTGAAATCTTCAAGAGCCAGATCCCTGGCGGCATGCTTTCCAACATGGAGAACCAGCTCAAGCAGCAAGGTGCAGGTGACAGGATGAAAGAGGTACTGGAGGAGATCCCTCTTGTGCGCAAAGATACCGGGTATGTCCCCCTTGTAACCCCAAGCAGTCAGATCGTTGGTACCCAGGCGGTACTGAATGTACTCATGGGCAGGTACAAGGTACTGACCGGTGAATTTGCTGACCTCATGCTTGGCTATTACGGCGCAGTACCTGGCGAAAAAAATCCGGACGTCGTGAAAATGGCACAGGAGCATGCCCATAAAAAGCAGATCCACTGCCGGCCGGCAAATCTCCTGAAACCGGAGTGGGACAAGCTCCGTTCGGCAGCTCTTGCCCTTACCGGATGCAACGGTACAACTGAAGATGTGCTTACCTATGCCATGTTCCCGCAGGTGGCACCCAAATTTTTTGCCGAACGCCACGAAGGACCTAGAAACCTTGGGCGGAACCCTGCGACCGGCGAATCGGAAACACAACCAGCAGAAGGCCATCAGGGGACGATCACCGGCCCTATCACCTACTCCGTGACCCTTAGCGGCCGGCAGCACAAGGTGACTGTAACGCCTTACCAATAAAATTATAGCTTGATAATGATTGCACACAGTCGGGATACCATGAATATAGAGGAGATAGTACAGGATCTGAACCAGCGGAAAGAAACATTGCAATTGGGAGGCGGGCAGGAGAAGATCGATCGCCAGCATGAGGCAGGCAGTCTCAGCGCACGTGAACGCATCGGCGCACTACTTGATCAGGACAGTTTTCAGGAATCGGGACTTTTTGCCAAACACCGCTGCACAAACTTCGGCATGACGGACAAGGAGATGGCCGCGGATGGTGTCGTCACCGGAGCTGGCAGTGTCAATGGAAGACTGGTGCATCTTGCCAGCCAGGATTTCACCGTCGTCGGTGGGTCGGCCGGTGAAGCCCACTGTAATAAAATAGTGCAGATGATGCAGTCTTCGCTCAAGACAGGCTCGCCCTTCATCATGATCAACGACTCAGGCGGCGCCCGAATACAGGAGGGTATCGACAGCCTCTCCGGTTACGGCAAGGTATTTTACAACAACGTCATGCTCTCCGGAGTTGTCCCGCAAATTTCAATAATCTGCGGCCCCTGTGCCGGCGGTGCAGCCTACAGCCCGGCCTTGACCGACTTCATCATTCAGACCCGTGCAGCCCGAATGTTCATCACTGGCCCCTCGGTCATCAAGGCAGTAACCGGTGAAGTGGTTACCGCCGAAGATCTGGGAGGACCGATAGCCCAGATGAACAACTCGGGGGTGGTTCACTTTATCGCTGAAGATGATCTGGATGCCATCGCCATCTGCAAGCGCCTAATGTCATTTCTCCCCTCCAATAATCTGGAGGACTCACCCCAGTTGGAGGCGGACGATATCATCATTCCGGACAAAGCTCTTAACTCCGTTATTCCCCTTGACCCGAAACAACGGTACGACGTTCGGGAGGTCATCGGTCATATCATGGACAATGCTGATTTCATGGAGGTACAGTCCTCATTTGCCCCAAATATCGTCATTGGTTTTGCCCGGCTTCAGGGACGCGCGGTTGGGATTGTTGCCAACCAGCCCAATGTCATGGCTGGCGTGCTCGACATCAACGCATCAGACAAGGCCGCCCGCTTCATCCGATTCTGCAATGCCTTCAACATACCGCTTATTACCTTTGTCGATGTCCCCGGTTTCCTGCCCGGCGTAGAGCAGGAGTATGGCGGCATCATACGGCATGGCGCAAAGATGCTCTTCGCCTATGCAGCCGCCACCGTACCAAAAATAACGGTAGTACTCCGCAAAGCCTATGGTGGAGCCTATCTGGCCATGTGCAGCAAGGACCTTGACGCAGACAGGGTTGTTTCGTGGCCTTCGGCTGAAATCGCCGTCATGGGCGCCGATGGTGCTGTAGACATTATCTTTCGCAACGAGATCAAAAAAGCAGAGGATCCCGCTGCGCGCCGTCAGGAACTGGTCCAAGAGTATCGCGAAACCTTCGCCACCCCCTACGCCGCAGCTGCACACTTTCAGGTTGATGACATCATTGAACCGGCAGAAACGCGCCGCTATCTGGCCATGTCTCTCGATTTTCTCCATTCCAAACGGGAATTCAGACCCCAGAAAAAACATGGCCTGATTCCACTTTAACTCTACTATCAATGGAAGCAACTATCTCTGAGCCCATAAACAGTGAATCTCAAATAACTCAGGAGCTGTTGGTAATCATGTCGGCGGCTATCGCCGCCTATCTGGGAAAGAACGTCCGGATCCGCCGGGCCCGCTTCATCAGCAACCAGGGACCAAGTTCCTGGTCTCAACTGGGGCGAGTCTCCATCCAGTCATCCCATACATTCAGCACCACTAAATAAGGAGTCATACCGTGCAGTTGATATTGACCATAGACGGCAAAAAATATATAGTCGACGTGGATGTCCTTGAGGGAGAAGAGGTCCGCTCACCGGACTCGTTCCAGGAACTGACCTCTACCATTCAGTCGAAGCAGGTCATTGCACCCTCACCCCAACCTCTGGCGATGCAGCCCGTTGCGGATGGTCTGCCCGACGATAAGGTGTGCCGTAGTCCCATCTCAGGGATTGTGCAGCGGGTTAATGTCCAGGTTGGGCAAAATCTCCAGGTTGACGACCTGCTTGTCGTGCTGGAAGCCATGAAAATGGAGACAAATATCACGGCACATACGGATGGCACGGTTAAAAAGATCCTCGCGTCACCTGGAGAGGCAGTAAAAAGCGGCCAGGCTCTCATCGAATTCGAGTAAAACCGTACCATCTCTATCACACTGGTACAGGGCACTACTGTATGCGTTCAATTAATGCACCAAAAACGTAATCATAGGGGTTTTATATGTCATTATGGAATTCAGTCACAGGGCAATTGCGATCAGTCATTGAATGGAAAAATCCTGCTGCGGATGTTCTTTTCCAACGATGGACAGATAATGGAGATGAGATAAAAAATGCGTCAAAACTTATTGTTGGTCCAGGACAAGGGGCGATCTTTGTTTATGAGGGTAAACCTCAGGCTGTTATTACCGAATCAGGCATGATAGACCTGAAAACACAAAACATCCCGTTCTGGACGACGATCACAAAATTCATGCAGGCGTTCCAGAGTGAGCACAAAGTCGGGATCTATTTTTTTCGGACAGCTGAGATTCTGAACCAGGGTTGGGGCACACCTGGTCCAGTGAAATATATCGATCCACAATACAAGTTTCCTGTTGGAATGAAAGGTTATGGAAATTTCTCTTTCCGTATTTCAGATGCGGGAAGTTTCTTCATCAATATTATGGGTCAGAGGGATGAGCTCACTGTTGATGAACTCCGTCTTGTCATTGTGGCAAGGCTTGTCCAGCCGCTTACTGATTTTCTGGCTGAAGCAAAGTTTGGATATAATGAGATTGATGCCCACAGGAATGAAATAGCTGATGGATTGAAGGAAAAGGTAGCTCCGATTTTTCTGACACTTGGTTTTGAGCTTAAGGATATTCGTGTCGAAAATACGGATTTTGATGATGACACGAGGCACCGAGTGCAACGTATTGCGGATATGCAGGCCGAGGCACAGGCAGCCCAAGCCGTCGGTTTGAATTTTGCTCAAGTTCAACAATTGGCAGCTCTTCGAGATGCGGCCCAGAACCAGGGAGGAGTAGCTGGTATGGGTGTTGGTCTTGGTGCAGGCGTAGGAATGGGTCAAGCAATGGCTGGCATGATGACCAACATAAATGTACCACAAGCGGCGGAGGAAGATCCAGTTGCCAAGCTTACCACATTGAAACAGATGCTTGACAACAACCTCATCAATCAACAAGAATACGATACGAAAAAGCAGCAGATTCTTGCGCAACTGTAATTATAAAACATTACCCATGCGATCCAGCCACTTGTTAAGGTTACTGTTTATTATCACCCTTACCGTTCTTGGTATCCCTTTCATCGGTGAGGAGCTTATTGCTCGGGCAGGTGGCGGAGGAGGAGGAAGCCATGGAGGAGGAAGAGGGCATGGCAGTGGTGGCTCATCTGGCTGGGGACATTCCACTGGTGGTGGAGGCTTTGGGCATAATGCCTACTATGGTGGATCCGGCCATGTCTATTTTTCTCCATGGGTTACTGCTTTTATTCTCATTGTGATCCTCTTTTTGGTATTCAGAGTTGTATTATTTTTCCAGAAAGCTTCGACGACAACCTCTTTCACGGTGAGCAGCAATGAAAAGCACTCTGTTGAAAAAGACAATGGGTATAAGCAATTTCTTGCAACGAATCCGAACTTTGATGTATCCGAATTTTTGTTGAAAGTCCGCAAAGCCTTCATCGAAGTTCAAACATCCTGGTCAGAACAAAATACGAATCGCATGCGCAAGTTCATCACCGACGGTGTCTATCAGCGATTCAACACACAGTTCAAGATGATGAAGCTTCTTCAACAGACTAACCCTATAAGCAATATCAACATTGCGAATATCTGGATCGACAAGGTCGAACAGGACGGTCTGTATGATATTATGCAGGTTGGAATCGAAGCCAGCATGGACGATAAGTTTGAATGTGCCCTAAACCATGAGCTGGACGAGGAGGGTTCAATGGAGTTTGTTGAATTCTGGTCTTTCATCCGCAAGCGCGGAATACCAAAAAAAGATATCTATGATTCAGACAAATGTCCTAATTGTGGCGCTCCCCTGCCGGAGAATATGGGCGAAGTTTGCAAATGTACACATTGTAATGCAATGATCAACTCTGGGGAGTTCGACTGGATACTTTCCGAAATTACCCAAAAAGATGACTACTACAGCAATGATGTGTTTTCAGAAAAGTCTGGTAATCTGGACACACAGATAAATGACATGGTATCGGTTTATGGAGATTTTTCCGTTCAACTGGTTGAGGACAAGGCCTCCAATGCATACATGCAGATCATGACTGCTCAAGCCATGCATGACCCATTGATTATGCGCAGGTTTGTCTCCGATGAACTGTTCCAGCAGCTGGCTCCAAAGTTCGAAAAAAGTCAGGAAATTTTCAATCGTATTTTCCTGAACAAGGTAACGCTCATTGGAGCACAGAAGAAAGAAAATAAAAATATCCTTATTTTTGCAATCATCTGTTCGATCCAAAGAGTGTTGATGACCAACAAGAGGGTGGAGCTGGTTGATCGGGAAATTATGACACTGGAAGAGGTAATTTTTCTGACACGAGATGCCCAGGCTGGGGCAGGAAAGGGCTCAATCTATCAACATAATTGCCCATCTTGTGGTGGGCCTGTCAAAGATACGCTTGAGCTAAAGTGTTCTTTCTGTGGAACTCTGCTCAATAGCACAGCGAATGACTGGGTAGTCAGCGCACTGATGAACCGCTCAGAATTCGCTAAATATAATGATGCGAATAACTAACCATTCACTACGAAAGTCTGGTTGTATACATACAAGCTATGGCACAACCACCTGACGGGTTTGGCTGCGGAGTTCGAGGCGAGGATGAGTGACGATAAAACCCTGCATTGCGGCGAGGTGGAGATGGGAAAGAAATGAGCCCGGGATAAGAATGCAGCGTTTCGGGTGGGCGTAGTTGAGCCATGACTGAAGCTGTTGCTGCTGTTTTTCTGCAAAGCGGTAGATCCAGATGAGGGCGATATCAGCTTTGTAGAGTTCCTCTTTTTTCAGGCGACTTGTACCTGACACCATGAGGAGTGTTTGTTTCCGGCTCCAGAACTTTAGTACTTTCTCCTCTGGACGGACTACGACCATGGATGAGAGGAGAAGTTTTGTACTATCCCGCTGCATGTGATGGCGTACTGGCACCTTTGCTATAAGAGAGTCAGGTGTATAAAACTGAACAACAGCTATTGGTGCGTTCATCCCGTACTCATCGAGTTGTTGAGTAATGCGCTTCTGGTCATGCGATACACTGCCTGCATCAATGAAAACTGTTTCGCTACCCGAAGAGAAGAGTGTAGCAAGGTTTTTTCCAAGATTGACCGTCACCATATCGGGCGCAACAGGACGGGTTCGCAAAGTAAAAGAGTACCAGAAAAGTATGTTCATGCCGAGCAAAAGTGCAACAGCAAACCTCCCCCAGGCTTTTCTATAACTGATAAACAGCAGGAGACCAAGAAGTGTGTAATAAATCCAGACTTCAGTGGCATCGGGCTTGAGAGTTAGGGAGGCAAAGGGAAGAGTGCTGAAATAAAGGGCTGACCTGAGGGTGACCTTTGCAAAGAAAAAGGAACTGGCAGCAAAGAAAGAGGCAGCGTAGCCTGAAACAAGGTTGAGAAGCAGCATAGGCACAAGATCGTACATCAGCAGATTGGAAAAAAGTACGACGGGGATATTTGCAAGAAAACTGATAAGCGAAAAGGTGCTAAAATAGTAGGCAATAACCGGCGAGACACCTATAATGGCGGCAATGGTTACCATTAAGCTGCTGAGCAGGAAATGGCCTGCACTCTGAAAAAAACCACTACCCTTGCGCTGTGGCCCGACGAATCGTGGATAAAGCAAAAGAATTGAGAGAACAGCACCGTTGGTCATTAAAAATCCTGGATTCATGAGGTCGAGAGGATCGAACAGAAGAATAAGGAAATCAGCAAAGGCAAGGGAGTTTACGGGATAGGCTTTCCTGCCGAGCATCTCTCCACCGATCACTACCAGGGACATGAAGGCTGCGCGCTTGACCGATGGAGTATTACCAGTCACATCGCTGTAGACAAGCAGAATAAAAGCAAAGAGTATGAATGAGAGCCACCGGCCTGCCCTGGTAACCTTGAGGCGCTGCAGGCAGATGTGTATGGCGAGGGCAAGCAGTCCGACGTTCAGTCCTGAAACCGCAAGAATATGTGCTGTACCAGTCAGTTTGAAGGTTTCAAACACCTCTTCCGACATAGCCTCCTTTTCACCAAAGAGTACTCCAACGGCAAGTTTTCGTTCCTGGCCGTCAGGAATGAGTTGTTCAATACTCTTTGTCATATAGTTGTAGACTGGCCGCACAATGAAATGCTCAAACAAGTTGCCTCTCGACTCCCCTTCACGTTGCACCAGCCAGGGGCCGGCACAGTAGAGCTGCACTGAAACCTGCTGCATGCGGCTGGCAATGCGTGGATTGAACTCTCCCCTGTTTACAGCTTCAGGGACAAGGTCGAGCTTTCCCTTCACACGAAGCATATCCCCGTTATGGATATCAATAACCGGTGACCCCGGGCTACGGAGAAAAACCTTTACCCTGTCATGGAACTTAACCCTCCTGCCCTTTTCAAAAACCTCTTCAACATCCATGATCCAGCTCACTCCCTTTTCAGAGATATCAGGCCGTCCATCAACACACCCGTAGAGCAGCACCGTTTTGCCACTGAAACGTAAAAGAGCCTCTTGTGGCACATAGTAGAGGCGATAACTGCCATAAGCGGCAAAACAGAACAATACAAAAAGAGAGTAGCTGAGCACCGTGAAGAAAATCGGAAACAACCCTTTACATGCAATTTTTTCATGGAGAAGAGCTCCGAGAAGAGCGGTAAAGGAAAGTGCACAGCAAATGATCCATATCTGAAGAGGAAGTGCAAAGTTAACTCCTGCAAGAATGCCCGCCATGATTGTGACAAGTAGCCGCACAGCAGGATAAGGCGCCATGGAGAATGGCACTGAAGGCATCATTGTTTGCATTAACACATACCGAAATCCTGATAAATCCGAGATAAATATACGCTTATTTTACATAAAAGCAAAGAAGAATGTGTGCGTATTTAAAAGCCGATTAACCTGATTTTCTAAAGTCGGTATGGACTATAACACCTAAATTTAGCGGAGGAACAGATCAGTTATTAATGTAAAAAGCTCGTTCTTGTCGATGGGTTTGGAGATAAATCCATCGCACCCGGCCTCTATAGCTTTTTGTTTTTCTTCTTTTGAGGTAAATGCTGACTGAGCGATAATCGTCAAATCTGGTCGAATCTTTTTTATCAGTACTGTCGCTTCATATCCATCCATCACTGGCATTTTAAGATCCATGAGAACAAGATTGATCTCCGGATGATGATCAACAAGTCCAACTGCTTCCTTACCATTAAAGGCTAATAGCGTGGTGATGTCTCCCTTATTGAGATACATTTTAAGCAGTAAATTGCTCACTGCATCATCTTCGACTACGAGAATCGTTAAGGTTTGAACCGTTATGACTGGCATCTGAATGACAGGGGGTGGAAGTGGAATAATTGTAGAACCGTGATGTCTATAGGGAAGCGTAAAATAGAATACGCTTCCCCACTCTTCTCCAGATTCAACCCGGATGGTACCGCCCAACATTTCAACATAAGCTTTGGAAATGCTCAATCCGAGACCAGCACCCTCCTCAGTTCGGGTTAAAGGATTATCAACCTGATGAAAGCGATCGAAAATTTTCTCTTTCATGTCGAGAGCAATGCCTATACCGGTATCGATAACATAAAACTCAAGGAACCCGTTTATAAGGTTATAACCGAAATCAATCTCTCCCTTTCTGGTGAATTTCAGGGCATTCTGGATAAGGTTTGTTAAAATCTGGACCAGCTTTCCACTGTCAGTTTCAATGATGCTTTCGCTGTCGGAAAGGGATTGCATACAGTGTAAACGCAATCCTTTTTTGTCCATTTCATGCTTGAAAAAGGTATAGAGATCACGCAACAGTTCATTGACAGAAGTTTTGGCTATGTGCAGCAAGGTCTCTCCAGCTTCGATACGCGAAATATTAATGAGGTTGTTAATGAGATTCAGCATGCGTTCCCCGCTTTGCTGGATCATATCAATATACTCGCCCTGCTCAGTTCCGGAGAGCTGAGGTTCTTTCAGCAGTTGAGCAAAACCGAGAATGCCATTCATCGGTGTGCGTATTTCATGGCTGATATTCGCCAGAAATGCTGACTTTAAACGGTCACTTTCTTCAGCCCTCTCTTTGGACGCTATCAGTTCACTCAATATTTGTTTTTGTTCAGTAATATCAAGCTTTACATCTACAAAATTGGTTATCATACCCTCTTTATTCACAATGGCCGAAATAACCGCCTGATCCCAGTAGAGTTCACCGTTTTTCTTCCTGTTTTGCAACTCTCCGCTCCAAACATCACCTGAAAGAATGGTTCTCCACAGATCTTCATAAAGAGCCTCCGGCATCAGGCCTGACTTTAGGATACGGGGATTTTGTCCCAGCACCTCTTCAGCAGAATAGCCTGTCACTAAGGTAAACATCGGGTTAACGAATTCGATATTGCCAAGAGGATCAGTAATGACAACAATAGCGGGACTTTGCTCTACAGCTGTACCAAGTTTTTTAAGCTGCATCTCAGTCTGCTTTCTTTCCGTAATGTCATGGATCAAGCCGATGATTCCATGCAGCTCCTGATCGTGATAAACATGTACATGAACTTCCCCATAAACAGGTGAACCGTTTTTGTTCCTGAAACTGAATTCGAAAACTTCATCTGTCACATTATGTAACACAATGTTGTTGAAGATGGCTAAAGCATCAGGAATCCCTTCTTCTGGAAGATATTGAGTAAATGGATAACCAATAAGCTCCTCAGGCAAATAACCAAACATTTTTTCAACAACAGGCGAAACATAGGTCAAGATTCCCGCAGTATCGACAACCATAACTACCTCTGACATTTGCTCAGTTATGTTGCGAAAGTTCCTCTCACTTTTACGCAATGCTTCTTCGATCTCTTTGCGCTCGGTGATATCGTTGATAATTGCATAAAAGATTTCTTTGCCATCAATAAGAATCCTCTTGATGGTTATCTCAACATCACGAATGGAGCCATCCGCTCTCTTGTGCTTACGTGCAAAGCTGTCAAGTTCGGATTTCCTTATTTTATTCAGGTCATCCATGACACACTTCATAGATGACATTGAAACCTGCCCAGCATGCATCATTTTAAGCTCATCAATCGACCATCCATAAAACAGTGCTGCTGCCGGGTTGGCATCGATGATATTTCCCGATTTGTCAATGACCAGCATAACTGAGGAGTGCCCTTCAAAGAGTTGTTTGAAGCGATCTTCACTATTTTTCAGAGCGGCTTCTTCTGCCTTCTTCCTGTCTGTGATATCGGATCCAATACCAAAGAGAAATTGCTCGCCATTGACTATTATCTTCTTGCCAGATATACGAAACCATCTAAATTCCGGACCACCATGTATAAGGATTCTTACCTCTTCAGAATCCTCAACGTTCCGGTTCATAATATTCAACTTTTTCTCTGCGATCAATGCCTTATCATCCGGATGAACTGTATCCAAGGCAAAGGTATTCACCATCTCACTATCCGATTTTCCAACGACAACATCCCGTTGATATGCATTCCACTGCACATAACGACCCCCGGCATCAAGCATATAAAAAGCACCAGGAATCGCTTCGATAATTTCTCTGCTGAATATTGTCTGGTTTAACGAATTTTGTTCCGCAAGCTTAAGCTCTGTAATATCTCGTGAGATAATATAGAGTCGAAATATAGTGCCATCCTTATCTGCTATCGGATTGATGGTATGCAGAATAAAGAGACCGTCTCGTTCATCCTCAAATATGATCTGTGTTTTAGTACGGAAGGCCTCATCAGCTTTTTCTTTTCTTGGGATTGCCAGCTTGGGAGGGAGTAGATTATAAACATTAGCATTAATGCACTCATGCACCTCTTTACCAAATATCAGGGCAAATGCTTTGTTAGCCTCAATAATCTTGCCTTCACTATCAATAATAAAAACTGGCTCCGAAATGCTATTGAATACGCTATGCATAGCACTCTCACATTGCTGACCATCATCTTCTGAGCTTTTTCCTTCGTTCCGACAGTTAAGCATAAGAGTTGAGTAGATGAGAATTTATGAAAATGACCTGAACACCATCATCCTTTATGAGATGCGTAATGATCGGAAGCACTTGTAATGAACTACAATTTAATGTTTTGCAACATAAAACCTCTTTTCGAATGCATTGCAGTTGTATTGGTAGGACGGTTATCATTTTCATATTGATTGGATCATAAGATGCTCAGGCAAAACCAAGCCATAACATCAAGACACGGTTAATCGCATGCATCGCTGTATCATCCAACCGTCCGAAGTTCGATCCAACTTTTTCACAAGAAATAGTCTGAATCTTATCGACCATGACTTGCGAGATTTTCTTCAGGTTATTTTCTGTCGTCGGCTCGATCTCGATACGGAATAATGGCGCTCGACACAGCTCGCTTGTCACTGGCAAAATAGTTACAGAAGGATGCTCTGAAAATAAATCAGACTGAACAACAAGGGCTGGTCGATGCTTACCGCAATCGCCAGATAGAGCAATGGTAACCAGATCTCCTCGTTTCATTCTGTCCAGCCTTCCTGATCTGCCGCGGTTTCAAGAAACTGTAACGTATCTTTCTCCTGCCCATCGCCCTTGACAAGTGCAGATTGTCTCATACATTCCTGAACAAAGCCAGGATTTCGCGTATCAGGAACCCAGATTTGCAGCGGTCGCAATCCTGACTTGCGCAAGCTTTCCCTGTACTTCTGTACCCTTTCTACTACACCTGCCATTTTGCACCTCTGAAATTAATTTCCACTATTGTTACATGTAACAAAGACAATAACACTAAAATATGCAAAACATTACTCAGTGGCCTGATATTGAGATCCCGCAAACCAATTTTTTTTAGTATCCGGATGGAGTAGGAATTGTATATTCTTCTTTTTTAATCACGCCTTTAATCCTTTTTATCTTCCATGCTTGTCAAAGAAATACTGAACGCCGCAACCAAGCCTGTATTCAGTTTCGAGTTCTTTCCCCCGAAAAAAGATGAAGAGTGGGATAAGCTTTTTGAAACCATAGCAGCTCTTTCGCCACTCAATCCTTCATACGTCAGCGTTACCTACGGTGCCGGTGGATCGACCCGTTCAAGAACCCATAGTCTGGTGACAAGAATTCAGAAAGAGACAGGACTGACGGTTGTTTCTCATCTGACCTGCATCTGTTCCGACAAGGAGGAGACCGGAACAATTCTGCAGAACTACCGGGAGCATGGCATCAATAACGTGCTTGCCCTGAGAGGTGACAAACCTGCCGGTTCAGCATCAATGGCTGAATCTCTCAAGGATTTTCCACATGCGATAGATCTTGTGCGCTTCATAAAAACCAACTATCCTGATATCGGTGTCGGTGTGGCGGGATTTCCTGAAGGCCACCCTGAAACGCCGAACAGGCTGAAAGAGATTGAGTATCTGAAAGAGAAGGTCGATGCTGGTGCTGACTATATTGTCACCCAGCTCTTTTTTGACAACCGGGACTATTTTGACTTTGTCGAGCGCTGCATCATTGCTGGTATTACCGTACCTGTTATTCCGGGAATCATGCCCATCACAACACAAAAAGGGATGATCAGAATGTCGGAACTGGCACTTGGAGCAAGAATTCCTGCTTCTCTAATAACAAAAGTACAGAATGCTGAAAAAGATACAGAGGTCGCGTCAATCGGTATCGAGTGGGCTACAAACCAGGTACAGGAGCTCATCGACCATCATATCAGAGGCATTCACTTCTACACTCTGAATATGGCCGATGCTACCCTTCAAATTTTCAACAATATCCACCAGTAACGCTATATCACTCCAGGTGGATCACACCCCCTCTCTGACAAGAACAGTTCGTTTTGAACGAGCTGTTCATAGGTTTCACGTTTTCTGACCAGCGTTACCTCGCTTCCGTTCACCATCACTTCTGCAGGACGCAGCCTCCCGTTATAGTTGCTGCTCATCACAGCGGCATAAGCTCCTGAAGACATAACAGCAAGAAGTTCTCCCTCTTCTGCTGCATCGATAGACCTGTGACGGGCAAAAAAATCACTTGATTCACAGATCGGGCCTACAACATCGGCAATAATGGTGTTCTCATGACGGGTTACAGCCTGAACTTCATGGTGCGACTGGTAGAGCGCAGGGCGGATCAGTTCGGTCATGCCTGCATCAACCACAAAAAACTCCTTGCCGGTATGATTGCGCTTTTTATAAAGAATTCTTGTCAAGAGTACCGAAGCATTTGCGACCAGATAACGTCCCGGTTCTAAAATTATTGTAACACCGGCGGGCTGGAGCATGGGAATCAGCTTTTCAGCAAAATGCTGGATCGGTGTGGCTGGTTTAAGTGGATCGTAGGTTACCGGAAACCCTCCGCCGATATCAAGAAATTCAACAGCAAAGCCCATAGTTTTCGAAGCATTAAAAATCGAAAGCAGCTTGATAGTTGCGGCCACGTAGTATTCTGGATCAAAAATCTGGGAACCGATATGCATGTCAAGTCCGATAAGAGTGATATGCTTCAGCTGCCGAAGCAGTGCAAATACCTCCGGCAGTTCCGCTTCATCAATACCGAATTTTTCTTTGCTGTCGCCGGTGGTTATATAGGGATGGGTTTCAGCGGTTACATTTGGATTGATCCTTATGGCGACAGAGGCTTTTTTGCCATGCTCCCCTGCAATACGATCGATGGCCTTAAGCTCAGAGAGCGATTCAGCTTTAAGCATAAGCACCCCGCTTTCGAGCGCATAGGCAATCTCTTCAGGTTTTTTGCCGACACCGGCAAAAATAATTCGTTCGGGGGGAACACCGGCCTGAAGTGCTCTATAGAGTTCTCCACCGGAATTAACATCACACCCGCAGCCAAGCTCAGCAAAGGTGTTGATAACACTCAGATTATAGTTCGCCTTGACTGAGTAGCAGGTAAAATGAGGTAAAGCGTCAAAAGCATCTTCGAAGGTTTTATAGCTTTCAAGGAGGCTACGGCGGGAGGTCACAAAAAGAGGAGTTCCGAAGGTGCCGGCAAGCTCTTCAAGCATGACTTCATCGCAGCTGAGGCTACTACCGGTATAGTGAAATAAGTTACTGTCAAGCACGGTTCTGCTACCTTTTAAAAGTGTTATAAAGAAGTGAAAAATAGCTTTTCTCCTGTTATCACGAAAAGAAAAACCCCAATACTTGCAAAATCAACTGACAGGGCTTATATTCACAGCTCTTTACAACTTATACCTGACTGGGGTTTACAATGGCAAAAGGAAAAGAAAACAGAATCGTTATCACACTTGAATGCACTGAAGCCAAAAAAGAAGGGCAGACAGTTTCAAGATATACGACCACAAAAAACAAGAAAAATACCACAGAACGTCTTATCTTAAAAAAATACAATCCAAATATGCAGCGTCACACTTTGCATAAGGAGATTAAATAACGCTCTCTTTCAGCATTACAGCAAGCAATAAGTTGCAATTGTTCTTGTCTGAGCATAACGCAATGCCCGAATGGCGGAATTGGTAGACGCACGCGTTTCAGGGACGCGCGCCGCAAGGTGTAGGAGTTCGAGTCTCCTTTCGGGCACAAACAATCTTCCCTGCGATATGCCTGTGAATATACTCGACAATATTTCATCAGTCGATGCAACTCAATCAGACTTTTTGACATACAACACAAAGGTATGCACCTGTCCCTTGGAAGGTGCTTTTTTTATGCTTTTTTAATAATCCAAAACATCAGCAGTAGTGGATCATACCAAAATAAACCTTCTTGTCAAGCTCCAGCACCTTGATAATCAGATAGAAAGCATAGTCAGTCTGCAGAAGGGACTGCCGGAGGAAATAATTGCTCTGGATGAAGACCTGACATTTACAAGCCGACAGATCGAGTCACGTAAGAAAATAGCTGACGATCACCTGAAGCTTAGGCAGCGCCTGCACGGAACTGTTCATGATTGTAAAAATAAAATCCTGAACTTCAAGGAGAAGCAGACACTTGCCCGCAACAATAAGGAGTATGACGCTCTCTCCAAGCAGATCGAATATGAAGAGAAGGAGATTGCTCAGGCTGAAATCCAGCTTCAGGATATTGTTCATGCTGAACAGCGTGCACTTGAAATCCAGAAAAAAGGACGTCAGCTGATTACAGAGAACCGCTATGACGAGATTACAGAAGAGATGATGCCTGATGATGTGCTTCATCAGCAGCTTGAAGATCTGAAAAAACAACTCGATCTTAAAAAAGAGGAGCTGGACAGTATCGTTATTGAAACAGCAGAGGACGTTGAATCTTTGAAAGTAAAGGTCAAGAAGCAACGGAATCTTATTGAGAGTGAAGCAAAAAGATTACTCGACAAGTATGACCATCTCAGAAGCGGTACACTTCAAAATGCTGTAGTACGGTTGAATCGCAATGCCTGCTCCGGATGCAACACAAGGGTTCCTACAAATCGTCATACCATGATTGTTCAGGGTGGGTTCTATCTTTGCGAGTCATGCGGACGTATTGTTGTTCATGAACGACTCTTTGAAGAGGCTGAGGGGCTGTAACGCTTCAAGAATAATTCATTTAACGCAGGGTTCTTTGTTTTAGCTGAAACTGAAAGTGTGCAGTCGCTGTGCAGCATCTGGCTGTGCAGAGGAAAGTCCGAACTTCACAGGGCAGGGTGCCGGTCGAGAGACTTGAATGCTGGTAGTTTAACACTACCTGTTTTTCAGGTCTCAAGCCTGGGGATGACGGTGCAAGCCGGTTATCACAGAGAGCGCAACAGAAAACAAACCGCTCCGGGCAACCGGAGTAAGGGTGAAACGGCGGTGTAAGAGACCACCAGACATTACAGTAATGTAATGTGCTTGGCAAACCTCCCCGAAGCAAGGCTAAATAGGAAAACTTTCCCCTCAGGGGGAGAAGAGTGGCCCGCTCAATTCTGAAAAGAGAGTTTTCGGGTAAGCCGCATTAGATAAATGGCTGCAGTTTTATCCGGTTAAAGCCGGATAATCCACAGAATTCGGCTTACAGCTTCGGTTTCAGCTTTTTTTTATCTCCCCTAATAACCAAGACTTCTCTTGTTACGGGAAAAATTCATCGCCAGTCCCACCATTATCATATTTCCAATTAAAGAAGAGCCTCCATAAGAGACAAAAGGAAGAGGAACCCCAATAACCGGAATCAGACCTATGGTCATACCGGTATTAATAACAATATGTATAAAAAGTAACGATACATATCCGGTAAGTGTCAGTTCAACAAACCTGTTTTTTATTGAAAATATTGCCCAGATGAGCCTTAAAATCAATGTCAGATAGAGTGACAGCAAGAGTGCTGCTCCTATAAAACCAAGTTCTTCGGCAATAACACAAAAAATAAAATCAGTCCACTGAGCTGGAATAAAACGAAGTTGCGTCTGCGTACCGTGAAGAAAGCCTTTCCCTAAAAATCCCCCTGAACTTATGGCTATTTTTGCCTGAAGCACATTATATCCCGCACCCTGGGGATCGTTCATGGGATCAAGAAATGTCTGAATCCTGTCTATCTGATGAGGTTTGAGTATGTCTGCAGCAAAACGATGTGTCAACAGACTCGTGGCAAGACCGATGCCGATAACAAATAACTGATGGATCTGAAATTTTTTATGATGTGCAACAAGTATTATGAAAAGAAGCAGGGCAAACGCAATAATAAAATAGATATTAAAAAACCCGGTGATCATAAGAATCAGGGGGAAAGCAAACAACATGAGGATATAGATATCAAATCCTGAAATAATAAGCATGGGAGCAATGAATGACATACAGGTGATCGTTGTCCCCATATCAAGCTGAAGGATGATAAGCAGTGCCGGAAAAAAAGCAATTCCGAGAGCAATAAAAAAATGTGGTATTGAGCGGATATCGGTTTCATCATCGGAAAGAAATCTTGACAGCGCAAGAATAGTCGACATCTTGGCTATTTCGGAAGGCTGAAAACTGAAAAACCCGATTTTTATCCAGCTTGAATGACCGCCAACTTTCTTGCCAAAAAGCAGAACAGCTACCAGAAGAAGAATCCCGATCGCATAAAAAATATAGGCATTATCGCGGATAACACGAACATCGTGGTAGTAAACAAAAGAGATAACCACGACACCTATCACCCCCCAGGTGAACTGACGGTAAAACAGGGTTGGATCACCGGTTCCATGGGTTGCACTATAGATTGCCATCAACCCGATAACTATAATCCCTGCCATTGGGACCAGAAACCATAGATCGAGCTTGCTTTGTTTTTCCATCATGCTCTTGAGTTAGCTCTTATAAGCTATCCGAATGATTCATTTCAGGATGGCTAATATCTCCTCGTTATTTATTATGCAGATAAACCTCTTCCTTGGCTTTAAGGTCATTCGCCCAACCCCCGCCAAGGGCTACAAAAAGTGCGGTCGTATCCTGCAGTTGCTGAGCCTCAGCCTGAAGGTAACCGATTTTAGCCTGACGATACTGGATATCAGTGACCATGACCTGCAGATAGTTTGCCGTTCCGGCCTGATAATTACTTTTGAGAAGATTCAGGGATAGCTCTGCATCCTTCACTGCCTGAGCCTCGGTTTGCGTGAGCTGTGCATCGTGCTCCAGGGCACGCACAATATCGGCCACCTGGGCAAATGCAGCAAGAACCGTCTGCTTGTAGCTGGCAAAACTCTGCTGGTAGGCACCAATTGCCGCACGACGCTGTGAGAGAAGCGTTCCGCCTTTAAATATCGGGGCTGTCACACTGGCACCTATCCCCCAGACATTACTGCCACTGTTGAGCAGGTTATTCATTGTTTGACTGCTCTGGCCATAACTGCCATTCAGGGTAACACTCGGGAAGAGTGCTGCGGTAGCCACTCCAATTCCTGCACTGGCTGCATGTAACTGAGCTTCAGCTGCCAGAATATCCGGCCGCTGGCGAACCAGTTCCGAGGGCAGTGATAAAGGCAGCTGACGAGGAAGAGAGATATCGGTCAACTGAAGGGTTGGTGGCTGAAATTCAGCTGGTGTTTTACCCTCAAGCGTGGCAAGCAGATGTTCTGCCTGGCTTAACTTCTGACGGAGAGGAGGCAGCGTTGCTTCAAGTGCATGCAATTGATTCCGCAATGCCAGTACAGCTCCATAGGCAGTCAACCCCGCCTTGAATTGTTTTTCAGCAATGCTTATCTGATCTCTTTCCAAGGCAATCAACTGCTCAAATTCATCAATTTCAGCACGATATGCCGCTATGGCAATCGAGGTGTTGACAATGTTTCCCGTAAGCATCATGTAGGAGCCAAGGGTGAGAGCCCTTTGCTGGTCAACCTGTGCTGCCAGACCTTCTACAGTACGGCGTTGACCGCCAAAAACATCGAGCGCGTAACTTACCGATGAGGATAAGGTTGTTATATTAAAGATGCTTGCCGGTGCAGAGCTGCCGATGGATGCCGGTGAATTTCTTTCGCGATTCTCGGCAAACGTTGCGCTGAGCTGCGGATAAAAAATTCCTGAGCCCGCCCGCAGGTTTTCCTGACTCTGCCTGAGAGAGGCTTGAGCCGCCTTTAAGCCTGGATTATCAGCAAGCCCCTGGATAACAGCAGCATCAAGCTGCTTTGACTTATACAAGCTCCACCAATTGGCAACCGGGCCAATACCTTCTTCAAAACCCTGTGAGATACCTTCCGCTGTAACACTCTCCTTTGTATCCCCACCATGGTTGTAATGGGTTAGCTTTGGCGCTTCAGGATGAACAAAGTCCGGGCCAACAGCACAACCCGATAACAGGAAGAGGGATACCACGAATGAAGCGAGGAGAGCACTGCCACGGCGATAGCCCTGAAAAGCTGCACTATTTTTTGGGGGTACTGTTTTTTTCACCAATGTAGACATCAACAAGTTGACCTGGATAGATTGAAACGCCCTTCTGTTTTTCAAAACTGAAAATAACCGGCAGTACACGAACATCAACCCGCTCTGTTCTCTGGCTTGAAAGTTCTATTTTTGGTGTGACGTTCGGCTGTATTCTCACAAATTTCAACGGAATGTTGACATCCGTTCCCTGAATAGTCATTCTCGCCTCTATCTCGGATGGGGCGGGAATCCTGTTAATCAGGATCTCATCAATATAACACCGAACAGCAAGATCGCCTTTCATATTGCCCAGCACCATAACAGGTTGAAACACCTGTGTATAGGTGCTGTAAACACCCTGGCTTGAAATATAACTGCCGACAGCTGTGTTGATGGAGAGAACCGTTCCGTCCGAGAGTGCTTTGACAGCATATCTGCCCAGAAGTGCACTGGCTGCCTCGTACTGCTTTTGAGTGAGTTCAAGATTTGCCTTGGCTCCTTTTACAGCATTTTCTGCTGTATCCAGCGCATCTTTACTGACTGACCTTGGGTCAAGAGCCCATGAGGCTTTCTGTTTGCTGTACTGAGCCTTCAGGCTTGTATAGGTTGCTTTTGCTACATCAATCTGGGCTTTGGCCGATGCAGTCGTGGAGCGCTGTACCGAGTCATCAAGAATAAACAATGGCGTTCCTGCCTTAACATGCTCGCCTTCAGTCACAGAAATCTTGACAACCGTACCCGGAACTTCTGGATAGACATTGATATTCTCGCCACTGGTCTGGACTGTTTCAATAATTCCGTTGGCATAAATGCCCTTTGCATAGGGATTCGATGCGGGTTTGAAGGCCGGTGGCTGAGGTTTGGCCGGTATCCCTGAAATATAGGCACTACCGATTGCAAGCAGGATGCCAAGTATGGCAAATCCGATTAAAAGTTTGTTTCTCATTGAGCCGTTAAAGTATTTCTTTCAAAGCCAATTATTTTTCCATCTTCCATTTTCATGATTGTATCTGCATACTCATAGATGCGGCTGTCATGCGTTACAATGATGACACAACGATCTGCAGTGAGGATTTTTGTTTTGATAAACTCTACAATCTTTCTTCCTGTATCACCATCAAGCGAGGCCGTCGGCTCATCAAAAATCAGAATATCTGGATGGCCGGCAATTGCCCGTGCAATTGCCACACGCTGCTGCTCACCACCACTCAGCTTGACCGGCTGCAGTTGGGCCCGATTCTGGAGCCCAACGATTTCAAGGTATTCAAGGGCAACTTTCAGTGCCTCATTCCAGTCCATTTTTTTCAGGATAAGTGGAATAGCCACGTTTTCAACAGTGGTCAAGCGCGGAAAAAGATGGTAATCCTGAAAAACAAAGCCGATTTTGTGCAAACGGAGATCGGCAATGTCGTCACTTTTCATCTGCCAGATATCTTTACCCTCTACCAGAACACTGCCCTCGTTTGGCTTGAGAATACCCGAAATCATGCTGAGCAAGGTTGTCTTGCCGCTTCCCGATGGGCCGACAATATAGAGCAGCTCTCCAAAGTTAGCCTCAAAACTTGCACTTTTCACCGCATTGGTTTTAGTCTCCCCTTCGCCAAACCACTTTACCAGCGCATTGGCCTTTATGGCTAAAGTTCCCATTATCAGCCCCTGAAAATATCAAACGGTTGAATCTGGAGAACTTTCCGGACACCGATATAACTTGAAACTCCTGCCATAATAAGTACCATAAAAAATGCAAAGGTGAGATTGGTGTAGGTAACCTGCGCTGCGTAGCTTGGTAAACGGAGCTTGGCCAGAATCATCAGGCCTGATGCCAGCCCGACACCGAGTCCATAGCCCAGAAGTGCGGTAAATGAAGCCTGAAAAAGAATCATGGCAATCAACTCATGCCCTTTGGCACCGATGGCCTTTAAAGCGCCAAACCGTTCAAGGTTTTCGAGGATAAAGGTATAGAAGGTCTGGCCGGAGATCGACAGCCCAACGATAAAACTGATGGCCGTCATCATCAAAACATTCATCCCCATGCCGGTCTGGTAAGTATAAAAATCAGAGATTTTCTGGACAAACTGATCGCGGGTAAGTGCCTGATAGCCAAGCTTTTTGATTTGCTGCTGAATAAACGGAATATCAGTGTCGTGTTTCGGCTCGATCAGAATATATGAGGTGGTAAAGCGCATCGAGGGGATGTAGGTAATTGCCCTGTTATAGGTGGTGTAGACAGTAGGGATACCAAAAAGACCCGAAGAGGTAACTTTTGCCACGCCAACGACAAGCCCCCGATGATCGTTTATTTCAAATTCAGTTCCAACCGTGGGACTTTCAAGTTTTTTGAATTCCGCATCCTTCACGACAAAAAAAGCGTTTTCGGCATATATATCCTGAATTTTTCCTTCGATCAATTCAGGCCTGCCATAGAGGGTCGCATCATCAAGGCCAACAACAGATACTGCCTGATAAGCGCCACTTTTGAGTTTGACCAGCGCGTTACCAAAATAGATCGGCACTGCATATTTTACACCGTCGATACTTCTTGCATTTGAAAGAACATAATCAGGCATGGGGATACTGCTGGTAGCGTTGTTCACTGCCGGGTCCATAACCCAGATTTTTGCTCCGACATTATAGACCGATGAGGAGGAGCGGGCTAATATGCCAGAAAACATCGACATCATCATGATCATGAGAAACACAGCAAACGTAATACCAACCAGAAGGGCGATAAACTTGCTCCTGTCATTGACAAGAAGCTTCAATGCTATTTTAAGTATTCCTGGCACCAGTGTTCACCTGTTGTTGTTATTTGATAAAATAATAAAGCTATATCTATGTATCCATTGTTTTCATGATACGTGTATCGCTGGTATCAAACAAGAATTTGTTCCATTTTGTTTCCCGCTGCTCTCGTGATCAGTCATGGGATTTCCTAAAATCATTCCCTGTAAGGGATACGACGATTTTTTCATGTTTTTCCTGTACATAAATTTTAACTTTTTTTAATGAGCAGCAAGGAAATTTAACCTTATATGAAAAAAATCATGACCGATCCGATGCAAATTCTGGAGGCAGATGAGCCATCATCATCCTGGTCACTGTCCTTTGATGGTTATGAACCAGGGCAGGAGGGTATCCGCGAAGCCTTGTGCTCCCTTGGAAATGGCTATCTCACCATGCGCGGAGCTGCTATCGGATCGGTCGCTGATGGCATTCACTATCCGGGAACCTATTTCGCTGGATGCTACAATCGGTTGAGCACCGATATTGCCGGTCGGGTGATCGAGAATGAAGATATCGTGAATTTCCCCAACTGGCTTATGCTTGAGTTTCATCTGGACGGAGAGAAGTGGTTCGACCCGGGAAGTGTACAACTCTTGCGGTACCAGCAAGAACTTGATCTGAGGAGTGGCATGTTATTGCGGCACATCTGCTTTGAGGATGGCAAGGGACGGCGCACGACAATCAAGGAGCGATCTCTGGTCTCAATGAGCGGCATGCATTTTGGCGCACTCGAAGTAACACTGACCGCCGAAAACTGGTCGGCTGGAGTTACGGTGAGATCAGCTATAGATGGCCGCATCATCAACGCCGGTGCGAAGCTCTACCAGAAGTTCAAGAACAGGCACCTGGAGAGAGTTGCCAGCTCTTTCGTTGGTGATGATAGCCTCTACCTGCAGGTACGTACAAACCAGTCCAACATTCATGTCGCAGAGGTGGCAAGAACTCAGGTATTCCTCAATGGAACGCCTGTCAAGCTTGAACGCCGTCATATTGAGGAGCCGGAATACATTGCTGAGGAATTCACTATCGATCTCAAACAAGGCGAGACACTGATTCTGGAAAAGAACGCCACCTTTTATACTTCACGCGACCTTGCCATTTCAGAGTGCAGGGTTGAAGCACAACAATCGATCGCTCATGTAGGTCGCTTCGATACCGTCATGAATGAGCATCAGTCAACATGGAACTATTTGTGGCGCCGTTTTGACCTTCATATAAAGACAACCCACAGGTTGCCGTTAAACCTCCCGATGCTGCTTCGACTGAACATGTTTCACCTGCTACAGGCAGTATCACCCAACTCCATCGGACTTGACACAGGAATACCAGCACGCGCCTGGACAGGGGAAGCCTACCAGGGCCATATCTTCTGGGATGAAATTTTCATTTTTCCGTTTTTCAACTATCGCATGCCCGAAATCACCCGATCGCTTCTGATGTATCGTTATCGGCGTCTCAAAGAGGCACGCACAGCGGCTGCCGAGGCAGGATATAAGGGAGCAATGTTTCCCTGGCAAAGCGGCAGTAATGGTCGGGAGGAGACCCAGAAGTTCAACCTCAACCCGCGCTCACAGCGCTGGGTGCCCGACAACTCTTATTTACAGCGCCACGTAGGCAGTGCCATTGTTCATAATGTCTGGCAATACTTCCAGGTCACCCATGACGTCGAATTTCTCTACTCTTATGGAGCAGAACTCGTCCTCGATATCGCTATTTTCTGGTCGACCATCGCTCTCTACAATCACGATAGAGATCGCTACGAAATCCATGGTGTCATGGGACCGGACGAGTTTCACGATGCCTATCCGGATTCTGCAACGCCTGGTCTCAACAACAATGCCTATACCAACATTATGGCAGCATGGGTGCTATGCCGGGCACTTGATGTGCTTGACCTGCTCTCGGATGTCCGTCGTGCTGAGCTCACCACGCGGCTTGGCTTATCGGCGGAGGAGATCGTGCGATGGAACGATATCAGCCGCAAAATGTTTGTACCATTCCAGGATAATGGAATCATCAGTCAGTTTGAGGGTTATGAACAATTACATGAAATTGACCTGGATGACTACCGAACCCAGTACGGCAATATTCAGCGTCTCGATCTCATCCTCGAGCAAGAGCACGACACAGCAAACCGTTACAAGCTGTCGAAACAGCCAGATGTGCTGATGTTATTCTACCTCTTTTCCTCTGAAGAGATCGGCGAGTTATTTCATCGTCTTGACTATCCTTTCGAATACGAAACCATTCCACAAAACATCGCCTACTATATTGACCGCTCAACCCAAGGTTCCACGCTCTCCCGTGTAGTCTCTGCCTGGGTGCTGGCACGTTCTGACCGGCAACGTGCAATACACTTCTTCACTGAGGCGCTGCAGAGCGACGTGAGTGATATTCAGCAAGGAACAACCGCAGAGGGTGTCCACCTCGGCGCTATGGCTGGCACTGTTGATCTGGTACAACGCGTCTTGACAGGTATAGAAGCAAGAGGCAATGTCCTTCGACTTCATCCCGAATTGCCTAAGGCAATAGAAAGCCTCGACATGCGAATCCGCTACCGGGGACACTCGCTCAATCTCCAGCTGACAAAGGATTCGCTCACCGTCCAAGGAAGTAAAAGTTCAGCGCCACCAATCTCTCTGTGTATCGATGACAAGATCTGCGCATTCATCAGCAACACAACCCGTGTGTTTCCATTGAACAATGAATGATAAAAACAATCAACCCTGAAAAAATCGGCACAGCTTCAGGATGCAGCATTTAAATCTGAAACAGAAGCAAGGATATGCTGCTCAACGAGGCCGCAGGAGTAATTTCCGATTTAGCGAAACTCAAGAAAGAATAGTCAGGTTTTTTGGTTCAAGGCCATATCAGATAAATACACCACCGGATGCTTCAATACGCTGGGCATTTACCCATCGGCAGTCGTCAGAAACAAGGGCTGCAATGAGATCACCAATGTCGTCCGGAAGGCCGACACGCCCCAACGCGGTTCCAGAAGCAATGAATGAATTAACCTGTTTGTTGTCACGAACAGTGCCTCCTCCGAAATCAGTTTCTATTGCTCCCGGTGCCAGAACATAAACAGAGATACCCCGGTGTCCGAGCTCTTTGGCAAGGTATCTGGTCAGCACTTCAAGAGCACCTTTCATAGATGCATACACGGAATATCCCGGCAAAGTAAAACGGGCAAGGCCGGAAGAAACATTGAGTATGCGGCCACCATCAGCCATCAGCGGCACAAGGGCCTGGGTCAGGAAAAAAACACTTTTCAAATGAACATTAAAAAGAGCATCAAACTGAGCTTCTGTCACATCAGCGAAAGCCGCATTGATGCCCATTCCTGCATTGTTGATAAGGATGTCAAAGCGCTCTGCACCCCATTGTTCCAGTGTTTCCTTCACCTGTTCAGTGAAAGCAGGAATTCCGGAAACAGAACCAGCATCAAGATGCAGGGCAGTTGCTCGTGCACCCAGGTTTGTAATAGTGAAAACAACCTCATCAGCGGCTGTTTTGTTCTCTCTGTAGGTGATAATCAGATCTGTGTTTCGGGCGGCCAGTTTCAGGGCGGCATTTGCCCCGAGACCACGGCTACCGCCAGTTATAATGGCTATTTTACGAGTCATGTCTGTTTCGGATTTATGCTCAAATGTGATGTGAATAAATGAGTGCCTAGTACCTGATATTGACTTTCTCCTTTAAGATTTCTTGCACTGAAAAATTACAGTTCGACTTCACAGGATATATAGCCACCCATAAAACTTTCCAGACAAGCAGATGTTTCGCCTGATTCAACTGTCATGATCCAATCGTTGTAAGTTATATTTTGATTTCTTATTGTTGTCGGTATTCAACAAAAAGTCAAAGCTAAATCATAGCTATAACTTTCAAATCTAATCTCTTAGTTCACCAAATCAGAATTTATATTGAAAAAGTATTTGGCTTTTCTCGGTGCCGCCATAACAACATGTATGCTGACCGTTCCAGCATTCGCAACTGATTCTCCTTCCTGTTACATCAGTGGAAATATCGGTGAGACTTGGTGCATGGATAATGACATCATACCACGGGACAAATCAGGAGCCCTTTCAACGACTGGAGGCCTAACCCTGATAGGTGCTGTCGGTATGAAGTTCAGTGATTCCTGCAGGCTTGAGGCTGAACTCGACTATCAGCGAAATAATACTGACCATATTACCTTCAACACGGAAGTTTATCGTATATCGGGGCTGCTTTCAGAAACCTCAATTCTGGCAAATGGTTACTATGATTTTCATACAGGCACTATCAACCCTTATCTTACTGCCGGTTTGGGGTGGGCAAGTTTTAATGTGAATGGTTTGAATGGCAGGCATGGTTTGCATGGCTTGAACGAAACTCATTCAACGTTTGCTTATCAGTTTGGAGCTGGTCTATCCATTCCAGTATCTAAACATCTCGATATTGATACTCGCTATCGTTATGCCAGAAGCAGCACGATGAGCCTCGACAATAATTACACAACTTTTCAACTCGCCAGCAACAGTGCTTTGCTTGGTTTGAGAATCTGGTTCTAAAATCAAAATTGGTCCACAGTTTTTTTTGGTAACAACCGAGGCAAAAGCCGATGCACCTCGGAATATACTTATGTGGTTGGTGCCATCTTGAGAGCATGTCTGAGGCCCAGGCCTCGGAAAAGGTCACTGTCTGGAAGGATGCGAATGGCAAGATATTAAATTCCGTGACGGTGATCAATGGTAGCATAAAGGAGAAGAACATCCGCCTCATCGACGAGTACCATGATATCGACTGCAAGATTGAACTCCTCAATAGCTTCGTATCAAGTGTAAGTGGCCTTTTTTATGTTTGAGGAAATACTCAAAATAAACATTATTATTGTTTAGATTGTTTTAAGTATTTGTGACATCGTCAAGTCCAACAGAACAACCCCATTAACAGTTCTGATTACTTTTTTTTGGGAATTTTCAAGCTATCCTGTAAAACTGTACTACAGAGGTTGCTGTTTAAAAAAATTCAGTATCGATGATTAAAAAACTACCTGTAATAATTCTGGCCATTTTGTGGTCAGTTCCTGCTTTTGCGGCTCACCCCTTGATGACTGATGATACTGGGACTCAGGGTAGGGGGAAATTTCAGTTGGAGTTGAATGGGGAACATTCAACAGATCATGAACTTGCAGACCCCATTTACACAAAGGAAGCTGGAGGTTCAGTTGCTGCAACTCTGACCTATGGCATTACCGATGACATCGATCTTGTGGTTGATTTTCCCTGGCAGTGGAGCTCTCTCTATGACGGTGCAAACATTATTGCCAATGACAAAGGGATCAGTGATACATCAATTGAACTCAAATGGAAGTTTTTTGAATGTAAACCTCATGAGCTGAGCCTTGCTCTTAAGCCGATAGTAACCATTCCGACTGGTGATGAACAAAAAGGGTTAGGCAATGGCAGGTTGTCTGAAGGAGTGGTACTGATTGCTACCAAGGAGTGGGAGAATAGGGCTCTGCACTTTAATGCCGGATTCTTCCATAATTCATACGGACTGGAACAGGATAAAGCAACCTTCAAAGAAAATATCTGGCATACTTCACTTGCGGCAGAGGTTCATATGACTGAAAAGCTCCGTGCTGTTGCTGACTTCTGCATAACCAGCAATACTGAGAAAGCACCAGACCCCTGCCAAGCTTTTCTGCTTGGTGGCCTAATTTACAGTGTAGCGAATGACTTCGATCTTGATATTGGTATAAAAGCTGGCTTGAACCATGCCGAGACCGATAAAACTATTCTTGCTGGCCTTACGGCGAGATTTTAATCATTATTAAACGAGATAAAGCAATGGGCAATTGGAGATTATTTACAAAAAGTGTTGCAATCGTTCTTGCAATGGCAATAGGATTAACTCTCAGTCCGTTAAAATTGAGTGCTGATTCAATAGATACAGAACAACAACATTCGACTGGAAATCAAAGCTCAACAAACACTGGATTAATCATTGGAGGAGTTGCGGCTGCCGGGTTATTGGTCTATTTCATTTTGATTCGGGATCATAGTCATAAAACAACGACGTCAACTGGCGAGGCCTACACTCTTGGTTCTCAGATCTCACTGAGTGATAAAGAGCATACCAATAACAGCCTCTTCTTAGACCATGAAAGCCCTTTTTTTCTTAGTGCACAGAGAGATCTCAAGTAAGGCTGAAGAGCAAGAGCCAAATCAACACCATTACCATCACTTTAACTGTTTTACCTTCTCTCTGACAAGAGCGGTAATCTCTTTTTTGTTTGCAGCACGAAGCATCATGCTGCGCCACTGAGTTTCAGAAACCATTTTACTGATAAGTCCGAGCATTCTGATATGACTGTTTGGATCGGAAAGAGGAGAGAGCATCAGGAACATGATGCGGGCGGTATTGCTTGATTCCTTGTCATAAATACCGATTTTGTTGACTCCGATAACAATAACTGGCTTACTCAGATTTTCAACTCTTGCATGGGGCATTGCTATCTCCTGCCCGATAAAAGTTCCTCCCTGTTTTTCCCTTTCAAACAGAGCAGTTAATGCGCTTGCTTCATCAATATCCGGGTCAGCGATGCAGCATTCGTGCAGAAGCTGGCGAAATGCCTCTTCTTTTTCAATAACACTCTCCCACAACACAACCCTTGCATTCCTGACCGGTTCTTTCCAGGCATTTTGCTGCTTGATGCCGAAGATATTTGGCGCAAAGAGTTTTTGCTTCTCGGCACTCCCCTCTTCCCTTGTATCAAGCACAATAACAGTGATCTCCCTGCATTCGCTGATCAATCGTTCAACAATGGTCTGGCGACCCTGGATTCGCTGCCACCAAGGAAGTTTTCGTCCTGAGTTTCCGATGATGATGTGGCCGACGCCATACTCCCTGGCAAATTGCAGAATGGTTTTAACCACATCATCGCCTTTATAGGTAAAAACGGTTGCGCCAAGCTGCTGTGCCAAAGCAAGTGTATTGGCAAGTAAACGCTGTACCCTCGCATCAATATTGGTTGGACTGTCAGAAAGCGTTTGCACATAGACCGCATACCAGTTTCTATTGAGTCGTCCTGCTATACGCGATGCATAACGCAGAATCATTTCACAGTTCTGCGTTTTTGAGCTGAGGCAAACCATCAGCTGATCAGGATTTGACGCAGATTCATCAGGGAGTTGATTACGACGTTTTGCATCGAGCTTTGCAGCGAGCTCCCTCAAGGTCAGCTCCCGGAGCTGTTCAAGGTTTTCAGGCCTGAAAAAATTGGACAAGGCAGCTTCCATACGACCAGGAACATAGACCTTCCCTTCTGAAAGGCGCTGGCGCAGATCATCGGTTGTAATATCAACATTAACAAGCTGATCGGCCAGCCCCAGAATACGATCAGGCACCCTTTCCTTGACCTTTACACCGGTTGCATGTTCTACCGTTTCATAAAGACTTTCGATATGCTGGATGTTCAAGGTTGAAATGACATGAATACCGGCAGCAAGAATTTCTTCAACATCTTCATACCTCTTGGAATTTCTGCTTCCAGGAACATTGGTGTGCGCAAGTTCGTCGACAAGCACAACAGAGGGACGACGCTGAAGAATAGCATCGATATCCATTTCGGTAATTTCAATACCCCGGTAATGCAGGCTTTTTCGCGCCATAATTTCGAGGCCAGAGAGAAGAGCTTCGGTCTCCTTCCGTTGATGGGTCTCTACAAGACCGACTACAACATCAATGCCATTATCCTTCAAGCGCCTTGCTTCCTGCAGCATCTGCCAGGTTTTCCCCACTCCGGCGCAGTAGCCGACATAGATCTTGAGTTTGCCCTGTTGCGACTGCTGGATGAGACGCAAAAAACTGTCGGCCCTGTTGCTCTCCATAGTTTTCTCTTTATGCTTCTCTTTTTGCGGAATTACTTCTGCAGCCGGTCAAGCGACCTGTTTAGGTGCAGAACATTGACCAGTGATTCGTTCAGTAACGGGATGGTTATTGTTCCACTTTCCGGGTTATTAATAACCGCCATGACCTGATCGATAGAGAGACCCCTTGCCCGGGCTACTCTCGGCGCCTGAAATTTGGCCGCGGCAAAAGATATGTGAGGGTCAAGACCACTGCCTGAAGCAGTAACAAGATCAGCAGGAATTTTCTCCCCTTTCTTCAGAGCAAAAGGCACAAGCAGTTTTTCTGTTTTCTGGCGCATTGCTAATGATGCAGGTGAAAGATTGCTTGCACCTGCACTGGCAGCGTTCCAAGAGACAGCCGATGGACGGGACCAGAAATATTCATGCCTGGAAAATTGCTGACCAATTAGCTCACTACCCACAATCTCTCCTTTTTCAGAACGGATAAGAGAGCCTGACGAAGCATAGGGCGCAATCTGAGCGGCAAGAAGAGTGATAAAGGTATACAACCCACTGCAGATAGCAACAGTAACAGGAAGAATTCGTAACGAGACCGCAAATTGACGAGAGAGATCCCCAAATGACAACGTTGTTTTCATGGCAGTAAAACATTTGTTTATACAAGACCGGTTAAGGCTATAAGCATGTCAATAAGCTTGATTCCTACAAATGGTACCATTACCCCACCAAGACCATAGATGATCAGGTTTTTGCGAAGTGTGGCATCAGCTCCCATCGGACGGTATTTAACACCCTTTATCGCAATCGGTATCAGCAGAGGAATAATAATGGCATTAAAAATCAACGACGAAAGAATTGCACTCTCCGGTGTCGCCAGGTGCATGATGTTCAGCACAGCAAGCCCTGGTATTGCCAGAACAAACATGGCAGGAATAATTGCAAAATACTTGGCGACATCGTTGGCAATGGAGAAGGTGGTCAAGGCGCCGCGAGTCATAAGCAGCTGCTTGCCGATCTCGATTATCTCAATAAGTTTTGTCGGATCACTGTCGAGATCGACCATATTGCCAGCCTCTTTGGCTGCCTGGGTGCCGGAATTCATGGCAACTCCGATATCAGCCTGTGCGAGCGCAGGTGCATCATTGGTTCCATCACCCATCATGGCAAGCAATCTTCCACCCTGCTGTTCCTTTCGGATATAGGCCAGTTTGTCTTCAGGACGTGCTTCAGCGATGTAATCATCGACACCTGCCTGAGAAGCTATAGCTCCTGCGGTCAGCGGGTTATCCCCTGTCACCATAACTACACGCAACCCCATGGCTCGAAGCCGGGCAAATCGTTCGGAGATACCGGGTTTGAGAATATCAGACAGAGCAATAACTCCAAGAAGTTCCTTACCATCAGCAACAGCAATAGGGGTCATCCCTTTACGAGCAACGTCATCAACCATTCCCTGCATCTTTTCGGAAACATTGCCTCCCAGATTTTTACAGTATTTTATAAGGGTATCGGGTGCTCCCTTACGCAAACTCTGACCATCAGGAAAATCAATTCCACTCATTCGTGACTGTGCTGAAAACTCTACAACCGTTCCAGCACCATCTGCAACGCCTTTAATCCCAAGCGTTTTTTCAGCAAGAGTAATAATGGATTTCCCTTCGGGAGTCTGGTCGCCGAATGAAGCTTTCATTGCCACTGTTGCAAGACGCTCCCTGCTGATACCAGGGATGGGAAAATAATCGGTTGCCTGGCGGTTACCTATGGTTATGGTACCTGTCTTGTCAAGCAAGAGTGTATCAATATCCCCGGCAAGCTCTACGGCTTTACCACTTTTAGCCAGCACATTTGCCGACAGAGCACGGTCCATCCCGGCAATCCCTATGGCAGAGAGTAAGGCTCCGATAGTGGTTGGTATAAGGCAAACAAGCAGCGCAACAAGAGTGGGTACACGAAGCGTTATACCAAAATATTTTCCAATTGGCCATAGTGTTCCGGTGACCAGTAAAAATGCCAGTGTCAATCCGGCAAGCGTTACGGTGAGCGCAAGTTCATTCGGCGTTTTCTGCCGGATTGCCCCTTCAACAAGAGCGATCATTTTATCAAGAAAAGAGTTTCCGGCTGAAACGGAAATGCGGACAACGATATGATCCGAAAGGACTCTTGTCCCCCCGACTACTCCAGACCGGTCACCGCCTGCCTCTCTCACCACTGGTGCCGATTCACCAGTAATGGCCGATTCATCAACCATTGCTGCACCTTCAACAACCTCTCCATCTCCAGGGATTGTTTCGCCTGTCAAAACAAGAACACGGTCACCCTCATGAAGCTCATCAGAACTTACAGACTCCTCCCTGCCATCTCTTACCCTTCGGGCAACTGTATTCTGACGTGTCCGTTTGAGACTGTCTGTCTGAGCCTTTCCCCGAGCTTCGGCAAGAGCTTCAGCAAAGTTTGAAAACATGACGGTAAGCCACAGGATAATCATGACCGCAACCGTATAGAGCTGGTGGCGATCTCCTGTCGTTGCATTTAAAATGGCAATAAGCGTTGTCAGTACAGCTCCTGCTTCGGTAACAAACATGACAGGATTTTTTACCATAGCCCTTGGATCAAGCATCACCAGTGATCGGCTCAAGGCACTGAAAACAAGCTTTCTTTCAAAAATAGAGGATGTTCTTGTCTGCCGGCGTTCAGATTTTGCCTGATCATAAATATTCGGCAAGGGATTCGTTTTCATCATGATCTCTTTATTTATTCTTTGAAAACTTCATGGTTCAATGAATGATTGCTGTAAGATGATCAGCAACTGGTCCAAGGACGGCTACCGGTAAAAAGAGAAGTGCGCTGATAAACACAACACTCCCTAAAATAATGATTCCAAAAAGCAGGGTATCGGTTCTGAATGTTCCAGCTGTTACCGGAACCGGTTTTTTGGCCGCAAGCGAACCTGCAATGGCAAGAGGCAAAATGATCGGGATATAGCGACCGAGCAGCATTACAATGCCGGTAGCAATGTTCCAGGGAATACTGCTATTGCCGAGCCCGGCGAAGCCAGAGCCGTTATTGGCGGCTGATGAAGAAAACTCATAAAGAATTTCTGTAAAACCGTGTGCCCCGGGATTTCCCACAGTTGCAGCGCCTAAGGGAGTTGCGGCAAAGAGTGCTGTGCTGCCGAGAATCAGAGCAGGATGAACCAGCAGGGTTAGCAGTGCAAGTGTCATTTCAGGGGTCTCAACCTTTCGCCCGAAATATTCCGGGGTACGGCCAACCATCATGCCGCAGATAAACACACCGACAATGATAAACACAAACATATTGATCAGGCCAACTCCGACACCGCCAAAAACAACATTCAGCCACATACCAACAAGTGGTACAAGGCCGGTGAGCGGGTTAAGACTGTCGTGCATGCAGTTAACCGAGCCATTGCTGGTAGCTGTCGTTACTGCTGCCCAGAGAGCGCCTGCACCGGAACCAAAGCGAAGCTCCTTGCCTTCAAGATTCGAAACCACATCGACCGGTAGGCTGGAGAGTGCTATCGCAGGAGCCCCTTCAAACCAAACCGCCGCTCCGGCTTTAAAAACGAGCAGTGCCATCATGACCGAAAAAATCACAACAGCATCACGCATGCGCCCTGTTATGCGTCCAAACATCCATACGGTTGCCATTGGGATCAGGACGATACTGATGCACTCCAGAATATTGGTAAAAAAAGAGGGGTTTTCGAATGGATGGGCTGAATTTGGCCCGAACCATCCACCACCGTTGGTGCCCAGCTGTTTAATTGCCTCCATGGCAGCAACAGGGCCCCTGGCTATGGTTTGCGTTGCATGCTCAAGGGTATGGGCTACGGCAGCACCTTCCATAGTCATTGGAACTCCTCCGGCAACAAGAAGCAAGGCAACAAAAAGTGCAAGTGGCAGCAAAACAAAAAAAGTAGTTCGCATCAGATCGCTGTAATAATTACCCACTGTTTTTTTTCCACCAAGCGCTCTGGCAAGCGCCGCAAGAGCAGAAACACCAGTAGCAGCTGAAACAAACTGGAGCCACATCAACCCGAAAAGCTGGGAAAAATAACTCATGGATACTTCACCAGAGTAATGTTGGAGGTTGGTATTGGTTACAAACGAGGCCACAGTATTAAAAATAAGGCTTGCCTCAAGGGCTCCTTTTCCATCGGGATTGAGCGGCAGCCACTGCTGCATGGCAAGAACAATTGCCACAAACGCAAACATCAATACGTTGAAAATCATCATCGACAAAAGATAACGCTTCCACTCCTGCTCCTCAATGACAGCCTCACCCCCTATTTTGCTGAAAAAGCGTGCACTACAGCGACTATAACCAGACTCCCCGGCTGGGTCAATCAGTCGGGTCATAGCGAGACCCAATGGCCAGGACAGCAGGGCAGGAACAATAAGAACTAACAAAAATAGCAGTAACATGGCGTAAGAGTTAAAATTTCTCAGGATTGACAATGGCATAGACCAGATAAACCATGCAGCCGAAAAACGTGAGCAAGACAATGAAATCCATCTCTTTTAACCTCCGAAGTGAAGAATTGTGCCTGCCAGTCCGGCAAGCCCTGCCAGAAGCAGAAAAATAAGTATGCCGACAAACAGGTAGTGATAAACGCTCATGAGGCCTCTCCTCCTTTTGGTATGGTGAACCAGAAAACAGAACCTTTTCCTGAAACGCTTTCAGCTCCAACTTTTCCACCATGAGCCTCTATGATCTCTTTGACTATGGAAAGTCCGAGCCCGATTCCGCTCTTCTCCTCCTGCCCGGGAACCCTGTAAAACTGTTCAAAAAGGTGTTCTACATGTTCTGATCCAATACCGGCTCCCGTATCAGCAATAGAAAAACGGATGTTCTCCTGTTCTTCAGATGCACTGAGCGTTACCGTTCCCCCCGGTGAAGTAAAACGCAATGCATTCGACAAAAGATTGGCATAGACATGCCGGAGACTTTCTCTGTCTGCAAGAATTACAGGCAATGATTCAGGAGTTCGGTTTTCAATGGAAACACCCTTGTCACGGGCTGCGACAAGAAATGGCTCTATTCCCTCAATACTCATCCGGAAAGGTAAAACAGGAGCAAAGTTCAGATGGGCCTTTCCTGATTCAATCCGGTTGATATCAAGCAGGTCATCAAGAATATGGACAAGACGTTCGGTTTCCTCCCGTGCGGCAAAAAGCAGCTCTTCCTGTTTCTCATTAAGCTGACCAACGCGCTCCTCGAGCAGAAGATGAACAGACATCCTCAGTGAAGTTAATGGAGTTCTCAGCTGATGCGAAACCGTGGAAATAACATTGCATTTCAGTTCCAGCAACTCATGGAGCTGAGTAACATCCCTTAAAATCAATACTGTCCCGGCAAACCTGTCACTCTCTATCCCTGCTCTAACAGGCACTGCCATTGGCTCAAAAAAAAACTCACGACTCTCGGCAAAATGCTGTATAAATCCGTTTGACTCACTGTATTCAGCAGCCGATCCTTGTCGAAGAGCTTTCTGCAGTAAAACAGTCAGCCACTCATAGCCAAGGTCATGAGCATTAACCCCGGGCTTCAGTCCGAAATAATGATCTGCACTCTCCGTGGATACCTCAACATTTCCATTCAGGTCAAGCACCGCTATCGGCGAAGGGAGTACCTTAAACACCTCCTCGGTTACCCTGCGAGTTCGAATCAGGGTTTCCTGATCGCTTTTGCGCATTTTGCGGAGGGTTGCCGCCATTTCATTAAACGATTCTGAAAGCTTTCCAATTTCATCGGTTGAATCGGTATCGATGACCAGGTCAAGGTTGCCATTTCTTATTTCTTCAGCAGATACAATCAGCTTTTTAATCGGCATGAGTATCCATCGATGCGACAGATAACTGAACAGTACGGCAAAAACTGCGCTTGCCAATAGTGCGGCAAGCATGATGTTATGCGCTGAAGCAGCCATGTACCTTGCACTGTTATTCGCCTCATTCATGTTGGACTGGTTCATTTCCAGAACCTCTGCCGACAGATGTTTTATATGGCGAAAAAGGGGAAGAAGAGTAGAAAAATAAGTGCGTTGCCTTTCGTACAAAGAAAGAGATGGATCAGTAACACGCTTGATAACTCCGATATATTGCGAGAACTGACTCCTGATTTGCAAGGCTTTCAGGCCTTCTCCAGGTAGAGTAATATTGCCAAATTCAACACCAAGAGCTTTGCGGAAGTTCAGTTCATGTTCACGGATATTATTCATCCCTTCATCATAGTGGCCTGAAAAAGTGAACAGTACACCGCTGTCGATTCGCTCAAGAGCCTCGGTCATATCCTGACAGGCAACAACACTGCGATAGTTCTGTTTGAGAATAACATCAATTGCTCCGCCCAGTTCATCAATCTGCCTGATTGTAATCAAGCCCATGGCTGCTACAATCAAGAGCAAACCACTGAATCCAAGGACAAGTTTTTGTCGTATGCCAATCATATTGATTTTTCTTTTCAATTATTTTACAAATAGCGTGCCAATTGATCTTTTTCACATAAATCAAGGGGAAAGCAGGAATACGGGTAAATATACCTTGCAGAAATCAAGGAAATACCGTTAAGAGGATTGCGTTTTGCAATGCGGTCTACAGGAGACTATGCTGAGGACGATCTGAAGCGAGGTTTGTATCGGGTAGAACTTCAGCGCCTATAAGTTCAGTTTTACTTAAAATAGATAGTCGACGTTGAATTTTGCATGGTTACAAGATCGTCGAGCGGGCAAATTACCCTCCCAATCTCCTTTTTATTGACCACATCTATCCGGTTTTCTTTGATCTTACATCTGGCACGTTATTTGCAATATTTTATATGGAAGTTGAAAACACCGGTCGTAAGGGACGCCGGTGGTTACCGATCGGGGGTCTTGGGTGAAACCAGAGTGATCTCCGACCGGATTTTTATAAAGATTACCGTCTCGACTGGAAACGAGTTTCTCGACTGGATAATTGCCTTGGCTGAAAGCTCCGTTTAGACAGAAAAAACCGAACGAACTAACCTTGACGGTGACGCTGGCCGGATTGGCCCTTGCATTTTTGATGGAGGTGAGCCCAACTAACGGAAAAGAGTCATGAGGCGAGTTTGAAGGTATTTACAGAACTCACCTCATCATAGGGCTCTTCCAATTGACCAGTTACTGGTGATTAATGGAAATCATATTCATGTAATGAGGAGTTATTGATGTAAAGTGATTCATCACCGCTTTCACCAGTTCGGATTCTGTAGGCTCCTGTAATCTCCGAAACAAAGATTTTGCCATCTCCGACCACTCCGGTATTAGCGTGCTTTAAAATACAGTTGATGGTTTTCTCCAAATTAATGTCACGCACAACGATTGATAGTAATCGTCTGGAAATTAGGGAGGTCTCTCTGATACTTCCCCGATAGATTTCTTTTTTGAATTTTGTGTCATTACCCTGTCCAGTAACGTCCCACCAAGAAAAGAAATCAACATCAATCTCATGAAGATATTGTTTTAACTCTTCATACTTGCTTGTCCGAATAATGGCTTCAATTTTTTTCATGATTTTATTTTTGTTTTGGTTGTAACGACAATATTTAGACATTTAATCCTTTCTGATCAAAATAAAGGGGACGCAGCGACATGATAACTCATTTAAAAGTTTAGCCTTTTGGCTGGATAAGAGGATTGATCAAAAGAACATGCCCCCGTTATCTGACCAATACTGATAACCAGTGAGATAAGAGCTTTTCTGGATGTTTTCGTCAAAGTGACGATGCACCCTCATTTTTTCACATGCTGTTATCATAATCTCATCTGACTTAAATGAATACCCTTCATCTTCAAGGAATGCTTCAAAGCGATATCGTAACTCCTCATCAGAGTTTAATTGACGAATGAATTTTCTTACTTGTTCGATTGACATCTTAAACCCTCCTATTGTCTTTTCATATATTCTTATGAAATACCAGTATGCCAATCATATTGATTCCTCTTTTAATTATTTACAAATGGCATGCCAATTGATTTTTCTCAGATAAATCAAGGGAAAAAATAGAAAGCGGGAAGAGATACCTTGCAGAAATCAAGGAAATACCGTTAAGGTAATTGCATTTTGCGATGCACATGTATCAGCATAAAAAAGAGAGTCTTAACCCTGTAGCAATGAGGTCACCAATGGATTATCGCGTACCTGGTTTTATTGCTGATTGAGCAGGTTCAAATGGGAGTGAAGTAGCATGGGAGGCTGTGGAATTACATCATGTATTGCTTTCTTTTTCTCCAGAGCGTTGCCTGATCAATACCCAAAACCTTGGCCGCCTCTTGTAACGACTTTGTTGAAGTAAGAATAGTGCGTATATGAGCCTCTTCAAGTTCTTCCAGGGTTAACGGATTTCCATTGAATGCTTTATGAGCTGTAGCAAGAATTGTATCCGGAAGAACTTCAGTGCCTATAAGTTCTGTTTTGCTTAAAATAGCTGCGCGTTCAATAGCATTGCGTAACTCCCGGATATTACCAGGCCAGGAATAGTTTCTCAGAGCTTCCAAAGAATCATCTGTAAATCCTGTAAGGCTTTTATGGTTCTGGGCAGCAAAAAATTGCAGCATATTCCGGGCAAGCTGTTCAATGTCATCAGGCCTTCCTGCAAGTGGAGGAAGTTCAATCTGAATGACATTTAGTCTGTAGAAAAGGTCCTCACGGAAACGACCTTCAGTTACCGCCTTTTCTAATGGTGTATTAGTAGCTGCAATAATACGTACATCAGATTTCCGGGTCTGATGATCGCCGACTCTTTCATATTCACGTTCCTGAATGAAGCGGAGAAGTTTTGACTGAAGAGAAAGAGGAAGGTCCCCAATTTCATCCAGGAACAAAGATCCTCCTTCACAAGAATAGACCCTTCCAGGATTATCCTTGACTGCCCCGGTGAATGCCCCCTTGATATGTCCGAAAAGCTCGCTTTCGAGCAGTTCAGAACTTAATGACGGGCATGAAATAACTCCGAATGGTTTCTCCGCACGGCGACTCCAATGATGAATGGAACGAGCAAGAACAGTTTTCCCTGTCCCGCTTGGTCCTCTTAACAACACTACTGCTTCAGAACCAGCAACCTGCCTAGCCAACTCGACTGCTCGCTGCATGGAGGGATACAATGAGTTGAAATTTGCTTCTGGATGAATCCTGGTAAGATCTTCCTGCAACGATGCAATACGCCTTTCCATACCACATACCGCAGCAAGTCGTTCAGTAATAAGCTCAAGCTGGACGGGTGTAAACGGCTTGGCAATATAGTCGACAGCACCACGTTTCATGGCTTCAACAGCACTCTCTATAGACGCATAGGCAGTAATAACCACAACCTTTATCCATGGATAAGCTTTTAACAGCGAGTCCACAAGATCAAGGCCCTTATCCGTTCCCAAACGCAAATCGACAAATGCGAGGTCAAAAACCTGCAGCTCAGCCACAGTCATTGCATCACGCGAATTACTTACCGCTTTGACATGATGACCACGGGATTCCAGAAAAACTGTTAAAGTCTTACGGATATTAATTTCATCATCGACTACAAGTACGTTAAGGGATATCATTTGAAAAGCGATGTAATTACCATGTTGTTCAGCCACTCCAAAATTATAATCAAATATACATGCTATCCCATTCCCGAAAACGCGTAAAAAGTTTTTAATGGTGCACAAGTTTTTAAAACAACTGTCGTCGAAATACATGAAGAAATAAATAAGACCTATCGAGATATACGATTATCAAGAGTTAGACCTTTTATTAACATAAGAATAAACTGAAAAAAACGATGAAAAAGAGAGTGATGATGGTGTTAACAGCGACACTGCTTGGTTTTGGAAGTGTTGCTTCAGCCGCAACGGATTACAGCCACTACTCAGACGCTGAACTTGGCAAGCTGCGGGCGAAAATTCATAACGCTTCAATTGAAGAGCGAATTGCCTATCGGCAGGAGTGGCATAAAAGACTTGCCGAACTCGGGCCGGAAAATCGCGAGCACTTTATGAGGTCACCAGAAGGAAGAGGAGCTGAGTGCAGAAGGCACGGATTGCAGGAAAGACTTGGATTAAACGAGAGCCAAAGTGCTCAAGTCAAGGAGCTCCGTGAGAAACAGTTCACTCTTGTCATTGCAGAACGAAAGGAGCTTCAGACTTTAAACCAAGCGCTTCAGGCTGAGTCCTTCAAAGTAAATCCTGACCAGAATAAAATTGAAGAGCTTTCCGGCCAAATCGGCAAAAAACATGCATCGCTTGCCCGCCTGAAAAGTCATCATATGTCAGAACTTGCCTCAATACTGACGCCAGCTCAGCGCGAAAAATTGCAGACAATAAGAGATGCCCGAGAACTTCATGGACATTTTGGCAGAAGGTTTGAATAAATAAAACCTTTGTCATAAAAAAAAGCAGGCCTTCATTTCTCTCCGGCCTGCTTTTTTTATGAATAACTCCCCAGTCAACCCGAACCGAAAAAACCCGGCAAATATAAGCACTCAATATCAATGCCTGTTCACAAAAATGTTACTGTTATGGTATAATTATTTCGATATGATTAAAAAAAGATACATTTTTACAACCGTGCTTTATTATTGTTTTTCTTTTCCGTATTCGATACGTTAGGATTGCTCGATATCTCCTATAACATTCAAGATTTTTACTATTGCCATGCTATTTTCAAGACATGCCGTTCCTGGCATTATGATTGTTTTATGTGCTTTATTTTTTATTCCGCGGCACCTTACCGCAGCGGAGATTGCTGGAGATTATATCTCCATCCGCAAGGAGGGAACAGGTAAAATCACACTGGTACTCAACAAACCGGATGCACAGGGAAAAAAAGAGAGTGGATGGGCTCAGAGTCTCAATACTATTGTGCATGACGGCCTTGATTTTACGAAAATTTTTACACTGATTTCTCCCCCACTCAACGTGAAAGAGTCCGGTGACCAGAAAAACTCAGTTATTAATTTCGGAGCCCTTAATTCTATAGGTGCAGAGATCTATGCTGGCGGAACCGTATCAAAAAAATCAGGTATGATCAATCTTGATGTGGAGGTGTTCGAGACTGCAAGTGCAAAGCCACTCATGAAAAAAACCTATACCGGCAAGGAAGAGCAGCTTCGTTCGATGGGCCATGCATTCTGTGAAGACCTTATTGAGCTTTTAACCGGTAAAAAATCGGTTTTTGGCAGCAGGATTGTCTTTGTTTCAAATAAAACAGGGTTCAAGGAGATCTATGAGTGTGATTTTGACGGACAGGGGCTTGAACAACTGACCTCAACCCGATCGATTTCCCTCACCCCGACACTTTCACCTGATGGGCACTATCTTGCCTATACTGATTTTACTTCTGGCAGACCAGCTCTTTATATTAAAAACTTGTCGGACAAAAAAACTTCAGCAGCAAGCAAAAGCGGAGTCAGCATTGCACCTGGCTGGAGAAATAACAGCGAGGTAGCAACGACCCTCTCCTTTGAAGGGAATCAGAACATCTACCTTGTTAAACCCGATGGCTCTCTCTCCCGAAGGGTTACAAACAACAGGGGGATAGATGTTTCTCCAACATTTTCACCCGATGGCAGTAAAATGGCATTTGTTTCATCGCGAAACGGATCACCTCAAATCTTTATCCAGGATATTCAGTCTGGCGAGGCTCGGCGGCTTACCTTTAGTGGACGCTATAATACCCAGCCATCATGGTCACCAGCAGGTGATAAAATTGCCTACTCAACAATGCAAGGCAGGGGTGAAATCGATTTATTTGTTATAAATGTTGATGGATCGGGGCTGCAGCAGTTGACAAGAAATTCCGGTGAAAACGAACATCCATCCTGGTCTCCGAATGGAGAGATGATTGTATTTTCATCAAACCGTCAGGGTAAGAAAAAATTATTTATTATGAATTCGTCAGGAGAAAATCAGAGACGTTTATTGCAGGGCGAAGGTGAAGAGATGCAGCCCTCATGGTCATTGTTCCGAAAGTAGCAAAATCAATGCTTTTGCTCTTCATTTGTATAAATTTTATGTCTATTTTTTATTAAGTAACTGATTTTATTGAAATCTAACTGAAGAGGAGCCACTATGTTTGGAGAGATGGATTTAGTACTAATCGGCGGTGTCGTTCTGTTATTGTTTGGCCCATCGAAACTACCTGAACTGATGAAGGGAATGGGAAAAGGTATACGAGAGTTCAAAAAAGCACAGGCTGACATTGAATCTGAAATAAACAAGGTTGTTCACGCTCCAGCAGCAATTGAAAAGTCTGCTGTGACCACATCATCGGTTCAAGAGCCTGAAGTTTCAACCATCAATAAATCGTGACCACCTACTCCTCAACAGGGGGGCATTGGGCAGCAAAAGTAGAAAACAACTCTTCCTGCCCAATGATTATGATCTTCCAGATCAGATTCCGATCTTAAGTCCAAGAAGGACACTGTTGCTTGATAGTCTCGTGTTGTCGAACAGGGAATCTACAATAACATTGGTTGCAAAGTAACGATAGCGGGCATCAAGCTTTATGTTGTTGTTGATCGGAATTGTAATACCTACACCAAGCTGGTAAGCAAATGCCGTTTCATTGACTGAGGGAATGTTTGGTAACCCACCCTGCGCAATAATGCCGTTGGCATTGACGTTAGCAACGCCTATACCTGCCGTTATATAGGGTTGAGCTCCGCCGAAAACAGGGATATCATAGTAGCCATTAGCCAGAAAGGAGAGCACGGAGATATTTCTGTTATTGAAACTTGCCCCATAATAATCATTATTATTGTCGTTCGCCTGATAACCAACTTCGCCCTCAAGTCGACAGTTGTTTTTGAAACCATAACCTACAGCTCCGAGCATGGTAATGCCTGAGTTATAGCGACCGAACCCGTTATAGTTGCTGAAATTAACATTGTTCATCGCCGCCTCGCCAACACTGGCACTGACATAAGCGCCTTCTGTTGATGATGCTGGCGCTAAAAACCTTCCCGGACGCCCATAGATAACTGTTGGCGATGGAGCTGGTGACCACATGCCATTCCCGGTTTCAATGGCTGAATCCGGTATTGCCCGTCTATCAATCCTGGTATCTTCGGCTGAAGCCGTGGAGGCCCACAATCCTGCGCCAGCCACCAGTAGTGCCGTTACTATCTTTTTCATTGTTTTATCAGTTTATTCGTTAATTGAAAGCGTATCCTGAACTCTTTTGATTGAAGCTTTCAGTTATCATTTTTTTCGTTACCATGTAAAGGAGTTTCACCATGACTATTATTTAGATTTTTACCGCTATTTATATCGCCATGATGGCCCCGGTTATCCTGATTACCATCATTTTTATTTTTCTTATTATCAGACTCCACATCACGGGCTTTCCGTATCTCCTCAATACGATTGTGTTTTATGACATCCGGAAGATTATCTTCCTCAATGACAACCCACGGCCCTCGATAAAACCGTGAAGAATACCAGTTATTGTTGTTATATATGTAATAGAGTTTGTCGTAGTAGATCATATCGTAGGGCGTTCCAACAGAAACCGAAAAACCGTATCCCGGCAGAACTATAAAACTCGGTCGGGTATCAATAACCAGATACTCTTCATTCCATCCCCAATATGGACCTCCCCAACCCCAGTACGGATCTCTCCATCCCCAATGAGGGCCTCCTCTCCATCCATGATAACGTACTCTGCCTTCCGCGTGAACATCAGAAGGAGGGTTGCCAAGAAGTAGCACTGCAATTCCTGCGGCTAAACAGATATTTTTTTTCATGGTTTTCTCCTGTTAAACTGAAGTTGCTTGCCTCTCTATCAGTTCCTGGTGTTTCAAATTGATTCTATATGATTACATAATCCTTAAACCTTTATAAAGGTCGACGATCTTTTCTTTTATTTCCAGCGTATGGATTTATTTTTATCAACTGGACATGAACTTGCTCCTGCCATGCAATACCTCTGGCAACTCCAGACAAGGTAACCTTTGAAGGCAACAAAAAGCCTGATGATGAGTTGCACCCCTTATCCCTGTTTTGTTCAGTTCCGGCTTTTGCGGCTGCCCCCTTTATTACTGACGACACAGAAACCCAGAGAGAAGGAAAATATCAGGTTGAAATGGATTACTAATGGCTGGAAAACGGGGATACTATTCATCGGCGGACAGATGTAGAGTGTTACTGATAATCTCGACCTCGATATCGGTATTAAAGGGGGGCTTAACAGTACCGCCCCCCCAAACACTACATTGCTTGCTGGTATTACAACAAAATTTCAGAATGAAGGCCCACCACTCTGATGAAACATTCCATGAAATCCCCAAATTGCACCGAATAGTGTTGTTATAACAGCCATGATAAGGCTTATAAGCACAGATAAAATGACAAGGGCCGGAATACTGGCAAAGACCCACTTTACCATAAACATAACCATTGACCAGAAAGGCATACGGATATCGGTAACCACAACTTTCTGTTCATACTGATGTTTATTATCGTCCATTCATCACGTTGTTTAGTATTGCCACTTTGCAGTGGTAATGTCAAAAAAACTTATTTCTGACGATTTTTCATCTCCTCTTGCATTTTCTTCATCATGGCATGAAGATCCTTGTTTTGATTGGGAGAGATACCAGAGGGCATAAAAGGAAATTCAGTTTTGGTATATCCAGCGGGAACCTTGAAAAGAGAGGCTTCAAGCCCATGTTTTTCAACCTTGGCCAGTTCAGTAACGATATTGGCCTTTTTGTGCCATATTTTTACAGGAAAGCCATCAAGACCGGCAGCCCTCATTCTCTTGGCTAAATCAGGCATATCCTTTTCCTTTGCGCTCTGCATTCTTGCATAGGTAAAATAATCAAGTATCTCTTTTGAAACCCACATCTCCATCACTGACTCTCCATGAGTGACTCGCACATGTGTACAGTTGTATCCATTAACGGTTTCCTTTCCAAGATTTTCAATTTTTGCATCGTTATAGCCATCAACATGGCCTGCTTTTGCTGCCTCCTTTGCCTCCTTTTTTATCGCATCAATATCGATAACCGAATACGTTTTTTGGCTGGTATTGATGAGGTACATCAGATTCGGTGTTTCAGCAGGGGAAACCATAACCATCTGCAAATCAGAAGGCATATTTTTCATGTGTGATGTACTTTCTGTACGTACCCCCTCCTTGGCAATATAGAGCTTGGTTTCAGTAGAGCCAGCCTCTGGAATGGTAGTGTTCATTGTAAGAACACCTTCAAACGGCATGATGGAGGGCAAGAGTGCCCCCCCCACACTGCTTACTGGAGAGGAACCGGTCTCACTTTTTTTATTGCTGCACGCACTGAGAGTGAGCAAACCAATGAGAACGAACAGAAGTGTAGAAAAAACTTTTCGCATAATGGTAACTGTTTATAGTTAACGGTAAGTTCTGCTTCCAACAAAATACCAGTAATATGGCAAATGAAAAAACTCTATTACCGAAAACAAGTTTGAAACCGGGTGAAGAGCTTTACCTGATTGCGCTTATCTGTTAAGCTCAGTAATGAAAAGGTTGAGATAGAAAGCTTCTTTTTCCTGCATCAGGGTGCGATCTTCCGGCGACTGATCGTCATAACCAATGAGATGAAGTGCTGAATGGAAGGTGACGCGTAAAAGTTCCTGCTGAAAATCTGCCGTAAACCTTTCGGCATTTTCTTTGACCATATCGAGAGAAACATAAAATTCACCGTCAATATCACTTCCCTTGCTGTAGCGAAAGGTAATGGTATCGGTAGGATAATCATGCTGTAAAAACTCGCGATTTATGCGCCGCATCATTTTGTTGCCGCAATAGACCCCGACTATAGATTCAACAGTACAGCCTTCATTTTTCAGAAGCAGAAGAAGTGCTTTTTCAAGCATCTCTTCTGGAAACTCCTTTTTTGTAGTGTTATAAATCTGAAGCGTCATGATGGAATTTTTTCTGAGGATTTAATCATAGCGTCAATATGCTTGAGCTGGTTTTTACGTACCCTGAAGGTCAGCTCAACAAACTCATCAATACAGCGATTGCCGATAACCTCAGTGTGCTCGTAGAGGTAGCTGATCAGTTTATAGTTTGATACATGCACGCTGATGTTGCGTTCCGTGTAATCGCGGGCAACCTGCTGTCCGATCATCTCTTTAAGCAGAGAGATATTAAGACCGCGAACTGCAGAGATAAACACCGCATCAGGATATTTCGCGCTGATTTCCCGCAAGAGCGATGGGTCCTCAAGAGCATCAATTTTGTTGAAGACCTCAATGATATTGTCATGCTCAACGCCAATATCCTTGAGAGTCTCCCGCACCACAAGCATTTGATCTTCAAACCCTGGATGACTGATATCGATGACATGGAGCAGAAAATCGGCCTGCAGTACCTCGTCAAGCGTTGATTTAAAACTCTCGACAAGTGTGTGCGGCAGTTTGCGGATAAAACCAACGGTATCCGAAAGAAGAACAAGCTTGTTGATATTGAGCTCAAGACGGCGGGTTTTGGTATCAAGTGTGGCAAAGAGCCGGTTTTCGGCAAAAGCCTCCGCCTCAGGGCAAAGAGCGTTCATAAGAGTGGACTTGCCCGCATTGGTATAGCCAACAAGGGAAACTCTTGGAACTGTCTGCCGACTCTGAGTCTGCGTATCGTGTTGCAGCGACACCTCTTTCAACTTTTTTTTCAGCAGGGAGATCCTGTTGCGTACCAGACGGCGATCAGTCTCTATCTGGGTTTCACCGGGACCTTTATTACCAATACCACCCTTCTGTTTTGACAAATGTGTCCACTGTCCAGAAAGACGAGGCAGCATGTATTCAAGCTGGGCAAGTTCAACCTGCATCTTGGCCTGAGCAGATTGTGCCCGTATGGCAAAAATCTGCAGAATCAGGGCCGTACGGTCAATAACCTTGCATTCGAGCGTTTTTTCGAGATTTCTTGCCTGAGCAGGCGTAAGATCATCATCGAAAATCACAAGATCAATCTCCTGTTCTTGAACAAACAAGACAAGTTCTTCAAGCTTGCCTTTTCCGATGCCATAAGCAGGATCGCGCATTTTTTTATCCTGTATGAACGAATCGACCACGTCCGCTCCTGCAGTATCAGCAAGAAAAACGAGTTCATTAAGATATTCCTCAACAAGGGATCTTGGTGTTTCGGGGGGGGAACATAGGCCCACAAGAATAGCCTTTTCCCTTTTGTTTTCAGAAGTAACAGTATTCAATCGGGCAATAATAAATTACGTAAGCATTTGAGCGAGAGTGAAGGGCAACTTGGCTTGTTGCTATATTACAACCATTGTTTTATCTTGACAACTCATTTCGTTAACATACTCAAACCATAAAAAGTTACACAAATTCACTTTCACGGCATACCGTAAAAGGGTAACAGAGCTGTGGTGACCAGAACAAGCTAATATAAGCGTGCATGTCAGATGAATCACAGTTATAACAATAATAATGCCAGCCAGAATATTATCAAGCCGATAACGCTTGATAATGCATACAGTTACTGTAGAAATATTTCCCGTCATCACGCCAAAACATTCTACCTTGCAACTATGTTTCTGCCAACAAAGCAGCAGAAACCGATTTTTGCCATCTATGCTCTGCTCCGCACGGTCGATGATGTTGTTGATATGGCAGAGGATAAACTCAATGCGGGTTTGATTACCAGCGATGAGATCAGTCGGATGCTTGAAAGCTGGAAAACAAGACTTAAAGCTTGTTATGCCGATAAGGTTGATGATGATCCGATCATGATGGCCTGGCAGGATACCCTGAAAAGCTACTCCATCCCGATAGAGCTCCCCCTTGATCTTATGGACGGAGTTGCCATGGATATTGAGTTCAAACCCTTTGAGACCTTTGACGAACTCTACGTCTACTGTTACAAGGTCGCAGCAGTCGTAGGGCTGATGACTTCTGAAATTTTTGGATACAGCGACAAGCAGGCTCTTCAACATGCTATTGAATTAGGAATAGCGATGCAGTTGACCAACATTCTGCGTGATATCGGTGAAGATGTCGATCGAGGAAGGATCTATATCCCGCTTGAAGATCTTCGCCGTTTCAACTATTCGAGTGAAGAGTTCATGCAAAAAAAAATAAACAGGAACTTCATAGAACTCATGAAGTTTCAGATAGAAAGGGCAAGAGGTTACTACAGCTCTTCTGAAAAAGGTATCCCGATGCTTGAAAAACAAAGCCGCTTTGCTGTCTGCATCAGCAGCATGAATTACGGTAATATTTTAACCGCGATCGAGCACAACAACTACGATGTTTTTTCAAAAAGAGCCTATCGCTCTTTTTATCAGAAAATCAGCACCATTCCAATGGTATGGTATAAAACCCATACGCTCTCCTGATAACCGGGGAATATCTCCTGGTTGATCATATTTTTCATCTACAGAATACACAGGTATACGACATCATGCTTAAAGAACACGAACAGAACCAGAACAACCCTGAGCAGCCAGCTCAACCCTCTTTGAATGACCAGATGCTGCGACGTCTGGAGGAGCGCCAACATCTTATTGAGTCAGGGGTCAATCCCTATCCGACCCATTTTGAGGTCAGCTACTCCTCAACCGATATTATCATCAATTTCCAGGAAGGTATCCAGGAGGCTGTTTCGGTTGCCGGGCGAATCATGACTATCAGAAAGATGGGAAAAGCATCTTTTTTCCACCTTCAGGACTCGAAAGGCAGAATCCAGATATACCTTAAAAAAGATGAAGTGGGCGAGGCAGCCTACAACACCTTCAAACTTCTTGATATAGGCGATATTGTGGGCGTGAAGGGGTATACCTTTAAAACCAGAACAGGCGAAATATCAGTCCATGCTGAAACGCTGGAACTGCTCACGAAATCGCTTCGACCAATACCAGTCGCCAAGGAAAAAGAGATTGATGGAGAGAAGATTGTGTTTGACGCTTTCAGCGACAAGGAACTTCGTTACCGCCAGCGATATGTCGATCTGATTGTCAATCCGGAGGTCAAAGAGACCTTTATCAAGCGTACCGCCATTGTCTTGTTCATGAGGCAATTCTTTTCAAGGCAAGGGTGGCTTGAGGTTGAAACCCCTATTCTGCAACCAATATACGGAGGTGCGGCTGCCCGTCCTTTTACTACCCACCACAATGCACTCGACATGCAGCTCTACCTGCGTATTGCCAATGAGCTCTACCTCAAGCGGCTTATCGTGGGTGGATTTGACGGAGTGTTTGAATTTGCAAAGGATTTCCGGAACGAGGGAATTGACCGCTTCCATAACCCTGAATTCACCCAGGTCGAGCTTTACGTAGCTTATAAGGATTACAACTGGATGATGAAGCTGGTCGAAGAGCTTTTTTATCAGACAGCTCTCGAAGTCAACAAAAGTGATGTTACTTCTTTTCTCGGCAACGAAATCAATCTGAAACCACCGTTCAAACGTCTGAGCATTATCGATGCTATTGCAGAATATACCGGCAAGGATATTCGGGGACAATCGGAGGAAGAGTTACGCTACACGGCTAAAGATCTTGGGTTGGAACTTGACCCAAAAATCAGCAGCGGCAAGATTATCGACGAAATCTTCGGTGAATTTGTTGAACCAAAGCTTATTCAGCCAACATTTATAACCGATTATCCTACTGAGATGTCGCCCCTTGCCAAGGAACACCCTTCACAACCGGGAATTGTAGAGCGGTTTGAACTTATTGTCGGCGGTAAGGAGGTCTGCAACTCTTTTTCAGAACTGAACGATCCTGTCATACAGCGCGAAAGGCTTGAATCGCAGGCACGCTTACGGCAGCGGGGCGATGAGGAGGCGATGATTGTTGATGAAGACTTCCTTCGAGCAATTGAATATGGCATGCCTCCATGCGCTGGACTTGGAATCGGGGTTGACCGTCTGGTAATGCTTCTTACCGGACAGGACTCAATCAGGGATGTTATTTTCTTTCCCCACTTGAAACCGGAATAATTTACCGAGAAACATACATAAAAACTATGCTCAGCTCCTTTTTGCCTTGAATATATATTGTATATTTAAACGTTAGGGAGCGGGGTGTTTTTCTAGCCCTCTCTACATATCAGTACATACAGAAATATAAATTCCAATGCACAGTTACTTGTATTGGGTGTGGGGTCTTGACGTTAGGTCAGAAGTCTCTTTTTTCTGGATTGATGAAATGGAGTGATGATGCTGAAAACTCTTTTGAAGGGAATCTGGGAGTGGGATCTGGAAAGCGGGGAGATGATCTGGAGTGATGAGGTCAGAATGCTCCTTGGACTGGATTTTTATACAGGAAAACCCTCCCGCGATATCTGGATGCGATCGATTATGCCGGGTGACAGAATGCGCTCCCAACAGCTCATGGAAGAGGCTATTGCAAAAAGAGATCGCTTTACTGTTGAGTGCCATGTGGCCGACTCCAGTGGATCGATACGAACACTGATCACCGAGGGGTTTCCGGTCTGCAATGTTGATGGCCGCGTGAATCGATACATGGGGATTACTCGAGATGTCACGAGGTACAGTGATGACGGGCATGTTATCAATGCACGCAACCTTTCCTGTCTTATTTTTTTCTGCAGGCAACCTTTATGCGCCATAGAAAGAGAGGGAACAATCATTACTGCAAATAAAGATTTTGAAGATCTCTTTTCAAGTGAATTTGTATCTCTGAAAGGGTTGAATATTCATACACTGTTTCGGCATGAACTGAAGGAAAAGCGAAATGAAGCATTTGATATGGTTTTCAATACAGGTAAGGCACTCCATTTTAAAGAGTGGTTTCAAGGAAAAGAGAACGGAAAGAGCAATAACAAGGAGAGCTTCTACCAGATCTCAGCATATCCGGTCTATGAGGAAAAGGGAGCTATAATATCACTGGCGATTTTTGTTACGAATGCAACAAGGCATGATGAAGCTGAACAGGGAAGGATCCAGCTTGACAAGCAATATAAAACTCTTATTGCGGCTTCCCCTGACAGTATTATCATGACTGATCTTGATGGCACGATCAGCAGTATTTCTGATATAGGGCTGGAGATTTTTGGAGCAAACAGCAAATCTGAAGTTATCGGCCAACCATTTTCAAGAATTGTTTCTTCATCAAACTTGGCCATCATTGATGAGATATTCGATGTAGCTCTCTCTGAAGGGTTGATCCAGAACAGAGAGATCCTGCTGAAAAAGAGAAACAATATGGTCTATCCGGCTGAAATAAGTGCCGCATTGATCCAGGACTATGATGGAGCTCCATCGTCATATATGATGATCATTCGTGATATTACACAGCGGAAGATTATCGAAAGCGAACTATTCCATGCCAAGCGGCTTATCAGCCTTGGGGAGATGGCATCAGGTATGGCGCATGAGATCTATCAGCCTATCAATAACATCTGCCTTGCTGTTGATAATATGCTGATGAAGGCCTCAAAAAATGAGTGGAACTGCAAGAATGAGATCGCAAAAAGCTCTGACAAAATATTTGAAAACATCATCCGGGTTCAGACCATTATTGATAACATCCGATCGTTTTCAAGTACTGACAACAACTACATCTCATCGCTTGTCAATATCAATAAAAGCATCCGTAATGCCCTCATGATGTTTACAGAGCAGTGTAAACACCGTTCGATCATCCTTGATTTCAAACCTGAACAGGAAAGGTTTACCGTAACGGGAAACATCTATAAATTTGAGCAGGTAATGCTTAATTTGATCAGGAACTCCATAGATGCACTTGAAGAGAAAAAGCAGATCACTCCTTCGAGCTTTGCAATGAAAATCCTGATCCGATCATTTCATGAAAACGGTTTGATTACTGTAAGCGTGGAGGATACCGGGATAGGGATCAGTGCCCAACATATTGATTCTATAATGCATCCTTTCTTTACCACCAAAGATCCAGGCAAAGGTACAGGCCTTGGCCTTTCAATCAGCTATGGAATAATAAAGGAGATGAACGGGGATATCAAGATAAAGAGCACTCCTATGATCGGCACAACCGTTGTGATTACTCTGCCACCGTCAGAAAAATAACTTTGCTTTTTTTCCTCCTCCCTTCCAATCCTGAGGCCAGGCGATTTATGAAAATCCCTTGCATCGTCAAAACTACCAATCCCATCTCTGGCAATAGTACCTTGCAATGCCTAATGTTGCTATATTGATAGCCTTGAGTAATCATCCATATTCTTATCATACCATGAAGCTGCTTATCGTCGATGACGAACCAGGAATAACAAGTTTTCTGAAAGAAGGACTCGAAGAGGCATCATATTCCGTTGATATTGCAAGTGATGGCAAAACCGCACTTGATCTGGCTTTGAGCAATGAATACAGCCTCATCATCCTGGACTGGATGATACCCGTTGTCAGTGGAATTGAGGTATGCCGTCAGATACGAAAGGCTGGAAAGATGATTCCGATAATTTTTCTGACCGCAAAAAAAACCTTGGATGACCTTGTGTTCGGCTTTGAGGCTGGTGCGAATGACTACATAAAAAAACCTTTTGAATTTGAAGAACTGCTGGCACGTATTAAAGCGCAGCTCAAAATAAACCTTTCTGTCGACAATACCCTCAAAGCAGGCCAGCTCACCATTAATCCCCTAAGTCACCAGGTCTTTTTCGCTTCGAAAGAGATCACACTGACACCCAAGGAATTTGCCTTGCTCGAATACCTTGTCCGCCATATGGACAGTGTGTGTACAAGAAATTGCATCATGCAAAAGGTGTGGGATCTCCCCTATGAATCTGACACATCAGGGGTTGACGTTTTTATCACATTTCTTCGCAGAAAACTGGAAAAAGCGGGTGCAAGAAATATTATACAAACCATCTATGGAGTCGGCTACATCGTTCGTGAACGAAACCTGCTATAAATAGTAAACCAATGAAGCCATCAAAAAGCAAAAGATTACTGCCTGAAAAAATGCCTGAGATGAGTTTACGTAATCGTATTGCAGTATACTATACCATCGCAACTACGTTGTTGATTGCTCTCATTTTCAGCGGGATCTTGTTCATGGTTGATCGTGCTGTTTCCACTCACTACGATGGTGAACTGATGTATGAGGTTGCAGAAACAATTTCGGACCTGAAAATAAAAGACAAATATTTTAATGATCTTGCACACGCAGCCAAGTTTGATGATGATGAAGTGAATTATAAAGAAAAAAAAATTAAACAAGAGAACGTCGATATTGATCTTGAATTTATTCAGCTTGTAGACAGTCAAGGAAGGGTTGCTAAGAAATCAGAAAATCTTTCCAGTAAAGCCTTGATTTTTAAACCAGACAACTCAAATATTATTTACTTCAATGGCATGGTTGAGGGGTCGATGCTACGTCATGTACAAGTACCCCTTGTCAATCCTGATGGCGTCACAAAAGGGTATCTTATTGTTGCTCATTCTCTTGCAAATGCTTTAACATTCCTGCGGGATTTAGAAATCATATTTCTTTTTTCATTTCCTGTTATTATTCCAGCACTTTTTATTGTGACCCGCTTTATTGCAGGAAAAAGCATACAACCAATTGACGATATTATGACGACAGCTGAAAAAATCTCCAAGACAAATCTTAATCAGCGCATACCTCTTCCACATCATCAGGATGAACTGCATCGTTTATCAGCAACCATTAATGCCTTGCTTGACCGTTTACAGGATGCATTTCAGCGTGAACAACAGTTTACAGCTGATGCATCACACGAATTGAACACCCCGCTTGCCGTCGTTAAAGGAACACTTGAAGTGATGATCAGTAAGCCGAGAGCGATAGAGCACTATGAGGCCAGAGTCAAATTCTGCCTTCTTGAATTAAACAGGATGAGCAAAATAATTGATAAACTTCTCATGCTCGCCCTCTATGAGGGTAACAAAATCAGTCCAAATATTGAGCCCATAATACTTCCACAGCTTATTGGCGATGTTGTAACAAGAATGGAGAGCACTGCATTAGAAAATAATATCTCAATCACTGTGAGCGGTTCAAAAAATGAACGGGTGGCTGCCGATCCTGCAATGCTTGAGATGATGCTTGAAAATATTCTTCTGAATGCCATTAAATATTCTCCCGGCAGCTCACTCATAACAATAGTTCTTGAACGCAAGGAAGATGATATTACCTGTAGTATTCAGGATCAGGGTATCGGAATTCCTGAAAAAAACATACTGAAAATTTTTGACCGGTTTTATCGTGTCGATGAGTCGAGAAACTCAAAAAACGGAGGGGTTGGAGTCGGACTCTCTCTTGTTAAGAAGCTTGCCGATCTTCAGCAGATAACGGTGACAGTACAAAGCCGCCCAAATATTGGAACAAAATTTATCCTGACTTTTTTGTCAGCCTGATAACTGGATATCTCTCTATCCGATAACCCTAATTTCAGCTTTCTCTCCCTTCTCGGGGTGCGTCTTGCGATTTGCATATAAATCAGGGCGGGTATGTTCCAGATATCTGGCACTGGCGCGCCAATCCCCTTTGGTATCATTGGTGAACGTTCTCAGGCGCATCTGCTCGCATTGCGCTTCAGCCAACGCAACTCCATCGTAAAGCTGGCGTTGAAGACTTTCATCACCCTGCCTTTCATGCTCTTTGCCCTCATTGTACCACTTGTAAAATGTCGATTTGCTGATTCCAGCCAGAAAGCAGGTACTCTCTTTCGACAATCCTTGAGCAATGTAGCCAAGGAGCTTTGTTATGTGATAACTATCAAGCTTCATAATAGAGGTGTTAGCATAAATTCCGTAAAAAAAGCATTTGTTTTCAGGAATTTAGCATTTTATCACAAAATTTGAAATGTTTTTGTAAGAAGAAAACCAAAAGCAACAATATTATTTATGTTGTTGCAAATATTAATCGTAAATTTGCGATAAACTTAACAAACAAGCATTATGCGAAGAACGTTGTCGGTGGTTGAATATAGTGGAGAGGAAGAGGTCATGGCGGCAGTAGCCAAAGCACTCAGCCATCCGGTGAGACTAAAAATATTGAAACTGCTTGCCAGTCAAACCTGCTGTTTTACCGGGGAGCTGACAGAGCTTATTCCCATGGCACAGTCAACCATATCACAGCACCTCAAAGCTCTTCTTGAAGCTGGGCTTATAAGGGGCGAGATAAACCCTCCCAAGGTTAAGTATTGTATTAACAAGGAGAATTGGTTAAAAGCCTCAACACTCTTTGCGAGGTTTTTTATCAGTAGTAAAAAATGCCACTGCGATTGTGGCTGACCCGGTTTTTGTAACATCACTCATTTTCGAAAAACAAATCAATCAAACCATAATGAAAAAAGTTAAAATTCTTGGAATTGGCTGTGCAACATGCAATCAGCTTGCCGATGCGGTCAACGCTGTGATTGCAGCTGAAGGTATTAATGCTTCGGTCGAAAAAGTTGAGGATATTCAGCAGATCATGGCTTACAACATTCTCTCGACACCAGCGCTGGTGGTTGATGAAAAGGTTCTCTGCAAAGGGAGAGTCCCTTCCCATGAAGAGCTTAAAGAGTTGCTGACTGCAAAACCTCATGGCGGCTGTTGCGGTAACCATGGCAGCAAAGAGAAAAATAACGGCGGCTGTTGTTCGTAAACATATGCCTGGTTCTCAACAACATTCAGGCACTGCTCGGCAAAAATGCAGTCAGTTGACAAGCTATAAGTCCTATGGTACCTATAGCTTGTAGTAGTCGCGGTACCAGGCAACAAAACGTCTAATGCCTTCATGTACTGTGGTCTCAGGCTTGTAGTGGACATCCTGCATAAGCTGATCTACATCGGCATAGGTATCGGGCACGTCGCCGGGCTGCATCGGCAGAAACTCTTTGGTAGCTGTTTGGCCAAGTTCTTGCTCAAGAGCTTGTATGTAGTCCATGAGATCGACGGGGCTGCTGTTGCCGATGTTATAAACCCTCCATGGAGCGCGGCTTGAACCGGTATCTGGCTTGAGGCCAGACCACTCTGTGTTGGGCTCTGCAACATGATCAAGCGTCCTCAGAACTCCTTCAGAAATATCATCGATAAAGGTAAAATCCCTGCGGTGTTTACCGTAGTTAAAGACCTGAATAGGCTTGTTGTTGACAATGGCATCGGTAAAGAGAAATAGTGCCATATCAGGCCTTCCCCAGGGACCGTAGACGGTAAAAAATCGAAGCCCGGTTGTTGGCAGATTGTAGAGATGACTGTAGGTATGCGCCATAAGTTCATTGGCCTTCTTGCTTGCGGCATAGAGTGAGAGTGGATGATCAACATTGTCATGCACTGAAAAAGGCATGGTCTCATTGGCACCGTATACCGAGCTTGATGAGGCGTAAACCAGATGCTTTACCCCATGATGACGGCATCCTTCGAGAATATTCAGAAAACCAAGAATGTTGCTGTTGATATAGGCATGAGGATTGATCAGCGAATAACGAACCCCGGCCTGGGCAGCAAGATTGATCACCCGTTCAAATCCACCTGTCAGAAAAAGCTCTTCCATGGCAGCACGATCTGAAATATCGGCTTTTACATAGGTAAATTGATTGTACGGCAACAGCATCGAAAGCCTTGCCTCCTTGAGCGAGACATCATAATAGTCGTTCATGTTGTCAATTCCGGTTACTTGATCACCGCGCTCAAGGAGCTGCCTGCAGACATGAAACCCTATAAATCCGGCAGCACCGGTCACCAGTATATGCATTCTTTTCATTAAAGCGTTACGGGCGCATTGTTCAGCAACCGAAAAAAAATCAAGCACTCCCTCTCTCTTTGATGATAAAAACAATTCACCATCATAGCAAGATAAAAAACTCCCTGATCAAGAACCCCGCCAGAGCTGCGGGGTATGGAAGCAAAGCTTTAGGGAGTATATCCCATAGAGATTCAGGCTCGAAACCATTAATAGCAGAATGGATAAAAAGTTTTTTCCTTGACAATGTAACTTATTTAGGCTTTTATTATCAAAATCCGAAATTATTTAAGTATATACAGAATGTGAAAAGTAAACACAAGCTGATTTTCCATAAACATGAGGAAATACGCATATGAGTCGCTTCTTTGAGCGATATGAAGCAGATGCAGGCCGGTTTTTTGATGAGGTTATTTCAAGAGATGGAATCCCCCGGCCCCATTATGACAAGATGCTTCACCGCTTCGGTCAGTTTTCAATTGAGGATATTAAAGCCCGCCGAGAAATTGTCAACATTTTTTTCCGGAACCAGGGTATCACTTTTACGGTTTACGGCGAGGATGAGGGTGTTGAGCGGCTTTTTCCGTTTGATCTTATTCCGAGGGTAGTGCCTGCACATGAATGGCAAACCATTGAAAAAGGTCTTATACAGAGGATTACCGCGCTCAATGAGTTTCTCTACGATATCTATCACACCCAGAAAATCCTTAAAGACAAAATAATCCCTCCGGAACTTATCCTCGGAAGTCAGCATTTCAGGCGGGAATTTGTTGGTGTAAACCCTCCCCTCGGTATCTATATTCATGTTACCGGCAGTGATATCATACGAGATGCCGAAGGAAACTACCTAGTGCTTGAAGATAACCTCCGCACCCCAAGTGGGGTCTCCTATATGTTACAGAACCGGCAGGCGATGAAACGCGCTTTCCCGGTCCTTTTTGACAAATACAAGATCCGTCCGATTGATAATTATCCGCAGGAGCTGCTCCGTACCCTGCAGGAAATTAGTCCCCTATCCAGACGCGAACCAAATGTTGTTGTGCTTACGCCAGGCATATACAACTCGGCATACTTTGAGCACAGCTTCCTTGCCCGGCAGATGGGTGTTGAGCTGACTGAAGGAAAAGATCTGGTGGTCAACAACAATAAGGTCTACACAAGAACAACTCGCGGTCTTGAACGTGTTGATGTAATTTACAGAAGGGTTGATGATGCCTATCTTGATCCGCTTATTTTTCGCCCCGACTCGAAACTTGGTGTTGCAGGTATTGTCAATGCATACCGCAAAGGAAATGTAACACTTGCCAATGCGATCGGTACCGGCGTGGCAGACGACAAGGTCATTTACAGTTTTGTTCCTGAAATCATCAAGTATTATCTTGGCGAAGATCCAATTCTGCAGAACGTGCCAACCTGGCTGGCAAGTAATCCTTCTCATCTCAAATATATCCTTGAAAATTTAGGGACACTTGTGGTGAAGGCGGCCAATGAATCCGGAGGGTACGGTATGCTGGTAGGACCGGAATCAACAATTGAACAGCAGGAAAATTTTGCAGAGATGATCGTTGCCAATCCCCGCAACTACATTGCCCAGCCAACTATTTCACTGTCGCGTCACCCCAGCTTTTTTAATGACACCGACCTTTGGGGATGTCATATCGACCTGCGCCCCTATGTTTTGTACGGTAAAACTATTACTATAGTCCCGGGAGGACTGACAAGAGTAGCTCTCAAACGTGGATCCCTTGTGGTCAACTCATCTCAGGGCGGTGGAAGCAAGGACACCTGGGTTGTCGATGAATAAACATTAATTTCTGATTATCTATGTTAAGCCGTGTTGCCGAATCCCTGTTCTGGATGAGTCGTTATTTTGAACGCGCTGAAAACACAGCAAGGTTTCTTGACGTCAATTTCAACCTGCTGCTCGACCTCAATAAAATTACCCATGTAGAGAATCCGAACTACTGGATAGCTCTTATTCTTGTCACCAGCGACAAAGAGCGCTTCAACAACCTCTACAACGAATACACTGCGCATAGCGTTACCGATTATCTGGTGTTCAACAAAAATAATCCGAACTCCATAACCTCATGTATCGGTCTTGCAAGAGAAAATGCACGGAGCATTATCGAAAGCATATCAAGTGAAATGTGGGAGCAGGTCAACAACCTCTACCACTATCTGCAAAGTGTGACCCCGCAGTTTGTGCATAACGACCCTTACGGGTTTTACAAGGAGATCAAAAACGCTTCACATCTCTTTCAAGGCATTACGGACAACACCTTCTCCCGTAATGAAGGATGGGACTTCATCCAGATTGCCAAGTATCTTGAACGCAGCGACAATATAGCCAGGCTTATTGATGTCAAGTACCACATGCTGCTATCTGAGGCACAAAGCCAGGCTGAGATTGTTGAAGGCTCGGAGGATATCATTCAGTGGATGGCGGTGCTGAAAAGCTGCAGCGCATTGGAGGCCTTCCGTAAAGTTTACCTTTCAAAAATCGACCCTGACAACATCCTGCGTTTTCTTATTCTGGACAGGACATTCCCGCGCAGCATAAACTTTTCGGTCTGCGCTGCGGAAGATGCTCTCTGGAGAATATCAGGCAGCTCACGACACCGTTACGTCAACAATGCAGACCGGCTTATCGGAAAACTTGAAGCTGAGCTCAGTTATACTGCAATTGAAGATATCTATTCGAAAGGTTTGCACACCTATCTTGAAGACCTGGAACATCGACTGGTGAAAGTGGGCGAACAGGTTCACCTGACCTATTTTGCCTATCACACACCGGAAATCGAGTCATCAGACATTGCTGAAGCCCTTCCATTTACCGGAATTGCAGGAGGTCGCCCCAACTGGAGCCAGGCACAGCAACATCAGCAACAGCAATAACAGGACGCAAACAATAAGAGCATGATTGTAAAAGTTGAACACTCCACCCTGTTTGAATATGATAGCCCGATCTATGAAACAGCTACTGAAGTAAGATTGCACCCCGATAACAATCCAGCGGCTCCCCAGCGCTGTGCAAGCTTCAATCTTCAGGTTGACCCACCGGCCACCATTTTTGAATACACCGATTTCTACGGAAACATTGTCAATCACTTCAACCTGCTCCAGAGTCATAAACGGGTGAAGATCGTTGCAACCTCTGTTGTTGAAACTGGCCCTGGCCGAAGCTCAGCAACAGAGAATGAGGATATTTTTCTTATCGATTTTTCCTGCCAGAGTCGCTATGTGCATTTTGATCAGGCGATACGCGACTTTACCTCCCTTTTTGCCACCAATACTGACAGTTTTCAGCTTGCGGAATCTATATGCCGTCACATCAATGAATCATTCATCTACGAACCTGGAGTAACCGACGTTCACAGTACCAGTGCTGTTGTCATGGCTCTCGGTCGGGGAGTGTGCCAGGATTTTGCCCATATCATGCTTGCTGCCTGCCGATATCTCGGAGTGCCTGCCCGATATGTAAGCGGATATCTTTTCGGAGGAAGCACGCCTGATGGACGGGATGAAGCAACCCACGCATGGTGCGAAGTCTACTGCGGCAAAGATAAGGGATGGATCGGCATGGATCCGACACATAGCACCCTGTTTGTCGATGAACGGTATATCAAGATCGGTTCCGGAAGGGACTATGATGACGTTCCACCAGTACGGGGCACCTATAAAGGCAGTGCACTGGAAAAGCTCAGTGTATCGGTCAAGGTAAGCTCAATGGAGTGATATTCCCCGTCATGACGGCAACATAACGGGGAATAATAAAAAGTCAATGTTCATTGAACAGCGACAGAGTTCAACAGATTATGAACTTTCAAGGTCAACTCGTTGATAAAAAAAGGTTTCCGGATAAAGCCAGCCCCTTTGCCAAGCACCCCGTATTGAGCAATCAGATCGTTATGATGACCTGACAAATAGAGGGTTTTCAGTTTAGGGCAGAACTTCTGAAGCTTTTTTGAAAGGTCACATCCATTCACTTCCGGCAAAACAACTTCACTTAGAAGCAGATCAATATCACTATCAAATTCACTGGCAATTCGAATTGCTTCGTCAGGTGTGTCAACGGGTAAAACTGTATATCCGGCTTTTTCAAGGATACGCTTATAGAGATTCAGGATTTCAGGTTCCCCTTCCACCAGCAATATCTTTTTTTTCAACTGGCAGGTTATGGGCGGGGCCTCCTCCTCATATAAATAGTGACTGCCCGTATGGTGCGGTAAATAGATCGTGAAGGTAGTTCCCTTCCCCAACTCACTCCTGCAATCAATACAACCTTTGTTCTGTTTAGCTATACCGTATGCTATGGACAGGCCGAGACCAAACTCTCCTTCACTTTTCTTGGTAGTAAAAAATGGCTCAAAAATATAGGGTAAGTTCTTTTTTTCTATACCAATACCGTTATCACTCACCGACAGGGCCACATAGTTGCCTGGTGCACTGAAGAGATGGTTTGCGGCACAATCATCCTCATCGATAAAAATCCTGCCTGTCTCAATCGTGATCTTGCCATTGCCAGCTATGGCATCCCGGGCATTAATGCAGAGAAGAGTAAGAAGCTGATCAATGTGCGAAGGATCTACTTTTACCAGAGTTCTTTCTCTGTCGGGTATCAACAAAAGCTGGATATTGACACCAATCCGCTCTCTGAGCATGCCCAACAAACCATCAACCAGAATGTTCAAATCAAGAACTATTGGCATAGCTGGCCTGCTTCGGGCAAAAGTAAGAAGTTGACTCATCATATCCCTGGAACTGCAAGCGGCCTCAACAATTGCGCCAAGGTTTTTCAACTGAGATTTATTTGACTGTAACATCTCCGGATCCATAGCCTTCTTGACCTTATCAAGAATGATATCGAGCAGCTGACTGTAGTTGCTCCCTACAGTATTGATCAACTTACCAACGAGTGCCATTTTTTGAGCCTGAATCAGCCGGGCCTCCATACTCTTCTCAAGCAGCTCTGCACGCTTGCGGATAACAATATCATTGGCAAGATCAGCAAAATCTGTTACCAGATTATTGTCATACTCATCATAGAAATGAGAGTTTCCCCCAACGCCAAAAATCGCCGTAACCATTCCATCTTTCATGATTGACACAACCAGTGTCCTTCTGATTTCCGGATAATTGCCCGATCGACTCCTGTGCTTTTTTGCACTATCATCATCATTATGAATCACCGTTTTCTGGCAGCGTAATGCCTCGGTCAAATACTCAGCCTGGTCGAATGAATAAATTTCTCCATTTTCGCCCAGACAGCCAGCCATGTGGTTTGCTTTGCTTGACAATACCTGCAGTGTGTGTGAACATAAATCATCCCTGAGAAAAGTGCAAAAGCCGATGGTGCTCTCTGTAAGTCGAGCTGCTTCATCAAGCGTAGCCTGCAGCAACTCTTCAATGGAGAGTGTATCGGCTTTTTCAAAGAGGTTTGCACGACATAACAGATGTGCCTCCTGGCGCTTGCGCACCGTGACATCGTAAAGCCACCCTATAATGCAGGGTATGCCATGATCCTGAAAATATTGTAAATGGAGTTCACCCCAAAAGAGTGAGCCATTTTTTCTGCGGAAATGCAGATCGAGTGTCTGAGTTGGAAGGTGATTCTGGCAAGTCTCATTGATGGCGGCAAGAGTTTGCAGCATTTCTTTTTCTTCTTCAAGAAACCCGGCAAAGGATCGACCGGTCATTTCAGCGGGCATAAACCCGAATATCTTTTCCGCCGCTGGCGAAATATAGCTCACTATCGAGTTGGGGCCAGCCATAAAGGCCACCCCATCAATGTGCTCAGTAATTGAACGAAACACCTGCTCATCCTGACTGAAATGATTCGGATTGAGAGCAAACAGGTCTGTTTTTTTTCTGCGCCCTGGTTTCTGCATAGGTATTGGAGTTTAATTTCGTTTTAACTCCTGCAATATATAACAAACAAAAGATAAGCGACGTATTTTTAGGCTATTTTTTTATAAAATAATTATAGGCAGGCATTCTCTCAAGAGCAGCTGAACAGGGGCAGATTCCATGCTTTTTTTTATGCCGCCCATTGTCTACCTTGACAATCAATTACCGCATACTTTCAGGAATATCCCTACCACTGCAAGAGAGATGAAATTCAATATCATAACCACCGATCCCCACTCTTCTGCCCGTTGTGGAGTTCTTGAGACCAGTCATGGTACTCTACCTACCCCGATTTTTATGCCGGTTGGCACCCGCGCCAGCGTCAAGTCAGTAGAACCGCGGGAACTTATAGAGATCAACGTTCACATTATTCTGGCTAATACCTACCACCTCTTTCTAAGACCAGGAAACGACACTCTTTTCAAGGCCGGTGGTGTACACCAATTCATGAACTGGGATGGGCCGCTGTTGACCGATAGCGGTGGCTACCAGGTATACTCACTCTCTGATCTGCGCAGAATCACTGAAGAGGGTGTCATGTTCAAATCACATCTTGATGGTTCAAAACAGCACTTCACCCCTGAAAATGTTGTCGAAACCCAGCGCATTATCGGCAGCGACATCATGATGCCTCTCGATGAGTGCCCGCCATCAACCGCTGAAAAAGAGTACATCCGCATATCTGGAGAACTGACCATCCGATGGGCTGAAAGGGCAAAAGAACATTTCACAACAACCTCTCCCCTCTACGGTCACAAACAATACCTCTTCGGTATCACTCAGGGAGGCATCCATGATGATCTGCGTGAACTGTCAACAAAAGCTCTTGTTGATCTTGATTTTGACGGTTATGCCATAGGCGGTATGGCCGTCGGTGAACCTGCTGCTGAGATGTACCGTGTCCTTGAACTTTCTCATACGCTGCTTCCTGAAAAAAAACCTCGCTATCTCATGGGTGTTGGCACTCCGGAAAACATCCTGAACGCTATCGAACGCGGTGTTGATATGTTCGACTGTGTCATTCCAACCCGTGAGGGTCGCAACGGCAGGGTCTATACCCGACATGGAAAGATGAACCTCCGCTCGGCATGCTATGCTGCGGATTTCTCCTCAATTGATGAAGGATTCGACAACCATGTCTGCCGGAACTTTTCGCGCGCTTATATCCGCCACCTTCTGAACGTTGGTGAAATTCTCGGCCTTAAACTCTGCACGCTGCAGAATATCTCTTTTTTTATGTGGCTCACGGCAACTGCACGAACACAAATACAGAATGGCTCTTTCATAGAGTGGAAAGCAGATTTTCTCGAACGATTCAATAGCAATGAAAACACATAAAGTATTTCTCCTGAGCCTCGGCTGCTCGAAAAACACGGTCGATTCCGAACGCCTGATGGCACAGGCTGAAGCTTCGGGTATCATCTTCACTGAACAGGCTGATGAGGCCGACACCATTCTCATCAATACCTGCGGCTTCATTGCCGATGCCAAGGAGGAGTCCATTACCGAAACTTTGGCAGCAATTGATAAAAAAACGGAAGGGGTCATTCAACGCGTTTATGTCATGGGGTGCCTCACCGAACTCTATCGGATTGAACTCCACGAAGAGATGCCCGAAGTGGACGGCTTTTTCGGCACCCGTGAACTGCCAGAAGTACTTGCAGCCCTCGGTGCAGAGTATCGTAAAGAGATCTATGACCGACGTTCTCTTTTGACTCCACCCCACTTCGCCTACCTCAAGATTGCTGAGGGGTGCAACCGCACATGCTCCTTCTGTTCGATTCCAAAAATAAGAGGTCGATACAAGAGCCAACCACCTAAACAGCTGCTGAGAGAAGCCGCACTCCTGAAAGCCTCGGGTGTCAAGGAGCTGAACATCATCGCCCAGGACATAAGCCTCTACGGTTACGACCTGGAGGGTAAAACACTACTGAACAACCTTGTCCTGCAACTCTCTGACATGGCATTCGACTGGATCAGGCTCTTCTACGCCTACCCGCTGAACTTCCCTCTTGAGGTGATCGACTCCATGCGAGAGCGGGAAAATATCTGCAACTATCTCGATATCCCCCTGCAACACTGCAACAGCAGAATCCTGCAATCAATGAACCGCGGAATCAATAAACGTGATACCATCCACCTCATTGAAACCATCCGGGACAAAAACCCCGACATCCGGCTTCGAACCACCATGATCGCTGGCTATCCCGGCGAAACCCGTGAAGAGTTTGAGGAACTGCTGCAATTTGTTGAAGAAACCCGTTTTGACCGGCTCGGCTGTTTTCCTTACTGTCATGAAGAACATGCCCCTTCTTACTCCTTTGAGGAGACGATCAGCGAAGAAGAAAAAAGAGATCGAGTCGCAGAACTCATGGAGGTGCAGGAAAGAGTTTCAGAAGAAAAAAACCAGATGTTCGAAGGAAAAGAACTCAAAGTTCTGATTGATCAGATCGAAGAGCATATCGCTATTGGCAGAACGGAATATGATGCTCCGGAGGTTGATAATGAGTGCATCCTCAAAATTGACGATAAAGCAGTCACCGTCGGCTCATTCTGTATTGCAAGAATCACCGACACTACCGCCTTTGAGCTGCACGGCAACGTTGTATAAATGAATTTTGCCCTGTACATCGTATATACGCCCAGTTTTTTTTGTATATTTAACAGGTAGAAACCTATACGCTTTATAATAATACGTTATTCTTTTCGGCATTAACTCAATTGGGCACAGAGGTAATGATTATGAAAATGATTCTTTTATCACCACTTTCCGCTTCACATTCTTCACCATCCCTGAGAGCTGATATCACTCCCCAAAACCTGAAACTTTCTCCTGCCGCTGAACAGGTGCTTCCAGAAGTCCAGAATGTCCTCGACCGCAATCCTACAAAGTTGCGCTGAAAAGTTGTCATGAAAATCCTGACACTTTACCGTCATACATGGCTCCCTATCACTCTTATCATGCTGAGCCTGGCTTTCTTCACCTTCTCAGAGGGAAAGGAAGAACATGCGCGAAATGCTTTTTTTGGCTCCGAGAACAAATCTGATGAGGTACTCCTTGTTGCCGACTGGGTCGTCAGAAGTCAGGATAATCATAGATTACCCTTTGTGGTCGTTGATAAAAAGCAGTTTAAACTTTTTGTGTTTGACCCTGATGGTCGAGTACTTGCAGTGACATCAGTACTTCTCGGACTTGCAATCGGAGACATCACCCCTCCCGGCATCGGAAACCTGAAACTCTCCGAGATACAACCGAAAGACCGAATCACAGCAGCAGGAAGGTTTCTGTTACGCCACGGGTTTGATCTGGAGGGAGGGAAAGTACTCTGGGTTGATTTTGAGTCGGGGCTCGCTATTCATTCGATTCCTGCCGGTAATAATGAAGCACTACGCATAAAACGGATCCAATCAAGCAATCCAAAAGAACACAGGGGCACTTTGGGATGTGTCAATGTAACAAGGGAGTTCTACCGCCACATCCTCAGCCCACTGTTTGACAACGGAAACGGCTACGTCTATATTCTTCCTGAAACCATGCCGATAGCAACCTTTTTCGATATCAAATAACAGCACTTCAAAGGAAGCGGCATTTATCCCTCGTCCTGCATCTTTCATCCGAATGAATGTCCTCCCCAAGCATACCATATTTATGGTATTTTTATGGTATATGCTTGGAGAGGTTGAAAAGATTGGGTTTTATTAACCCTTGTAAATTAAACATAGAGCTTATGTACACTATACCTGAAAGAACTGCCCTCTGCACCAGCACTTGCTGCTGTCAGGCAACAATATGCGCTGTCATAAGAAAATCCGGCACATGTCGAAAGTGATGATCAACACTTTTGCAACGGCCGGTTTCTGACACTGCAGAGAACCGGCTTTTTTTTTAATGCATTATAAATTACAAGGAGAAGAGCATGAATCTTCAAGGGATAAAAAAAATCACGCTTGCAGCAACGATTATACTGGCCGCTGGTTTGCAGGGAAGAAATGCCATGGCCGCAAGTACAACACTGCTTAATGTTTCCTATGACCCTACCAGAGAGCTCTATCAAAGCGAAAACATTGCTTTTACCCAGTACTGGCAGAAAAAAAGCGGCCAGAGTGTTGTAATCAACCAGTCGCACGGTGGATCGGGAAAGCAGGCGCGCGCAGTTATTGACGGGCTGGAAGCTGATGTGGTAACGCTGGCTCTCGCCTATGATATTGATGCGATCGCTGACAGTAAACTTCTGGATCTCAACTGGCAGAAGAGACTTTCAAGCAACAGCACGCCATACAGCTCTACCATAGTCTTTGTTGTCAGGAAGGGAAATCCAAAGCAGATCAAAAACTGGGATGATCTTGTAAAGCCCGGGGTATCAGTTATCACCCCAAACCCGAAAACATCTGGAGGTGCACGCTGGAACTACCTGGCGGCATGGGGTTACAAACAAAAACAGACCGGCTCGGCTGAACAGGCTAAAACATTTATCAAGGCATTGTACAAGAATGTCCCTGTGCTCGATACCGGCGCCCGTGGTTCAACACTGAGCTTTGCTCAGCGCGGACTTGGCGACGTGCTGATTGCCTGGGAAAACGAAGCTCACCTTATTGTTAAAGAGTTCGGTAGCGACAAGTATGAAATCATCTCTCCGGCTGTAAGCATTCTGGCTGAACCGCCTGTCGCTGTTGTTGATAAAAATGTTGCAAAACACGGTACCCGCAAACTGGCAGAGGCCTACCTGAACTTCCTCTATACACCTCAGGCCCAGGATATCATTGCACAGAACTACTACCGCCCGCGAAATCCTGCAGCACTGAAGAAATATTCGGCAAATTTTCCACATATCAAGCTCTTTACCCTGAATGAAGTGTTCGGCAACTGGCGCAATGCTCAGAAAACTCATTTTCAAGACGGTGGGGTTTTCGATCAGATCTATGCTCTCTGACGCAAGGGTTCTTCTCCACTGAACTGCAGAATAATTATCTTGAAAACGGGGTAACACCTCCTATCCCGTTTTCCTCTGCGGTTCGCATCAAAAAAGATCAACGATGGCACTGTTTCAGAGAAAAAGACACAACATTCTTCCAGGGTTCGGGCTGTCGATGGGATACACGGTATTCTACCTGTCGGCAATTGTTATTGTGCCGCTGAGCATGATATTCTTTAACACCATTCCCATGGGCTGGGAACCGTTTCTGAATGCTGTAACAGCTCCTCGAGTTCTTGCATCTTACCGATTGAGTTTTTCCACTGCTTTTTTTGCTGCTGTTGTCGATGCCTTTGCCGGACTCCTGACTGCATGGGTGCTGGTGCGCTACCGCTTCCCCGGCAAAGGAGTGCTTGACGCCCTTGTCGATCTGCCTTTTGCACTGCCAACCGCCGTAGCCGGCATCTGCTTTGCAACTCTCTATTCACCAATTGGCTGGTTTGGACAGATTCTCGCACGCTGGAACCTGCAGATCATCAACACACCGACGGGAATAGTGATTGCGCTGATTTTTATAGGATTTCCGTTTGTTGTCCGCACCATTCAGCCGGTACTTGAAGAGATGGAGCTGGAGATTGAAGAGGCTGCACAATGTCTTGGAGCAACGCGCTGGCAGACCTTCCGCAAAATCCTGCTTCCTCACCTCTTCCCTGCCCTCCTCACCGGAGTAACACTTGCTTTTGCCCGAGGCATAGGAGAGTATGGATCGGTGATCTTCATTGCCGGCAATCTGCCAATGAAAACTGAGATTGCTCCATTGATGATCATGTCGAAACTTGATCAGTTTGATTATGCCGGAGCTTCAGCAGTTGCACTGGTACTTCTCTGCATCTCATTTTCCATGCTTCTCCTACTCAATGCAGTGCAGGAGTGGCAACAGAAAGAATACCGTTCATAAACCATGCCTATAATCCAAAAAGCAAAAAGCAAGCCCCCTGTTGCAAAAAAGAGAGTCTCAGATCCGATCTCCATACAAATTCTGCTTATCGGGCTGACTCTTCTTTTTTTTATCGGATTTGTCTTTGTACCACTTGGCCTGATCTTTTCACAGGCTTTCCAGAAAGGATGGAGCTTCTATCTTGACGCGATCAGTGAGCCTTACGCCATCGAAGCAGTCAAACTAACGCTGCTGACGGTAGCCATTGTTGTGCCGGTGAACGCTGTTTTCGGTGTTGCTGCTGCATGGGCAATCACAAAATTCAATTTTAAAGGAAAAACTGCACTGAAAAGCCTGCTTGACCTTCCGTTTGCTGTATCGCCGGTCATTGCCGGTCTCATCTTTGTCCTTCTTGTCGGCAGCAGAACCCCTTTTGGATCATGGCTCGGAGAGCTGGGTATCAAAATTATTTTTTCTACTCCCGGGATTGTCATTGCAACCATCTTTGTCACCTTTCCCTTTATTGCCCGTGAGCTGATTCCTCTGATGGAAGCACAGGGAAGGGATGAAGAGGAAGCAGCCCTGACACTTGGAGCCAAGGGGTGGCAGATTTTCGGCAAAATAACCCTGCCCAACATCAGATGGGGTCTCTTGTACGGCATGATCCTCTGCGGCGCCCGCTCCATCGGGGAGTTTGGTGCTGTATCGGTTGTTTCGGGACATATCCGTGGCCAGACCAACACCATTCCTCTCCATGTAGAAATTCTTTACAGCGAATATAATTTCACAGCATCGTTCGCTGTTGCATCACTGCTCGTCTTCCTCGCTCTGCTCACCGTTATTGTCAAGAGTGGCATGGAAAAACATTTTCAGAAAAACAGCTTTCATCTTTAGGATCTTACATGGGTATCGAACTGCGCAACATCAGCAAGACATTTGGCGAATACAAAGCAATTGACGACATAAGTCTGAATATTGCCTCCGGAGAGCTTATTGCTCTTCTGGGCCCATCGGGCTGCGGAAAAACCACCCTGCTGCGCATCATTGCGGGCCTGGAACTGGCAGACTCAGGAAAAATAATTCTGGAAAGCAAGGACACCACAAATCTTCCTCCAAGGGAAAAAAATGTAGGATTTGTCTTTCAGCACTATGCACTCTTCCGCCGCCTCAACGTCTTTGATAATGTAGCCTTTGGCCTTAAAGTGCTCCCCTTTCGGGAACGTCCTTCGCGCAGTGAAATTCGTGACAGAGTAGAGCATCTTCTGAAAATGGTACAGATGGATTGGGCCACAAAACGCTATCCTTCGCAACTTTCGGGCGGACAGCGCCAGCGTGTTGCCCTCGCAAGAGCTCTTGCCGTAAATCCGAAAGTACTGCTCCTTGATGAGCCATTTTCCGCACTTGACGCAAAGGTTCGGCAAGAGCTGCGCCGCTGGCTGAGAAAACTGCACGATGAAATCCATGTTACCAGTATTTTTGTTACTCACGATCAGGAGGAGGCGCTTGAACTGGCGGATAAAATTGTCGTGATCAACAAAGGCAGAATTGAACAGCAGGGAAGCCCTCAGGAGGTCTACGATCACCCGGCGAATGCCTTTGTCTATAACTTTCTTGGAAATGTCAACGTATTCCATGGACGCATCAAAAACGGCAAGGTCAGCCTCGGCAATCACCATCTTGATGCACCTGATGAGCTGAAAAATATTGAAGAAAAACCAAGCCAGACCTTTGTACGACCACATGAGATAGGGATCAGTAGATTACGCAGTAGCGAAACTGATCTTACTGGTACCATCCGAGAGATACGTCTTCACGGTGGTCAGATCGGACTGAACATTGAGTGCGAAGGTCTTGATGCTCCCATTGAAGCGGAAATTCCGAGAGAGCTTTTCGTTAATCTTCAACTTGCCAAAGAGGTGCAGGTTTTTGTTACCATTAACCGTGTCCGTGTATTTACCGGCGATTACGAGATTTAGACAAAGCCGGAATAAGCTGCCAACTATCAGTCCACTCCCACACGTTACCTGCCATATCATACAAGTCTTCCGGGGTTGCTCCTTTATTCAGAGATGAGTAGGAACTGTAAATCCCGGAAAAAAAATATAATTATATATAAAATAAGTATATTTTACACTACCCATTACGCCCAAACAGAGCATGCAGATTATACTTTACTCTCTTCCACATGCTAAGTGAGAACCATTATCGTTTTGCCAATGACAAAAAAGCAGCAGAACATCAACACGGCTAACCCTTCTGAGCTACGCTCCCTTGCTGAAAAGCGCCTGATGAAAAAACACCTTGCCACTCAGCACTCCCATATCAGCTCTACGCCTTCACCCGAAGAAACGCTCAGACTTGTCCATGAACTGGAGATTCACCAGATCGAGCTTGAAATTCAGCAGGAAATACTGGCTCAAAGCAGGTATGAGATAGAGAATAGTCTTGCAAAGTTTAACCTGGCACTTGAAGCTGCATCTGCTGGTGTATGGGAATGGGAGCTGAAAACGAATGAGCTTTTCTGGTCAGATAATTTATGGAATTTGTCCGGTTTGAAAAGGCGCGGTGAAAAACCAACCTTCAAACTATGGGAAAATACCATTCATCCTGATGACAGAGAGTTGGTAATCCAATCCGTTACAGCAGCTGTGAAAGATAAAACAGAACTGAATTTCGAGTATCGCCTCTGTTACCCCGACGGTTCTGTTCACTGGAATATGTCCCGAGGCAGGCCGTTACATAACGATAAAGAAGAGGTGGATCGTTATATCGGTACGGTTATCGACATCACTGAACGAAAGCTCGCAGATGAAGCACTCAAAAAATATAAAGAACGTTTCAAGACCCTTTTTGACAAACACACCTCCTCCATGCTGGTTATCGATCCCGTTACACGCAATATTGTTGATGCCAACCATGCCGCTGCTGAGTTTTATGGTTGGACGATCGAAGACCTTCAATTGATGCAGGCAGAACAGCTCTCTGTATCAACAGTTGATAACCTTCTGGATGATATAAAGAAGATCAGGACAACGGAACTCAACAGAATTATTCGTAAACACAAAAGGGCTGATGGCTTAATCCGTGATGTTGAAATAACAATTAACAGTATTGTTATAGAAGGAAAAGAATTTATTTATGCTGTTATTAACGACATAAGCGATCGAATGATTGCTGAAAAACTGATTCTCGAAAGCAATGAACGCTTCCGTTCTCTCTTTGATAATATGCTCAACGGCATTGCCTATTGTCGCATGATATTCGAAGAGGGGCGTCCGGTTGATTTTATCTATGAACAGGTTAACTCGAGTTTTGAGCTACAGACCGGACTAAAACATCCCGAGGGTAAAAAGGTTTCAGAGGTTATTCCGGGAGTCCATGACCTGAACCCTGAACTCCTCGAAATTTATGCAAGGGTTGCAATATCAGGACAACCAGAACGGTTTGAGTTTTATCTGGAAGCATTGAACATGTGGCTTGAAATTTCTGCCTACAGTATGCAAAAAGACCACTTTGTTGCCGTCTTCGATAACATAACCAAACGCAAGAAGACAGAACAACTTATTGTTGAAGGTAAGTTGCTACTGGAAGCGGCCCTTGCAAGTATGAGCGATGCCGTTTTTATCTCTGATAACACTGGCAACTTCATTCACTTTAATGAGGCGTTCGCAACATTTCACCGGTTCAGGAACAAAGAGGAGTGTGCCAGAACCTTTGATGAGTACCCAAAGTTTCTCGAAGTTTACATGATCACAGGAGAAGCTGTTCCCGTGGAACAATGGGCTGTACCGAGGGCTCTGCGAGATGAAACTGGTACAGGAGTTGAATTCAGACTGTTGCGAAAGGATAGCGGTGAAACATGGTTTGGCAGCTACAACTATGCCCCCTTGCGTAACAAGGAGGGAATCATCGTTGGCTCAATAGTCACTGCTCGAGACATAAGCGAACGCAAAGCTGCAGAAGAAAAGATGAAGGGCTATGTAAAACAGTTGGAAAACGCCATGCAAAGCACGCTCCAGGCAGTAGCAAACGTTGTGGAAGCCCATGATCCCTACACAGCAGGTCATGAGCGGCGGGTTGGCGTCATCGCGGCGGACCTGGCACGGGAAATGGGGTGGAGCGAAGAGAAGTGCCACACTCTGCAGCTCATCGGATTTGTTCATGACATAGGCAAAATGAGCATCCCTGCCGAGATACTTTCCAAACCGGGCAGATTGTCAGCAATCGAGTTTGAGCTCGTCAAGACTCATGCTGAACAGGGCTATCAAATCCTCAAGAATGTCGATTTCCCTATGCCGATTGCACGAATCATCCGGGAACACCACGAGCGCATGGATGGCAGCGGCTATCCGCAGTGTCTGAAAGGAGAGGAGACACTTCCTGAATCGCGCATACTTGCCGTAGCCGATGTGCTTGAAGCCATGGCCTCACATCGCCCTTACCGACCCTCATTAGGCCTACAGGCAGCACTTGAAGAAATTGAGAGATATCGTGTGCAGCACTTTGACCCGGAAGTCGTTGATGCCATGCTCCGCCTGTTTCGCGAAAAAGGTTATCAGCTTCCGCTCTGATGCCAACCAGCCAGGAAAGGCATCTTTGATTTCAAGTCGACGACAAAAGTCGTCTTTTGCACGTTGATACTCCGAGGGTACCGGCATGGAGTCCTCCTTTTCGGCATGCTGAAGCTGTTTGAATAATTCCGATTGAATTTTTAATTGTAAGCAAGAGGTTACTTTCGCATGGCAAAAAAGCAGAAAACCAATATGCCACTCAGTTCATCTGAGTTACGCTCTCTTGCTGAAGAGCGCCTTGAGCATAAGCAACTCAGCACTGGGGTAAGCACTATCTCCTCTCCTGAAGAGATGCTTTGTATGGTTCATGAACTGGAGGTTCATCAGGTCGAACTCGAAATGCAGCAGGAGGAATTGGCTCGAACAAGGGTTGAGCTGGAAGAGACTCTTGGCAACTACACTGAGCTGTATGAGTTTGCGCCTGTTGGTTATTTGATTCTGGGCAGGGACAGCACGGTACAGCAGGCAAACCTGACGGCCACCAAACTGCTTGGTGTTGAGCGCTCTTTATTGCTCGGCATGCAGTTTAAAAAATTTGCTGTTCACGAAGGGTATCAGCTCATTGATGCCCTGCTTGAGAGTGTGTTCACAAAGAGAGTTCCTGATAACTGCGAGGTTAAGCTTCAGGTCTCTGATCACTCAGTTCGTTCCTTTCGCATTGAAGCTGCTGTCAGTGATACTGAGTATGCGTGCCGGATTATTCTCTCGGATATTACTGCTCAAAAGATTGCTGAAGAAGGTTTACGCAAAACCGAGAGGAAATTTCGTTCCATTACTGAGCAAATCCAAGAAGTTGTTGTTGTTGCTGACGACAAGGGCGTTATATCCAATGTGTCGCTGGTTGCAGAAACAATGTTCGGATTGTCGCATGCTGAGGTTGTTGGTCACTCTTTTATCGACTTTATGGCGGATGATGACATACCTGCCGCTCTCAAGGTGCTCAATGACACGTTGCTCAATAAAAGGGCAAAACAGATTGTCGAATTCAAGCTCAAGAGAAAAAACGGTTCCCTTTTTGATGCGGCTATTCATTTGCAATATTACCAGGATGAGGATGAAATCGGATTTATTTGTCTCATTTGGGATATTACTGAGCAAAAAAAAGCTAAAAACGAGCAGCAGAGATTGAATCGCGCACATGTAGCAACCAACAGTTGCAATCTGGCTGTTATTCATGCTACTCGTGAAGTTGAATTGCTCGAAAAAATATGCAGCATCATGGTTGATATCGGTGGTTACCGGGCGGCATTGGTCGGCTGTGCTGAACATGATGAGGCCAGAAGCATACGTCCGGTTGCTCACGCCGGTTTTGATGAAGGTTACCTTGATAAAACAAAGATATCCTGGGCTGATGATGAACCTGGGCAAGGTCCTACAGGAATTGCCATACGTACCGGCCAAATATTCATACTCCGTGATATTCGAAATACCACAATGTTCGACAGGTGGCTTGCAGACGCAACACAGCGAGGGTATGCTTCCATTCTGAGTTTACCGCTGAGAGAGGACAATGAAGTGTTTGGAGCCATAACCATATACTCTGAGTTGCAGAATGCCTTTGGTGAAGAAGAGATAGATCTTCTTACAGTACTTGCGGATAATCTGGCCTATGGAATCACGATGTTGCGAAACCGTGAGGCAAAAAAACGCTCAGATGATGAGTTGAGGCAGAGTGAAGAGCGGTTCAGGATGTTGTTTGAGGGTAATTCGGCCATCATGATCATTTTTGATCCTGCTACTGGTCTTATTATCGATGCTAATCAGGCGGCAGCTGAATTTTACGGGTGGCCGATTGAGGTATTGAAGATGATGAATCTCAATCAGATCAATACTCTTACCCCTGAAAAAATCAGGCAGGAATTGACAAAATGGGACTCTCTGGACAAATGGCATGTTTCATTTCCTCACCGGAGAGCTGACGGATCTGTGCGAGATGTTGACGTATTTGCAAAGAAAATAGAGATCCAGGGCAAAGCGCTTATTTACGATATTATTTACGACATTACCGACCGCAAGCTGCAGGAAAAAGCGCTGAAACAAAGTGAAGAACGATTCAGAAAGCTCTTCGAGAATCACTCCGCAGTCATGTTAATCATGGACCCTGAGACCATCGACATCCTTGACGCCAATCATGCCGCATCCGTTTTTTATGGATGGAGCATTGACGAGTTGAAGCAGATGAACCTGGATGAAATTGCCGTCATTCCGCGCGCGAAACTGAAAAGTAATATTGAAAAAATAACCATAGCAACGCAGAACGAGTTTGTCTTGACCCATAAATGTAAAGACGGCACCTTGCGTGATGTTGAGGTGTTCAGTAACCTGATCGTGATTGAGGGAAAAGCTATTCTCTATTCAATCGTTCACGATATCACCGAACGCATACGGGCAGCAGAAGAGAGCGACCGCTTGAAAACAGCATTCATTGCCAATATGAGCCATGAGATACGCACTCCTATGAACGGGATCATTGGCTTTTCAGAACTGCTTAAAGATCCTCATCTCACCGGAGAAGAACAAGCTGAGTATATAGAGCTTATTCATCAGAGCGGAGAGCGCATGCTGCATCTGGTTAATGATCTTATGGATATCTCCAAAATTGATGCCCAAGAGGTAAAACTGAAAGAGTCCGAAACCTCGGTCAATCAGATCTTGCGTAATCTCCTAGCATTTTCCAGGCTTGAAGCCGACAAGAAAGGATTACGTTTAAGCTGTACAGAAGGGCTCAATGACAATGAAAGCATTATAACAACCGACAGTGGGAAATTGACCCAAATATTGACCAACCTGATCCAGAATGCCCTTAAATTCACAACAAATGGCGGCATTGATATCGGCTACAGCAGAAAGGAAAGGATACTTGAGTTTTATGTCATCGATTCCGGCATTGGTATTCCGGCTGGTAACCAAGAGAAGATATTCGAGCGATTCCATCAGGCAGATAACTCTCTGACCCGGAATTATGAGGGATCAGGCTTAGGATTAAGCATTTCCAAGGCATTCGTTGAGATGATGGGTGGTACAATCTCTTTCGCATCAGTTGAGGGTGCTGGAAGTACCTTTTCTTTTACGCTGCCTTATCACCCCGTCCTGAGCCTTGAATCCTCTGCCCTCATCACTAAGCCCTCATCACTAAGCCCTGCCCTCTGCATTCTTATTGCTGAAGACGATGCAACGAGTACTCTGCTGCTTCAACGGAACTTTAAAGGCCAGAACATCACCTTTCTTTGTGCCGAAAACGGCTGGGAAGCAGTGGAATTTGTTCAGCATCACCCGGAGATCAATCTGGTGCTAATGGATATTAAAATGCCGATTATGAACGGCTATGAGGCAACAAAGCTGATCAAAAAGCAGCACCCCGACCTGCCAGTTATCGCTCAGTCAGCATTTACCTCAAAAGAGGAGAGGGAGAAAGCCAGAGATGCTGGCTGCGACAGCTTTATAACCAAACCTATCAGCAAGAGTGCGCTGTTCGACCTGTTACATAAGCTGCTCAACCCCTGAAGGAAATCAGCTGCTATGCCAAGAGAGGTGCATTACCTCCATAGGAGACAAAATATCCCGTGCGTGCCACGATCACTGCGCACGCACGAGTTTAATTGAATCCCACTGCTTTACATCGGGGCCAGTTTGTTTTTCAACGTGAACCGGGCAAACACTTTGTCGCCGTCATGGGCGTACATCCATTTCGACAGGGATTTGCCGGCTGCGACGGTGTAGACATGTGCGTATTCATAATAGGAATCGGTGGTCTGAGTGCCGTCGTGTACGCGCAAGGTCACTTTGACTTTCACCGATTTGTCCAGTTGCCAGTCAGCTTCAAAGATCGCATCCCCCAGCACATCCTCATCGGCTATGGCTTGAAAGGGAAGTGCATCATGGGTTTTGTATGGGCCGAGCAGCATCACTCCATGAATGTTCGAGGTTTTGGTGGGATCGACAGCGGCGTTGCATTCGTGGTCGGTGGTCTGCACCCATCCATCAATCTCCAAGGCGCGGTAGAGATCCGATGCCAGCTGCAGCACGACATTGACTTGGGTGGTTTTGCCGGCATTGATATGTACTGGCACTTTGGCCTGGATATACATGCCGTCCTCACGGGTCTTGCCGGTATCGGCGATGTAGTTGCCAGCCGGGATCTTTTCGAGACTGAAGCTGCCATCAGGCTTGGTGGCGACGCCCTTGCCATCATATAGCTCTACCCAGGCGCCGCCCACTGGTGCGCCGTTGAACATTACTTTGCCGGCCAAGCTACCCTGCGTCGCGACTTTTTTCCAGCGGCAGATGGTCACTTGCTCATAGCGCGGCGTGGCGTAGACCAGCGGTTCGAAATAACCGTACAGCGGTGCATCCCAACGCAGGAGGTTTTCCGGGCTAATGGCATAGGCCACTTGCTGTTGCTTCCGCTGGTCAGAATCTTTGGATTCGGTTTCACACCAGTCTGAGCTGAAGGCATTACAGACTTGGTTGGCAACATCGTCTTCCATGTCGGCGATCGCCGATGCAATTTCGGCGCCCTCCCCTTTAGGGGCCACAGTGTCATCCACAAGTTGTTCCAGAGCGTTGAACAACTCCGTGCCAGCCGCAAGGCGCTCGGCGGCATTGTATAGGTACAAACCCTCCTTGGAGTTTGCGCCAGCGTCCTTGGGGTCTTTCTGGTTCTCGACTACGGCCCCGCTTTGGCGCACGGCCAGCCAAACGAACGAGGCTCAGACCGTCGGGTAAGTCCCTTTCCACCAGGGCAAATCCGAGGAAGCAGTGTTCGGTGCGATTTTGTCGGTAGCCGGGTTGGTATAGCAATAGAAGCGATAATGGCTCTTGTATTGCGCAAGGATTGTCGGTTGTCCGGCGGTAGCCGCTTGTGCGGCTGCCCAGTCGGCGATGGCGTGCAACTGGCTGCGGATGGCCGGGGTTTCCTGTACAGGGTCGGGCTTGATGACCAGGGAATGCACCAGCTTCTGCTCATAGTCGCCCTGGGTATCGACCATGGAGCTGAGCGTGCCAAACCCGCCGATATTGAATGTCTTGCCTTTTTGAGGGTTTTCCGGATCAACGAAGTCTTGACCATTGACTGAATTTTCCACTGTCTGAGTGATGACGCCGGACCACAGATAGCGCAGCTCATCGACCTTGAAGCCATCGCTGGGGCGGGTGTGCCAACAAGAGAACCATTCGGATAGTCCAGAAGGCGGTCTTTGGATGCCGTCGAATGAGTGATTTGTTCCCTGTTGGCGGTCGTCATGCCGGAATGCGAATAGACCTGGCCGATGCTGAGCAGCAAATCGGCGATCAGATCGCCAGGTGTCGCGGCAGAGATGATGACATCGCCTTTACGTGCGTTCATGAACCGTCCCGGCATCGGGAGCCAGGTCGTGTCGTTGGGATCGGTGGAAGCCTGACAGACGAAACCATCCGGTATGTTGGCGGGTAGATTCCAAGGATCGCATACCGCGCCCTCAACGATGTCTGATTTAGGCGGCGGTCCAGGCGGTTTAGGCGGAGCCTTAGGCAGTGGCGTCAATCCGCCGCGTTGCACAACTTGCAAAATATCCTGGGCCTTGATGGTGGTCAGGTTCAGCACTTGCCGTTGCGCGACCAAATTGTTGAGCTGGCTGACCAGAGCGAGATTCGCCAGCAAATGAGGGCTGATGCGAGCTATATGGGCGGGTAAATCGAAGTAGGCCGAAGCCCGCACTGGCCGCTTGGCACTGTCTATACCAGCGTAATGCACCGCGAAGCCTATCGCGTCGGCGGGAATTTTGGTACTCAGCACATAGATAAGGGTTTCGGCCTTGGGCGGCAGCGCCACGTTTAGCACCTCGGTATTGAGCATGACCGCAGGGCGGTGGTCGCTGAACATCAGCTCGATGCGGCGGCTGGTAAATGCCAGCGCGACGGGTTCCAGATTGCGTACGGTGAAGAACGCACGATAGCTGTCTTGGCTGAATTGCGCATTGGGGGACGCATCAACCACCAAGGGCTGGATCAACCCCAGCCGTTTGGCCATCGCATAGTGGTTGACGACGGTGACACTGCGCCGCATGTCTTGCGGCGGAAGCCCCGGCGTGGTCATGCGCACCTGGATATGGAATACCTCTGTTCTGTGCTGGTGTCCAGCGCAGCGACATAATCGTGATCGGTCCAGGGCTCATTAGTTTGAAGCGTAGTACCGTCGCCAAAATCCCAGGCATAAGCGACCGGGGAATCAGCCAGATGAAAACCGGCCGCGACACTGCCTGGTGGGACTTTGGTCAGCAAGGGTTTCTGGAATTTGCCCAAGTATCTTATTGTCGATCCGCAATATTGGATTGTTGATGTTGATTGCCATAGTCAATTCCCCCTCTCGGTTTTATTTGCTGACGCTAAAAATATTTAGATTGATCCGCCTAAACCACAGATTTTTGAATTCGAAACCATATAAGACGAAAATTTAGTCTCAGCCACCTATACCATTATTCTCGTTCATGCCATCGCACCGTGAAGCACGATACCACAGAAGGGCTGCTGTATCTGTGATTACAAAAAACGAGTACCCGTAATGAATTATCTGTTTAAACATAGCAGAACCCTCCGCTTTGATTATAGAAGTAATAATTAACAATTGTTAACAAACTGCTACAGGAAACCTGAAACCCAATTAAAGTCTTTGGACAAACCGTAAGCCCATCTCATTGAGTTAATTCTTACCTGTATTTGTAATGAGAGCCAATTTGAGGACCTATCACTTCGAAACAGATAGTCGCGATAAGCAAAGTAATGTAAATACTCTTTTAATGTAAATCAAGTGGAAAAATAAATCTCAGTACTTGTTATGTAATATTGATAATGTACGCAAGAAAGAAAATTGTGTTATATGTGGATTTTACTTCTCTTCATCACCGTTTATAACGCGGCCACCGTATAAACCTTCCAGACGTCAGGATCTTTAATACCTTAGATCAGTTGATTGATAACGCTGTGCACTGCTCGATAATTCTCAGCACTAATGTATTTATCAAACGTACTTTTCCTTGGCTGAAGTAATAATTCACCCTGTCGCGGTGTAATTATTAATTTTCAATTAAAAACAATAGTTATTTCGAAAAATAAATAGCATTATTACATCATAGAAGATGTAGAATCAAGATGTAGTCAGCAAATAACTCTTATACTTAACAATGGCAATCCCAAAATTGCAGAACATAACAGTTACCGAAAAGGATCACTGGGAGAGCCATCACCCTGATGCAGGTTATAAGAAGCGGGCCAGGCTGCTGGACGGTGAGATTGTTCATACGTGGGTTGAGGCTGATCACGATATTTTGCTGGACTTTATGGATGTTGATCTCCTGAAGCTTGTACTCAGCGAATCCGATCTTGTCAACAAGCAGTTTCATATCATATTCGATCTCAACCAGGTTGCTGATATTTCCTATGCTTACAAAAAGGCGATTACCGAACTTCTTTTTCATTGGCAGCCGTTCCTTGGCATGGTTTGTTTTTATAATGCCTCTCCTTTCATGTCCATCATCGTCCAGTCTTTTGCAGCAGTTGCACCTGAAAATTTTTGTGTCATCCAGACCGAGACATATCAGGATGCCGTGAAAAAGGTAGTGGCGTTCAAAAGAAAAGAACCTGTAGCCGAGATCTTACAAAACCCTGATTTTATTGAGGACGCGGAGATTAAACGACAGTTTCTTGGAACTATCGCAAGGATGTCGTGGCTTAACATTCTTGACTATCCATTATACATCCCTGCGCCTGACAGTCAGTACTACCCTTTTTGTCAGGCTATCGATGCATTGCGTTCAGACTGCAAAGCAAAAGAGTGTGAAAAAGAGAGAGAGAAACAGCTTCTAAAACAGAATTATGAAGACCAAATAACACAAATGACCATAAAAATGAATGCACAAAAAGAAGTTGGCAAACAGTCTATCCATGATCTGGAAAACCAGATAGCAAGCCTTAAAGCAAGAATTTCCTCACAGGATTTGGAGCTTACAAGAGTATCCACTGCAATTGCAGAAAAAACCAATGCGCTGGGAAATCTTCTTGATCAAATACACGCTCTTGAAATCGACACCGATGTCAAAAGAAAAATGACTGATGCCTGCCTGAAACTTTTAGAAACCGAAACAATTGAGAAGCGTTTAAATATCGAACTGACAGAGTCCGATTCTTTCTTTCTCTCTAAACTTCAGAAAAAGCATGCCAATCTCAATCAGCGTGAGCTGAGAATCAGTCTTCTGGTGAAATTGAACTATGATACTATTGAGATTGCACGTACTGTCGGTATCTCAACAAGAGGTATGGAGAGTATTCGCTATCGCATGCATAAAAAACTGGGTCTGGGAAAACATGAATCCATAAAGACATATCTTTCAGACTTGTCAGCGACTTTTAATGCATAAAATAAGGTGCTGAGTGAGGTTCGAGGATGCTTCGGAAACTCAATATTACATAATGGTAAGAGAACGGAGTCTGGCGCTGTTGGCGCCAGACTTTTATTGCTTTTGGCTCTGTTCTTCAGGGTTTGAGCTTCTTTTTTGTCACAAATCCTGGTGGCATGGAAGAGATATACTCATTGTACATAGCCGCAAACTCCTTACATTGCAGAGTCAGATACTGCATATCAGCAAGGAACTTCCTGCAGTTATCAAGCTCTTCGGGATGATGTTCAACATAACAAAGAGCCATATCTTTTATAATAGGGTAAGCATTGTCAGGAGTAGGAGCATCCATGTTTCTAATGATTTAAGTTAGAAAGACCAAGCATAAATAAAGTAATAATAAATACTCCGTTCTCCAACTTATTTTAAGTAATTTTTTTCCGTTATTTTCGTCTTTTTTCGCCCGCAACAAACTTAATATTCAGCCGCATCTGGTGAGTCGCTATGCAAGTGCTGTATGCAACGTTTTGGTGAGTATGACGGTTCTGATTGGTGGATCATATATGGTATTCGATAATGATCTCCTTTGTTTTCAGCATTGAGGCAACCTCCTTTACAGCATCTGACACGCTTACGCCGACAGGAAGCTGAAGATCGGGATGGTAGCGGGAAAAGCTGTTTTCACCCATATTGACCACAAGAATATCACTGGGTTCGTTCAACTGCTTGAGGGTTTCGATATCGTAATCGTCCGCGTCATCGATGGTGGTGATGAAGATAAGCCCGGCATCGGTAAGAATACGGGCAAGTTCACCAATTCTTCTCAACCTCTCCCCTGCGTTATCGACATGATAGCCGAGATCGGCATCAAGGCCACGGTCAATGTTGGCTACACCAAGGTAGTAGGCAACAAGATGATTCTTAAAGAGTCCCTGCTCAAGAGCTTTGGCCACAGATCGTTTGCCTGTGCCGGAAAGTCCAGTAAAGGCAATAAACTTTGCCTTGTGGTGGTTGGCAAGTTCCCTCTCTTCCGATTTGATCAGCCCTTTTTCCCAGTTGTGTTCACGTTCACGGATGTGACGCTGCAGCAGGGTTTCATCAGCTGAAAGGTTCTCAAGAACAATCCCGCCACCGGTAATCTCATAATTATCAACAATAACAAACCTTCCGGTTGTCTCGCTTGCTGATGCCGGATCAAAGGCAATGGGACGAGAGGTTTCGAGAATGCACTCCCCGACATCACGGCAGTCAAGCTGATGCTTGTTTTTACTATAACTCAGATCTGATGCATCAAGCGTATTACAGATTTCCGCAAGCTTTACCGATGCCCTCGCTGAACCAAGCTTGAGCTTGTACTCCTTGTGGAGGATCATCGGAGCACGACCCACCCAGAAAATATTTACCCTGAAACGGGTGCCAACTTCCGGCAATGGTTCCGAAGGTTTCACCATGAGTTCACCCGGACGTATATAGATCTGGGTGGTGAGGGTAAAGCCCGTCGCATCCCCAGTTGAGGCAAGCTGTTTCGGGGCGGTATTGAATGACTCCACCGATTGTATGGCCGACTGCTTCCCTGAAGGGAGAAAAAGCACCTCGTCACCGACTTTCACCGAGCCGGCTGCCACGGTTCCTGCTACAATTCTCCGGTCATCATTCTCACGGGTAAACTTGTAGATATCCTGCACTGGAAAACGGAATGGTTTGTCCTGAAGTTGCTTGTCGCTGACAAAAAGGTCAAGCTGTTCAAGCACGGTAGCACCCCTGTACCAGGGCATGCGTTCAGAAAGAGTCGCGATATTGTCGCCTTCGCGGGCACTGACCGGAATAAAGCTGACCGGCTTCACCTTGATCTGGGCAAGAAAGTCCGAATAATCAGCTTTCAGCTTTTCAAAAACCTTCTCGTTGAAATCAACAAGATCCATTTTGTTGACCAGCACCGTAACCTGCTTGACGCCAAGCATTGAAACCATCTGGCCATGACGTTTTGAGTTTTCCTGAATACCTTCATCAATGTCAATAACCAGCAGGGCTGATTCTGCCCTGGAAGCACCGGTGATCATGTTTTTCAAGAACTCAATGTGACCGGGAGCATCGATGATGATGTAGTCCCGCCAGGCTGTTTTAAAAAAACAGCGGGCCATATCAATGGTGATTCCCTGTGACTGTTCATCCTTGAGCGCATCAAGCAGGAATGCATATTCGAAAGGCTTTGAGTTCCGCCGGCAGCTCTCTCTTACTGATTCAAGCTTACCTTGTGGAAGGGCTCCTGTATCAGCAAGCAGTCGGCCTATCACAGTACTTTTACCGTGATCGACATGACCAACAATAACTATATTCATTTGCGCTCGTCCATTCATCATTGGCTAAGGGAAAAAATTATTTTACATATATCCGTCACGGCGCAAGGTTTCAAGGCCGCCATCCTCACTGTCCTGAGCACGGCCTGAGCGTTCGGCAATGTTGGAAAGCCGGCCGCTTTTAAGCTCGTCAATGATCTCATTGAGCGTTCTGGCTTCAGAATCGACAGGATTGGTGCAGGGATAACAGCCGAGGGAGCGATACCGCGTGCCGCTGCCCTGGTTAAAATAGAGCGAGACGACAGGAATCTTTTCCCGTTCGATATACTCCCAGATATTGAGCTCGGTCCAGTCAAGAAGAGGGTGAATGCGTACATGGGATCCTGGGGCGAAATCGGTCTTGAACTGGTTCCAGAACTCTGGAGGCTGGTCGCCGACATCCCAGACGTTGTCTTTGTCGCGGGGTGAGAAATACCTCTCCTTTGAACGGCTCCCCTCCTCATCAGCCCTGACACCGACAATAACACCGGTATAGGGCTCCTTTCCTTCATCGGGCACATAACGCTGAAGCTCGTGATCCATCCGGTAGCGCGGCCATTCGCCGGAGAGGGTGTGCTTCAGCGCTTCACTTTTCAGATATTTGCAGCAGGTCAGGCGATCAGTGTTGCCATCGGGAAAGGTGAGCTTGCTCTCAAGCGCCTCACGGTTTTCGCCGTAAATCATGTTCAAATTCCACTCAAGCGCAATCCGGTCACGATATGAAATCATTTCCGGTATTTTGTAATGCGTATCGATATGTACAAGCGGTATGGGGACATGGCAAAAAAAAGCTTTGCGGGCAAGCCATAGCATGACTGTGCTGTCCTTGCCGATGGACCAGAGCATGCAGAGGCTTTTAAATTCACGGTAGGCTTCCCTGAGGATATAGACACTTTGAGCTTCGAGTTTGTCGAGATGATCCATGCTTTCTTTCTTGATGCTATTACTTTTTATCACGATGCAGACCGCACTCCCTGTGTTCGGCAATCTCCCACCACCAGCGCCCAGCCCGGATATCCTCTCCTGGTTTTATTGGCCTGGTGCAGGGTGCGCAGCCTATACTTGGGTAGCCTTGCTCATGGAGAGCATTAAAAGGAACGGAGTGTTTTTTAATATAATCCCAGACCCACGCTTCCGACACTTCAGCAAGAGGATTTATTTTATAAAGGCCGAATGCCGCATCCCACTCAACGGGGGCAACAGCGGTTCTGGTGACCGACTGCTCACGACGGAGGCCACATATCCAGGCTTTCAGTGTTGCAAGCTTTCTTGTAAGCGGCTGCACCTTTCGAATGCGGCAGCACTCACGACGAAGCTCAACGCTTTCGTAAAAAAGATTTGCCCCATGGCGCCTCACCATGGCTTCAACTGCGGAGGTTTCTGGAAAAAGCACCTCTACTTCAATGGAGTAGTGCTTCCGCGTTGCATCCAGAACATCATAGCTCTCTTGAGGTAATCGACCTGTATCAAGCGTAAAAACAGGCACCTGCAGCTTTTCTTTGTGCAGGATATCGGTAATGACCTGATCCTCGGCTCCAAAACTGGAGGCAAGTGCTGTTGAAGCAGTGTCAAAAAACTCAACAGCACGATGAATGATCTCTTCAGGCGTTTTGCCAGCCAATTCCAGACTCAGTGTTTCAACCGCTTCCCTGCTCATAATGCTTTTCCAAGAATTTCCTTCTTTACTCTATCGAGACCAATCCGGTCAATCATGTGCCCGAAACGCTCTTTTTTCTGTCCATTTTCCCTGTAAAAGGCAACTGCATTTTCGACAAGCAGAAAGAGCTCATCCTCACTCTCTATAACTTTTTTTAGGATAGATGCAAAACGAGGTACTCTACCCATGGTGCCGCCAATAAAAAGAGTATAACCTTTCCTGCCCACATCCCATGCCTTATCGGAACAATTTGAGGTGCAGATGTTGCAGTTGATACACTTCTCCTCAGCAGATGTATAGATATATCCATCTTTAGTAGGATGACGATCAATAGCTTTGACCGGGCAGAGCGAAATGCATAAACCGCAATCGCTACAGGCAGAAGGAAGCCATTTCGGCTCTATGGCACCCCTGACACCGATATCATTTTCATTTGCCTTGGTACAGTTGTTCGCGCAACCAGTTACCGACATCTTGAATTTTGAAGGGGTATCCTGTTTGAAATATTTTGCATCAAGCTCCCGTGCAATCTTTTTTGTATCGAAAACACCCATGCGGCAGGTTTCTGCTCCCGGACAACCAACAATCACCCGTACCCGTGGGCCACATGAACCTAACTCGACCCCTCCCTGCAACAGTTCAAGTTCCGCACTCTCAAGGTTATCACGATGCACGTAATGTATTTCAACCCCCTGCCGGGTGGAGAGATGAACCATGCCTCTGCCGTATTGCTCGGCAACACTCGCAATGCATGAGAGCTGCGAGACGGTAAGATCGCCGGCAACTGCCTTAAGACGTAGCACATAATAACCCGGCTGCTTCTGACCCATCATACCAACCTTGCTCACAGGCGCGACAAAACTCTCTTCTACCTGCATACTCTTCCGTATTCAATGTTATCTCAAAAAAAAGGACTTAATCAATCATCAATAAAGCCCGATCTTTTCGTCATATCCAAGCGCATACCCTATAAATACCATAAATATGGTATGCGCGAGCTTTCGATATAATGGCAAAACGCTCTTTGCTGATGAGTATTGTGCTTGTATTTCATAATGACGTTCTATATATTTTAACAATTGTAACGGCATGCAGTGATACAGGAATCCATGAGAGATCAACACAACTATTAATGCCCTATCACCTGTCAGAACAATAACACCAGCAACAACAGAGGCTCGCTGTTATCAGGTTACTTTTTTCCTTGACTACACTTCATCTTAATAATTCGGAACAAAGGGGGTAGGATAATGTCAAAAAAGATAGTCGTATTAGGTGGCGGTACCGGAGGCACAATCATCTCAAACAACTTGAGGCGTCACTTGCCAAAGGATTGGGAGATCACCGTGATTGATCGTGATGACCGGCATATCTATCAACCGGGAATGCTCTTTGTCCCTTTCGGAATTCAAAAGGCGAGTACTCTGGTACGATCAAGGAAAAAGTATATCCTGCCTGACGTTAATTTTGTGATTGATGAGATCACTCATATTGATCCTGAAAAAAGAGAGGTAAAGACCAAAAGTCATAAATTTTCCTATGACTTTCTCATCATCAGCACAGGTTGCAAGATAGTGCCGGAAGAGAATGATGGTCTGACGGATGCATGGGGCAAGAATGCCTTCTCTTTTTATACCATTGAGGCGGCTGAGATGCTTCGCAAGAAGCTGAAAGAGTTTGAAGGAGGGAAACTGGTAATGAATATTGCAGAACTTCCCTTCAAGTGCCCGGTAGCCCCTATCGAGTTTGTCTTTCTGGCTGACTGGTACTTCAAGAAAAGAGGAATCAGAAACAAGACAGAGATCGAATTTGTCACACCTCTACCTGGCGCTTTTACAAAACCAAAGGCCTCGGCGGTTTTCATTGAGTCGGCCAAAAGCAAAAACATTAAAATAACAACCAGTTACGAGCTCAATGCCGTCAATGGCAAAGAGAAATATATAGAATCGGTAAAAGGTGACAAGGTATCATTTGATACGCTGGTCATTGTGCCATCCACCATCGGTGATGCTGTCATCAGCAATTCAGGTTTAGACGACGGGATCGGCTATGTACCAACGCACCACAACACCCTTAAGGCCCTTAAGCACGACCGGATCTATGTGATCGGCGATGCTACAAACTTACCCACATCCAAGGCTGGCTCGGTTGCCCATTATGAAGCCGATGTTGTGGTTTTCAATATCATGTCTGAAATCCATGGTGTCAAGCCTGAAGAGATTTATGACGGACACTCAACCTGCTTTATTGTCTATTCCAAAGGTACATCCTCCCTCATCGACTTCAATTATAAGATAGAACCACTCCATGGCAAGTTTCCTGCTCCTAAATTCGGGCCGTTCACCCTGCTCAAGGAGACAAAGATGAACTGGTATGGAAAACTCGGCTTTGAAGGGCTCTACTGGAATGTCCTGCTTGCAGGCCGCCATCTTGGAGCACCGCCAACCCTGGTCATGGCAGGCAAAGAGGTAGGATGAATGAACATCAATTCACCCCGGCTGATGATATCGTCGACACAGAAGAGCTCTGGCAAAACCATGGTCAGCATGGGCATCTTGTCTCATTTTGCCACTCAAGGCCTCTCCATCCGGAGTTTCAAGAAGGGGCCGGACTTTATTGACCCAATGTGGCACAGGCTTGCAAGCGGCACTGAGTGTTACAATCTCGATCCCTACCTTATGGGGAGTGACGCCTGCATTGCAACGTTTCTGAGAGAGAGCTGCAGCGATAACAGGAGTCTCTCTCTTGTTGAAGGAAATCATGGACTGCATGACGGTATTGACCTTGATGGTTCCGACAGCAGTGCAGGGCTTGCTGTGATTTTAAAGACCCCGATATTGCTGGTCGTTGACAGCAGACAAATGAACCGGGGCATTGCAGCGCTCGTTATGGGGATGCAGGCAATGCCGCCCAAGGTGAATATTGCCGGGATTATTTTAAATCAGGTACGAAGCTCCCGTCAGGAGGAGAAGCAGAAAAGCGCCATTGAGAGATTCTGCAAGGTGCCTGTCGTTGGTGCAATTCCAGTGGACAAAGAGCTTGTTATTCCTGAACGGCATCTTGGATTGACAACAGTTGACGAAACAGCAGATGCCGCTCAATTCATTCGAAATGCGGGAGAAAAGATTGCTCATTATTGTGATATGAAGAGCATCAGATCACTTTTTTATGAGGCAGTGCCACTTCAATTAAAAAGTATTGAGAAGAGAGAGTCGACAATTAAAAAACGGGTAAAAATCGGGGTTTTCAGAGATGCTGCTTTCTCATTTTACTATCCTGACAATCTGAATGCATTGAGGGAGTGTGGAGCAGAGCTTCTCTTTATTGATTCACTTCATGATAGTTCACTGCCAGAGGTGGATGGGCTCTATCTTGGCGGAGGATTTCCTGAACTTTTTTTTGAGCTGTTGAGCGCCAACCGGGGACTTCTGAAGGATGTTCATGAGAGCGTGGAGTCAGGGCTGCCTGCCTATGCTGAATGCGGTGGTCTGATATACCTTTGCCGGAGCGCCTCCTATGGAGGGAAGAAATACTCCCTTGCCGGCCTCCTGCCTCTGGATATCGGGTTTCAGCATCATCCGGCAGGACATGGTTATCTGGATTTGAGGAGCCGTACTGACTCCCCCTGGTTCAGAAAGGGTGTTCGGGTAAGGGCTCATGAGTTTCATTATTCGAAGCCGGTCATACTGGGCGGCGACACTCTCTATCAGTTTGATGTAATCCGGGGAAATGGAATAACCGGGAAAAGCGATGGCTTGCTTTGCCGGAATCTCTTTGCCTCCTATGGGCATCTGCACGCTGCAGGAAATCCGGAGTGGGCTGAGAGATTTGTGTCGCTGGCATACGAGATGAAGGCAAAAATCAAGGGCAGTGCGGTATAATTTTTTTTTTGCTGAAGCACCCCAAAAACAAAAAAATGTTGCTGAAGCATTTGAAAAATTCAGAACAAACCGTTAACTATATAACTATGTCGTTTATATGTTATTCAGTTTATCGATAAATCTCTCTTCTCGCTTGAGTTTTCTATTCAAAAGTCCATGCCTTGTTGAGCATTTCGTCATTACGTCAGTGATCCTGTTTTTTTCATTTATAAAAAATCTTTAACGGAGTGAGTCATGTCTATTGAAGTTAATGGTACCAGTTATGCTACCGATGAGAACGGCTATCTCGTCAATCTCGAAGAGTGGACTGAGGATGTAGCAAAGAAACTGGCTGATGCTGAAGAGATTGAGATGACAGAAGAGCATTGGAATCTGGTGAAATTCCTCAGGAGTTATTACGATGAATACCAGATAGCGCCAGCTGTTAAGGTACTTACCAAGGCTATCGCCAATGAAAAGGGTATGGATAAAAAAGAGGCTTCTGAATTCCTTTACCAGCTCTTCCCGAAGGGCCCGGCTTTGCAGGCATGTAAGGTTGCAGGACTCCCTAAACCTACCGGCTGCGTTTAAGAGCTGAATAGAGTTGTTTTCCCAAAAAACCATTGTTTACTGTGAATCAAAGGAGGCATAATGGAAAGTGCTAAAGGAGCTGCATCAGAAGAGGTAAATCAAAGCAAAAGTGTTGGGGAAAGCCTGGATGAGCAATTTCTCAATCCAACGCCAATGCTTGACGAGTTGGAAAAGGGCCCCTGGCCAAGCTTTATTTCCGGGTTCAAAGAGCTTGCGGAAAGAACTGAAAAGCCGATGCTGCGCGGGGTGATGGATCAGCTTGAGTACTCCTATAACACTAGAATGGGTTACTGGAAAGGTGGCCTTGTTACCGTCGATGGTTACGGTGCCGGGGTCATCACTCGCTACTCAATGATAAAAGAGAAGTTTCCTGAAGCGGCTGAATTTCACACCATGCGAATTCAGCCAGCTCCGGGGCTGCACTACAACACCAAAATGATGCGGGAACTCTGCGATATCTGGGAAAAGTACGGCAGCGGATTGATTGCGCTGCATGGGCAGACCGGGGATATCATGCTGCAGGGAATCGAAGAGAAAAATGTACAGCAATGTTTTGATGAGCTAAACCAGGCGGGCTGGGATCTTGGAGGTGCAGGTGCGGGAATGCGAACCGCAGTCTCCTGTATCGGGCCGGGTCGCTGCGAAAACGCCTGTTACGATAATCTCAAGGTACATCTGAAGGTGCTGAAACACTTTGTAGGCGCTCTTCATCGTCCTGAATGGAACTATAAAATCAAGCTGAAGTTTTCCGGATGCCCCAATGATTGTACCAACTCAATCATGCGTTCCGATCTGGCGGTTGTCGGCACATGGAAGGATTCGATCCAGGTTGAGGAGGATGAGGTCAAGGCGTGGGTTGAAGAGAGAGGCCTTGATGCTCTGGTTAATCAGGTGATCAATCTCTGCCCGACAAGGGCAATATCACTCAATAATGGCGAGATGCTGATTGAGAGCAGGGATTGCGTCCGCTGCATGCACTGCCTGAATGCCATGCCAAAAGCCCTCTCCCCTGGCAAGGAGAGAGGTATTTCGCTTTTGATGGGAGGCAAGAACACTCTGAAGGTCGGGGTCAACATGGGGTCGTTGATTGTGCCCTTTATGAAGATGGAGAGTGATGAGGATATTGATGCTTTCATTGAGCTGATCGAGGGAGTTATCGACTGGTGGGATGATAATGGTCTGGATCACGAACGAATTGGTGAAACCATCGAGCGTGTCGGGCTCAAGCTCTTTCTTGAGGGCATAGGCCTTCAGGCGGACATCAATATGGTGTCGAGGCCGCGTGATAATCCCTACTTCAAGGCTAAATACTGAGGACTCTGCATCAGCAAGATACCACACATGGAAGATCAAGAGATTTATATCGTTGCAAACAGGCAGCAAACTGCCTCAATTAACAAGGAAATATGTTATGAGCACTCCTGAGAAAAAGTGGAAAACTGTAGAGTCGGGGCCTCACACCTATGAGGATGCACTGCATCCTGTTGTTCTGAAAAACTACGGAAAATGGAAATATCACGAGATTCCGAAACCTGGAGTCTTGAAACATGTCGCCGAAAACGGGGATGTCATTTATACGGTTCGAGCAGGAACACCCCGACAAGATACGGTGGATATGATCAGAAGAGTTTGCGATGTAGCCGACAAATACAGTGACGGTTATTTCCGCTTCACGGTGCGCAACAACGTTGAATTCCTGACTCCAAACGAGGAGAATGTTGAGCTAATGATCAGGGAGCTGGAAGCGATGGGACTTCCTGTAGGAGGAACAGGGATGTGCATCTCTTCTGTCTCCCACACTCAGGGATGGCTTCATTGCGATATACCGGCAACCGACGCATCCGGTGTGGTAAAGTCAATTATGGACACTGTTTACAATGATTTCAGGGGTATGCAGATGCCGAACAAGGTAAGGCTTTCGACCTCTTGCTGTTCTATCAACTGCGGTGGCCAGGCTGATATTGCTGTTGTTGTCAAACACACCCGCCCACCCCGGATCAATCATGATCTTCTTCCTTTAGTATGTGAATTACCGAAAGCTGTAGCCCGTTGTCCGGTTGCCGCCATTAGACCGACTGTGGTAAACGGCAAACGTTCTCTTATGGTGGACGAGGCGAAATGCATGTGCTGCGGTGCCTGTTTCGGTGCTTGTCCAGCAATGGAGATCAATCATCCGGAACACTCAAAGTTTGCAATCTGGGTTGGTGGCAAAAACAGCAATGCCCGTTCAAAACCTTCAACCATGAGTATTGTAGCACATAATCTGCCGAACAATCCTCCTCGATGGCCAGAGGTCACCGAAGTTATCGGTAAGATTCTTTATGCCTACAAAGAGGGTGGGCAGCCCTGGGAACGTATTGGAGAGTGGATTAACCGGATTGGCTGGAAGCGCTTTTTTCAGGAGACCAGCCTGACCTTTGATGAAGATATGATAGACAGCTATCGTCATGCAAGAACAACGTTCAATCAGTCCGCTCACGTTCGATTTTAGTTAAAGGAGATATTCATAATGGTAGAATCCAATCCAATCCTTGATTTTGCGCTACAGTACCAATTTCCTGAGTTCAGTGAACAAGCAGGAGTTGATAAAATTGTCGCTTTTGGAGACCATAGCCACAAGTGCCCTGTTTACGTCCGGCAAGTACCACCATGTTCAGCGGAGTGTCCTGCCGGAGAGGATATCCGCGGCTACACAAGGTTGCTGGCTGGCGTTGACAAGTCATCAGATGCCTGGAAATCAGCATGGGAAACACTTGTTGATACCAACCCTTTTCCGGCGGTTATGGGGAGAATATGCCCTCATCCATGCCAGGGTGCATGCAATCGCCACTATCATGACCAAAGTATCGGTATCAATGCAGTGGAACAGGCAATCGGGAATTACGGTATAGAAGCCAATCTGCCGCTTCCGGGTCCGGGCATTGAGAGCGGCAAAAAAGTCGCGGTTATTGGTGGTGGCCCGGCGGGACTCTCGGCAGCATATCAGCTTCGTCGAAAAGGTCATGCCGTAACCATCTTTGATGCAAATGAGAAATTGGGCGGCATGGTTCTCTACGGCATCATGGGGTACCGTGTGGATCGCACCATCCTTGAAGCAGAGATTCAGCGTATTGTTGACCTCGGAGTGGAAACAAAAATGGGAGTTCGTGTCGGAACTGACATTACCCTTGAGGAGCTTGAAAAAGAGTACGATGCGGTGTTTGTCGGGATGGGGGCTCAGATTGGCCGGGGGCTTCCGATTCCGGGTTTTGCTGATACAGATGGCGTAACAAATGCTATTGATTTTTTAAAAAAATATGAGATTCAGGGCGACTCTGTTGCAGTCGGTAAAAAGGTTGTTGTTATAGGCGATGGGAATGTAGCCATGGATGTGGCCCGGCTAGCTCTTCGGCTTGGATCTGAGGCTCTGTTGATTTCAGGAGTGCCAAGGGAAGAGATGGCATGTTTTCCGGAAGAGTTTGATGATGCCTGCAGGGAAGGCACTACCATTCGTTACTTGACCGGTACGGTTGAGGTGCTGAAGGGTGATGGAGGTGTAAGAGGGCTTGTTTGCACAACGATGGTTAAAAAAGAAAAGGGTGAGACTGGATGGAACTCCCCGATTCCCTTTTTACGATACAAGAGCAGTGACGAAACCTTTGAGCTTGAGTGCGATATGGTTGTAGCTGCCATAGGCCAGACAACCGACATGCAGGGGTTTGAAGCTATTACAAACAATAACCCATGGCTCAAGGTCGACAGGTATTTCCGCTTGCCCGGCAAAGAGATGGTGTTTGGAGGGGGGGATGCCATAAAGGTTGATCTGATAACAACTGCTGTAGGGCATGGGCGCAAAGCGGCGCACTCTATTGATGCTTTTCTGAAGGGCGAAGCTCTTCCTGAACAGGGGTATCGCGAAGTTGCAAAAGTCCAGAAACAGGATCTGCTCTACTTTTTTCACTCTGAACAGGCAAAAAGAGATACCAAAAAGCTGGATAATGTTGTCGGCAACCACGATGAGCTTCTTGTGGCGCTGACAAGTGAACAGGTTCGGGCTGAAGCGGAACGATGCATGAGCTGCGGACTTTGTTTTGACTGCAAGCAGTGTGTCTCCTTCTGTCCGCAGGAGGCTGTTAAGCGATTCAAGGAGAATCCTCCCGGTGAGATGGTTTATACCAATTATGCAAAATGCATAGGGTGCCATATCTGTTCGCTCGTGTGTCCTTCGGGTTTCATTCAGATGGGTATGGGAGGTTAGGTATGAATATTGGGATTTTGGTTAAGGAGGGGCCTTATAATCATCAGGCTTCGGATACGGCCTATATGTTTGCGGTTGCGGCAATCAAGCGGGGGCATAGGGTTGATGCGGTGTTCCTCTATAATGATGGGGTTCTCAATGTTACAAAACTCATGGATCCACCGCAGGATGACCGGCATATTTCCAGTCGGTGGGCTCAGTTCAGCTTGAAACATAATACCAGGATCTATGCCTGTGTTGTTGCTTCTAAACGTCGGGGTATCAGTGATGATATTGTGATTGAGGGTGCCGATATAACTGGTCTTGGAACCTTCACCGAGATTGCCACCCGTAATGACAGATTGCTAACCTTTGGATAGTGCAGACTGTGAAGATTAAAAAAATCATGCATGTGCTGCGCCATGCGCCACATGGCACCATTTACAGTTATGAGGGAGTGGAAATGATTCTGATTATGGCAACCTATGAGCAGGATATTTCCGTGGTCTTTATCGGTGATGGGGTTTATGCGCTTAAAAAGGGGCAGGATACCTCAGCAATTGGTACAAAGGGTTTTGCAAAAACATTCAAGGCTTTTGATGGTTATGATGTTGAAAAGCTCTATGTCGATCAGCTTTCACTTGAAGAGAGGGGCTTGAGGGAAGATGATCTAGTTGTTGATATCGAGGTAGTGAGTTCCGGGAAAATCGGCGAACTGATGCATGAACAGGATGTTATTATTCATCATTAATCACCTTATCGGTTATCATGCTCCATACTGTCAATAAATCGCCCTTTGGAAACAATACACTGGAAACCTGCATCAGATTTGCAGCCCCGGGTGATCCAATTCTTCTGATTGAAGATGGCGTCTATGCCGTTCAGGCTGCCAACCGCTTTGCATCATTGATTGAAACCATACTGAAAACAAATCCCCTTTTTGCCTTGCAGCCCGATCTCACTGCCCGAGGTATCAGTATGATTGCCAGTGGAGTAACAACAGTCGATTACGAAGGATTTGTGGAACTGGTGGAGCAACATCGGGTGAACAGCTGGTTATAATAACCAGCTATCTGCAACACCTGCAACCATTTTCTTGAAGTACCAGATGAAAAGTGCGTGGGGACAACTGATCCTGAAAAACAGAGAGGTGATTCTTGATCGGTGGATTGAGAAGGGAGCTGCTCTTTTTTCTGAAAAAATGGGCCGAACCACTCCGATCGGGGAGAGACTTTCAGAGAGTTTAGCGATAGTGCTTGACGGGATTGAAGAGAACAGTAAAAGCTTCATGGATGCCGTAAACCAAATTTCACGACTCCTTGCCGTGCAGCCGCTGCCACCTTCGAAAGCGTTGTCGCTTTTTTTTGAACTGAAAACAATCCTGCATGAAACAGTGTCGAAAGGGTATAACAGAGATGCTCTGAAACAGGTGGATTGGGATGCATGTCACAACCGCATTGAAGAGATTGTGCTTAGCGCCTTTGATTGTTACATGACAAATCGTGAAAAAATCTATCAGCTGAAAGTGGAAGAGAGCCAACGACAGTCGTTCATGCTTTTAAGGAGGGTTCAAGCATGAAAAAAGTGTTCTTGCCTTTGTTGATGGTGTCAGTGCTTGCATTCATTCCTTATGTCGGCGTGCACTATGCAGGACTTGGCTACCTGTTTGGTGTTGTCTTGCCCTACCTGGCGATGGCAGTTCTGCTCGGTGGATTTCTCTTCAGGATGGTTGACTGGCTGCGCAGGCCGGTACCATTTTGTATTCCAACAACCTGCGGCCAGGAAAAATCCCTGGATTGGATCCAACAGGACAAGCTGGAAAGTCCCTCCAGCTTTCTGTATGCAGCAGCGCGGGTACTCACTGAGGTGCTCTTTTTCCGTTCACTGTTCAGAAATACCAAAGCTAAGATGCATAAAGGGCCAACCCTGGCATACGGCTCCAGCAAGTGGTTGTGGCTTGGTGGTCTTGGATTTCACTGGTCTCTGCTGGTCATTGTGTTGAGACACTCCCGATTTTTTTTGGTCATGGTTCCAGATTCGCTCCAACTGCTTGATGAGGCGGATCGCTTTTTTGACATCACTCTTCCAGCATTTTACCTCACCGATGCTCTTGTGCTTGCCACGGTAACCTTCCTTGTTCTCCGAAGGCTGCGGGATTCAAAAATGCAGGTAATATCCCTGCCAGCCGATTTTTTCCCGCTTTTTTTAATTATTGCCATTATCATTGCAGGAATCAGCATGCGCTACGTGACCAAGGTAGATGTCATGCCGGTCAAAGCGCTGATGCTCAATCTTGTCAACTTCGGTTTTGAGCCCCCGGGAGAGATCGGAACGCTCTTCTACGTTCATTTATTTCTGGTCTGCATGCTGGCAATCTATTTCCCCTTCAGCAAACTCATGCATTCAGGAGCGATTTTTTTAAGCCCTACACGCAACCAGTGCAACAACAGTCGTGCAAAACGGCATAGCAATCCATGGAATTCCGCCATAAAGTTCAGGACATATAGTGAGTATGAGGATGATTACCGTGAGAAGATGAAAAAAGCGAAATTGCCGGTTGACAAGCAATAATTTATGTCGAAATACACTCCAAAATCATCCGAACTCAAGAAAGAGTTTGAGGAAAAGCCAACTATCCTTAAAGGAGATTATCTCGACAAGGAGTGGTGGGATATACCTGTAGAATTTCGTGACGGGAACTGGTGCTTCCCTGCCAAACCTGAAGTAGTGGAAAATCTCGGTTTTCCCAATCCCAGGAAATGGACAGCAACAGACTCTGACTGGAAACTGCCTGTTGGCTGGGAGAAAACCATCAGTGAGGGGCTGAAAAGCCGATTGAAAAAGTACCGCTCCTTAAAGCTTTTTCTTGACAGCTGCGTGCGTTGCGGAGCATGTGCTGACAAGTGCCATTTTTTCCTTGGAACCGGTGATCCGAAAAACATGCCGGTTGTCAGGGCAGAACTGCTCCGGTCGGTCTATCGCCATGATTTCCCTCTGGTCGAAAAAATCCTGACGGGATTTTCAGGATCGAGAAAGCTGAGTGCTGAGATAATCAAAGAGTGGCACATGTATTTCAACCAGTGTACCGAGTGCCGACGCTGCTCGGTTTTCTGCCCCTTCGGTATTGATACTGCTGAAATTACAATGCTGGCCCGTGAGTTGCTGAACCTGATCGGCGTCAACAACAACTGGATTCTGGAGCCTGTTTCAAACTGCAACCGTACAGGGAACCATCTGGGCATTGAGCCGCACACCTTTGTGCAGAATATTGAATCGCTGGCTGAGGATATTGAGGATCTTACTGGTGTCAAAGTGGAACCGACGTTCAACCGCAAGGGTGCAGAGGTACTTTTTATAACGCCCTCAGGAGATGTTTTTGGTGACCCCGGTGTTTACACCATGATGGGCTACCTGCTTTTGTTTCATCATATCGGTCTGGATTATACCATAAGTACCTATGCCTCGGAGGGGGGGAATTTTGGCATGTTCACTTCCAATGATATGATGAAAAAGCTTAATGCCAAGATGTACCACGAAGCAAAGCGCCTTGGCGTCAAATGGATTCTGGGGGGAGAGTGCGGGCATATGTGGCGGGTGGTACATCAATATATGGATACCATGAATGGTCCTGCGGATTTTCTTGAAATGCCGGTTTCACCGATAACTGGCACCAGATTCACCAATGCAGCTTCAACGAAGATGGTTCACATCGCAGAGTTCACCGCGGATTTGATCTACCATAAAAAGCTGAAACTTGATCCAAAGCGGAATGATCACCTGCGGACAACCTTTCATGACTCCTGCAACATTGCACGAGGGATGGGCATGTTTGATGAACCGCGCTATGTGCTTCAACAGGTGTGTAACACGTTTCATGAAATGCCTGACAATACAATCAGGGAGCAGACCTTCTGCTGCGGTTCCGGAAGCGGTCTGAATACCGAAGAGTATATGGAGATCAGAATGCGGGGCGGACTGCCGAGAGCCAACGCGGTAAAGCATGTCAAGGAGAAGCACCAGGTCAATTCCCTTGTAACCATCTGCGCCATTGATCGTGCCAGTCTGCCGACCCTCATGAACTACTGGGTTCCGGGGGTTTCGGTCTACGGCCTCCATGAGCTTGTAGGCAATGCCCTTGTAATGCAGGGAGAGAAAAAGAGAACGGAAGACCTGAGGGAGAATCCGATGGCCGGATTTACAAAGGGGGATGACGATGAAGAGTAGAAAAACCTCAATGATTGTGATCGGGCTCACTTTTGTTCTCTCTGCTTTGCTTTATCTCTTCTTGCAGGAGGGAAATGCGGAAAAAACAATAGAACAGCCTGCACAGTATGTACACCACTCTGTATCGGTTGACAGCACGAGATGCATTGCCACAAAAGAGTTCATGCGCGCCAATCATATGCGGGTATTGAACGAATGGCGGAATTCAGCGGTTCGGGAGGGAGATCGCATCTACCTGGCTTCCAATGGCAGCAAATTTGAAAAGAGTCTTAACACCTGCCTGGAATGTCACAAGAAGAACAGGCTTTTTTGTTTTAACTGCCACATGTATGCCAATGTCAAGCCAAAGTGCTGGAATTGTCATCTGTCGCCGATGGAAACACCATGATGAACAAAGAGAGAAGAGCATTTATCAAACAAAGCGGCATTGGGGTTCTTGCGTGCCTGGGAGCAGCTTCCGGTTTGATACCGGCATGGTCGCTGGAAAAAACTTCACTCCCAGCATGGGATGAGAAGCCTGTTCCTGGAAAAATCCGCTGGGGAATGCTGATTGATACGCGTAAATGCATTGAGGGTTGCCAGCAGTGCATAGCACAGTGTCATCATGAGCATAATGTTCCTGATTTCAGTAACAGCAAAGAGGAGATCAAGTGGATCTGGAAAAGTTCCTACAACAAGGTATTTCCGACGGCGAGCCAGCAGTTTCAGAGCGAAAATATTACAGGACAACACTATCTTGCACTCTGCAATCACTGTGCTGATTCGCCCTGCACTCGCGCATGCCCTACTGAGGCTACCTTCAAGCGGTGGGATGGAATTGTGGCAATGGATTATCACCGCTGCATAGGTTGCCGGTTCTGCATGGCGGCTTGCCCTTACGGTTCAAGGAGCTTCAACTGGCAGGATCCCCGGACAGGAATCAAGGATCCAAGCACCGCCTACCCGACAAGGGAGCTGGGTGTCGTGGAAAAATGCAACTTCTGTTCTGACCGTCTTGTCAAGGGTCTGCTGCCGGCATGCGTTGAAGCATGTCCTCAAAAAGTGATGACCTTTGGCGACCTGAATGATCCGAAGTCTGAAATCCGCACGCTTCTGGAAAGCAATGCAACCATGCAGCGGAGGCCTGAACTCGGTACAAGGCCATCAGTTTTTTACATTATCCAATGATTTGCCATGATTGAAAAAGCGCTGAAAGGAAACCGAAACTACTGGATCTGGATAACATGCCTGCTTCTGGTTATTCTCTCCGGTATCTCGGCCTACAGTCGGCAGAGATGGTTCGGGCTCACAGTTACCGGTATGGGCCGGGATGTAAGCTGGGGGCTCTATATCGCGCAATTTACCTTTCTGGTTGGAGTAGCAGCTTCTGCAGTAATGGTGGTACTCCCCTACTACCTTCATAACGTCAAGGCGTTCGGAAAAATCGTCATTATCGGGGAGTTTCTGGCGGTTTCAGCTACATTGATGTGCCTTCTTTTTATCCTGGCTGATATGGGAAGACCCGATCGCGTGCTTAACGTCATGCTCTTTCCCTCTCCCCACTCAATGGTATTCTGGGATGTTCTGGTACTCAACGGCTATTTTATTATCAATCTTGTCAGCGGCTGGACGGTATTGGGAGCGGAACGCAAGGGAGTACCGGCCCCAACATGGGTCAAGCCCGTCATCTATCTATCCATCCCCTGGGCCATCAGCATCCATACCGTTACTGCATTTCTCTATGCAGGCCTGCCTGGCCGCCATCTCTGGCTGACTGCGGTGCTTGCTCCACGCTTTCTTGCATCCGCATTTGCTGCAGGAACCTCACTGTTGATTCTCATTTCTTTAATACTGAAAAAAACAACCGGTTTTGATGCCGGCAGTGAAGCCAGACAGAAGCTTGCTATGCTGGCGACCTACGCCGGAGTAACGAATTTCTTCCTGATCGGCACCGAATTTTTTACTGCTTTCTATAGCAATATACCCGGTCACTTGCAGAGCCTGCAATACCTTTTTTTTGGTCTTCACGGATACAGCCAGCTGGTACCGTGGATGTGGTTTTCACTGATCACAGGCCTCGGGTCGGTCGTGATACTGTTGCTGCCAGGATTGAGAGCTTCCACCAAATGGCTTGCCACTGCTTCGGCAGGCCTAGTGCTTTCCATCTGGATTGACAAGGGGGTTGGCCTGATTCTTGGCGGCTTTGTTCCTTCACCTCTGGAAGAGATTGTTGAATACTCCCCTACCATTACCGAAATATCCATTACATTCGGCATCTGGGCAATCGGTATTCTGCTCCTCACTGTGCTGCTCAAAGTTGCTGTTGGGGTGAAAGAGAGTGCTCAGTGCTGAGTTTTGCTGAGGGGAAATTGTTATCAATTAATTGACATAGTATGAAGATGTTTCTGCCGATCAATATCAGGATAGATGACAAGAAGATTCTTTTTGTCGGTGGCGGTAAAATTGCCATGCACAAGATACAGACCGTTGAAAAGTATAGCTCCACTCTTACCGTTCTCGCTCCAGAAATCCATGAGGAGCTGAAAAGAAAGGGTTTCAAGGAGATCTACAAGGAGTACGAAACAGGCGACTTGCAGGGGGTTTTTCTTGTCTATGCTTGTACAAACAATATTGAGGTAAACCGCAGGATCAAAGAGGATGCTGAAAAAGCAGGGATTCTGGTGAATGTGGTGGATAACAGAGAGCTTTCCGATTTTATCTCGCCTGCTGTTTTTAAACAGGACGAAATGACTGTGGCCATATCCTCCAATGGTCAAAACGTTAAAAAATCTGTCGAGTGGAGAGATAAAATTAAAGCCTTGCTGCAAAACAGTTGACCTTTCTTCAAGGAACCATAACAGGAAGTAATAATGACAAGAGCAGTGCCGGACGATCAAGAAAACCTCAACCTTTGCAACAATGGATATGTTTATATCATCGGTGCCGGCCCTGGTGATCCTGAGCTGCTGACCATCAAGGCTGAAAGAGTTCTCGGCGAGGCTGATGTTATTCTCTATGACGATCTGGTGAGCAGCGAACTGATCGAAAGGTTTCATGCAAAGAAAATATATACCGGAAAAAGAAAGGACAACCATCATTTTGAGCAGGATGCCATTAATGAAGAGATCCTTTATCATGCCCGGCAAGGAAAGAGAGTTGCACGGTTAAAGGGGGGAGATCCATTTATTTTTGGTCGCGGGGGCGAAGAGATAGAGGTTTTGAGAAAAAATGGTATCCGGTACGAAATCATACCTGGGATTACGGCGGCCCATGGCGCAAGTGCCTATGGCGAAATCCCTTTGACGATGCGAAAAATTTCCTCATCTGTTGCTTTTTGTACAGGGCATCCAGTGAACAAAATCGAAGTTCCGGATGCTGATACGCTGGTCTATTACATGGTAGCCTCTTCGGTTCATGATGTTCTTGAGGCTGTTGTCAAAAAGGGATGGGATGACCATACCAGAGTTGCCATTGTTCAGAATGCAACGAGATACAATCAGCAGATTTTTACCGGTACACTGGGTGAACTCAGAGAAAGGGAAAAAACGGTCTATTCTCCTGCGCTGCTTATTCTTGGTGCTACAGTCAATGAGTTTATCAAGGATAACTGGTACTCGAAAAAGAAAAAGATATTGGTTGTCGGAGATGATGAGAGGATGTACAACAGTGAAGAGGTTACCGTGGTGCGATTCCTGACACACCGGGCTGATGGTGCTGACCGGAACATTGTGGAGCAATGTTTAAAGTCTATCGAAGAGTATTCCGTACTTTTTTTCGCGAGCAGGTTTTCCGTGACCTCTTTTTTCAGGTATTTGCATGAGTATGGCAAAGATGTTCGTTATCTGGCAAGAAATAAAATATACACCTCCTGTAGTGCAGTTTCCCGGGAGTTGCAGAACTATGGAGTAATTGCGGATTTGTCTCTTGAAGCTGAAAACTCCGGAGGGATTGAAAGGATGCTGCGGGAAAAAAAGGTCGAGCAAGAGAGCATTCTGCTACCCTGTTCAACGGTCATCGATGAATATCTGGTGGATGCATTGCTGTCATTACAGAACAAGGTGAAAACCCTCGCTCTTTATGCTGACATGCATCATGAACAGGGCGACACGATAGACCTTGATTTTATTGATGAGATCTATTTTTCGTCACCAACCTCTGTCAAAATTTTCAAAACGTGTTATCATGGCATTCCTGAGAATATCAGGGTGACAACGGCCAATGAAACAACTGATACAGAGTACAGGAAGCTGTTCAGGGATTGCGTTCACACAATCTGAATTCACTCTATATCTATTAGCACATTCAATTAAAATAGCCTAAATTAGAGACACATGCCGTTTTAATATCGGCTTCATATTTTTTCACGGTAGATGTCTTAATAACTTTACAATAAAACCATCATGGCAAACGAAACGAACAATGATTTTGCAGCAGCAGTCGGAAATGTTTTCAATATCGGAGGCACACTTGTTCAGCAATCTTTTGAACTGGTAAGCACTTTAATCAAAAGTGTTGTACAGTTTATCGAACCTCTTGGCAAGTCTGCTCTTGATCTTCTTGGCAACGCAACCAGCACATTGGGTCAGGCTGCGCAGAGTGTCACTTCGGCTATTGCTCCAAAAAAGTAAATCGGTATTTACTTTTGTCAACGTAATAAAGCACCAGGCAGCAATCTTTGAGCCTGGTGTTTTTTTTTGGCTCCTGTTCTTGCCCTCCCTGGCGATTCCTTTAGCTCATCCTTTGGTTTTGCATCTGTGCACGCTCTTGCTGCGACCATCGAACCCCTGGCCCAAAAAATAATTCCTTTGATTTATAGTGGCACAGATATTATTTTTGTGCTATCAATAGCATTTAATAAGCTTGAAAAGCATGCACATACCGGATGGATATTTAAGCCCTGCGACCTGCGGTCTCTTTGGTGCCATAATGATTCCGATATGGAGGAGAGCTTCAAGGGCGGTAAAAAAAACATTGAGCGTTCGGCAGGTTCCCTATCTGGCTATTGGTGCAGCGTTCAGCTTTGTGATCATGATGTTCAACGTGCCCATCCCTGGTGGATCGACCGGTCATGCGGTTGGCGGCGTGCTTGTTGCCATTCTTTTGGGGCCTTGGGCTGCCTGTATAGCCGTTACCGTTGCTTTGGTAATTCAGGCACTCCTGTTTGGTGATGGAGGCATTACAGCCATTGGCGTAAATTGTTTTAACATGGCCTTCGTGCTCCCTTTTGTTGGTTATTACGTTTATACACTGATCAGCTCCGACAGCCCATCTGGCTCCGGCAGACGGGTCATTGCAGCTGGAGCAGGTGCCTACGTTGGTATTGGCGCTGCGGCTCTCTGTGCCGGTATCGAATTTGGTCTTCAACCCATACTCTATCATACGGCAAATGGTCAGGCTTTGTACTCTCCTTATGGTCTGAATGTTGCCGTTCCAGCAATGGTTTTGGGACATCTTCTGGTATTTGGATGGGTTGAGGTGATTGTAACCGCACTGGTAGTAAAATATTTGCAGAAGCAGAACTCTGTTTTTTTTAAAGGAGAGAGATCATGACGCTGAACAAAAAATTATGGATAGGAATTGGCGTTTTAGTGATACTCTCGCCTCTTGGAGTGATTTTACCTGATCAGTTTAAGGCTGGAACAGCCTGGGGAGAGTGGGGGTTGGATGAGATTCAGATGATGACAGGTTATGTGCCACAGGGTTTTTCAAGACTTTCGGAACTGTGGAAAGCTCCGCTGCCGGATTATGCGTTTCAGGGATGGAAAGGAAAAGATCTCTTTTCTATGAGTTTTGCCTATATCATCTCTGCGCTTGCTGGCATTGCGACCATAACGGGAGTAGTATTATTAATAGGCAAAGTGCTGGTGAAAGAGCATGAGTAAAACATTACACAAGAGGAGTGATTTTATAAAGCGATCAATGTTGAGCGCTCTTGTTTTTTTAAAAGATGCAACACTTTCTGAAGAGTATGCCAATCGTAAAGGTTTTTTGCAATCGTTGGATCCCCGAATCAAAACCATCTCTTTATTGGCTTTTCTTGTTACAATGATCTCTTTGAAGAGTGCTGTTTTGATAGGCACTCTCTATGGATTTTGTTTAATCCTTGCCTTCTCTTCCAGTATTCCAATCAGGCACTTTCTGGGAAGGACATTGTTTTTCATCCCTTTTTTTTCGCTCTGCATTGTGCTTCCAACCTTGTTCAGCACGGTTACTCCAGGCGATCCGGTTTGCTCTTTCAATGTTTTGGGCATCAATGGTACCCTTACCCGTCCGGGTATTGATGGAGCTCTATTGTTTGTGGTCAGGATTGCAACCTCTGTGTCGCTGGTTGTTTTACTGTCGTTAACAACACGGCACTCCGAATTGCTGAAGGTATTAAGGATATTTGGTATCCCCTATATTTTTGTTTTGACGGTATCGATGTGTTACCGCTATCTCTATATTTTTGCGACAATGGTTGAAAATATTTTTACCGCTGTGAAAAGTCGTGTCGGGGTGGTGTCACATCATCGGCATGGGCAGAATGTTGTTGCATGGAATATTGCCAATACATGGAACAGAACAACACAGATGAGTGAAGAGGTCTATATGGCAATGTTATCGAGGGGCTACACCGGTGAACCTCGACTCCTCTCGCAATTTTATGCAACGCCGAAAGATTGGGTATGGCTGTTGTCTTCCCTGATCATCTGTGCTGGCTTATTCTATAGCGGACATATCCTATGAGTAACATTATTTTTGAATTGAAAGATGTGCACTACTCGTATATGGGCAAATTCCCTGCACTGTGCGGTATTGATATGACTATCCGATCGGGTGAAAAAATTGCGGTCATTGGCGCCAACGGAACAGGAAAGTCGACCTTATTGCAACTCCTGGATGGACTGATTTTCCCAGATCAAGGTAACATGACAGCCTTTGGTGAGAGGTTACTTGAACATTCGCATGATGATGAAAAGGCTGCACACCGCTTTAGAAAAAGAGTTGGCCTTGTTTTTCAGAACGCAGATATCCAGTTGTTTTGCCCCTCAGTGAGAGAGGATATTGCCTTTGGACCATTGCAGCTTGGTGTTGCTGAGAAAGAGGTCAAGAGGCGTATCCTTGAAATTGCTCAGGTTTTAGATATTCAGCACCTGTTGGACAGGGTTCCCCATCAGTTGAGTATCGGAGAGAAAAGGCGGGTAGCAATCGCATCTGTGCTTGCAATTGATCCTGATGTCTATTTATTCGATGAACCGACTGCCGGACTCGACCCTTTAACCGTCCGGCACATTATTGACTTTATTGTCACTGCCAACCAGCGAGGGAAAACCATTATCACCGCTACACATGACTTGCATATTATCGGGGAGATAGCTGATACAGTCTATGTGTTTGGACGGAACAAAAGGATTGTCAGTGGAGGCTCTTCAGAATCTGTCTTGAATGACAATCCACTCCTTGAGTTGAATAATCTGATACACATTCATCGTCACCAGCATGATGGCCAGGAGCATGTTCACAAGCATCTGCCGCTAGAGGAGCATTAGTGTGTTGATGCTTCCGATTTCAGCAGATCTGTCATTAAGATGATAAGCTCTTGTTTATTGATGGGTTTGGTTATAAAGTTATCGCATCCAGCTTTTTTTTGCCTTTTTATTATATCGGCTCATTTTGAGCAAGATCCTTGATATCAATCCCCACCCTCCAAGCTTCCGTCACGATGGCATTTCATGCAGTTCTGGTAATTCAATATTCCTTCTTTTTCATGCTTCCAGGCAATCCTGGCAGGTGAATGCTCATGGCAGTTGCAACAGGTATATTTTCTGTAATTTCCTGGTTCGGTATGGCAGGTAATGCAACTGACACTATGATTACTGTCAAGCCTGAAATATCTGTCATGATCGAATGTTGCCGGGTTCCATTGCTTCTTGCCATGGCATTCCGAGCAATTACCCTGTGCATAACGATGCAGGAGATCCTGCGGTTTTTTATTCAGGTGGCATATTAAGCACTCTTTTTGCTGTACAGGCGATAGCGCCTCATGCATAAAGGGTTTAAGTGCTTTTGCCGCAGCCCTCCCCCTATGATCAGTATGGCAGCTTAAGCATGAGTTGGCACTAACTGCCCTGTGAAACAGAGCCTTGGTTGTGTTTTTGGGAAGCCATGCTCCCGCTACATTCCTGACACTGATATCTCTCTGTTTATGACAACTGATACACTGAACCGTCGTTGCACCAGCAAAAGGTTTATGGCAACTCAGACACTCTTTTTCAAATGAGTGATGCCCTTGCATCAGCGCGCCTGGGTTAAGCAATACCTCCGGGAAAACGGCAGCCAGAGAGGCAAAAATTATAGCTAATGCAATAAATACTATTAACAGGGCTCTCATCGGTTCACATCCAGTTCAGGAAGAATGTTATGCTCAGAATATGGATCAGGGTTAATGCCATCAACACTGAAACCATAGGAATATGCAAGGTTCTCCATTGCTCCAGAGTTTTTACGGTCAAAGTATCCCAGTAGTGCTGCCGGTCAATCTCTTCATCACTCACTTTCAAACCAAGCTGTTTTATTTTCATCTTCACTTCATCCCTGACTTTTTTTAGCAGATATTGGCCGACATGCCCACTGGCTGTTACCACAAGCATTAAAAGTGTGGCCGCCCAGGGAAGAAGGGCATTGAAATGAATACCTGAATGGATAAGAATCATAAGGGTTCCTATCCATCCTGCTTTGCAATGAAGCCAGAGAAAAAATTTCAGTGCGCCATTGTGTATGAGTTTTCTTTTACGTACGGAGTAGCTAAATGAAAATACAAGCAGAACTGTACCAGCAATCCCCATATAACGACCTATCCAAGCGAAATGAGCAACATGTAAAAAATAGTCCAGCGAAATTGCCGCAATAATCAGCAGCAGATAGGAAAGCGTAAGAGGTAAGGTTCGTTGTATAAGAACAGATTTCCACATAATTCATTATCATCAAGGCGTTACTATCAATTATCAGCAATAAGGAGAGATAACGTTCTCGTCAACTATACCACTCCTTGGCGTTGGCATCTCCATGGTTAGCTGTAAGATTAGTAAATAGAATCCTAAACAGTCATTAAGAATCCCTAAATTTTCACTTAAAACTTTGAAGAAAAGACAGTTGCCATACCAGCATGGTTGTTGTGCAAAGCGCGGAATCTTTTTTGTAGGAGCATTGCTACAAATCATTATTTTATCGCAAAAAACTTTGCTGGAAAATTTTGAAAAAGGAAGATCATGAGCGACTTGCCAAACTGCCCGAAATGCAACTCGGAATACACCTATGAGGTTGGGGTACTCTTGACCTGCCCGGAATGCGCCTATGAATGGAGCAAGTCTGCAGCTCATGCATCGGAAGAGGCCCGCGTCTGGAAAGATGCGAATGGCAAGGTATTGCAAGACGGCGATACGGTAACGGTAATCAAGGACCTGAAGGTCAAGGGATCGTCATCGGTGATCAAGGGCGGCACGAAGGTGAAAAACATCCGCCTTATCGACAGTGACCACGACATCGACTGCAAGATTGATGGTTTCGGATCCATGCAATTGAAGTCGGAATTTGTCAAAAAAGCCTGAGAGACGCCCCAAAGCCTTATTTATATCCAGCCCTGAAGTATGGCGGTACAGCTTACTACGGATACCACTATCCAGAGGCTTACTCCCTGGGCAAGTGGTCTTACGCCTGTTTTGGCCAACACGTTTCTGGTCATGCCACTGCCGATAAGAAAGAGAGTTACGACCAGACTCTGTTTTGCAATGCCGTTTAGTCCATGCCAGAGTGAGCCAAACTGCGGAACAAGAGTACTGATGACAGCTGCTGCGACAAAGCCAATGATGAAAAGCGGAACCTTGACCTTGCCTTCCGATTTGGTAAACCATGCCGCTATGAGGGCCGATGGCATTATCCAGAGTGCTCTGGTTAACTTGACTGTTGTGCCGATTGCGAGAGCAAGTGCACCATACGCTGCAGCTGCTCCTACAACACTGCTTGTATCGTGAATGGCGAGAGCCGCCCAAAGGCCGAACTGCCGCTGACCCATGTTTAATAGATGTCCCAGAGGTGGAAAGAGGAGCAATGCTGCGGAATTAAGTGTGAATATGGTGGCAAGTGATACTCCGGTCTCTTCGGCTTCGGCTTTTATAACAGGAGCCATGGCGGCAATGGCGCTGCCTCCGCAAATAGCTGTTCCAAAAGAGATCAGAAGTGATGTTGTTTTATCGGTTTTAAATAATTTGCCGAGCAAAAGACCCACGGCCATGGTAAGGCTTATGCTGATGGCTGTATAGAGAAAGGCATCTTTGCCAGTCGTGATAAGCTCAGGAAGGTTCATGCCAAACCCTAATCCAACAACTGATATCTGTAAGAGCCGTTTTGTCCAGACCGAGACACTTTTACCCCAGGGGTTTCCAGCTTTAATACCAAAGGCGATTCCTGCGACCAAAGCCATTGGTGCGCTGACAAAAGGAAAACAACTCGCCAACATCAAAACCAGAAATAATAGTTTCGGTTTAATGTTCTCATTCATTGGCACCTTTGCACTATTAACTTCTAAAGCCATTGCCTACTCCTGCTCATTGATGATTGATCTTAAACAGTAGTAACTTGCTACAAAAAAAGCTGCTATGCCAATGGTAAAAAGTTATACTCCATAACCAGAAGTTATAGTGTAAGCGACTGTACGTTATAATTTAAAAGTGCAAATCGCATAAAAAGAGCAGTCAGGCCACCCTCCGGGCCAGGATGCGTAATGAAGAAAAACTGGCGGGGTACTGAAAACCGCTTAATTGCAACAATTTTCAGGCAACCCGAATCAACCTCTTTTAATACAGCATGCCTTGAAATAAAAGCCATACAGGTCGAATGCAGTAGGTATGATTTTATGGCTTCAGAACTGCCAAGGTACATTTCCACGTTTAAGCCCGACACCTTGATATCTGCTTTTTGTAATGCGTTGAGGACCACCTCAAGCGTCCCCGATCCCGGCTCTCGAAGAAGCAGTGGAATTGATGGAAGTTCATCAAGCCTGATTTCATCTTTTTTTGCCAGCGGATTTTTTGCGGAACTGACCAGGACAATTTCATCCCGAGCAAATGGCGTATAGTGAATATCGCGCCGTTTGGAATCCCCTTCAATGACACCCAACTCAATCTCTTTTCTGAGAAGTGCCTGCTCAATATGCTCTGTATTGGCATGAAGCATCTGTAACTGAACATCTTTATAACTTTTCTTGAATCGGGCAAGAATTGGCGGAAGGACATATTGGAACACAGTGGTACTGGCACCAAGCCGCAGACACCCTTTGTGCGATTCTTTGAGCAGGCTTATTTCAAACTCTAATCGCCGTGAAATCTCCTGCAACGACTCTGTATGCTTCAAAAGCAGTTCGCCAGCATTGGTCAGCGTTACCGTATTGCCCTTCCGTTCAAAAAGTGGCAGCTTGAAATAGTTTTCAAGCTGTTTGATATGCTTGGTAACTGCGGGCTGGGTTATGAAGAGTTCATCTGCGGCTTTGGTAAAGCTGAGCCGACGAGCAACTGTGTCAAATACTTTCAGGCGGAAATCAAACATGCTATGCTTGGAAATATCGTTTACTGGTATCACTGAAATGTACCAATCATTGGAAATATCGTTTACTGGTATCACTGAAATGTACCAACAGTTATCTTTACTGCATGGGAACAGAGCATTCAAAATCAAGAGTATCAATCACCTTCATAATCCGGTCGGTCTCACACAAAGCCACAATGATTCTCTGGTAATGCCGCACATCTTCAGCAGACTCTGCAGGTCACCCCGGTAACTGTGCTCCGTTGAAATCCCTGCCTTGAAGCGCTTGTTGATAGCCTCGATATAATCCTGAATGGTCATAAAGAGAAAATTGTTGATGGGCTGAAGATGCGATAAGAAGCTTTCTACAGAAAAGATAACGACTACTGCTCACATTGTGTGATGACTTTCTGTCGCATGAGGAAATATTGAAAACCTGGAAAAACAGGCTTTGCTTTTGCGCATCAATATACTTTATTTTTATAGCGACTTATCGAAATGCGTTGTCATCCCACTTCGCACAAATGAAAAAAGCCAGTATATAAACTTGCTACATCAGAGAGAGTGGGAATGAGAACATGGCAACTGCAAGAAGCAAAAAATCATTTGAACGAAGTCGTTAGAAACGCTATCAGTGATGGCCCCCAAAACATTACTCTACACGGTAAGCCTGCTGCTGTGGTAGTTTCCTATGCTGCTTTTTTTCAAGGCAACAAAGCCATTTGTCAAGCTTTTTGACTCTCATGCTGATCTGAACCGTAAAGATTGAGCTGCTTGCGATAATAGGCAAAAGCCTCCTCTTGGCGGACAACTCCAAGTAACATATTACTTTGGTCATCAAGCACCGGCAACATGCTGAAATCTGTAATCTCAAAAAGCTTGAGCGCCTCGTCAAGTTTTGTTGTATCATACAATACCGGCACATCTTTCTTGACAATGTCCTCGGCGATCAATCCAACCAAAGAATCTTCCTTAAGAAGAATTCTCATCTCATCGAGGCTGATGATGCCTGAAAACCGTCCCTCATTATCAGTCACCAGAAAACTTGATTCAGGAGTATTGAAAAAAGTATCGATCATGCTTGTGGCACTTTCCGAAACATTGAATTTCACATAATCAGTTTTCATGACCTCAGCGATACTGATATGCTCTGCTACCGAAATCGCAATACCATAGCCAACTTTGACTCCCTCTTTTTCCAGGACATAAGTTTCCATTGAGTGGCGATAGGTAAGACGTGCAATAAGGGAAGAGGTTACTGCAGCAAACATGATAGGCAACACAATTTCATAGTTTCCGGTTACTTCGAAAAGTATAAGGATAACAGTCAGAGGTGCTCTCATGATGCCTGCCGTCAAAGCACCCATCCCGACAAGTGCGTAAGCCCCTGAGGTAGCCGTTATTGTGGGAAAAAACAGGTGAACAATCCTGCCGAACATCCCGCCAAGCATAGCCCCCATTTTCATTGCAGGAGCAAACATGCCGCCGGATCCTCCTGAACCAACAGTTAAAGCAGCTACGACCGGTTTGAAAAAATAGATACCGATCATATTATGCCAGCCTTCATTGCCTCGTAAAGTATTATTGATGGCTTCGTATGAAAAACCATAGAGTTCCGGCAGCCACATGCAGATCAATCCACTCATTAAACCACCGATAGCTGGCATGGCCCAGACCGGGATTTTCCATCGTTTTTCCATCCTCTGGAACCACTCTTCTATAGCATAGTAAATCTTGATAAACATGACAGCTGAGAGACCTGCAAGAATGCCGAGAATACAATAGAAAAGCAGCTCTGTATTCGATACAAGGGTGTATTCTGGAACATTAAATGTTGGTGAACTGCCAAGATAACTTCTGGACAACACCGTTCCAATAACAGCAGCGACCACAATGGGGCTAAAGGTTTTAACACTGAAATCACCAAGGAGAACCTCGATAGCAAACATCACCCCGCCGATTGGAGCATTGAACACAGCGGCAAGCCCCGCTGCAGCTCCGCATCCGAGTAACGTTCTGGTTCTGGTTGCTGAAAATCGCAACAGCTGGGCAACGGTAGACCCGATTGCCGCACCAACCTGGACAATCGGCGCTTCACGTCCTCCACCGCCTCCAGTGCCAATACTCAACACTGAGGTTAAACTTTTATGGAACCATAATTTCTTCTCAATAACCCCATCATTCTGAGCAACAGCCTTAATCACCGATGCAAGACCATGTCCAGGACGGACTTTGACAACATAAGCATTGTAAAGCCCGACAAGCAGACCTCCCAAGGCGGGGATCAAGGGCAGAACAAACGTCCAGTATTTGTCAAGAACTTTCGCTTTTCCAAATGATCGCAGGCCGGTAAAACAGAATGAGCTCAACATCATGATGGCATCGTGGAATACAACCGCCACATAGCCAGTCATAAGCCCGACTACAATGGCAACAAAAAGGAAAGGTATGTCCTGATTGAGATTGAGCTGAACAAGCAGATAGTCGAGAGTCAGGCGATACATCTGTGTGGCATTCCCCTTGAAATACCTGCTACGCTTTATAATAGTGAAGAAGTATGCCTGAATCCTTCGGCTGAGACTTCCTTTTTTACGCGGTAATTGAGTCATAGGGTTAACCTAAGAAAATCAACCGATACCCAATAGTATTATGTGGTTTATCGATACGTGAAAGCTTTGACCCTCTTTATGGAAATATCCAGTAGTTTGAAGAGTAAAGAACAAATATCCTGATATTTTCTGTACCGGGATGACTTTATTTACTCTGAATTTAATAGGGTGCTAAACGTCAGTTATCAATATGAATGTATGAATTTTCGGGGTGTTTAACGCTTAAAAAACACCATCAAATGCATTAGTTTTCGTTCATGGAAGCAGGAAGACCAGGGGTATGTAGGGTTTGCTCTGTTTTATCGTCCAAATTTTTTAAACAACTGCATCAGCCATGATCCGGATTTTTGTTTCAGCTCACATTTCACTGGAAGCCCCTCCTTTTCCCAGCGAACAATCCCCTGCTGCATATTGAGAGCTTTGGTGTATCCCTGATTCATCAGAAAACGGGTAGCCATCAAGCCGCGATTTCCAACGTGGCAGGCAATAATCACCTTACGGTCAAGAGGTATTTCCTGGAAGCGTTTGCTTAAATCGCCTACAGGAATCAGCATGATTTCAGAAACATCAAATGATTTTCTTGCAACTTCTTTAGGTTGACGGACATCCACAAGCAATGCGCCTTTTTTAATCAGTGCAAGGGCTTTAGTGGGGCTGACTTCCTGGGGATGGTTCATAGTAAATTGTGATCAGTGTAGTACATTAAAACTTTTGTTAAAAAACGATAGGGATAGATTTATCCCTTTCATTATTATATATTTTTTTGGCCAATATACCAATAGGGGGTATGGGTATTTTCTCCGCCAAACTCACCCCATTACTCGGAATCACATATAGTTAGCTGCTGATAAGAACCGTTCGACGATTATGACAGCAAAAATTGCAGCACGGATGAATTTGACGCAGGGAGCTTTATTGATGCGTTTTCCACTAAAAAAACACAAATGAAGAACATCGATCAAAAGACAACCCAATCGTCTGGAATACTTAAATCTGGCGCAATCGTTGTCTCAGCAGCTTTTGTATGGTTTCTGCTCTACAGCAATCTTGAATGGTTTGCGACGTTCTCTCTTCAGTTTACAGGGATTACCAAAGCAAGCAGGTTTGGCGATGCCTTTTACTTTTTTATCTATGAGGTACCAAAAGTTCTGCTGCTACTTACAGGAGTAGTATTTGTCATGGGAATCGTACACACTTTTGTTTCACCAGAACGAACTCGGGCCATGCTCTCTGGACGCCGTACCGGAGTCGGAAACGTTATGGCAGCAACCCTCGGAATCGTGACACCTTTTTGCTCCTGTTCGGCTGTGCCGCTTTTTATTGGTTTTCTGCAGGCAGGAGTACCTCTTGGTGTAACTTTTTCCTTCCTTATTTCATCGCCGATGATCAATGAGGTGGCCCTTGCGCTCCTTTTTGGCATGTTCGGTTGGAAAGTCGCCTTGCTCTATATGGGAATGGGGCTCATGATTGCGATTTTTTCCGGGCTGGTGATCGGCAAGCTCCGCATGGAGCGCTATCTGGAAGATTGGGTGCAAAAACTGCAGGAGAATAAGGTCTCCGCTTCAGATGATTGCGAAGTGATGAGTTGGGCATTGCGTTTAAGAGAAGGAGGCAGCCATGTTCGGGAGATTGTTGGCAAAGTCTGGCTTTATATCGTTCTTGGAGTAGGACTTGGGGCAGGTATCCATGGCTATGTCCCCGAAAACTTTATGGCTTCGCTGATGGGGAAAAGTGTCTGGTGGTCAGTCCCTGTTGCCGTGTTGATCGGGGTTCCGATGTACTCGAATGCTGCCGGTATTCTTCCGATTGTTCAGGCTCTGCTCGGCAAAGGTGCCGCACTCGGCACAGTGATGGCCTTTATGATGAGCGTCATCGCACTCTCTGCACCCGAAATGATTATCCTGCGCAAAGTGCTTAAACCTCAGCTTATTGCTGTTTTTGCTGGTGTTGTTGCTGTAGGAATAATGTTGGTTGGCTATGTGTTTAATCTTTTTTTATGACTTCAATTCTCACAGGTTTTCGCACAGACACTGTTTATTTGAACCATAAATAAATCGCAACAATGCCCATAAAAGCAGCAAAAGCTTTCCTGAGTAGATCATTGGAAATATGCGTTGCAATTATCGCCCCGAAATACGCTCCGGCAAAAAGTCCTACTGCGATAATAAGTCCAATCGAAATTTTCTCCATCGAAATTATCCCTGAACGATAATACTCGACAACGCCAAGCAGGCCAACCGGAAGAAGCAGGGCAACAAGTGATGTGCCACTGGCGCTCTGTTGCGTCATACCAAAAAACAGCACCAACGCTGGAACAATAACCAGCCCTCCCCCAACACCGAACAATCCTGAAAGGAGGCCAGCAACAAAGCCAAGGCTGAGTAAACCGATGAGTTGCATGGATTTAAACGTTATGATATTTTTCTTGTCCTCATTTGAGCCGGATAAGATGATCCGATTTCCCCAGAGCCCAAAAAAGATGGCCAAATTTTTTTAATGCTTTATTTACAGGTCACAAGGTGTGAGAACTGACATTTTAATGGCAATCATCTCCCTGACAGGCTTGTTGTGCGGTGACTTTTGTCAAGGTTCCCTGGGTGAAATGTTGTAACGCCTCTTCAAGATTTGAGGCTATCGTCGCCATATAGACCTCAATGCCCATCATTTGCAGTTTATTGGCTGCTCTTGCTCCGATTCCTTTGCACAGCAATATATTAATCCCCAGTTTTGCAAAAAAATCTGCAGGTGTGCACTGCCCATGGTCATGACGCATTGAGGTGTTCTCTATAATTTCAAAAAAATTCACCTCGGTATCGGCAACAGCATAAAAAGGAGCACTTCCAAAGTGCTCACTCATTCTTGAGTTTTTACCCCCTTGTTCATCTAAAGGTATAATGACCTTCATTCGTTTTCTCCATTACTTGTTGTGAAAATATTTTGACTGCCCTGCTCACCAAACCCTCTCATTGAACTGTTTGTATTGCCCGGTTCCTTTCCCTGTCGATGTAATCCAGAGCGAAGCCCTCTACATCGTCCAGCACCGCCACGACCTCCACCGGGTACTCCGTCTTCGGATTGGCGATGAATGTTCACGCCGTTGCATGAAGGACAGTTGGCAGGCCTCTCAATACCATGATTGACACTCCACTCATGCCCACAGACACATCCAAACTCCCTTGTATTTGACGTAACCATAATGTTCCCTCCTTTTAATGTTAATTGTTTTTTTAATGTAGGAGTATAAAGCAGACACCTATGGATTCCCCCACCATAGTGCGTTATGCCAATATGAGTTAAGCGATTGATATAATCAGGTATTTTTTCGGCATGACGTTAACCTCTCTGGTTCTCACAATTTCATGACGATCGGATTGAATGCTTTTGAAGCAACAAGAACCTCATCACCTTCTTTAAGGGTTTTTATGTCTTGTTCACTTAAGACAACCTCGACCAGTTCATTCCCTGCCCCTATAACGGCAAGATAAATGCAGTCCACTTTTCGAATACTGAGAATGGTACTTGCAAATGAGAACTTATGAGAGGTAATCTTTTCAAAAAAAACTTCAAGCGGAGTTCCAGACCGGATTATTTTGCCACGATCAATCACCATAACGGCATCTGAAAGCTTAAAAACCTCCTGCTTATCATGAGAAACAAGAATGGTTGTCAGGCCAAAGCTTTTGTGATATTTAAGGATTTCGTCCTGAAGCTGGTAGCGAGTATGCTGGTCAAGGGCTGAAAGCGGTTCATCAAGCAGGAGAATATCTGGTTCACGAAGAATTGCTCGTGCAAAAGCAACTCGTTGTTGTTGACCTCCGGAAAGCATTGTTGGATAACGATCTTGAAGCGACGTAATGCCGGTTAATTCAAGGAGATCATTTATTTTCTTTTCGTTCTTCTTCCCTTGGGCAAATTTGAGGTTTTCCATGACGGTCATTGTTGTAAAGAGCGCGTAATCCTGAAAAACCAGCCCGACTTTTCTTTTCTGTGGTGATAGATTAACCCCTGTGGAGCTATCAAACCAAACCTGACCATTTATTTCGATGAACCCTTTATCAGGTTTTTCCAAACCTGCAAGGATCCGTAATATTGTAGTTTTACCACTGCCCGATTTACCATAAATGGTGTTCAGTGTTTCATGCTGCATTGAGATATCAACCGAGAGTTCAAACGGGGCATCGGCGCCAATCAAGGCTTTTGTAATACAACAATGGATCATCAACAAACAAGTTTATTCACTTCCGGATTAATCATCAAGGTTGGCATCAAGGGAAAGCTGACTTGCCCTGATCAGCACCGTAACCTCATCATTCATTTTAAGGCCAAGTTTTGCAACCGCTCTCACAGTGATTATGCTGTTCAGCTCTCCTCCCGCACTTTTCAGGGTAATATCGGCAAGCATGCAGCCCGACTTGATTCCTGTAACGATGGCAGGAAAGCAATTGGAAAAACTCACCTCACCGGCCAGCCCTTTGGCAAGAGCAACTTCCGTTTCCTTAAAAAGCACCTTTACCCTGCAGCCCACCCTAAAACGAGGGTTAATATCAAACAACAAAATACCCAGTAGTATACCTGCAGCATCAATTTCAAGAAAACAGAGTGATTCTTGGAAAACTATGTTTGTTATGACGGCATCCAGCGTATTCATCTGTTTTTATAAAACCAGACATTTACCGAAAATATAAAGGCTATTAACATATATTGCTTTAAAAAATTAAATATCACACTAAATATTATTGAAATAATAATATTTTTTCGCATCTTCCGATTATTCGTTATATAACTGGAAATACAGCGTATTCGCGGCTATAACGCTTTGCAATCACCAAACTGAGGAATCGTTCATTTTAAGGAGGTTCATCTACGTTTTGCTGAATAGATTGCAATCTGAATTTTTTTTAATCATCGTTATATACAGATTGAAATAACGAAAAGAGTGACATCACATGAAAAAAATAGTTCTCCTTGTTTTTCTGCTTGCTGCTCCGGAAATAGGGTTTGCTGCTGCAACGCCTCCGGATGCCATTCCGGCAGTACAAAATATATCTACAGCCAGCGAAATAACAATTAGCGGTAAAAAAGGGGATATGCTGCAGCAAGTTACAGGCAAAGAGTCCGAAGTACTGAATCCGTCACAGATGTCGGTTTACAAAGCAATCAACCTGCTTCCTTCGCTCAGCCAGCAGAGTGTTGATCCATACGGGCTTGCTGATATTGCAAACTATCACGAATCATTTCGTTTCAGAGGTGTTGAACCAACATCCGGAGGTGTACCGGCAACAACAGTAAACATCGAAGGGCTTCCGGTAACAGGAAGACCTGGTGGGGGTATAACTATGTATGACCTTGAGAACTTTAGTAACATCACTATCTATAGCGGAGTCATGCCAGCTCAGATTGGTCTTGGTCTCGCTGATGTTGGAGGGAAAATCGACATCAACATCCGTCGTCCTGAAAATACGTTCGGAATTCTCATGAAAGAGAGTATCGGCAGCGATAATTTCCACCGAACCTTTTTTCGAGTTGACTCGGGAGCGCTTTCAGGTGGCTTAAAATCTTTTCTCTCCTATTCAGACACTGCTGCTGATAAATGGAAGGGAGAGGGTGGCAGCACAAGAACAAACGTTATGGCGGGGATAACGGAGGAGTTCAGCGACAGGATGAAGCTGGAAACATATCTCACGTATGGCAAAGGCAATATAGATACCTACAAACCCTTGAGCTATGCGCAGATCAGCAACCTTACCAGCAGTTATAAGCTTGATTATGGCACAACACCCAACAGCTACGACTATTACGGCTACAATCATAATAACTTTGAAGACTGGATGGTGATGGCAAACCTGGAAATCAAAACCGGGGAACAATCCAAATTCAATATCAAGCCCTACTATTGGACCGACAAGGGGTATTATCTTGAAACCGTGACTCTTCCGAATGGCCAGAACCGCATCAGGGAGTGGGACATTGACCATAGTCTTAAAGGTATTCTGACAGAATACACCACAAAGTACAACGGCATAGATCTTGATCTTGGTTATCTGTACCACACTCAAGAGAGACCAGGACCCCCTACATCATGGAAGCTCTACACTGTTGTCAACGGCAAGCTTGTGTTCAGTAACTGGAGCCTTCTGTCGAACAGCTCAAGCTATGAGCTGAATATTCCGTTTATTGATGCAAAATATCGTTTTGGCGATTATCAACTGGATGGAGGGCTTAAGTATGTGAACCTTGCCATGCCATCGATTATCACCTATTCAACCACTGGCATCGGCGATGTAACTGCCGCTGAGGCTCTTGCCATGAATCCCGGTATCAATAGTGCGGCAAGCGCTCTCAATACACAAACATTCAGCGATCTTTTTCCTAACGTTACCCTGACCAGAGTTATAAGCGAGAACACATCAGTGCATGCTTCATATGGAGAAAACTACGTGACGCATGTCGATATCTATCCTTACTACATCTCTCAGGCAAGCAGCTTTGCAAGCAAAGGAATAACCTTTCAGCAGCTCTGGAATAATCAAAAAATGGAGATATCGCAAAATTTCGAGTTTGGCATGAAAACAAAAGGGAGCAACTGGAGCATAGCACCAACCCTTTACTATGCAATGCACCATGGCAAGCAGGCGGTTCTTTTTGATCCGGTGCTGAATGCTACTTATCCCACGACCAATGCCAATGCTGATGCATACGGTTTTGAAATGGAAGCAGAGTACCAGCCAACAGAAAAGCTGAAATGCTACGGTTCATTCTCATGGAACAGGTTTTATTTCACCCAGGATGTCAACTCTGACGCAACAGGCAGCATCATAAAGGTCAAGGGAGAGCAGGTGCCCGATGCTCCTGAATTTATGGGCAAAGGCATGATAAGCTATAAAACCGGCGATATCACAATATCACCCATTATCAGATATACATCAGTTCGATATGGTGATGTAATGCATAATGAAAAGATTGACGGTGCAACACTTTTTGATCTTGATATTACCTGGAGCCGCAAAACGCTGGGGTTCAAGAATGTCGATTGCTCCCTGTCGTTCATAAACATTTTCAACAAAGCATATGTCAGTATGATCAGCACATCAGATTATAAAACACTGCAAACATCCTATCAGCCAGGCGCACCATTTACTGCGATGGCAACATTGGCTTTTCATTACTGAGTCATCACTATTTTTCTCCGTTAGGCCCTGTTCTTTCTCCGTTACACCTCCCCGGCACTCTCTGGTGCCGGGATTTTTTTCATAAGGTATTTCATTAACTGCTTCTGCCATGAAAAAACATATTTACCTTCCCCTGCTGCTCCTTTTCTCTCTTTTTTCACTCAACCTCCGGGCCGAAAATATAACCATTGCGGGAGGTGCGGGGTACAAGCGGCCACTGGTTGAAATTGCCAATCAGTATGAAAAAAAAACCGGAAATCATATTGATGCAGTGTTTGGTCATATGCAGCAGATCTTCTCACAGGCAAAAATGAGTGAGAATGTCTCCATCATTTTTGGGGATAAAACATTTTTTGATCACTCCGGTATCAATTTCTCAAGTTACTATCCAGTAGGCAATGGAAATTTGGTTCTCGCCTGGAGAAAAGGACTGCATCTGACAAGTATCGCGGAAATCCGGAACAAAGAGATCACAAGAGTAGGCATTCCTGATGCAAACAAAGCAGTATATGGCCATGCTGCAACGGAGTACCTGAAAAACGCCGGGTTATCTGCAATAGTTGCCCCTAAAATCATAGCAGTCTCAACAGTCCCACAGGTATCAGCCTATCTTGTATCAGGTGAAATTGACTGCGGTTTCATAAACATTACCGATGCTATAGGCATTCAGGATAACATTGGGGGATATTTTGCTGCGGATCAGTCTTTGTATACACCGATTCTTATTCAAGGAGGAGTTGTGAGTGGATTTGAAAATCGACCAGAGGTAAAAGCATTTCTAAAATTTCTTAATGAGAAGGAAAGTATTGTAATCCTTAAGCATTACGGCCTCTGATGGCTATGAATATCAGTATGCTTGTATGGCAGGATATTGTCGCTCCGGTAATGCTTAGTTTGAAGACCGCAGCGATAACACTACCTCTTCATCTTGCAACCGGTGTTCTGTCTGGTTATCTTTTAACCGGTAAAAGAAGCTTTTTTGGAAGTTTTGCTGATGTTATAATTACTCTGCCACTTGTTTTTCCACCAATTGCGACCGGCTTTCTGCTCCTTATCCTTCTCGGCAGGAACGGCTGGATAGGTGCCCCACTCCAGGCCCTTGGAACTGAAATCATTTTCAGTAGAAATGGAGTGTTCATTGCTTCATTTATAGCAGGGCTGCCACTGGTAGTAAAATCGGTTCAGGCTGCCATTGCTGAAATGAGTCCATCACTTCCAGAGGCTGCATGGACACTTGGAAAAAGCAAATTCGAAACATATCTCTTTGTTGTCCTTCCCGCTATCCGCCACTCCATGTTTACCGGGCTGATTCTCTCTCTTGGTCGTTCGTTTGGAGAGGTTGGCATTACGCTTATGCTTGGAGGTAATATCGTTGGTAAAACAGAAACTGTCTCACTGGCTATCTATAATGCAGTGTTTGAAGGAAACTTTGAAAAAGCAGCTGTTTTTTCGATACTTCTTGGCATCATATCGTTTGCCATGTTCTATGGCTTAAAAAAAATAAGCAAAACATAAAAGTCAGCCTTGAAGCTTGCTTGATTATGAGCACATGTTTATAATTAGCAAAGGAGTCATAGCAACTATTCAGCCACATATGCATAATGGGTAGACAAAAAAAATTTGTATTAATCGGGGCAATTGTAACCATCTTCTTATCTGCAGGATGCAGCAGTCACCCCCAAAAAGTTGTTGATCGTGACGGAAACAGTTATAGCACCGCTCAGATTGGCTCAATGCTTTGGACAGGTAATAATCTTGATGTTACTCACTACCGGAATGGTGACCCCATTCCTGAAGTAAAAGATGCCAAGGAATGGGCAAACCTCACAACGGGGGCCTGGTGTTACAACCTCAACAACCTGGACAACGGAAAAACCTATGGAAAACTCTATAACTGGTACGCGGTCAACGACCCAAGAGGACTTGCTATGGAGGGATGGCATGTGGGCACCGATGCAGAATGGAGTGCGGTGAGCGAACTCCTGGGAGGCACAGGTGATGCTGGTGGTGCACTGAAAGCAGAAAAACTCTGGAAAGAACCGGCACAAGAAAAAAAGAACAAAAGCGGCTTCGATGCCCTGCCTGCAGGTGCACGGAGGGATAGTGACGGAAATTTCATGCCCTCAGGGCAATACAGCCGGTTATGGTCTTCAACAGAATCGTCTGCAAAAACCGCATGGTGTCGGTCGCTCGGCTACTTCGATTCAGCATTGCGAAGGGGGATGGCCAATAAAAAAACCGGTTTTTCAGTCCGATGTGTCAAAAATTAAGCCGGTTTTTCTAACATTACCGTCACTCCACCATGATGAGGAGATGAGTCATCGGCAGCATGACGGATACAGAGTGGTTGGAAAACCTAATGAATGTCCTTCTCTTTTTGTTTCATTCAGAGATTGCAGCTCAGCTTATAGATTTCAATCATTTTTTCAGCAAAGGCCTTCCCAAAAGCATTGCACTGCGCAAATTCCTCAGCATGGGGTTTGAACTTAACCCTGACGCTTTGATCAAAAGCCTTCAATTTGAGCATCGAAAAATTTGTTTCTATCATCTTGACTGCTTCACCGCTCCAGCCATAGGAACCGAAAGCAGCTCCAAGCTTTCCTTTGTCACGAATAGGATTGATAGCAGCAAACAACTGATAGATCTGTGGCAGAATATTCTGGTTCAGGGTTGGAGATCCAACGATCAGTCCTGAACAGTGAGCAATTTTATCTTCAAGGGTTACAAAGTTAACCGTTTCAATATCACAGATATCGATGATGAAGTCACACGACTGACGAATACCTTCTGCAATTTTTTCAGCCATAAGTGTTGTGTTTTCGTATGCGGAAACATAGGCGATGAGAATATTTTTGTCATTCGGCATCGCAACGGCCTTGGTCGCATACATCCATGAAAGGTCAACATATTCCTGCCAGTGTGACCTCAGTATTGGTCCGTGGCCGGGACAGATGACCTTGATATCAAGTGGTTTGATTTTTTCAATAGCCTGAAGCATGTACTTGCTGAATGGTCTCAGTATGGAATCAAAGTAGTAGGTGAAGGCATCGACAAAGTTGCCAACAGCATCATCATACATCTCTTCATGGCAAAAATGGGATCCAAAGGAGTCGCAAGTGAAAAGAACACGGTCTTCTTCAAGCCATGTGTAGATGGTGTCAGGCCAGTGCAGGTTTGGTGCATTGATGAAATGCAGGGTTTTATTGCCGAGACTCAGGGTATCGCCGGTTTGCACAACAAGTGCCTTGAAGTCATGCCCAGTCTGATCGCGAAGGAACTTGAGGGCGTTGCCACTGCCAACAACGATTGCATCAGGTGCCACAGCAAGCAGATTTCTGACATTTCCTGAATGGTCAGGTTCAGTATGGTCAACAATGATGTATGCAATGTCAGCCGGATCAGTAACCTGTTTTATTTTAGCCAGATATTCAGGCCAGAACTTCTCCTTGGTAGTTTCAATAATGGCTTTTTTCTCGGCATTGATGAAATAGGAATTGTAGGTTGTTCCATATTTCGTCTCCATGACTATGTCGAATGTAATGAGACCTGGATCAAGCACCCCGATCCAACTGACGTCATTGGTAATGGGAAGAACTTTATTGTCTGTCATATTATCTGGTTCAGTTGGTAGATTACATAATAAATCGGCGTCCATAATAGTGCCGGTCACTTACTTGGAAGTCGGGATCAGTTAAAATTTCCGGGTCATGTAGGCAACAGCGCTCATGACCTCTTTATCTTCAAGGCTTGCGTTGCCACCCTTTGCAGGCATCATTCCGGTTTTTCCGTCATATCCCTCAATGGATTTTTTTATAATCATATCCATCCCCCCGTGGGCAATTCTTTCGCTCCATGCAGCTTTATCACCTGGTTTAGGCGCTCCTGCCACACCCGAATCATGGCAACCTCCACAGTTTGCTTCATAAACTGCTTTGCCACTGGCAAGTTTGAGCTCCCCCGAAGTCACATCTTTTGATGTAGATAATTCTTTGTTAACCGATGCCTTCTCAGGGCTACATCCACCGAGAAAAGCAAGTCCAATAATCAAAATAAATAGGAAAGATTTCACAATCATACCTCTATGGCTTGCAGGTTAAGTTGATGATTAATATAATGTCGTTATACCTGTACCAGGTACAGGTATAAGATGAAGAAATAACAGGAAAAAAACAACCGGTTTTCTTTATCAACAATTTTTTTCAACGGTACCGTTTTAGAGAAAACATTCCGCTTCCTTTGTGGATTTGTCTATAACACACTTATGAAGTTTGTTTTATTATGAGCTTATGCTTATAATTACTTTCACGTTCTCCATCAACCATTGTCACTGTTGTCTCTTATGAAAAGCGAAATGATCGTAACGTTCGGAGGAGGAAAGAAGGTAAATGCTGAGTTTAATGGCTTTACCTTTCATACTGACCAGGCAAAATATGCCGGAGGAGAGGGTTCCGCTCCCGAACCATTTTCCCTCTTTCTTGCCTCAATCGGCACCTGTGCGGGTATCTTTGTCTTATCCTTTTGCCAGAGCAGAGGTATCCCGACAGATGATATCCGGATTGTTCAATCTCACACTGTCAAGGAGTCAGGCCGCGGTATAGGAAAAATCGAGATCGCCATCGAACTGCCTCCTGATTTCCCTGAAAAATACAAGGATGCTGTGATCAGCGCGGCTAATCTCTGCGCCGTTAAAAAGCACATACAGGCACCTCCTGAGTTTGTCGTAACAACGGTCACACGCTAACCATTATCGCCGTAAAAAAGAGTGTAACAATGAAAAAAGTGCTGATTCTTGGTGGAGGCATTGGAGGTGTTGCATCAGCCATTGCTTTTCGTAAACAAGGGTTTCAGGTTGAGCTTGTCTCTGACCGGGACTACCTTTTTATCTATCCCCTAGCAATCTGGATACCGGTGGGTAGTGAAAAGTTCAGAAATGTTTCAATGCCTTTATCTAAGCTGGCAGACAAGCACGGTTTTTCTCTCACCATCGACAGGGTTATTGCTCTGGATGGAATTCAGAAGACCATCACGCTGGAACACACGGGTATTCGAAACTCCCCTGCTCTTGTTGTTGTTGCCCTTGGAGCTGCAAAGATGAAGCATAAAGGAATTGAACATACCTGTTCAATCTGTGGCAATCCGGAAGAGTCACTCGTCCTGAAGGATAAGATCGAAGAACTTGTTGAACGAGGAATCGGCAAAATTGCCTTCGGATTTGGCGGCAATCCTAAAGACAGTAGTAGTGTCAGGGGTGGTCCGGCCTTTGAACTCTTTTTTAACCTGCACCACCATCTCAAAAAGCTTGGCATCCGGGAGCAGTTCGAGATGACCTTTTTTGCCCCCATGGCAGAGCCCGGTGCCCGAATGGGAAAAAAGGCGCTCTCAGCGATGAGCACCATGTTTAAAGCCAATAACTTTGATACTCGTTACGGTAAAAAAATAAGCCGGTTTGTAGAGGATGGAGTTGTTTTTGAAGATCAGAGCAAGCTTCAAAGTGACTTGACCATGTTTATTCCTGCCGGTGAAGGCGATGAATTAATCAAGGCATCAAACTTGCCTCAAAACAGCGCGGGATTTATTTGTATCGATAATTTCTGCCGGATCGACGGCATCTCGGGATGGTATGCGGTTGGTGATGCAGCAGCTCTTGAAGGTCCCGACTGGAAGGCAAAGCAGGGGCATATCGCTGAATTAATGGCAAACAATGCAGCAGTTAATGCTGCCATTGAACATGCCGGTCAAAAGGGGGCAATTAAGGGTTATCAGGAGCACTTGAATGTTGTGTGTGTGATGGACATGGGCGATAGCGCAGGATTTGTTTATAGAAACACTGTACGGGAACTCTTCATTCCTATGCCAGTGGTCGGTCACTGGCTAAAAAAGAGCTGGGGCCATTATTATAAACTTTCCAAACGATGGCTATGAAAAACAAGAGAGTCGGCAGACCTACCCACTGCCGCTGTGTCCAGGATCTGCCGAAGGTCACCTGTTTCAAACCTGATGGCGTACCTGACAAGGAACTGAAAACCGTTCTTTTGACGGTAGACGAGCTGGAGGCCATAAGACTGGCTGACAAGGAGGGTTTATACCAGGCGGATGCTGCCGTTCAGATGAATGTATCGCGTCCAACCTTTGGCCGTATTCTCGAAGCTGCCCATAGAAAAGTAGCTGAAGCCATAGTTGACGGTAAGCAACTCTGCATCCAGGGAGGGGTGATCCGCTCTCTCTGTGACTCTGTTCCTACCGAGCGCCCTGATATTTGTATCTGCCCTGAGTGCGGTATGGAACTTCCACACTTGAAGGGAGAGCCTTGCAGGGAGACATCCTGTCCTCAATGTGGAGCTTCCCTGAAGCGTAAGGGAGGATGTATGAGTGAGCTGCAGCCCTGACGTTTTTTTACCATTTTATAACCTTTTACTCGTTCTCGCTATGGTTGACAATTGGAACAGTCCTGATAAATTTAATCGCGAGGCAGCGCAATGGGATGAAAATCCTCAACGCCGAGCGGTCGCACACAGCGTTGCCAAAGCAATCATTGCAGCAACAAATCCCAATAAAACCATGCATGCTCTGGAGTTCGGATGCGGCACAGGCCTGGTTTCAATGGAGATTGCGCCGCTGGTGAAAAGTCTTGCAGCAATTGATACCTCCAGAGAGATGCTTGCTGTTCTTCAGGAGAAAATCAGAAGCTCCGGAATAGAGAGCATTGAGGCAAGCTGCACCAATCTAGCATCACCATCGGAGAACGTGCTCAATGAAAAAAGTTTTGAGCTGATTTACAGCAGCATGACGCTTCACCATATTGATGAAACCTCAGAATTTCTGAACCGGCTATCCAAGCTTCTCCCTTCCGGAGGCATAATCGCTCTGGCTGATCTTGATGTTGAAGATGGCTTGTTTCATGACGACCAGCTTGAAAAAGTTCATCACGGGTTTGATCGGGCTGAGCTTACTGCTTTACTGAATGCTGCCGGGCTTCAAGTAACATCGTTTGAGACCATATACACCTTCAACAAAACAAACAGAGCAGGCGCAACCGCAGCCTATCCGGTATTTCTGGTAACCGCCGCCAAACCATAGTATCCTAACCATAAAATATTACTGAGATGAATATTGATCGTGTTGTACTTGCCATTGCTGGCGTTTTTATTCTTTCCAGCGTTTTACTCTCCATCTATCATAATCAGAACTGGCTCTGGTTCACTGGTTTTGTAGGAGCAAACCTTTTTCAAGCTGCATTTACAGGTTTCTGCCCTCTGGCTAAAATTCTCAAGGCGGTCGGTGTTGTACCCGGTCATGCATTCAAGTAAACGTTCAACAGTTAAGTATTTCTCCTGCTCAATCAAACAAGATCAGAGCCCCATTCAGAACCATTTAAAACCTGGAGTAAGCGTATGGCAAAGGTTGTAGTTTTAGGTGCCGGTGTTGCTGGACATACCGCAGCCTCTTTTCTTAAAAAGAAACTTGGTAAACATCATGAAGTTGTCGTTGTTACCCCGAACAGCTACTATCAGTGGATTCCATCCAACATCTGGGTCGGAGTTGGTCAGATGTCTATTGATGATGTCCGGTTTGAACTAAAAAAAGTTTATACCCGCTGGGGCATTGTGCTTAAACAAGCCAAAGCGATCGAAATCCATCCGGAAGGTGATGCAGAAATTCAGAAAGGGTATGTGACGATTGAGTATACCGATGGAGTACGAAATGGTCAGACCGAAAAAGTTGATTACGATTATCTTGTCAATGCAACTGGTCCGAAGCTTAATTTCGAGGCAACCGAGGGCCTTGGCCCCGATAAAAACAGCTTTTCGGTTTGCACTTACAGCCATGCTGCCCACGCTTGGGAACATCTTCAGGACAATATCAAAAAGATGCAAGCTGGTCATAAGCAGCGTATCTTGATCGGCACTGGCCACGCTATGGCAACCTGTCAGGGAGCGGCCTTTGAATACATTCTGAATGTTGCATGGGAGATCTCAAAACGAGGTCTGAGCGATAAGGCGCAAATTACCTGGTTATCCAATGAGTATGAGCTTGGGGATTTTGGTATGGGAGGCGCATTTATTAACAGAGGCGGCTACTACACCCCGACAAAGGTATTTACGGAATCCATTATGGCCGAGTATGGCATCAACTGGGTCAGGCGAGCTGGAGTCCATAAAGTTGAATCAGGCAAGGCATATTACGAGACACTTGAAGGTGAGGAGCTGACACAGGAGTTTGATTTTGCCATGCTCATCCCCTCATTTTCAGGGGTCGGACTAACCGCACATGACAAAAGTGGAACTGAAATTACCGAGAAGATCTTTGCGCCAAACAAGTTTATGAAGGTTGATGCAAATTATACAGCCAAACCTTTTGAGAATTGGGACGCTGATGACTGGCCATCGCTTTACCAGAACCCTCTGTTCAAAAACATCTATGCTCCGGGCATTGCCTTTGCTCCACCGCATCCGATTTCAAAACCCATGTCAAGCCCAAGTGGCCGACAGATTTTTCCGACAGCACCACGTACCGGAATGCCAGCAGGTGTTATGGGTAAAATTGTAGCGCTCAACATTGCAGAAAAAATTCAGGGTGCTCCGGAACATCGCCATAAAGCTTCAATGAGCAGAATGGGTGCTGCATGTGTTGTATCGGCTGGGTTTGGTTCTTTTGATGGACTTGGCGCGTCAATGACTCTTTTCCCTGTTGTGCCTGACTGGAAAAAGTATCCTGAATGGGGCCGCGACATGAACTACTCTCTCGGAGAGGCTGGACTTGCTGGGCATTGGCTGAAAGTAATCCTGCACTACCTCTTTTTCCATAAGGCAAAAGGCTACCCTTTCTGGTGGTTGATTCCAGAATAACCTTAAATTTTGATGATAACCTTAACTCTCTGAAAAGCTATGGGCACAAATAAAGTCAAGGCATATTATGACGAAGCTTACCCGCCGGTACCATCAAAAGGAACTCTCTACTGGCGAAAAAATCTGCTCTGGCAGCTTGTTCGTTTTGTTGTGTTAAATGTAAAGATTATGAGAATTGTCGTGGGCGGGCACTCCTGACAAACACCTAAGGATTGATCTACAAAGTATGTACAAAGCAACCTGAAGCAAAGATAAAAGTTGCTTTGTACATCTCTTTGATTCGTGGGGAAATATCACTTAACCGATTATAATTTGCAGGAGCTGTTTTTTCCAGGTTTTTCATTGCAGCAACAACTTTCGCCTGTCGAAATCTTCAGTAAGGTATAAAGAGGACAAAAACCAATCGTTGCGGTTAGAAGCGGCACAATTCCAACAGCTCCCCACCACGATTGATTGATGACACCTACAACAATAACTGCTATCCCGATAACAATCCGGATTATTTTATCTATTTGCCCTACATTTTTTTGCATTGGTTCTTTATGGTTAAAGGTTGGTGAGACTACAGATAAAGAATAAACGTTTATTCGTTTAAAAATACAACTTTGCTCATTGATAAACAATTGATATATAATGGCGTACTACTGAAAAATAATTTATCTCTAAAGACTAAAACAAAACATACAGCTTATTAACAATTGTAAATAAAGCGGCATTTGATTTAGCGAATTTATTCACAATTGTTACTTGCCAAACATTAAACGCACCCACTTTTAATTCTTAAAAAGATCTTAAATTTATTAGAAAACGCCAACAAAAAAATCGTTTAAAATATTTATTTTAAACAACTTAAAAAATTTCAACATTTAAGCTGCCTATTGTATCAATAAATTATTTAGCCTTGTAATGATTATTTTAGTACATTTAAATAATTGGATATGATAAAAAATTTTCTGATAAATTTAATGACCTATTTAGCCATGAAACGATTACTGATGGTAATGAGTGTGGGATTGTTGTTTAATTCTGTAGCGCAAGCAGCAACAGATGGCAAAGCTATTTTCGACAAGAACTGCAGCATGTGTCACTCTGTTATGCCTCCACCAAAAACCGCACCGCCTATTACTCCTCTCGCTTCTCACTATCATCAGAAATTCAAAACAAAAATAGAGGGTGTTAATCACCTTGCTGCATACCTGAAATCACCAAAAAAGGAGAACGCTATTGATCCACAAGCCATTACAAGGTTCGGTATTATGCCTGCTCAACCACTGCCGGATTCAGAACTGAGGGCTGTAGCAGAATGGGTGTGGGATCAGTACAACCCGAACATGGGTATGGGACGCGGGATGGGTCAGGGTCAGGGTCAAGGGATGGGGATGGGCCGAGGCCGGGGAATGAATCCATAATAGACAGAGTACTGGCACTCTTGACACCATGAAAAGATTATTGTTTATCATTTTAGCCGTGCTGTTCACTCCTGCAGCAAATGCAGCAACAACCGCTGAACAGCACGCAAGCTTTGACCATAGAAAGCTGAGTGCTTCAGCGCAGTGCATACGATGCCATATACGTGACCAGCCGGATAACAATCTGCACATCCAGTCGAAGACCAACTGCTCGACTTGCCACACTACCAAGCAATGGAAACCAACTATCACTGAACCATGAAAAAATCATTCAGTTGGCGGGTTTTTATAAGCTTCGGGCTTTTCATTGCATTATTCATGATGCTTGTATCGGGAGTGATCCTCTATATCTCTCCACCAGGGAGGGTTGCTAACTGGACTGAGTGGCGAATGATCGGTCTGACAAAAAGAGGATGGCAGCACCAGCATATTATTTTCGGGTTTGCCTTTTTAATTCTCTCTCTGTTTCATCTCTTTTTTATTAACTGGAAAGCATTTCTCTCATACCTGAAATCAAAGACAACAGAAGGCCTGAAAAGCCCTGCAGAACTGCTTACCATAATAACTCTTTCCTGTTTGTTTGGTATAGGGACATACTATGGTATCCAACCTTTCTCGGCAGTCATCAAATTTGGCAATACAATTTCCGACTCCTGGGAACGTCGGGAGAAGCAAGCCCCGGTTCCACATGCAGAACTTATGACCCTTACGCAACTTGCAGAGCAACCAGGTCTTGGTGGTGATCCTGATGCCTTAAAAACAAAGCTGGAAAAAGCTGGATTAAAAGTTGCTTCCCAGAAACAGACTCTTGCTGAAATAGCTGCTGCAAACGGTATGAGCGCAGAAAAAGTTTATGAATTTATTGCACCAGCAGAACCCGGCGAACATAAACTGCAGGGTCAGGGTTTCGGAAAAAAAACCTTGAAGGAAATAGCCGATGAGGCTGGTGTTTCAGCAACCTCGCTGCAGCTTGCATTACAACAGAAAGGAATAGAAGTTAAAATCGATACGCCGCTAAAATCGATTGCTGAAAAGAACAATATGGAAATGAGCGAGCTTCGGAAAATATTGGAGAGAATGATAAGCCGGTAATTTACAGGGCTGGATGCTGGATAAAAAATCCAGGCGGAGCGGAAATGAGTTTACTGAAATCATATATACCTTCAACAATACAAACAAAGCAGGCATAGCTCATTACGTGACTGCTTGTTCGAATTCTGCTAAGCGCTCTGCAATCAGTCACTCCGTAAGCTTTCCTGAAATCATTTAGTATTTGCTTGGCTACTGAGGGCGACCACAAGGGTCGCCAGTACGGCTCAATAATGCCTAATAGTACATGTGTACCTGTTTTGTGTCTGGTATGTTTTCTTACGGAATTATTTTTTGTGAAGCGCTTATTAATTGTCAAGATTATGAGAATTAACATCGGAGTTCACTCATGACAAGTAAAAAAAATTGCTCCTCAGCTCTTATTAATGCATGTTGTCAACTCAATTCTTGTGATTTCTGTTGGTTGAGTTAAAAAACTTGTTGATGACACTGAAAAATATGAGCCCCGATGCTGTTCAGAAAAACAGAAAATTACAAAAAATAGCAGTTTTTACTTCCGGCGGTGATGCCCCTGGAATGAATGCAGCTATTCGTGCTGTAACCCGTGCAGCTATCGCCAAAAAGCTGAAAGTTGTTGGAATCCGTCGTGGGTATCAGGGAATGATTGAAGGTGATTTTATACCACTGAAAGCGTCAGATGTCAGTGGTATTCTGCAATTGGGCGGAACAATGCTTAAGACAGCCCGAAGTGATGAATTCAGAACTCCTGAAGGTCGTAATCGCGCTTATTATCAATTAAAAAAAAATGACATTGATGCCGTTGTTGTCATTGGAGGTGATGGCTCTTTTACCGGTGCTTTGGTGATGTCACAGGAATTCAATATGTCATTTATTGGCATTCCTGCCACTATTGATAATGATATGTATGGAACTGATTATACCATTGGATACGAAACCGCATTGAACTCCGTCGTGGAAGCTGTTGATAAAATCAGAGATACAGCCCGTTCACATGGACGGATTTTCTTCGTTGAAGTAATGGGTCGTGAAGCGGGCTTGCTTGCATTGAATAGTGGCATCGCCTGTGGAGCTGAGGTCATTTTAATTCCCGAATCGAAAGAACAGCATGAAGAACTGAAAAAATTTTTGAGTAAAGGATACAAAAACAAAGAGACCAGCGGAATTATTATTGTAGCTGAGGGGGATGAAGCTGGAGGCGCCATGAAAATTGCAGAAAAAGTGCGTGCTGAACACCCCGATCTGGATGTACGAGTCTCAATCCTTGGTCATATTCAGAGAGGAGGTAGTCCAACCGCCAAAGATCGAGTGAATGCTACAAGAATAGGAGTTGCCGCCGTGGAAGCATTGCTTGATGACCAGAAAAGTATCATGATAGGACTCACCAATGACAAAATTGTACAGGTGCCCTTTAATAAAGCAGTGAAACTAAATCACGGTATCGACCTTAATCTGCTGGAAATTCAAAGGTTGATGAATTGTTAGGAGTACTATTACGCCTGATTGATTGTCACACAACAAGAGCAACTGAAGTTTTGGCAGAAACGTACAAAAGCCATGTTAGTTCGCCAAAAGGAATCACAAAAGAAGAAACCAATTATCCAGAAGATACAAAGTACTTGATATTCTGCCTATGTTTGCTTAAGGTCAAAAGCCTGACGGAAATGTGGTGCGTCTGGCCTGCAGTATGGGGTTACACATGGATTTGTGATAGTCTCCTCAACGCTTCTCCTATGCAGAAGATTACTTCGGGATGATTTTGAAAAATTTTGAAAATCCACACTCTTCTTCAATCTACCGGTGAACAATGCTTTTTTTGCTTTATTGTCTATATTTGCCGACAATGAGGACAACTGAAATGTGCTGATTTTTTTTATGTCACAGAGATATCAGGAAAGTTTTAACAGTCAACCGTGAAGAAGCAGAGTTCATTGATTTTTTTAACCGGGTTCAGCGGATCGGGTAAATCGACGATAGGGCCGTTGCTGGCCAACTCGCTTGGTTATGAGTTTATAGACCTTGATCAGACTATTGAAAAACATGCTGGTAAAACCATTACCCGGATTTTTGCCGAAAATGGAGAGGAGTTCTTCAGAAATCTTGAATTTCACTCCCTTGAACAAGTAGTTGAACAAACCAATCTGGTGATCTCCCTTGGTGGAGGTGTTCTTGAACATGACCGTTCTTATGAACTTATCAAAGCATCAGGTACTCTGGTCTATCTGAAGTCACCCGCCAGAACCCTTGCCAGAAGACTCTTCAATAAAACCGACAGGCCACTCTTGAGAGGTGATAAGGGTCGGAAGCTTTCGCGCGAAGAAATTGAGGAGAAAATATCAACCATACTCTCCAAACGTGAGCCGAGGTATGAAAGCGCTGACATAACTGTTCAGACTGATATTCACCGCATTGGATCTACAGTCGAGGAGCTGACCCGGAAAATAGAGCGCTATGTCCGAAAAACCTCATTCAATACAACGGATTAATATTAAACCATTAAAATGTGAGCACGATAATTGTTGAGACGCCTGTTACTGCCGGACTTGGTGCATTATTCACAACCCATGGCCTTTCAAAAAAAACCGTGGTACTCTTTGATGAAAACACCCGTAAACTCTATGGAGAGGAGCTTCTTGAGACGCTGGGCAAAGAGGGTTTTCAGTGGAAGGAGCTGGTTGTTCCGGCACGTGAAGCGTCCAAAAGTTTCAATGCCGCATACCGGCTTTATGGCAGCATGATCGGGGCGGATGTTGACCGGAGCTGGAACCTGCTTGCGGTCGGAGGAGGTGTTGTTGGTGACCTCGGGGGGTTTATAGCGGCCAGCTATTACAGGGGCATACCGGTGATCCAGCTCCCTACCACACTGCTGGCCATGACCGACAGCTCGATTGGGGGAAAGGTTGCCATCAACCACCCGCTCGGCAAAAATCTTATCGGGTTTTTCCATCTTCCTGAACTGGTGCTGATTGATCCCTCATACCTTGAAACCCTGCCTCAGCGGGAAATATATTCCGGAATGGCGGAAGTGATCAAGTACGGTTTTATTGCTGACGAAGCTTTTCTCTCTTTCCTTGACCTTCATTTCAAAGATATTACCAATCTTCAGGAGCCGTGGCTGACTGAAGCAGTCAAAAAAAGCGCATGTATCAAGGAAGATGTAATAACAAAAGATTTCAGGGAGACCAACGGAATTAGGGCAACCCTGAATTTCGGCCATACCTTTGCGCACGGACTTGAAAAACTGGCAGAGTACAAATATCTGCGTCACGGTGAGGCGGTCACCATCGGCATGGCGTGTGCGCTCGTTTTATCACACAATCTTGGCTATCTTGATAACGTATCGCTTCAAAGAGGGCTCTCTATCCTGAAGAGATTCCGGTTTCCAACAGGGGTGCTGAAGCGCAGGTTTCTTGATATCGAAAGTGAGGTTCTGCTTGAAAACATGTTCTCTGACAAGAAAAAACTTGATAAAAAACTCCGCTTTGTGCTGCTGAAAAGGTTGGGAGAGGCGTTTCAGCTTGAGGAAAATGTTGAAGATAGAGCCGTGCTGAAAGCCATCAATGAGGCTCGGATATTCTTCAGTGGGCAGAGTGAGCATTCAAGGTGAAGAGATAGCGTGTGCCCCTTAGTACTGCAAGCTCATCGAGCAGAGGTGGAATTGCAAGCATTCCTGCAATGAGCTTTGCACTTCCGCCAGTGGCAAACACCCTGACTTTCTCTGCTTGACGCTCTTCTGCAAGCCAGGTTTTAATTTTCACAAGAAGTCCATCAATACCCGATACACAGCCAAGAATAATCCCGTTCCTGATGCACTCGTCTGTGGCGCTTCCAAGAAGCGTGTCGGGGAGCTCCATACTTACCAGGGGAAGCCGGGCGGTATGCTGCTTCAGAGACTTTGCCATAAGGTCAAGACCGGGCATGATAAGACCACCGAGATAGTGCTGGTCGGAACCGAGCACATCAACAGTTATAGCTGTGCCGATATCAAGCGCAATAGCCGACTCTTCAGGGTAGAGCAAGCTGCAGAGGGCACAAAGGGCAATACGGTCGGCACCAAAGGAATCAGGCGAGTCGTAGTGCAGCATAAACGGCAGCTGCATTGATGCAGTTACCTCCAGCACCTGACCGGTCAGATGATGACGAAGAGCGCTCATCACTACTCCACCGACAGAAGGCACCACACTGCAGAGTGCAGCATTACAAAGAGCTGGATAGTTCAGAAGCATAGGTACTATCTGGGCGGCAACATCATCGTATCCATAGAGGAGTGATGAAGGCACTTTATGCACTTCAAGACACCGTTCATTTTTGAAAAGCGCAAACGATGCGGTTGTATTGCCTATTTCAGCAACAAGGAGCAGCTCGTCACAAGGTGGTTGTTCTCCAAAAAGAGGCATGGTTATCTATCCTTCCCTTCTATCGGAGCTTTGCTTCAATACCAGTTCTTTTGGCGAGAGATGAAAGAAAATCCTTGTAGTCAGGAAGATTTGTTGTTACAAAGAGAGAGTCCCTGACAGGGGCTTTTCCGGCAACAATAAAGATTTTTGGAGGCGGATTATAGGTAATGCTCTCCTGGTAAATTCGAGTTATATGAGCAAGTGCAAGCTCTTTTTGATTGCCTTTACGATCCAGATAGAGCAACTTGTCGCCGGAAATCTTGATTGCATCGCCATCCTGGCCATGCTCCCCCACAAACCGGGTATTGTAGTAATTGGGACCACCAAGCGATATGGTCGTCAGCACAAGCAAGAGCGTAGATTTCCAGAAGCAGCCAAGATCGACGCCGTAGGAAAATTTCCCGTACCGGAAAAAAATAGCCCATCCGACACTTAGAAAAAGCATACCAAGACACCAGGTGAGAAGAAAATAGGAATCCATCCACCATGCGGGATAGGTCACGGGATAATGAAAAACCTCAGGCATGTCGGTATTGGTTGTTTTTCAGAAAAATTGGAACCGGATGATAAAAATAAGGCATAAGTTAAGGTTTGCAATAAAAATATTTGCATTACTTCTTTGAACCTCTTTTTTGAACAACCTTTCACCACTTGACCGCTAAAATCGTACCACAAGGAACTCTGGATGCAGGTGCTTATCAAGATTATCGGGGAGTGAAGAACAGAGCCGAGGTTTAAGAAACAAAAAAAAGGCCCGCACATGCGGACCTTTTTTGCTGGATGATAGTATCGATTAATGCTGAAAGAGCATTTCCGAGTATGTCGGAAGCTGCCAGCGGCTGCGGTCAACAACCTGTTCGAGATTGTCGGCTACAACACGCACTTTATTCATGAACGGAAGAAGTTCATCGGCGCAGTAATCTGCCTTTTCAAACTCAGTGTTCAGTGTCTCGATTTTTTCAACAGCCTCATCGAGTTCGGCAGTCAGATCAATAAGTGTTGAAAGGTTTTCGGCCACCAATTTAAAGTTGTCAGCCTGACTCTTGAGCGCCTTGTCGGAAAGACCGATAGCGTCAGCGGCAGAGAGCAGGTTATTGAAGGAGTTACCGAGATCGCCCTGATATTCGGATACATCGGGAATAACAAAGGTCTTCAGCATGAGCTGCAGGGTGCGGGCTTCAATGTCAATGCCCTTGACATAACGCTCAAGCCTGATGTTGAGGCGAGCATCTATCTCCTGAAGACTCAGGACACCATATTTAACAAAGACATCCTGCACATCTTTTTTAAGCAGGGTTCTAAGTGCCTGTGGAGTGTTCTTCAGGTTCGGCAAACCTCTCTCTGCTGCGGCCTTCTGAAGGGCTTCGGCATAGTTGTCACCCTGGTAACGGATAGCCTTGGTAGCGGTAATCTGCTCGCGAAGGGTTTCAAGAATGGCCGAATCTTTTTCCTTTCCAGCTTTAATTTTTGCTAAAATAGCGTCAGATATCTCGTCTACAGCTTCAGCCATAAGAGTGTTGAGCACCATATTCGGTACAGATGCGGCCTGAGAAGAGCCGACAGCTCTGAACTCGAACTTGTTGCCGGTGAATGCAAACGGTGATGTACGGTTACGGTCGGTGTAGTCCTTGTTGACAATAGGAACCTGAGAAAGTCCGAGATTAAGTACCTGTTTCTCTGTTTTCAAGTCAACCTTGCCGCTTTCGATTGCATCAAGTACCCTTTCAAGCAACTCGCCAAGGAATACAGTTACAACAGCCGGAGGAGCTTCATTGGCGCCAAGGCGGTGGTCGTTGCCCATGCTGGCAATAGACATTCTGAGAACATCAGCTCTCTTGTAGACGCCTTTCAGGACAGCAACAAGGAAAACAAGGAACTGTACATTTTTTTCAGGAGTATCACCTGGATCAAGAAGATTGATACCGGTATCAGTACCGATCGACCAGTTGTTGTGTTTACCTGATCCATTGATACCAGCAAACGGCTTTTCAGCAAGAAGCAGGGCTAAGCCTTTCTTGTCGGCAACCTTTCTCATCACTTCCATGACAAGCAGGTTGTGGTCAACAGCGATATTGGCCTCTTCAAAAATCGGGGCAATTTCGAACTGATGGGGAGCAACCTCGTTGTGACGGGTCTTGGCCGGAATACCAAGCAGATAGAGCTCATGCTCGACATCCTGCATGAATTCAAGTACACGGTCAGGAATCGAACCAAAATAGTGATCTTCAAGCTGCTGGCCTTTAGGTGGAAGAGCACCAAGCAGGGTTCGACCGCACATGACAAGATCAGGACGCTCGGTATAAAACTTCTTGTCGATCAGGAAATATTCCTGTTCACAGCCTGCAAAAGTTTTTACACGGGAAACACCGGAAACACCAAGCAGATCAAGCAGGCGGATGGCTGACTTACTGACAGCTTCCATGGAACGCAGCAGAGGAGTCTTGGCATCAAGTGCTTCTCCATGATAGGAGATGAATACGGTTGGAATACAGAGGGTAAGGTCTTTTCCGCCCTTCATGAGGAACGCCGGGCTGGATGGATCCCATGCGGTGTAACCACGTGCTTCAAAGGTTGTACGCATACCGCCTGAAGGGAAACTTGAGGCATCAGGCTCACCCTGAATCAGCTGTTCGCCTGAAAAACGTTCGATGGGGGTACCATCGCGATCGATTGATAAAAACGCATCGTGTTTTTCGGCCGTTGACCCGGTCATAGGCTGGAACCAGTGGGTGTAATGTGTGGCACCCTGTTCCATCGCCCACTCTTTCATGCCATGGGCTACAACGCCGGCAATTGCTGAAGATATTTTTTTGCCTGCTTTGATGGTATCCTGCAAAGCCGCAAACTCCTCTTTAGGAAGTTTTGCCCGCATGGCCTTATGATCAAAGGTCAACGACCCAAAGTAGGTGGAAACCGGAATTTTACTGTCGCTCTTCAAAAGACCCTCCTTGTTGATTTGCATGATATTGGTGTGTGTTGTCTCAAAAAAAATAAATTCTCTGTTGTTTTTTTATTTCCTTGATTTTTTTTCATCGAACGTTATCAGTACCTGGCGATCCTGAAGGTTGGTGCGAACGATTTCAGCACTGATTTTTTTATTTTTCTTCAACTGGGAAAGCACAAAGCTGGTATTGGTGGAAAGAACACCGGGCCAACTCTGAATTCGTGAAAGAAACATTTCAAGTGAAGCGGTGTTATGGGTCATCACTTTTAATATATGCGAGCCTTCGCCAGTCACGGAAAAACACTCCATAATCTCATCCTCTTTCATGACATGCTCCATAAACGACTTGTAATGCTTGGAGGAATCAATTCTTACCCGTACAAACGCATGGATATCAAAACCAAGCTGACGCTCATCCACTTCCATGGAAAAGCCTTTGATGATGCCATTCTTCTGCAGTTTATCCAGCCGCTCACTGACAGAGGGTATTGAAAGACCAACAACTTCAGCAAGTTCGCTCAATCGAACTCTGCCGTTTTCTCCAAGAGACTCAATAATTTTAAGGTCGATCAGATCAAGATGGCCCGACATAGCATGATTTTGTTTAATTCAATGTTGCTGAAAATTACATAATAATAAGAAAAAAACAATCGGTTTCTTTAAAATTCGCAACTTTATCAGTAAATATCTTAAATAATTTAGGGCATGCTGGTGTTGAATAAGTTTTAGTTGATTTTTGAAGAGGTTACCGATAGCTTTTCTTTTAAAATCGGAAATTTAAGAACACAAGCTCAAGTATCATTAAGTATAGAGGATTCCAGTGCCGTGGCTCGTTCCGAAGAAGTGATGATTTTCCTTATAGGATTATAATTAACTATATTAACGCCTTGATTCCGGCAATCCACATATCTTGTAATCACAAATCATAGTAAAGGTGAAAATAGCAATTTTCGGCGCAGGAGTTGCAGGCCTGAGCGCAGCGATAGAACTTGTGGATCGAGGACACTCGGTAGAAATTTATGAAAAGCGCAAAGTACTTGGCGGAAAGGTTTCTGTCTGGAAGGACAGTGACGGAGATTCAATAGAATCGGGTCTGCATATTGTTTTTGGAGGTTATGAACAGCTTCAGAAATACCTCAAGCGGGTAGGGGCTGGAGATAATTATCTGTGGAAAGATCACTCCCTGATTTATGCAGAAAAGGAAGGCAAACAGTCGTGTTATAAAAAAGCAAAACTGCCGAGTCCATGGGCAGAGCTTGTTGGCGGCCTTCAGTCCGATTTTCTCACCATTTGGGACAAAATTTCTCTTGTCAAAGGGCTCTACCCTGCACTGCTTGGTAATGAGGAGTATTTTCGCAGCCAGGATCATATGACCTATTCGGAATGGCATCGACTGCGAGGTGCTTCGGAACACTCTTTGCAGAGGCTGTGGCGTGCCATTGCGCTTGCCATGAATTTCATCGAACCGAATGTTATCAGTGCGCGCCCGATGATCACCATTTTCAAATATTTCGGGACCGACTATACGGCAACAAAGTTTGCCTTTTTCCGCAAAAACCCGGGCGATTCAATGATAGAGCCGATGCGGCAGTATATCCAGAGCAAGGGAGGACGTATTTTTGTTGATGCCAAACTGAACAGGTTTGAACTGAACAGTGATGAATCCATTAAGCTTGCTGTGCTTCAGGATGGCCATAAAATTGAGGCTGACGCCTATATTTCCGCCCTACCTGTCCATAATATCAACAAAATTGTACCGGCGGAATGGCTTGCCCATAAGTATTTCCGCAATCTGCACGAATTTACCGGCAGCCCGGTAGCAAATTGTCAGCTCTGGTTCGACCGGAAAATAACCGATACCGACAATCTCATGTTTTCACAGGGCACCATTTTTGCGACCTTTGCCGATGTGTCGATCACCTGTCCTGATGATTTTCAGAAAAACATGGGCACGGCAAACGGTGGGAGTGTCATGAGCCTTGTGCTTGCTCCAGCCCACCAGCTCATGAGCTTGCCTAATGATGTCATCACCGGGCTTGTCATGAAAGATATCCATGAACGATTCCCTAAATCCCGTCAGGCAAAACTGCTTAAATCAACTATCGTTAAAATACCTCAGTCGGTATACAAGGCAGTGCCTGATGTCGACAAATTCCGCCCTGACCAGATCAGTCCCATTAAAAACTTTTTTCTTGCTGGCGATTACACCTATCAGCACTACCTGGCCTCCATGGAAGGCGCTGCATTGAGTGGAAAGCTGGTTGCAGAAAAGCTCCTTGCAAGGTTCGGAAATTAAAAAAAAGCAATGCTTACAAACGCTGAAGATCAGGTAAAACTACTTGAAGAGAGTGAGTGCGGTATCATGCCCTTCAGCAGAACACTTGCTGAATCCCGAAACTCTCCGCTCTTATCCACAGGTATCGATGTCCTGCAGATCAATACCGGCTACACCTGCAACCTGATCTGTCGCCACTGCCATGTTGATGCCGGGCCGGAGCGCAAGGAGATGATGACGCGCCAGACAATGCTGCACTGCCTTGATGCTCTTGATAAAAGCTCCATACACACTGTCGATATTACGGGGGGAGCGCCTGAAATGAACCCGGAATTTCAATGGTTCATTGAAAGTATAAGAAGCAGGGTGCCTGATGCAACAATTCTTGTGCGATCGAACCTCACCCTTTTTACATCAAACGAAAAATACAGGGAATTTCCTGAATTTCTTAAAAAGCAGAGAGTAACCCTCGTCGCCTCCCTGCCCTGCTACACAAGAGAAAATGTTGATGCCATGCGGGGATATGGAGTGTTTGACCGCTCGATCAAGGCATTGAAACTGCTTAACAAGCTTGGCTACGGTCAAGAGGATAATCACTTCGAACTCAACCTTGTCTATAACCCTGCAGGCCCTTCGTTGCCACAGGAACAGCAGAAGCTTGAAAAGGAGTATCGCAAACAACTCATTGAGGAGCACGGCATTCTCTTCAACCATCTCTATACCATCACCAACATGCCGATCAACCGCTTTCTTAATGATCTGCTTGAAAGTGGTCACTATTGCAGCTATATGACACTGCTTGCCAATAGCTACAATCCTCTGGCAGTAAAAAACCTGATGTGCCGAACAACCATCTCTGTAGGTTGGGACGGCACACTCTACGACTGTGATTTCAATCAGATGCTTCACCTGCCGGTTAAGAAGAGTGCGCCACAGCACATAAGCTTGTTCAACGAAGAGAGGCTCCGAAACCGTATCATAACGGTCGGCCAGCACTGCTACGGATGTACAGCAGGGAGTGGTTCAAGCTGTCACGGCTCCCTTCTATGAAAGATGGCTCACTGCTTATCATTTTCACAAAAAACCCGGAACCGGGATTGGTAAAAACACGTCTTGCGGCCTCTATAGGTAATGAAAAAGCGCTTGAGGTCTACGAAACACTCAGAGGGCATACCGCATTGATTGCAGAACAAGTTGCTGTAAATCGAACTGTTTTTTTCTCACACTTCCTCCCTGCCTCCGATATTTTTTTCACCGCTGATTTCAATGTCGATCTGCAGGTTGGTCATGATCTTGGCGAGCGCATGCTGCATGCAATCAGGAGAGGATTTCAGCAGGGCTTTAAGCATATCGTACTTATTGGAACGGACTGTTACGAGTTGAGTACAGCCATTATCGAGTCGGCATTCACAGCTCTTGATCACTCCGATGCTGTTGTAGGACCAGCCAGAGATGGAGGATTTTATCTTGTCGGTCTGAACAAACTCCTGCCGGAACTCTTTCTCCGACGACAATGGAGTACGAGTGAGGTGCTCACGGAAACCACAAATATTCTTCGCAACCTCGGCATAACATACATGCTCCTTCCTCTCCTCTCCGATATCGATACGTTTGATGACCTAAAACAAAGCAAATTATGGAGAGAGAACGAGTAAGTATTATCATCCCGACCTATAACGAAGAGTCTATAATTGCTCAATCGTTACAGGCTCTCCTTGCGATAACTGAACACTCAGAGGATGTGGAGATCATTGTCTGTGATGCAAGCAGAGACAAAACGTCCGAGATTATCTCAAGCTTTCCTGTGACACTGTGCCGCAGCGAACAGGGACGGGCCAGGCAAATGAATGCTGGAGCACGTCTCGCCCACGGGAATATCCTGTACTTTCTGCATGCCGATACCCTTCCGCCAGAATCCTTTATCGAAAATATCCTTACAGCTGCTGAGGAAGGCAAAAAAGCGGGATGTTTTAGGATGGACTTTAACGACAGCAACCCAATCATGAGCCTCTATGGATGGTGTACACAATTCCCGTTAATGGTGTGCCGAGGCGGTGACCAGTCGCTCTTTATTACTCAATCACTCTTTCATGAGATTGGAGGATTCGACGATTCCATGCTCGTTATGGAAGATATTGATATCATCAAGCGCATCGAGCAGCACACGGAATTCCATATTCTCGACAATCAGGTTACTACATCTGCCAGACGATATCACCAAAACGGTATCATTCGACTCCAGATGATCTTCGGCACCATTCATCTCATGTATGCACTTGGATTTGATCAAGAGAGTATTATACGGTACTACAGGGAAACTATCAGCTGATAGTGAATGAAAGCTGCAAAGTCTGAAATTACAGCATACAATTTTTCATGATAAAATACCTTTTGGTGAGGTGAAGAACTTAGTAAATAGATTGTTATATTTAGCAAAATATATATAAATATTTACCCTAAACCACACACAACTATGGCAGCAGAAGAACTCAACAAACCGGCAGGCGTACCAAAGCCGGCGGTACAGAAAAATACCGAAAGCAATGTCGGCAATGGCGATATGGCCAGTCTGATCGGCAACATGGGCATACTGATTGATTCGACAATTGAGTCTGTACAGGGAATGATAAGCTCCGTCAGTGCTGTTACCGGACAACTGATTGAGGGTGTTACCTCGACAATCAATTCAGAGCCGGTCAAAGGAATCATTAATAATGTCAACACAGTTTCCGGTCAACTGATAGAGGGCGTCACCTCAACCACTGGACATCTGATAGAGGGTGTCACCTCAACTACTGGACAACTGATAGAGGGTGTGACTGCTACCATTAATTCGGAACAGGTGCAAAGTTCGTTTCAGGAACTTGGCAAATTATGGAAAAACCTGCTTGAAAATCTCAACTCGACCGTGAGTTCAGGTCAAGTCCAGAATCTGTTCAGCAATGTCAGTGCCGGACTTGGTCAGCTTATGAACAATATTGTTTCACCGGGAATGCCGGTAGGCCAAGATCGGCAGAGAAAGGAGGTCAAGCAAATCCTTTTCTCACAGAAAGAGAGTGTTCAGGAAATAAAAACCTCCACACCCCTACTGAAATCAAAAGAGTAATAATGGCATTACGAAACTCTCCTTTTATTGTGTTTTTTGAGTTGCTTGAACAATAATTACTGTATCGGAACTTTAGGAAATCCTTGATGGTTGTATCTATCAGGGATTTTCAAAATCTCTATCTTGCCCCCCCCCCATCAAGAAAAAAGGATATAGACGTTGGAAACGGATCTTCATAACAACTATTCTGTTAAGAAAACAAACGGCATATCGAAAAGCGTTGTTCTCATAGCAGATGATGACAGAACATCACTTCGTATTCTCAGCCATTTTGTGCAAAAAATGGGGTTTGCTGTTGTTATTGCAGAAGACGGTGAACAATGCATACAATGCACTGATGAGCAGATTTTTGACGTTATTCTCTTAGATATCAACATGCCGAAGAAAGATGGCTTCGAAGTCATGCAGCACTTACAAGCCAAAAAAATCAGCACACCTGTCATCATGGTTACCGCCTCAAATGATGTCCGCTATGCTGTTAAATGCATTAAACTCGGCGCTTTTGAGTACCTTACAAAACCCGTGACCATTGAGAGGCTTGAGATTGTCATGCGTAACGCACTTGCCGAATCTTCTCTGAAAAGTCAGGTAAAACTGCTGCAGAAAGAGCTGAAAAACAAGGAACTGTTTCATAATATTATCGGTAAAAGCAGTGCTATAAAACAGACTATGGAACAGGTACGACAAGTCATGGATACTGACTTGAACGTACTTATTATCGGTGAGAGTGGTACAGGTAAAGAACTGTTCGCGCAGGCCATTCACTACGGCAGTAACCGAAAAAAAGGACCATTTGTTTCAATCAATTGCGCTGCGATTTCAAACAATCTGGCAGAAAGCCTGCTTTTCGGTCATGTCAAAGGCTCGTTTACCGGCGCAAATAACGATCATACCGGGTTTTTTGAACTAGCCAACAACGGCACTCTGTTTCTTGACGAAATCGGCGACATGAATTCCGACGTTCAGGCTAAAATTCTACGTGTTCTGCAGGAGAGAAAAATCCGGAAGGTAGGTGGGCGAAATGAAATAAAGGTTAACATTCGCCTTATTTCTGCAACAAACCGGGATTTTGCCCAGGCTATTAAACTTAATCTTTTCAGGGAAGACCTCTATTACCGGCTCGAAGAATTTCTGCTTTTCATACCCACGCTACGCGACAGAGCTGATGATATTCCCCTTCTTGCCAAGCATTTTTTAGATCAATTTGTAAGAACAAACAATATTGAGCCGCTGCAGTTCGAGTCAGAATCACTGAAAGTTCTTGCAAGCTACCAATGGCCTGGAAATATCCGTGAGCTGAAAAATGCCGTACAACGAGCGGCAGTAACCCGACAGGGCAACATCATTGAAGTCCGGCACTCCTCCCTTATCCCCGGTTCAAATCAGGCAACCTCACCAGCAACGTTATTGCCTGAAACTGTGGTTGAAACATTTATGCCTTCCGACACAAACACCAACCATACCTCCTACTCTCTTGAAGAGCATGAACGTGATGCAATCATCAAAGCATACAAGGCGTCGCACGGAAATCTTACCAGAACCTCCCGCATGCTTGGTATTGGTCGAGCAACACTCTACCGAAAGCTCAGCAAATTTGGCCTTGAGTATCTGAAAACCGGCTGACTATCTCTTTCATGTTAGCTGTTGCGCGGTTCCTGTATGACCAAAGCCACCTTCTCCCCGTCTTGTCGCACTGAGTTCTGCAACCTCTTCAAAGCTGACCTTTTCAACTTTTGCAACCACCATCTGTGCTATACGGTCTCCGTGACATACCGTAAAAGGCTGCCTGCCGTAGTTGATAAGAATCACCTTTACCTCCCCTCGATAATCGGCATCGATAGTTGCCGGTGCATTCGGAAGTGAAATCAGGGAGCGCAATGCAAGTCCGCTTCTTGGACGCAACTGCGCCTCATACCCTTCTGGCAGCTCAAGAGCAAACCCTGAAGGAATCAAGGCTGTGGTAAACGGTTCAAGAGTAACAGGAAGATCAAGACATGCAGAAATATCCATTCCTGCTGCATGTGCAGTTGCATAAACAGGAAGTACCGCTTGTTTGTTAAGGCGAACAATCTTTACTTTCAACATTGGATAGAAATATCATATTATCATACGTGAATTTACGGACTTAAATATAACACGATTAATTACAAGACAATTGAAAAGTTCAGCTGGAAAAGTCTATGCGCTGGCATTCGGCGCCCATCCTGATGATGTTGAGCTGGCATGCGGTGCCACGCTGCTGAAAATCATGCATGAAGGCCATTCAGTAGCGGTATGCGACCTGACCAGAGGAGAGATGGGCACTCTCGGAACTCCTGAAACAAGAAAAAGTGAAGCCGCAGCAGCAACAAAAGTTATGGGTTACCAGAGTCGCACCACTCTTGACCTTGGTGATTCAAAATTATTCTATACGGATGATAACCTTGCTGAAATCATCCAGGTAATCAGGCACTTCAAGCCAGACGTTGTTTTTACCAACCCCCCTGATGAACGCCACCCTGATCACATGAAAGCCTCAAAACTGGTAACCGACGCATTTTATTATGCCGGACTGCAACAGCTCACAACAACCTTGAACGGAGAAGTGCAGCAGCCACACCGGCCAAAACACCTCCTCTACTATATACAGTTCAAACACCTTCAACCAGACTTTATCGTTGATGTCTCGGAAACCTTTGCAGCATCAAGAGAAGGAGTGCTGACCTTCAGTTCGCAGTTTTATCGGGAAGGAGCAGCAGAGGAGCCAGTCACGCTAATAAAACGCAAGGGATTTTTAACCGGACTCGAAGCACGCGCAAGATATTTCGGCGAACAGATCGGCACTATGTATGGAGAAGGCTTCCTGCTTCCCGCAACCTTGGCAGTCACGTTGTTCAGCGGGGTATTTCCGGGAGTGAGGGAGAAGTAACCACACCACTCAAGTATAGTATTCCGGGTTGAAATTAATGAGAAAGGCTCCATTGGAGCCTTTTTTTGTTTACAATCTTGCTACATTCCTGTAACAATTCCTCAACATAACGATGATTACATTGTGGGGCGCATGAAACAATTCTGTTGTATGCTGCAATGTTTGCCACACTGACTTGCTGGGCCGCTTTATGAAAAGCATGCCCTTTTACTGTACAATCTTATTAACTAATAAAGAAAAGCAACATGAAATTATTCAAAAAAATACTGTTAAGTGCCACTGTGTTCAGCCTTGTGGCTTCGGGTACGGGCAATGCGGCTGAAAAAATTGTGCTTGACGGTTCAACCACCGTAGGCCCTATTGCTAAGGCTTTTGCCGAGCATTTTACCAAAACCACAGGTGTCGAGGTTACAGTGAGCGAGTCCGGTTCAGGCAACGGAGCAAAGAGCCTGATCAACAAAACCTGTGACATCGCTGATATGTCGAGACAAATGAAAGATAGTGAGATAGCTGCAGCTAAAACCAACGGAATCAACCCGATCCCGCACATTATAGCTCTTGACGGTCTTTCGATTGTGGTTCACCCAAGCAATCGCGTTAAAGGGCTCTCAAAAACACAGATCCGCGAGATTTACTCCGGCAAATTTACCAACTGGAAAGAGGTTGGTGGACCAAATGCAGCTATTATTGTCATCCAGCGCGAATCGAACAGTGGTACCCAGGACTCCTTCAAAGAGTTGGTTATGGGAGAGACCCCGATTTTCAATAAAGCAGAAACTCAATCAAGCAACGGCGCAATCAAGAGCCGTGTTGCCACAACACCTGGTGCAATTGGCTTTATAGGCCTCGGCTTTGTTGATCATTCAGTGAAGGCAATCCTTGTTGATGGTATCAAGTCCGAAGTCAAGACAGTCAAGAACGGCACTTATCCTGTCCACCGTCCACTCTTTATGTACACCAACGGTGAAGCAACCGGTAATGTCAAGAAGTTCATTGACATAGCAAAAACACCTGCAGGCAAACGCATCATCAGTGAAATTGGCTTTGTCAACAAATATTGATTGTTGTCGAAACAGGTTCACTACTGTAACAATATCCAAACTCAAAAAGCCATCCCACAAAGAGATGGCTTTTTGCGTTACCCTGTGTATTGTAACAATTGTAAAAAAACCTATCTTTACTTTCGCTTCTTCTCTTTTTTTATGATTCACCATGTCGTATGAGTGCAACAATCCGATCCATTGCAGTTCTGATGCTTGTCGGGATACTTGTGCAGATAAACTCTGTTCTGGTTTGTTACGGGCTTTTCTTTTTAAATCAAAGAGCAATTGCTGAAACTGTCTGCGAAAAGAAAACAGTGGATTGCTGCGGGCACTGTTTCCTTCATAAAAAAATCGCAGCAACAAGCGATACCCAGTCATCAACAACAGGGAAACAACTGCCAACCAAAACACTGGAAGAGCTGCTCAACGTTATGCCCGGTCTTTTGCATGACATGCAACACGCACCTCTGGCTGCAAATACTGACCATATATTTACCTCATCTCACCCTTCATTGCTACTCGATGGTGTTTTACACCAAATCGACCAACCACCCAACGCTTAGCTTCACCTATCAGACTATGAACGCATAAACTCCAAAATCGGGGTTATAATCTGTCGTTCAAATTTTCAAATGCATTTGCATTGTTGCATGCACTTGATTTGTCGCATTCGAGCATGCTTGCACGTTGCTCATTGGTGTTCTCATGCCTGGCATCTTAACTCTCATTTAAACAGTAACTATGAAGCCTATAAAATTTATTACAGCCACGATTCTTACCCTTGGAATCGTGATGACCTCCCTTGATTGTTTCGCTTGTGCTGCATGCGGCTGTTCCTTGTCGTCCGAGGCAGCTACAGGCTATTCATCCACAACCGGATGGAGTGTAAGTTTGCAGTACGACTACATCAACCAGAACCAATTGCGCTCGGGGACAAGCAGCATTTCATCCTCGCAAGTGGCCGCAATCAACGACGCCGGCGGCAGTCAGGAAGTTGAGCATGGAACCATCAATCGCTACATAACTCTGGGCATTGGCTATACGCCGAGTAAAGACTGGAATTTGAGGTTGCTGGTTCCCTATATCGACCGAAGCCATACAACCTATGGTCAAGCATCAAACCCGCTCACCCCTGACCAGATAAGCGGTGCAGGCGTCAGCAGTCTCGGTGATATCAAATTCATCACCAGCTACCAGGGCCTGCTCTCCAGCCATAACCTCGGGATTCAGCTTGGTGTGAAACTGCCTACAGGTGCTTATGGAGGGCCAAATGCAAGTGGTACCGGCACAGTTGGGCGTAACCCGGTGAACTTCACCTCAGGCCCCAACACCGGCGACATCCTTGATACCAGCCTACAGGCAGGTACCGGCAGTACCGACCTTATTGTTGGGGCATACTACAACAACAAGGTCAGTCAGAATTTCAGCGCTTTTGCCAATTTCCAATTCCAGGCAGCCGTGAAGCAGAAACTGAACCAGCCTGGTGAAGACTACCGTCCCGGCAATCAGGAAGCTTTGAGCTTTGGCATACGCTACGAAGCCAATCCCACATTCGTGCCGCAACTTCAGGTAAACATCAACCATAGAAGTCAGGATCTGGGAACACTTGCCGACACTCCTAACTCAGCTGGCACCGCAGCATACCTGAGTCCCGGTGTGAGTGTAAGCATTCTGAAAGAGGTGCAGATTTATGGATTCGCGCAACTGCCGATTTATAGCAAGCTTGAGGGATATCAGCTTTTCCCCCATGTAACAGGCTCGGTCGGCTTAGCATACGCTTTCTGAACTGCATGAGTAAACTTTCGTGGAATCTCTGGACTCCACGGATAAACTATTATTAGTCAATAATCTCGAAATAATATCTATGAAACATTTACATCGATTTTCTATAAAACCGCTCGCGTTTCTTCTCCTCAGCGCAGTAGTTCCCCTGTCTGCATTTTGTCAGGATGCGATAAGCCCGGAAACCGTTATTACGGGAACATCAGAAAAAGCTGACAAGTCAATGGTCTCCAAACGTGTGAAAACCAGTGATACAGCATCGTTACTCAAAGATGTACCGGGAGTGACTCTTGCCACAGGCGGCGGCGTTTCGAGCCTGCCGATCATTCATGGACTTGGTGACGACCGTTTAACAATATCCGTTGACGGAATGTTGCTGACATCAGCCTGTGCCAACCACATGAATCCTCCGTTGTCGTACATCGCACCTTCAAACGTGAGCAGCATCGTGGTTAAATCAGGTGTTTCTCCGGTCAGTTACGGTGGTGATAACATTGGGGGCACCATCCTTGTTGCATCGGATCAGCCGGTTTTCGCCAAGCCTGGAGAGGACGTCAAAACATCGGGCAGTGCTTCAACCTATTACCGAAGCATCAACCAGAGCACCGGGGCTGCATTTTCAGGCGCAGTGGCAAACAGCAACCTCAGCTTTGGAGTCACCGGCTCCATTGATCATGCCAAGGACTACAAGGATGGTCATGGCAATACCATCACCTCGACCTATTACGAATCGCGTAATCTGGGAGCCACTTTAGCCCTCAAAGGCGACACCAGCCTCCTGACCCTCAAGGCAGGACATCAATCGATTCCTGATCAGGGGTTTGTCAACCAATGGATGGACATGGTCGACAACAACGCCTCATATTTCAATCTCGGCTATAAGGATAGCTTCAGTTGGGGTAAACTCGATGCAAAAGCTTTCTGGGAGAACACCTACCACAAAATGGATTCTGGCCAAGATAAACTGGCAATTCCTGCTGTTCAAACCGGAATGACCTATATGCCGATGGAAACCCGGGGTATTGATCTTGGCTATTCGTTGAAGACGGAAATTCCATTTGCTGAAAAAAACATCCTTCGCCTCGGCAACGAATTCCACCGCTTTACCCTTAACGACTCATGGCCGCCGGTTGCCGGCAGCATGATGATGTCGCCAAACACCTTCGTAAACATCAATGACGGGCGTCGTGACCGGTACAGCGTGTTTGCTGAATGGGAATCAAAGGTGAGCAAAGAGTTGACTACGGTTATCGGTGTGCGCGACGAACTGGTGCAGATGGATACCGGCAAAGTCCAGGGGTACAATACCAGCATGATGTATGCTGCTGATGCCAAAGCCTTCAATGAGCAGGATCATGCCCACAACGACAACAATCTGGACATAACCGCACTTGCAAGGTTTGAGCCTACATTGAATGCTACCTATGAGATCGGCTACGCCCGCAAAACCCAGTCTCCGAATCTCTACGAACGCTATGCATGGTCAAGCTTCTTTATGTCCGCCGGAATGATCAACTGGTATGGTGATGGCAATGCCTATGTGGGTAATTTTAACCTCAGGCCGGAAGTCGCCAATACCCTGAGTCTCACGACAGATTGGCACGACAGTGCATGCAAGAACTGGGAGTTGAAGGTTACACCTTACTACACCTATGTCAATGATTATATCGATGTGAATGTGTTAACCCTCAAATCCACAGGCAACACCCTACAATTTGCCAATCACGACGCCAGAATTTATGGGCTGGATGTGTCGGGAAAAGTTGGTGTATGGGAGGATGGCGGCTATGGCCGTGGTCAACTTAGCGGAACTCTTGGATATGTGAACGGCAGGAATCTGGATACAGGGAACAGCCTGTACCACATGATGCCGCTGAATGGCTTACTCACCCTTGAACAAAAAATATCCGGCTGGACCAATGCTGTTGAACTGCAACTGGTCAGCGGAAAAACAGAGGTTGACACTATCCGTAAAGAGCCGACAACACCGGGCTTCGCGCTGCTCAATCTGCGCACGGCATACCAATGGAAAAACCTCCGGCTGGACTTTGGTATCACGAACCTCTTCGACCGATTCTATTATCTACCACTCGGCGGTATCAACTACGACCAGAACCTTGCAGACAAACGACTCACCCCATTCGAGTCAGTTGCGGGACAGGGACGTTCATTTAATGTTGGGTTAACCCAGACCTTCTAATCTTCAAAGAATCATCATCACGGATGGGGCAGGAACACTGCCCCGTCAACTTGGGATACAACCGGAACATCTTCCACTAAGAAGGATTTCATGGGACTCCAGCAAAAAACCTTTTGGTGTCAGCCCATCAACAGGGACACAGCCTTCCACCTCAAAAACCTTCCGGCAGGCGGAACAATAAAAATGATGATGGTGCTGATGATGATTTATCTCGTAATACAAAGAGAGACCGGGCACTTCGACAGTTATCAGCCATTCTTCTTCCACCAATTCCTTTATAGCCCTGTAGACTGTTGCCAGACTTAAACCTGAAAAGCTGTATTTGGCCAGACTCAGGATTTCCAAGGGGTTCAGTGGTCGTCCTTCTGACTGAAATAGATGCTTGATAATTTCCCTTTGTCTTGTTTTTCTTTTCATGATTATTCCTGATCAACTCCTCCATAGTGGTTGTCCATGACTAAAAGGTCAGTACCACTAAACTGGGCAACCAGACCGAAAGTTTTGAGGATGTTTGCCGGAGTCAAAACCTTGGCAGGAGTACCGAAGGCTACCACCCGGGAAGCAAGAAGCAGAACATAGTCGCATTGGGATGCTTCCCTGATGCTGTGAGTGGCAACCAGAAGCGTTTTACCTTCAGTTTTAAGTCGAAGAACCAGTTTCTCATAGAGATCCGCGCCATACACATCCAGCCCGGCAGTTGGCTCATCCAAAAGAAGAAAGTCTGCGTTTCGTGCAAGAGTGTGAGAGAGAAAAACCCTTTGTTTTTGTCCGCCCGAAAGGGTGTTGACCGGCTTTTCAGAGAGTTCGAGGGCATTCATGTATTCAAGGGATTCTCGAACAATATTTTCGTCTTCCTTTGTTAATCGACCAAAAAAACCTCTGACAGGAAATCGAGCCATCCGAACCACATCAATACTTCGCAAGGGAAGAAGAAAGGAGTTAGGATGAAATTGGCAGTGATAGGATATTCTGAGAGGCTGACGACCCGGCTTATCACTTAAAACTTCAACACTCCCTTTAATGGCAGGCAAGAGAGCTGCCAGCGTTTTTAATAACGTTGATTTTCCTGAGCCGTTACTTCCAACTAAAGCCAGAGAGGATCCCTTAGGCATGGTCAGGTTTAAGCCTGTGAGAACGGATCTACCATCATATCCGACTGATAGATCATTCAGGGTTAGGGCATTTTCAACCATGGAAATGCTCCACTCTCAACCGTTGGGAGAAAATAAAAACTATAAAAAATATTCCAACTGCCACTAAAACCACGCAGCCACCGGCGGACAGGTTGAAGTGGTAACTTAAAAGCAAGCCTGCATAGACCGAAAAAATTCCAAAACCGCTGGCGATAATCATCATGCTGCCAAGTTGCCGGGAGAGAAAGGAGCTTGTTGCGGCAGGCGCAAGAAGCATTCCAAAGACAAGGAGAGTTCCAACGGTTTGAAACGAAACAATAACGGTCAGGGCGATCATGACTAAAAGTAAAAAATGATATAATTTTGCTGAATAACCTGAAACCTGGGCTTGCTCCTCGCTGAAACAAAGGAGAAGAAAAGGGCGTCGCAGCACAAATGCCATAAGAGCGAGAAACAGCGTCACTGAACCCTGGATGAGCAAATCGTAGTGGGAGATACCAAGAAATTGCCCAAAGAGAACCTTCACGAGATCGCCGGAAAATGATTGAGAGTGCGAGACAATGACAACTCCCAAGGCTAACATTCCTACAAAAAGCAGTCCTATTGCAGTGTCAGAAGACAACTTTGATTTTTTTGTTACCCAGGTGATCCCAGCTATCATCACCAGAGAGCTTACAGAAGCACCAAGGAAACCCGGAAATCCCCATAACAATGCTGAAGCCACTCCAGGAAGCACTCCATGAGCCAGCGCATCACCAAGAAAGGCTAATCCCCGGAGAACCATGAAGGTTCCTACAATACCACAAGCTATGGCAACCAGTGTTCCGGCAGCCAGAGCATTAAGCATGAATCCATTATTCAAAAAAGGTGCTATAAAAATGTCCACTTACTTTAAGCTCCCGGTGATAGTGGCAGAGAGGTTTTTCATCATGGTAAAATATGAGCCGTCTGGAGGAAGCAGATGGGTGTGAATCTCGACACACTTTACACCTGAATCACGCGCAAGGGCCACAGCCACTTTGGCCGGAGTTCCTGTTTCAGTAAAGACAACCTTCACGTTATGATGCACAATGAGGCTCTTCAATGTTGCAAGTTCTGAAGCTGAAACCTCGGCTTGCGTGGTCAAGCTCGGTATGATGGCACCGATTAACTTAAATCCGAAAGCCTTGGCAAAATAGCCCAGAGACTCATGCCCTGTAACCAATTTGCGATTTTCTGCAGGAATGGAAGCGACTTGTTCCCTGATGGAGCTGTCCAGCAGTGTTAGTTTTTTTGCAAGGAGTGCAGCTTCAGCGGTAAGATCAATCCGGAACTGCTCTTTGAGAGTATTTGAGAGCGCCTGAGTTATCCTTTTTACAGCAAGAGGATCAAGCCAGAGATGAGGATCTTCTGCACCGGGCATTTGATCAGGTTCGCCAGAGGAAATACCCTCTCCATCTCCCACTTTTCTGATGTTTATGTAATTGCTTGCCGTAAAGATTCTTACTCCTGAGGAACGGGCTTGTTCAAGAGTTTTTGATAACCCGCTTTCCAGGCCAAGACCGTTTTCGACAATCAGTGATGCCGTAAGGAGTGTTTCGATATCTTTGGCTGAGGGCTCCCATTCGTGGACATCAAGGCCGTTAGGGATGATAACTATCACATTGCAGTGATCACCAACCAGTTCCTTCACAATAGAGCCAAGAAGTGAAGAGGTGACAACAATGGTTTTTTTTGAATCGGATTGGGCCTGTTGTGTTTTTTGGCAGGAGTTTATAAAAACGAGACAGAAAACAATAATCAATATCCCGATGGTCTTGCTCATAATACCTTTATTGCTATTGAGAATTCATTTTCAATATAAGAATTACAGAAATTTCCTCAAACATGTTTTCACTTTTTCCATCAAATCCTTCGGGAACTCATTGAAATACTGCTTCAGGAAGGAGAGTCAGTGCTGAATATCCAATTTATTGGCACTTAAAATATTATGGCAGTCTGAATATGGGAGATTTGCCTGTTCTCAAACCATACAAGATTGTTACATTTGTTGAAGCACTGGGATTTAATGAAATTCGACTCAAGAGAAAATATGAAAGCAGACAACTTCACACTTGAGAAGTACTTCGACAGGGTAGGTTATAACGGCAATGCCAGCAAGGATATTGTAACATTAACGGATATAATGCGCTGCCAATTATTTTCCGTTCCTTTTGAAAATCTGGATGTTCAAGCAGGAAAGATTGTCTCCCTGGTTCCAGAGGAAATTGTTGAAAAAATAGTGATGCGCAAGCGTGGCGGATACTGCTATGAAGTCAATGGCCTCTTTGCGATGGCACTCCAGGAACTTGGCGTGCCTTATATTTTTGTGGCTGCACGTCCAATGATTTACCCCGTAAGGCGCCCCAAAACACATATGGCTCTTGTTGTTGATGTGGATGGAGAGGAGTGGCTCTTCGACTTAGGATTTGGAGTTCACGGTATAAGAAAACCAATGCGGCTCACCGTGCTTGATGTTGAGATCAAGCAGGACTCTGATGTTTTTATGCTCAGCAAAAGCAATGAGAACAGGTATCTGCTCAAAGCATTGAGTGAAGGAGAGTGGGCAAACCAATACGAGTTCGACCTGTCGCCACAAGAATGGATTGACTTCGTACCAGCCAACCACCTTAACTCAACACACCCAGATGCGATTTTTGTAAAAAAATTATTGGTAGTGCTGCACAATCCAACAGGCAGAGAGATACTTATTGGTGATACGTTTAAAAGCGTTGTCAACGGGAAAACAACAAAGCAATTCATTTCCATGGAGAATCGTGCAAGCATATTAGCCAGCAAATTCGGGCTTGTTGCGCCACCGCAATAATGCCTTCAATCCCTGATTAAATCCTATCTTTTTTTCCAGACCGTTTTAAATTCCTGTGACATATTGACAAGCTTCCATTTATTTACCAACAAGGAATCTCCCCATGAAGGTACTGTGTCACCATGAAATGGAAGGTAAGCATACTCACGAACTGCATCATCATGATTGAGCAACAATTCAATATGAGGATATTTATTTGTTGCTGTTAAATGAAACATTCCAAAGTCCCCATTAGTATTTCCAAAAGCAAATACAGGTGTTTTGCCAATATGCGAATAAATATTTATGCTTTTTCCATTTTTATCATCCTTCGGCGGAAAAATACCTTTCTGAATAATAAATAAGATCTTATAGTCTTCCGGCTTATAAACAGGGCTTACAATCTGACGGGTACCAATAAGATGCGCTCTGTCCACATTTATTATCTGGGGACAGACACTCCATATAACACCCTGCACTGAGCCTGAAACAACATAAACCGTAAATTTGTTTTTCTTTAAATAACCTATCAACTCAATCATTGGCTGATAAAACATATCTGCCAGTATGATATTAAACTTTTTATCTCTGGCTTTTGTTAAATACGAACGAGCTGAATTGACATACTGTTCATGGTCAACTCCTTCATAGGCTTTCCAGACCATTGAGTCGATATAGTTATAGTAAGGTAGTTTACTGAAGTTAGTCCAGTTATTGAAAACCGATGTGTCAGCCGGGTTTACAGCAAGTTTTCTGGCATACCTGTATTCCGGATATCGTAATAATTCTGGATTTTTTGCAGATTTCAGGTTTAAACCCTCAACAGCGGCATACATTTCAAACCACAATGGAGCTTCACAGGCAATAGTACCATCCATATCGAAAACAGCAATACGATCTTCAACCGGAATTTTCTTTATTGCAATATTTACAAAATCTACAATTGATTTTTTAATCGGAGTATTATTCCAGGCAGGCATGGGCTCGCTCTTTGCTTTCACGTTTTGGTATAAACAGCAAAGCATTATTGCAAAGAATAATGTGTGAGAGTAAAATTTTATCGGTTTCATCTCTTTTCAGCAAATAATGATTATGGTAATCTCTTTATTGCGAAAATAACAGAACTTATTTTATCTTCTTATTACATCAAAAAGTTAAGCATCTTTGTGCTCTTTTCATAAATGTTTATTTTTCCGCCCATCGCATAGCCGCAAGCGATGCCAGGCTGAGCATGAAAAAACCTGCCGTGAGAGGCAGTACAGAGCCATTGTAGCTCTGACCAATTGCGGTTCCTGTAATGATTGAGATGAGGGTTGACAGCGAGCCTACAACACCAGCTCCGATACCTGCGATTTTTCCGAGTGACTCCATAGCCAGTGCATTGAGGTTGCCGAAGAGTATTCCGGTGCCGAAAAACGTTGCAAAAAGGTACGCCATGAGCGTCCACAGCGGCGGATGTCCATGATACCAGAGCGCGAGAAAAAAGAATCCGGCTGAGAGTACGCTGATGGAAATGAGCGCACGTTGTGAAAGTGACTGCATCGTATGGTGCAAAACAAACCGTGCATTAAATAATGATGCGCCGCCTATCGAGAGTGCAAGAAAGGCAAAATAAAAAGGAAACGCCGCTCCGAGTGCATACACTTCCTGGAAAATCTGCTGAGCAGAATTCAGATAGCCGAAAAAAAAGCCAAAAACAAGACCTGCGGTTACCGTATAGCCGATTGCGCTGCGGTTGCCGAAAATTATACCCATGGTGCTGATGATCCGTTTCAACGAGAACGGAACTCTTTTTTCTTTCGGCAGGGTTTCGGGCTGACGGAGGGCGAACCAGACAAGCGTGAGCAAAGCCAGAATAAGAAATGAAGCGAAGATAGCTCGCCATCCTGCAAAAAACAGCAGACCCTGTCCGAGTGCTGGGGCGATAATGGGCACGATGATGAAAACCGTCATCACAAAGGACATGACACGAGCCATGGCACTGCCCTCGTACCGGTCGCGGACGATTGCGATGGAGACAATGCGGGGGCCTGCCGTTCCGAATCCCTGAAGAAATCTTCCAGCCAGCATGACGTAGAGGTTCGTGGCGACGAGCGATAGCACACACCCGGTTATGAACAGCCCGTAACCCACATAAATGGCTGGTTTGCGTCCAGTATTGTCCGACACCGGGCCATAGAGCAGTTGACCGAAAGCCATTCCAAGAAAAAACAGGGAGATGATGAGCTGTGAGTTGTTGTTGTCGATGACCCCGAAATCCCGACCTATTTCCGAGAGGGCGGGCAGCATGGTATCGACGGAGAGTGCGACCAGCGACATCATCATCGCTGTAAGTGAAATGAATTCCGCAAATCCCAATTCTGGAATTTCACCTTTTTTCATGAAACCCTTATAGTATCGCTTCGATAAATGAATCACAGAGTAGTAATATAATGTCTCTATGGCCATACCCCATACCCCATCACAAACCCATCCTAAACGTCAGAGAAAAGAGATTCATCAACCTCATTTGCTCTACTTGCTCTGGAAAGCACAAACCCATAATTTACTGCAGGGAAAAGAATTATTTGCTCACTATCAATTATATTAGCATACGATTTTAGTGGATTAAATGTTAACCCCATGACCAGCAAGGAGGTTCGTCATGATCGGCTATAGGAAAAGTTTGCTTTCATTTGCGATGCTACTGGTAGGCTTCTTGGCATGTTACTCTCCTGGCATCACTCAAGTCATGGAACAGAAAAAATCCGTTGGACAATTTGTCAAGGAATTTTATGACTGGTATGGCATTGTTTCACACCAAAACAGCAAGCTCGCACCTGATGAAAGGGCCATAACAGGAAAAGCGCATATGTTTAGCGCCAAGCTAATCGCTTCCTTAAAAGAGGATTACGAGGCATCATCAAAGCACCCTGATGAGATTGTTGGATTAGATTGGGATCCCTTTTTATGTAGCCAGGAGCTTGAAGATCGATACGAAGTCGGTGGCGTAAAGAAGCATGGCCAAAATTACTTGGTAGAAGTATATGGAGTTTCTGGAGGCAAGAGGAACCCGGAACCAAATGTTATTGCTGAAGTGGAGCAACGCGGCGATCATTGGATATTTGTAAATTTTCATTCGCCACATGGCGGTGATATGCTCAATGATTTGAAAGAACTCAAGCAGAGCCGAAACAAGTCTCATAAATAGAAAGCTGCCTTACTGCATGTTGCAGTGAACCGGCCCGGGGTTGAAGCTTTGAAGTGGCAGAAATCTACATCAGAAATAAACAAGATTGTTGCTGCATATATCTCTGATTGTTTAAGGTTTGTTGACCAAGCTTGCAATTGAAAATTGGTCACTATCACCCAAGCTCTGAGTCGCGAAAGAACAGTTGAGAGAGGGGCTCTGAGAATGCCAGAAACAGAATATGAAGAATAGAGGAAAAAGGATTCTCAGTTGGATTTTATAAACACAAAAGCCCGCGTCTTGCGGGCATTTGTGGTAGCTAAGTTCTATATCTCAAGCACTTAGACTGCACAGCGGAGAGGGAGGGATTCGAACCCTCGATAGCCCTATAAGAACTATGACGGTTTAGCAAACCGTTGCCTTCAGCCGCTCGGCCACCTCTCCAGATGGTAGCGCGGAGGATGAGGGACTCGAACCCCCAAGGGCGTGAGCCCGGCAGTTTTCAAGACTGCTGCCTTACCAATTAGACTAATCCTCCAGTAGTTTGTAAAGAACAGGTGTCAAAGATAGTGAATCCTTATCGAAATGCCAGAAAAAAAAGAGATCTCAGTCATTTTCTTTTTTTTCAACTGTTTTGTCGCAATATAGGGTTATAGGGTAGCGTGAATAAAAAGGTACTCCCCTCGCCCTCTACCGATTCAACTCGAATCGTGCCGCCAAGCATGTGAACGAATGCCTTGGTAATACTCAAGCCGAGTCCGGCTCCTTCGTGGCCTCTGGTCAAGGTGTTGTCCACCTGCTGGAAGCGATCAAAAACTTTATTTTGCATCTCAGCGGGAATACCCATGCCTGAATCGATACAATAAAACTCCAGGATTCCATTTTTCCGGATATATCCGAAATCAATCCCTCCGTATTGGGTAAATTTCAGGGAATTCTTGACAAGATTTGTCAGAATCTGGTTCAGCTTACCGCTATCGGTGTTAATGGTGCTTTCGCTGTCGGAAAGCCCTGTGGCACAGGTCAAACGCAACCCTTTTGTTACAGCTTCATACTTGAAAAAGGCATGAAGCTGATGCATAAGGTCATTAAGCGGCGTTTCGGTTATGTGCACTTTGGTCTCTTCGGCATCAATACGTGAAATATCGAGAAGATCATTAATGAGATCAAGCATACGTTGCCCGCTTTTTTGAATGAGGTCGATATACTGGTTCATCTCCTCACCGGAGAGATCAGACTCTTTCAGCAGTGCTGAAAAACCAAGAATACCGTTCATCGGCGTGCGTATTTCATGGCTGATATTTGCCAGAAACGCTGATTTCACTCTATCGCTCTCCTCTGCTTTTTCTTTGGACGCAATCAACTGATTAAGCAATTGTTTCTGTTCGGTGACGTTTTTGCTGGTGCCGATAATTCTGTAAATATGACCACTCTCATTGCGAACAGGGTTAAGGGTCGTATCCCAGTAGGTATTTTTACCAAGGAAAGGAATAGACTCTGCGTAGTGTATTGCCTGCCCCTCCTGAATACAAGATTCATAGTTATGGATGATCGCTGCGGCAACGTCGTGATCAAGAAACTCTTCTGGTGTTTTTCCAACTATCTCTTCATTGTTTATGCCAGTAAGTTTTTCATGAATGGGGTTAATGCCCTTGAATCGGAAGCCTCCGTCGGGGCGAACGTCAACAACAAAAATAGAGTGATTAACCTCCTGGTAGATACTTGCGAGAAATTGCTCACTTTCCTGTAACGCCTCCTCATATTGCTTACGAAGGTTTTCCTGATGTTTCCGTTCAGTAACATCATGGATCATGCCGATCATACCGGCAGATTCATTGTCCTGATAATATTGAAAGTGAACTTCACCATCAAAAAGAGAAGCGTGTTTTCTGCACAACTTTAATTCGACTATCCTGGTGTGCAAATGCTGTAACAAAGTTTCCTGGAAAAGAGCGAAGGCTCTGGAAATATCCTCTTCCGCCAGGTATTCGGTAAACAAGTGGCCCGTCATCTCATGGGGATAATAACCGAAAAGGTTTTCTGCGGCTGGTGATACATAGGTTAATGATCCATTGGTGTCGGTCACAAATACCATCTCCGCCATTTGCTCAGTAATGGAGCGAAATTTTCTTTCGTTTGACTGCAATGCCTGCTCGGCTTGCCTGCGTTCAGTGATATCGTTAATGATATCGTAAACAAGCTCTTTGCCCTGTACCACAATTTTCTGGGCAAATATTTCAACATCACGAACAGAACCATCGGCGCGGCGGTGAAAAAAGAAAAGATGTTTTTTGCCCAGCGATTCCCCTTTCCATTTATTCAGCTCAAGCGTGACTTCTTCAGGAGTAAGGATATTGATCTGTTTAATATTCATCTGCTTCAATACCTCAATCGGCCACCCGTAAAAATCAGCTGCAGACTGATTGGCATCGACAATAGTGCCGGTTGCAGGATCAAGAATAATCATGACGGCTATATTCCCCATAAACAACATCCTGAAACGCTCTTCACTCTCCCTCAGTGCATCATCTTTCTTTTGTTGTTCAGTGATATCAATAACGACACCAGCATATCTGACTATCGTTCCTGCGGAATCTTTAAATGGACTGCCTTTGGACATAAGCCAGCGTTGTCTTCCATCACTATCGAGAATTCTCCATCTGCAACTATATTCACCACCTGTGTTCAATGCCTTCTGGACAGCCAGTTCAACAACTCCCCTGTCCTCCGGAATAACGGTATTGATCCAGGCATCATAAGCAGGCTTAATGCATTTGGGATCAAGACCATAGAGTTGCCACAGTTTATCTGACCAGATAGTGGTGTTGGTGCTGATCTCATATTCCCAAATCCCGGCATCAGTTGCCGCCATAATAAGACGCATTCGTTCATTGCTGGCAAGCAGCTCTTCATCGGCATGAATCAGCGTATGATTGCATGTATTGATGGCCTGAAAAACACGAAAACTATCCAGGCTGCTCGCTTGATGAATCCCGGATTGCTCTTCCAGATAAGGGGGTACCTCTGATGGAGAATCGGGATTATTGTGTTGCTGCTTTTTGGCCATGGGAGTACCATCTGGTTGGGCAGTTACTATTGTAGCTTCTCCAAAAATACAAGCTCTACCTCTTCTGATATTCGATCAGTATGAAATATACAATAACCAAGCTTCCCGTATAAGCGGATATTATCTGCACTCTTACTTCCTGAGCGTTTGATAAAACATCCAGATGGACAGCCACATACTTTTTCATAAATGAGTAGTGCCGAACGGAACACTCATTACCAAGGCGAATGACTGGTTCAGTCAATTAAAAAGTGAAGATTGCAAGAGTGTTTCTGAGCTTGCTCATGACTGGACTGAACAAAAGAGAGTATTGGGCTTCCACTCCTAAGCAGGTTATTTCCCAACTCCACGATCGGCAGGACTGCCAACCAAGCGAAGAGTTATAAAGTATTAGTTGAGAATGAAGATCCGATAAAAGTAGTGATAATACAGTAAGAATAGAAGGGAATAGATTCTTTGTAGCACATCACCATGACAGAAGCCCGCGTTTTGCGGGTCTCTTCGGTAACTAAGTTGCTTTTTATCAATAGCTTAGGATTTATGGCGGAGAGGGAGGGATTCGAACCCTCGAGGGCTTTAACACCCTACCCGCTTTCCAGGCGAGCGCACTAGACCAACTATGCGACCTCTCCAAACAAACTGGCCTTTAATTTACCACTCTATTTTGATTTTTAAAAGTATTCTCTTTCTGAACTTGCTGTTAAACGCTTTTTTATCCCGCTTTATGCCCATCTCTTGCTGATCAGGGGAATGTTCCCGTGATTAACATTGTCATTCTACGCTCACTTTTTGTAAATTGGCAAAAATGATTTAGCTGTAATCTCTTAACCATGCTCATCAATGATGAAGATTCTCTATGAAGCCCTGACGTTTGACGATGTTCTTCTTATCCCTGCATATTCAAGTGTTCTACCTAAAGAAACAACGACTGCAAGCCGGCTTACCAAAACCATTGCATTGAAAATACCATTAGTGAGCGCAGCAATGGATACCGTCACTGAATCGGGTCTTGCTATTGCTCTTGCCCGTGCCGGTGGTATCGGCATAGTCCACAAAAATCTCTCAATCGAAGAGCAGGCGCGCGAAGTTGCAAGGGTTAAACGTTATGAGAGCGGTATTATCCGCAATCCTTTTACCCTTTACGAAGATGCTACCATGCAGGATGCGCTTGATCTGATGCTTCGTCACTCCATTTCCGGAATTCCGGTCATTGGACGCCCGAAATCGGAGAGCGACACCGATATGAAGCTTAAAGGTATTGTAACAAACAGGGATCTTCGTATCAAGCCGGAGCTTGACGCAAAAATTGCAAATATCATGACAAGCAAAAACCTCATTACTGCCCGTGAGGATGTTGATCTGGAAAAAGCGGAGGAGATCCTGCTTTTCAACAAGATCGAAAAACTGCTCATTACTGATAATGAGGGAAATCTTAAGGGCCTGATCACCTTCAAGGATATTCAGAAACGCAAACAATTCCCCAATGCGTGCAAGGACAGTCATGGGCACCTGAGAGTGGGAGCAGCGGTTGGAATACGCGGGAATACTCTTGAAAGGGTGCAAGCACTGGTGAATGCCGGGGTCGATGTGATCGCCGTCGATACTGCCCACGGACACAGCAAGGCGGTTATTGATATGGTTCAGAGCATCAAGGGCGCCTATCCTCAACTTCAGGTGATTGCCGGCAATGTGGCAACGCCAGAAGCAGTAAGAGACCTGATTGAAGCTGGTGCTGACTGCGTGAAGGTTGGTATTGGGCCTGGAAGTATCTGTACAACCCGTATTGTTGCAGGTGTCGGAATGCCGCAGTTGACAGCCATCGTGAACTGCGCTGAAGAGGCCGCAAAAACCAATACGCCGATTATTGCAGACGGCGGCGTCAAATACAGTGGTGATATTGCCAAAGCCCTTGCTGCTGGAGCGGATTCCGTTATGATAGGAAGCATTTTCGCTGGAACCGATGAAAGTCCTGGCGAAACCATTCTCTATGAAGGAAGAAAATTCAAGGCATATCGCGGTATGGGCTCTCTCGGCGCCATGTCTGAGCCTGAAGGGAGCAGTGACCGCTATTTCCAGGATGCTTCAAACGAATCGAAAAAATATGTGCCGGAAGGCATAGAGGGCCGAATTCCTGCAAAGGGACAACTTGATGAAGTGGTCTACCAGCTAATCGGTGGTCTGAAGTCGGCAATGGGCTACTGCGGAGTAAGCTGCATTGAGGAACTGAAAACAAAAACCAGGTTTGTCCGTATAACCTCGGCTGGTCTAAGGGAGAGCCATCCTCATGATGTGAAGATCACCAAGGAGGCTCCAAACTATTCAACCTCGATGTGAAGAGTTTATAGGTACTATAGGACTTATGAGACCTATAGTACCTATAAATTATTTTTCGTCGACCAGGCCTTCGAGGCGGTCTTCGAGGTCGGCGTAGATTTCCTGGAGTTCGTTGATCATATCCTGATCGGCTTTCCACATGCCTCGTCCGTGGGCCTCAAGCATACGGCCAACAATGTTCTTGATCGCCTGCGGGTTGAGGGTTGCAAGCCGTTCCCTCATTTCAGGGTCAAGTGCATAGGTCTCGGCAGTTTTTTTGTAAACCCAGTCGTCCACGCTTTTGGTTACGGCATCCCAGCCAAGCATGTAGGTAACACGGTTGCTGATCTCTCCTGCACCACTATGACCATGTTTCAGCATGCCTTCGAACCACTTTGGATTGAGCAGTTTTGAGCGGTATTCGATACGCAACGATTTATCGGCATCGTCCACCTTGATGTCGGAGGTGAAGGATTCTACGTAGTTGAGCTTGATATTGTCATTCTTCGTATTCCTGCGTCTTGCTGCAAGCTGGAGTGAGCCGGAGGAGGAAAAGTAGTGATCAATATCAGAAATACCGAACTCGGTGGAATCGACCTGATGCACAACGCGGTCAACAGAGCCGAGCAGTTTCTGCAGTATCTCGGTCTCCTTCTCCCCTTTTCGCCCACCACCGTAAGCACTGCAGTTTCGACGAATGAACAGGTCATCGAGATCACTATCCGTTTCCCATGCAGAGTCTTCAACCATATCATCGACATAGGTACCGTAGGCACCGGGTGCCTGGGTGAACTGGCGGGCTGTAGCACTACCGAATTCCACTCCTGATGCAACGGCTTCTTCAACATGTTTTTTGACATAGTTCATCTCTATCGGCTCAGCAGCGTTTGCTGCCTCTTTGATAAGCCGGTCAAGCTGGTCCATGAGAAGACCAAAGGCATCACGGAAAATAGGGCTGAGCTGCATAAGAACATCGATACGCGGCCTTCCAAGCCTTTCAAGCGGCACAAGGCTGTAGTGACTGATTTTACCAAACGCATCATAGGCAGGTTCACCACCGAGAAGCCGGATTACAACAGCAACTGCCTCGCCTTTTGTTTTGATAGTATCGAGTCCCCACAATACCTGGGCAATGGTTTCGGGATAGTGTCCCTCATTTTCTTCAAGATGTCGTTTCACAATACTGTCGGCAATAAGCGTTCCGCGTTTGAAAGCCATTACCGAAGGTATTCTCCAGGGATCGATGGAGTGGATATTGCGTCCGGATGGAAGCACATTGACGCCGTCACGCACCAGATCACCTCCAGGGCCTGAAGAGATATAACGTCCCTCCAGTACCCTCATCAGCGAATCCATCTCACCAGTATTGTCGCGCAGGGCATAGAGAAGCTTTGCGCCATCCTGGGTCAGTTGATCGATAAAGGGCATATATTGAGCAGGAAGCTTGGTACCTCCAGTTATCGAAGAAAAAACCAGCGCTACATTTTTCCGGTCAAAAAATACCTGCTGCACAAAATTACGGCACGCATTCTCAACCCACTCGCGAAGTCGAATAGCCTCTTCATCGCCTTTTCTTGACCGGGTGGTCAGTTCCTCATAGCTGGAATAATGACCGTTTTTCCCTGACGATGTCATAAGAATAAAGGGAAGTGTCTTGCCCTCTTCTTCTCGATTCTTGAGAGTTTCCGTGATGGTGATGACTTGTGACTCAAGTGGACTTGCCTCACCAAAAACATGAAGGGAGTTGGAAATCAGACGGTTTTCCAGTTCGGCAATATAGATGTATAGTCTGCTGACAAAATCACCGAACCCTTCGCTCTCCCGCCTCGGGCAATCATCAGTCAGGTTGAGAAGTTCGGCTTTCTGCATGATGGCCTCTTCGATACCCGAACCATCACCGCTTCCTTCCGATGACGTTAACAGATATCTTTCACGGAAATCAACAAGAAGATCCTTGAGTGCAGGAAGCTCCTTGTAAAGACCGGCACGTGAGAGCGGAGGCACTACATGGGAAACCATGGTGGCCAGTCCTCGACGTTTGGCAATGGTCGATTCGCTTGGGTTATTGACCGGATAAATATAGATATGCGGTACCTCTCCAAGAAGCGCATCAGGCCAGCAGTCGCCTGTAAGACCTGTCTGCAGTCCCGGCATCCACTCGACCGATCCATGCATACCTACATGAACCATGGCATGGGCCTTGAACTCCCTGCTTATCCAGCGGTAAAACGCTATATATTGGTGATGCGGTGTATTCTCCTTGTCAAAAAGTAACCGCATGGGATCACCCTGCATACCGATGCGCGGTTGAACGCCGATAAAGATATTGCCAAACCGCAAACCGCCAACAAAAACATCATGCTCCCCTATCGGCACAATTTCACCGGGAAATTTCTGCCAGCGATTTTCAATGCGTTCACGCTCTCTTGAAGTTGTCAGCTCCTTGAAGCTGTCGTAGCTGACTTTAAGGGCATCCGCACGATTCTGCTGAATCTGGTGATCAGTTGCCTGGTCAAGTGCATGAAAAAGGGCATCGGAACTTACAGGCAACTGGCCAACATTATATCCCTCTTTTTTTAGACGCTGCAGCGCGGCAAAGAGCGTTCTGGGAACATCGAGCAGTGCGGCACTGGCTTTTTTGCCGAGACCTGGAGGATAATCATAGACAATAAAAGCAAGCTTTTTATCACGGTTAGCTGTAGCACGCAGACGGAGCCACTGAGAGACAAGACCGGCAAGCCGATCAATACGCTCTGGAACGGTCTCTATCTTACCGTCCTGCAAGGCTCCAAGAATCACCGGACAGATCGCGCCATCCATTTCCGGAATAGCATAGGTAAAGGTCATCTGCATTGGTGAGACACCGAGCTCATGCCATGACTCAAACCCCTGCGTCAGGAGTGGCTGCGCTACAATGTAGGGAACATCAAGTTTTGTCATGATCTCGTGACGTGCTTCAGCAGCAGTTCCGGGTTTGGTCGATCCAGCTGGCCCCCCTACAAGACCAAAGCCCATCATGTTCACCAGTGTGTCGATCTCTTCCTTGATCAACCAGTCACGAACCAGCACATGACCTTCAACACCGGTCACAAAGGCTGGAAAAAGATGAATTCCATGCTTTTCAAGCGAACGGATGGTGTTGTCAATGTAGGTTTTTTCCTGAAGCAGGTGTTTTCGGAAAAACAAAAGGGCGATTTTCTGGCCCTTGTCGATATTTATACCGCGTTTTTTCAGCCAGTTTTTATAACTCTTGATGTCTTTGAAATATGCCGGGGCATCAGGATGATAGAGACCCATGTTAGGCACATCAACAATTGCCCCGACAGTGAACTGCTCATCAAAATATTCTCGCAGAATCAGCCGGAACATATTGGCGATGTTCTCTGCCGTCGGCTGCATCCAGTAGGAGTATACAAGCAGCCAGTTTTTGAAATCCTTTGCCTTTTTAGGCACAAGCGGGAGAATGGTACGCATGATTTTCATGAGCTTCATGTAACCATAGAGAGCATCTTCGTCGCGCCCTTTCACCAGCATACTGGCTATTTTTTTAACCATATCCGGCATCCCGGCCTTTCCGTCACCAACAGAATAGTTCCCAACCTTGGTCAATGCCATGGCTTCGGGCATTGACTCGAAAACAAAAACAGTCTTCTCATTGGTTGATTGATCAAGCTGCAGCTTGAACCAGTCAATCTGCTCCTTGAAATTAATCATACTCATGAACACACAGTCGGCATCCTGAATAGCTGTTGCTGCTTCAGGATTCTTTTTTTCAAGATCAACGTCACTGAGTTGAGTCAGATCGGCTTCGCTTGAAAGAAGCCCTTTAATCTTTTTCCAGAGGCCAGCGTTATACTGCTCAAGTCCAACAATAGCTACTACTTTTCGACGATTAGACATGATGGTAAGAGGTAGGGCACAATTAGGTTAACCTTTTATAAAAACATTATCGGTCACTCCAATGTATAAAAGAAGCGGTATAATTCCGAAAATGACCTTTCCATCCAGGGCGGAGGAAAGGTCATGCGGCATTAAAAGCTCAGTGCAGCTTCAACAATCTGTTCAGCTTTTGCGTTCGGCAGATAGAAGTAACGTCCACCAAGTTTCTGGGCAAGCTTGGGTGCTTCGCCCCTTGAAAGATAGTTCATCTGGGTATCGATAACGATAGAGGCAACACCATCGGCTTGAATTGAAAGCGACAGCGCTTCGATCTCCTTTTCAAGATCTTCCTTTGCAATTTTTTCTGCATCAGGGTTAAAGGTAGCCTGAAGCCCGATATTTCCCCGTCCGTCAGTGATCAGCACAAACATGATCTGCGAAATACCCTTTGTACGCGCCTGCTTGGCGGTCTCCCATCCGAGATAGAGTGCCGAAGCAAGAGGGGTGCCACCACCGGTAGGAAGCACGTCAAGTTCGCGTTTTGCCCGATCGACACTTTGAGAGGGGGGTAGCAGAACCTGTGCCTGTTTTCCACGAAACGAGATCAAGGCAACCTGGTCACGATGGACATAAGCATTCTGCAGAAGGCTTGCTACTGCACCCTTGGCCTGACGCATACGGTTCAGTGCCATGGAACCTGAGGCATCAACCATAAAAATAAAGAGCGTACCCGACTTGTCCCGGAAGCGCTTGATCTTCACATCATCTTTGGTGATAATAAGAGCAGTTTTCGGTCTGCCTTCCATTTTTTTATCGCGCCTGCGAGTCTCCTGCCACGGTGCGGCAGAAATAAGTGTAGGAATAAGCGCAACTTTATTGGTGCGCATCTCACCAGGCTGAGCTCTCACAAAACGTCCACGACGATTGTTCAAGGCTTCACCACGGCTTCCGGTGGTTGTTTTCTTTTTCGATGCAAGCGAGATATTGAGGATATTGTCTGGCAGCTCCATTTCAATAGCATCCATCATCAGCTCCTCAATCATGTCGGGGGTCTCTTTCTGCTCCTCTTCGGCGTCAGCGTCTGGTGTATCGGCTGGAGCCTCTTCATCTTCACCTTCGGGCTCTTCCTCCTGGGGTGGCTCCTCCTGGGGCTGCATCTCATCCGATGCGGCTTCCCTTTCAGGCATGCGGGTCGCGCGGGGGATAAGCACAAGCTTGATGGCAAGTTTCATATCCTCTTCTTCGACATCGCTGCGCTGAGCGAGGGCCGCACTGGCTATGGCTGCTCTGACGGTAAAGATATCGACGCGGTTACCCTCAACCCCGAGACTGATCGCTGTCTGTATCAGCGCCTGCATCTGCTCGCTGGTTATCGATACGTGCGGTAACTGCTCACGGGCGGCCTGGATAAGACCGGCAAGCATATTCAGCTCGTCACGGGTATCCTCTTCGTCCCTCGTGCCAAGCACAATATTGACAATTTTCTTGCGCGCCCTGTAGTCGTTCTGGGCGGTGAAGGGAACAATAATGCCAATCCGGTCGAGCAGTCCCATGCGAACCTCGCCATCAGTGGGATCATAGGTGCCGACAAGCATGAATTTTGCCGGGTGTACCTCACTGAGACCTTCACGCTCAACAAGAACTTCACCTCGAGAAATGGCATCCATGATATGCGACACCGCCGAGCTGTCGAGGAGACTGATGGAATCAACATAGAGCACCCCACCATGCGCCTTAGAAAGCACGCCGTGCTGGACAACGCGAACACCGGTTGCAAGGGTTGCCTCCAGATCAACACCACCGATCAGGCGGTCTTCGGTAACATTCAGGGGAAGTTCCACAAAAGGGGTGCCTTTGGGAAGAATATCGGCAAAGGCCCTGGCAATCGTCGATTTTCCCGACCCCACGGCCGAAGGAATAACCACTCCGCCAAGTTCAGAATCAACGGCCAGCAGCATGAGTGCCTGCTTGGCCAGATCCATTCCAACAATATCGGTAAAGGCTATCATTATACTGCTTCTGCTTCTCCGAGGACTTTAGCGAGTTCACGATCAATTTTCTCCCCGGCATCAAGTGTTTCAAGGGGATCCTTGCGCAGACGGTGGCGAAGACAGAGACCTGCAATCTCTTTGACATGCTTCATGGTAACAACTGTATCCCCAAGGAATGCGGCATGTGCATAGGCGGTACGGGTTATGGTAAGCTCACCGCGGTGACCATCAATACCAAGATTCATGCAAAGCCTTGCTATATCGGTAAGGACGGCATCGGTCATGGTAACTTCCGGCAAAAGATCTTTGGCCTGCTGAATCTTTTTCTGAAGCTTGGTCTGATCGCGATTGTACTTTTTCATAAAGGCATCCGGATCCTCATCGAACTCACGGCGGCGTTTAACGATATCAACTCTTTTTGCGATATCGAGAATCGTGATAATACGTGCATGCAGACCAAAACGGTCAAGAAGCTGGGGACGCAGCTCGCCTTCTTCGGGGTTGCCGGAACCGACAAGCACAAAACGGGCAGGGTGACGAATACTGATACCTTCGCGTTCAACAACGTTTTTACCGCTTGCAGCAACGTCGAGCAGAACGTCAACAAGATGGTCATCAAGCAGGTTGACCTCGTCGATATAGAGGAACCCGCGGTTTGCCTGGGCAAGAAGACCCGGCTCAAAGGCTTTTACACCACTGGTAAGAGCCTGCTCAATATCAATGGTTCCGCAAACACGATCTTCAGTAGCGCCAAGAGGAAGGTCGACAACCGGCACGGGAATCTGTTCGGTTCTGATGGAGTGGGGATCAAGATCCTTGGCACCTTTTTTGGCATCTTCACCTTCAAGATACTGCTCAAGAGTACGGTTGTAGGTGTCGCCCTCGACTCTTTCAATCAAAGGAAGCACTTCAGCAAGCGCCCTGACGGTAGTACTTTTTCCTGTACCCCTGTGACCCATGACCAGCACTCCTCCAATCCTCGGGTCGATGATATTGAGGATCAGACTGAGCTTCATTTCCTCCTGACCAACAATTGCTGTGAACGGAAAAGCCAGGCCTGACTTCTTTTTTGCAGCAGGCTTTACTGCTTTTTTGGGTTCTGGAGTTGTCGTAACCGTTGCATCCGCCTTCACCTTTACCGCAACCGTTTTCTTTGCAGCACTCTTTTTTGCAGCTGTTTCAGTCTGAGTCATAATTGATCGTTTAGTTGGTACCTTCACCCCGTGAACCGTGAAAATCATTCACCGAAAAAGGCTTACTGTTTAAGAGTTTCAATAATAAACATTGAATTTATGCTTTTAGAGAGACAATAGAAAATGGTTTTCAAAAACGAATCAAGAGTAGATAAGGTTTTTTTTTCAAAAGAGAAGCCTTACACTGATGTAGTTTACCTGTCACTCATGCCGAGCATTTTCTGCAGCCTCTTTTATGGTTTCCGACATGGTCGGATGTGCGTGAATTGTTGCGGCAAGCAGATCAGCGGTAACCTCAAGCCGGCGTGCCAGCGTGAGCTCTCCGATAAGCTCAACTGCTCCATATCCCAGCAGATGGGCACCAAGCAAACGGCGGTCAACTGCATTGAAAACCAGCTTTACCAGCCCTTCAAGATTTCCGTATGCGTTTGCCTTGCCTGAAGAGGCAAACATCGATCGGCCAACCATGACCCTGTAGCCACGCTCTTCGGCCTCTTTTTCACTCAGCCCGATACTTGCAACTGAGGGTTCGGCATAGACACATCGGGGAATCATTGAGTCATCAAGCGGTGGAGGATTGCTACCCGCTATGACCTGAACAGCAAGAAGAGCTTCAGCCGAAGCTTTGTGGGCAAGCAGCATACCTCCGCGGACATCGCCAATGGCAAAAATATGGCGGACGGAGGTCCTGCATTGAGTGTCTGTCGAAATAAAACCCCGTGCGATCTCCACTCCGGCATGCTCAAGAGCGAGGCCATTACAGTTGCCGCTCACCCCGACAGCAACAAGCAAATACTCTGCACTGAGAGGCTCGGCATCATCTCCTTCAACAACAAGAAGAGCGTTTACCCGATCCCCTTCTGCGGTAACATTCCCGAGTTTCGCGCTTGTTGCAACCCTGATACCTGCTTTCTGAAGCGAACGCTTGAGAGCTTCAGCAATCTCTTCATCTTCAAGAGGCAGAAGCCTGGGCATCATTTCAACCAGTGTCACAGCTGTACCTGCCATCGCGTAAAACCAGGCCATTTCAACGCCGATAGCGCCACCACCAACAACAATCATGGAGTCCGGCACTGACTTCAGGGCAAGTGCCTCCCGGCTGGTTATAATACGGTTTCCATCCGGCTCAAGACCCGGCAAGGTTCTTGAATGGGCACCTGAAGCTATAATAATATGCCTCGCCCGCAGAGTCTCACTACACACTCCATCACGAAAAATATCGAGATCGTGCGGGGTGCTGAATATCGCCTCACCCTGCCTCACCTCAACCCCGGCCCGGCGAAGCATGAAGCCGACCCCCTTGGACATTTTCAGTGCGACATTGCGACTGCGTTTAACAGCCTCGGCGAGATTGATACCGCTGACCTCAACATCAAGACCGAAAAATGCTGATTTTTTAAACTGATCAAAAAGTTCTGCGCTTCTCAAAAGGGCTTTTGTGGGAATACAGCCCCAGTTCACACAGACACCGCCAAGTGCTCCTTTTTCGATTATGCAGACCTTCATCCCAAGTTTTGCTGCATGAAGAGCGGCTTCATAACCTCCAGGTCCGGAACCGATAATAGCCAGATCCAAGGTAAAAGCAGGATCCTCAGACAACTGTTGCATGGAATGCATAGATATGATATGGTTTTGTTATACTATATGCCACAAATGTACCACCGGTAGTGTTCAAGTTACGCAAAATGCAAAATCAGCCACTAAAAACCGAATCTGAGCCGAAGGAAGAGCTGGCTCTTGAGCCAAAAAAACTCACCTTGCAGGTAAGCAGGGTGCAGATTCCGATGCGTATTGACCAATACCTGACGCGGCAGGTTGAAAATGCCACTCGTAACAAGGTACAGGAGGCTATCGAGGAGGGGCGTGTGCTGGTCAATGAAAAAATCGTCAAATCAAATTACCGCATTAAATCCCTCGATCTCATACAGATGACCTTTCTGCGTCCTCCGGCGCCTGAGCTTGCAGCGGAGGATATCCCTATTGATATTATTTATGAAGACCAGGATTTGATGGTCATCAACAAAAAACCGGGCATGGTAGTGCACCCGGCGTTCGGCAACTGGACGGGCACACTGGCTAACGCTATCCTGCACCATATTGGAAAGGCAGCCGAGGAACTTGACAAATCAGAACTCCGCCCGGGCATTGTGCATCGACTCGACAAGAACACCTCAGGGCTCATCATTATTGCAAAAAATCCTGTTGCCCTGCACCGTCTTGCACGCCAGTTTGCAGAGCGGAAGGTAATAAAAATCTACAAGGCTATTGTCTGGGGGGTTCCCGTACCTCCTTCAGGTACCTTGACAACCAATATAGGACGATCGAAAAAAGACCGGAAGGTTATGACAAATTTCCCTTTTGAAGGGAAAGATGGTAAAACTGCGGTCACAGACTATATGGTCACCGAAAATCTCCACTGGTTTTCTGTGTTGTCGCTGACACTCCACACGGGGCGAACCCATCAGATAAGGGCACACATGCAGCACCTTGGCCACCAGATACTTGGTGACGAAACCTATGGAGGTGCAACATTACGCACTCTTCCTTTCAGTAAAAGTGAAAGCTTTGTCAAAAACCTCCTCGAACTGTTGCCGCGTCAGGCTCTGCATGCAGAAACCCTCTCGTTTCATCAGCCGATAACTCATGAACCTCTCTCCTTTACAGCCCAGATGCCGGAAGATATGCTTACAGCTCTCGACAAAATCCGCTCGGTTGTCACACTGGCATCTCTTTAAACACACCTTTGGCTGATCGACAGCAAATCCTCTCTTTATCTCCTCCTTGTTTGTTTTTTTTCAGTGATAAGAGTATTCTCACTATTCTTGCTTGAAAGCCGACAGATAGAAATATGCAACAATATTGGAATCACACCGGAACTAAGAAATCACTCTCAGCACACTCTTGAAAAACAAGCGTTATTATGACTTTACCTTTCTCACTCCTTGCGTTAACATCTCTTTTTCTGCTCTCTCCCCTGTTGCCGGCAAATGCAGCACAGATTATCCCGGCAGAGCGGTTATCAAAAGCTCCTGAATCGGCGGCTGAGGATGAGTATTTCGGAATAAAAGTGAGAGACCCTTTCCGCTCCCTCGAAAATCTGGAAAATCCTCAAGTCCAGAAGTGGATGAAAGAGCAGTCACAAAACACTCAGTCACTCCTTCAGAGAATTCCCGGCCGGATCGAACTCATAAAAAAAATGCATGATTTCGACAATCGCAAAGCTTCGAAAGTTTATGACCTCTCCATAACTGATAACAACCGTTATTTTTATCTTAAGGAGACACCGACGGACGAGACCGGCAAGCTCTTCTATCGCGACCACTTCACCGGAAAAGAGAGCCTGCTCTTCGATGCACGTGCTTTTTTTGCAAACACCGGGAAAGAGTATGTGATCAGCGGACTCTCTCCCTCCGAAGACGGTTCAAAGGTAGCCATTTCAGTATCAGCCAACGGCTCTGAAGAGAGTATCATCCTGATCATGGATGTTGCGTCAAAAACGCTTTATCCTGAAAAAATTGACCGGTGCAGGTTTGCCTCACCTTCATGGACAAAAGAGGGTGATTCATTTCTCTATAACCGCCAGCAGCCTCTTGTTCAGCCCAACCAGAACCCCCAGTACGACAGCAAAACCTTTCTGCACAGGATAGGCCGTGATCCAGCGTCCGACAGGGAGATCTTTTCAAATGCCACAAATCCGGAACTGCACATACGGAGCGAAGATATACCTTCCGTTGATTACGACAGAAAAAGCGGTTACCTGTTTGCCTTGGTTTCAAACGTTGATCCGCGCCTGACCATCTATTATGCTCCGGCGTCTATGCTTTCAGATAAAAAAATTATCTGGAAAAAGCTCTTTACTCCTGAAGATGAGATTCATGATTTTGCAGTTAACAAAAAGGATCTCTACCTCTATACGCCAAAAAATGCACCCCATTTCAAGGTTGTAAAAACCTCGCTCAGCAATCCGGACATTCTCCATGCCAGCACGGTCGTTGCCGAAGACCCAAAAGCACTGCTGACCTCATTCACCCTCACCAGAGAGGCTCTCTATTATACACAGTCACTGAACGGTGTTGAAGCCAAACTATTCCGGTATGATTATGTGACCTTGAAGCAAAAAGAGCTCACCTTGCCGTTCAAAGCTGGTACCATTGGTCTCTCCTCAAAAGGCTTTCGTTTCCCTGATCTCTGGGTGATTATTGCCGGATGGAGCAACGACTACCGCCGATATCGCTTCGATTCAGTGACAAACAAATTCATCAAGGAGACACTCTCCTCCCCTGCAGAATATCCAGAGTATCACGATCTTGTTGTCGAAGAGCTCATGATTCCCTCGCATGACGGCGTCCTGGTACCACTCTCAATCGTCTACAAAAAAGGAATGCAAAAAAACAGTCAAACCCCTGCATTTCTCTATGGATACGGAGCATACGGCAAATCAATCACTCCTTTTTTCAGTCCAGGAATGCTGCTCTGGAGCGATAAGGGCGGCGTTCTGGCTTTTGCCCATGTAAGAGGAGGTGGAGAGTGTGGTGACACCTGGCATACTGAAGGAATGAAAACCACAAAACCCAATACATGGAAAGACCTTATAAGCTGCGCCGAATACCTTGAAAAAAATGGATATACCGGACCCGGTAAAATCGCTATCAACGCAGCAAGTGCCGGGGGAATACTGGTTGGCATGGCATTGACAGAACGGCCAGATCTTTTTGCCGCAGTCATCGCTCAGGTCGGTGCCATGAACCCGCTGCGTGGTGAAGAGAGTCCCAACGGACCGGTAAATGTCCCTGAGTTTGGAACTGTTAAAAACCGCGAAGAGTGTAAAGCGCTCATTGCCATGGATCCCTATCTCCACATCAGGGATCATATAGCCTATCCTGCAACACTTGTCACTACAGGACTTAACGACCCGAGAGTCATTGCCTGGCAACCGGCAAAATTTGCTGCCCGACTGCAGCAGGCAAACAGTTCAAACAAACCCATTCTCTTTTTTGCCGATGATAAAGCCGGTCACGGCATGGGAAACAGCAAGACCAAGGAGTTTGAAACCCTGGCCGACGTACTGAGCTTCGGGCTCTGGCAGACCGGTCAACCCGAGTTCCAGCCAAAATAAATCCTCTCCCTCCGCTTTATCTCTATCCTGATGGTTACAGCAAATCTCCGATCAGGATAGAGATGTAAAGTCAAAAAACCCAAGGATGCTGATGAATGCACGCTTTGTTGACGGATGTTCAAGAGCTTTGTAGAGGCTTTCAATATAACTATATTACTACTTCATGTCTGGAAAAGACCATGCCCTTTGGTTTTCCATATTGTATGGGATTATAAAAAAGATTAATGGTAATATGGAAATTATCGGTAATACACTGAAGGGAACATCTGTTATGATTACACTACCTAAAATGATTACATAACAATGGACAATAATTTAGTGGGTCAAATCAGAGTACTTACTCTTGATGATGAGATCGATTTTACTAATGAAATAAACGTTTATCTTCAAAATTCCGGATTTATAGCTTTTTCAGCCAATACACCAGAAGACGGTTTTGCTATATTAAAAAAAAATATAATTGATCTACTTATTCTTGATGTACGTCTACCTGGAACAAATGGACTGGATATTTTAAAAATCGTTAAATCACTTTATCCTGATATAGAAGTAATCATGGTTTCTGCACATGGTGATATGGATACCGTAATAGAATCAATAAGACTCGGAGCCTTTGACTACCTTCGTAAGCCTATGAGATATATTGACATACAGATTGCGATAGAAAGAACAAGAAAATATCTTCAAATGCAGCGACAGCTTGTTCGAGCTGAAGAGAAGTACTCTTTAATAACATCTGATATGGAATCAAAAATAGGACGACATTGTATCGGGAAAAGTACAGAAATCATTAATATTTATGAATTAGCAAAAAAAGCATCCCAATATCAAGATATTAGCGTACTTATAACAGGAGAAAGTGGAACAGGTAAAGAAATATTTGCACGACTTATTCATTTTATGAGTGAACAAAAAGATAACTTTTTTGGAGCTATTAACTGTAGTGCAATAAGCGATTCATTGATTGAAAGTGAATTTTTCGGGCATAAGAAAGGTTCATTCACTGGTGCCATAGCTGATAAAAAAGGATTATTTGAAATATGCAATAATGGAACACTGTTTCTTGATGAAATTGCCGATATGCCTTTGAATCTGCAGTCAAAAATTTTGCGTGCTATAGAAGAGAGAACAATTACAAGAGTTGGTGATACAAAACCAATCCAAACCAAGTTCAGATTAATTGCAGCAACAAACTGTGATCTACAAAAATTGGTTGATGAAAAGAAATTCAGACTTGATTTGCTTCACAGACTGAACACTCTTCATATACACATTCCACCTCTTAGAGAAAGAACTGAGGATATAGCGCCACTGTTGATTGATTTTACTGAAGAATTTTCTGTAAAAATAAACAAAAAGATTGATTTTATATCTGATGAAGTATTTGAGTCACTCGAAAAATATTCATTTCCAGGAAATATAAGAGAATTGAGAAATCTTGCAGAAAGAGCTATTATTCTTTCGGAAGGAAACTCACTTAAGGTGGAGGATTTTCCGTTGCAAATTCATCAAAAAACAGGAACCAAAAAAGAATCAGCAACTAATTATCTCAATAATAATGAGATGGATATTATACGTAAAGAACTTGAAAATAACAACTATAATCAAGTAATCACAGCAGAAGTACTTGGTATAAGTCGGTATGCATTAATCAGAAAAATGAAAAAATATAATATCGATATAGAGAAGAAAGAAGCTCGTATTTGATAAAGCAATGATTTTTTTTTATAACAGATCACCTAATGGGCCAAGATTCAGGTTTAAGTCCTTATCAGTAAGGTTAAATATTTTTTTTAATTCCTCCATCTTGTTCTCAAGTTTGAACAGAGTTTCACCTAAATTTTCAATTTGATCATCAGTTAAAGAACCGCCGTCTATTCTTCGCATAGCTTGTTTTTCAATTAACTTGCGAATCAACTCAATAAGAGTTAACACAAGCTTTGCCAGACCAGACTCAACATTTTCAGGTGTTGCATTAATTCTGCTTTGACTCCCATGGCTGATTTTTTCTATTTCATCTATAATTTCATCTGCCGCGCCAGAATAAAATAATATTTTATCTTCATCCATTTTTATGATATTTTCATTTGAGTAAAATTGTAGGCCGGCCATGGCCCGGTCAATATAACATTATGTTCTGGATACATTGCCTGCACAGCAGCTACTAACTCAAGAAGTTTATTCCGCTTTGTTCTTTCAATTAAAACAACAGCATCTATTATAAATGCTGTTGTTGGATTTTTTTTAAATTCTATAAATGGAGATATTTTTTGAAGATCATAAAGTAACAAGGATTGAATTTTTTCGATGTAGTGCAATCGCCTTTCCTCAATAATGTGCTCTTCATATTTGCTTTGCAAGTATTTTTTACTTTGGCTTTCTCCTTGCAATATATCAGGAAATGTTTGCTTAACAATAATTCCATCCTCTGTACTGATTTGTTTTTGAGAAGAGAACAAAACTCTGATAGAGAACTCTTCCTTATTATTGATTTTTTTTAATACCTCAAGAAAAGATTCAGAATTTTTTTCCAATAAAGCTATAACATCATTATATGATTCAAGAATGGAACCATATCTCATTGGAAGAATTGAATATTTTTTTGCAATTTTATCTACAACAGATGCGTAGCTAAGTAAATCTTCCTGAGATGGTATTTGTTTATTTTCTTTTTCAAATGATACAATAGCAGTTAACGTGTCAGTAGAAATAAATTCTATGTTATCTTCTGAATCTTCATTAAGTAATTCGTCAGTATCGACTATTCTTTTCTTCAATTGTAAAGAGTCAATAATGGCATATATTATTATCGACATATTTAACTTATTTTTTCATTTTTTCCATGGTTTCAACTGAACTAAGCAGTAGTCTCAGGCCAAGATACACGAGATCTATATCTGCAACTGATATAACTATATCACCTGTAATTACAACTCCTTTTGTCAAAACACGATCAAGAACATCAAGAATTGTAATTTCTTTATTAACATTATACAGATCTTCCTGCATTTTAATTTGATATTTTTATAAACGTATAAGGGGGCCAAGGACCTGTAACCTCAATAAATAACCCAATATTTTTAAAACTAAGCATTAAATTATCAGTAAGAAAAATAAATTTTTCAATATTTTCTTTTTTAATAAAAAAAATTGCATTGACAATCATATCCTCTTCCCTGTCATATAAATCTTTAGAAAGTATAGTATTCAATCGGTATTCTTCGCATAAAACATTTAATTGAGTAAATATTTTTTTTGAATATTGATTGTATATAGAATTTATCTCTTTATCTATGATTTCATTTTTCTTTTTTCCAAGTATATAGGCTTTTCCTGGTGAACTGCTTTTTATTTGACTATCAAAATCAGCTATATTCTGACTAAGTGAGGAAATATTCTCTATTATTATTTTTTTATCACAATACACTTTTACAGACCATTCTTCTTTTTGATCAAGATAATCGAGAGTTTTTTTGAATTCAAGCGCATATGTGCTTATAAAATTTTTTAGACTATCTTCAGATCTGTATACAGTTCCAAAATTAAATGGAATCACTGTATTAGTCTTCATAATTAAACAAATAACATCAAGGTGGTTTCTGACATTGACATCAAGCCATTTTTCATCAGATATATATTTTTTTAAATTTTCTTCAGAAAAAATATTTTCTGAAACATATTTTACTGTAACATACAGCCCATTTTTTTCAATTATATCTATTTCAGAGGCAACTCCAACGTTAATCAATGAAGGCAGTTCTTTTGTAATACAAAACAGATATATTAGTTTATTTTGATCTGATTTCATAAAAGCATCTATAATCAATTATTATCATTTTCTGAATCATCATATGTTGAGAGTCTGGTAAATGATAATATTTCTAATTCAGCATCAACAACAACAGCATAAAATAATCTTATTTTTTTGGGCGGCAGGTTCATCGATTTTAAAAAGGAATCATCTTCATAAACCTCTGCAACAGTTTTCCATGTTTCTCCTGATTTTTCTACACGTATTATCGTTACATCTGAAGTCTTAATATTTTCCTTAAGAAATTGTATCACTGCATTTCGTACATCAATTATTTTGCTCATAACAGACTCCAATAGATTATTGTTTCAATACAAAATTGATTTTGCAAATCAGATTGATACCATTTCATGAATTTTGTTTATCTGATCTTATTCTCTCAAGTTTCTTGAGCAGGTTATCTTCCTCTCTATCATATTCCTCTTCATCAATTTCATCAAGTTCAAATCTAAGCTGAAGGGCCATAAGACGCTCTTTAACTGTACCTTCATCTGATGTCTCCTTTTCAACTACATCATTGATTTTTTCAGCTATAAATATAAGCCCGTTCAGTGGAGCAAACAATATGTCATCAATAATAAAAATTTTAGCCCCCTTTTGTGTTTATTGAAAGGTTAACAAAGTTATATGGCGGCAAAGTACCTACGTATTTAAAGGTCATAATTTCTCCATATTTTTTGTCAAGATCATTCACAGCTGTATCAAAATCTGGCTCTTTGATCTCTTTGATAAGGAAAGCAGCATTAAGTATCATAAGATTACCATAATTATCAGTAATCTTTACATCTTCAGCAATGGTACTTAAAATATCAAGAATCTGGTTCTTGTATGTTTCTATTTCTTTTTTTAATGCTTCTGCAACCATTTCGCCAACCTTTACCCGCTGATAATGAATTTTGTCTGATGGCTGGTTAATCAATTTATCTCTGAGAGATCTTATATTATCATATTTTTGAATAATGTTTTCATATATTTTTTTTTCATCAGCAATAACCTTTAATCCTAACTCTTTCTTACCTTTCATCTTATGAAGCAAATCATCAAGTCTTGTATAATCCTCAGTTAAAATACAGATGATGGCATCATCGTTATCATGTGGTGAAATCGTTGAAAATCTGACAGGGAGAACATTAAATCGTTTCATCACCTCTTCAAGAACTTTCTGATGTGCAATCATATTGGCACGTCTGGCCTCATATTGTATAATCGGCGAGGAACTTACAACAGCACAAATATCTTTATAGACAACACCATAGACATGATCATTACGATTTCCAATACCAATTTGACCGAAATTAATCTTTTCGGAATTTCGTATTATGCCGTAAATATACCTGCCTTCTTTTGGAATATCATTATCCATTGTTATTATTAATATTTTGTGGATTTATAGTTCCCATTTTTCAGGAAGTATTCGCAAGTCGATAAAGTTGAATATTGGCAAAGGACCGGTATAGAAAAAATCACTTCTATCTTTGAATTTTTCACCTACATCTGTCATAATATTATCAAACTCCACTTCCCGACCTTTGTTGAGTAAAAAAGCGGTATTCATAAACATAGCTTCACCTGTTGTCTTGTTGTGTTTATGTGAGACTACCGTCTTACGAAGAGCTGAAATAATTTCCTCAGCTTCAAATTCTTTCTTTTTCTGTAAAACATCTTCTATAAGATGTCCTGCTTCCATTATAAGTAAATTCTTTTTTTCTTCATTGTTATCTTTTTCAATTTTTTTTCTCAACTTTTTTAATGGCTCATTATCTTTATCGATCTCTTTATATATGAAACCCATATTTCGCCATGAACCTTTCAGATTATATTCAACTTTATTTTCAAAGCGCTCAAGAAGCTCTATTAATTCGCTGTATCGTCTATTCAGAAGATTTCTGATCTCATCCGGTGTTGCAGCCACAGTACCAAACCTTACCGGAATAACACTGTCAAATTGGCTCATCACAGCCTCAATTACTTTTTGATGAGCAAGAATATTTTCAGGATTTACAACAAAATGATTAAGTGGATGATCACTGACAACCATACTCAGTCCATCAAATCCAACTGAATTTACCAAATCACCCCTTCCACCTATACCTATAGGACCAAAATTGCACTCATAACTTGTTGCAATTATGCAGTAAACATATTTTCCATCCTTTTGCATATCAGTTTTTTATTTTAACAATGTAGAGAGGTTCTTTGGAAACATTTTCAGGTGATTGCCTTATGATACTTGAATAATCAAGCAAAAGTTTATAGGCTTTATTTGTTTCAATAAAACTATCTGTACCATCCTTCTGGATTTCACCCGTTTTATCCGGATGTGTCAATGATGCTTTATTTCGATATGCTTTTTTTAGATCAGAGTCGGAATTAAACGTATTAATTCCAAGTATTTTTTTAGCATTCTCAATATCATCCTTCATTATCACTTTACTTTCTATGGTATAAAAACTATAACACGGAAGTGGGCCAACTATTTTAAAATTTAATTTTTCATCATATTTTACATCAAGTTGATCAATCATATCCATAAATGAATTACTATTTTCTTTTTTTACAAGAAAGGCATAATTCAAAGGCATCTCATCATTCATTGCTTCATGCTTTTTTGATTCAAGACAAAACGGCATTAATGCAGCAACAATATCAGCGTTTACCTTGTTATTTTTACTGTCGATTTTTTCTTTTATCAATTTACCAACAGCAATACTATCTGCCTGATCAAAACTTGTTTTTTTATCTAATTCCTCCCTCATAAGCTTTATCTGGGGTAAATCTGATATGCTTTTAATGAGATCTGAAAAGTTGTTCCAAACAGCCACCACATCGATTTCCTCAACATTCTCTATAACCTGAAAGGTAGCATTCAGTATATCGTTTCCATTTTTAATAATCTTAATAACATCATTTCCTGAGCTGACTATTGTGCCGAGCTGCATTGGAATTATCTTTGAACACCCCCCACTCATCACCTTTTCAAGCTTTTGCTGATGATTGACAAGAAGATGTGCGAGAGCTTCACGATCCAAATATTCAAGTTTGTCATTTTTTGTATCTGAGACGATTGCAGAAATATTCTGATACTCTATTGAATAAATTCCTGATTCAAGCAAAATATTCTTGAGAATAACGCTGCAATCGCCCGGAACAAACCCATATATATATATACCCTGGTTATTCATATATTACTGTTTTAACATATTTTCATTCTGCTCAGTCACAACCACTATTGCCTGTTCAAAGTGTTTGTTCATAACAACAATATCCGTGACATCTGAAACCTCTTTGTTATCAATAATATCACGTATAGCACACATCTTTGCCTTTTGACAAATAAACTGTATATCAGCACCAGTCATATTTTCTGTTTTACCAGCCAGTTGAGCCAGAGTTACCTCTTTGGCCAAGGGCATATTTTTCGTATGTATGGTAAATATTTTTTCCCTTGTAATAAGATCCGGCAATGGCACTTCAAACATGAGATCAAATCTGCCTGAACGAAGCAGTGCAGGATCAATGATATCTATCCTGTTTGTTGCCGCAAGAACTGTAACCCCTTTCAGCTCCTCAATTCCATCCATCTCAGTAAGAAATTGACTGATAACCCTTTCAATGACACCTGATTCCGTTCCATCATTCCTTCGGCGCGGAGTAAGACTGTCTATTTCATCAAGGAAGAGTATGGTTGGCGCTGATTGTTTGGCAAGTCTGAAAAGTTCCCGAACACCTTTTTCCGACTCACCGATAAACCGGCTCAGTATCTGCGGCCCTTTAACTGAAATAAAGTTCACTCCGCTTTCACTGGCAAGTGCTTTGGCAAGGTATGTCTTACCAGTCCCAGGTTTTCCGTAAAGAATAATCCCTTTGGGTGGCTTTGTATCTGTTTTTTTAAAGAGTTCTGCATATTTTACCGGCCACTCCACACTTTCCTTTAAAGCCTGCTTGATCTCCTCAAGCCCCCCTACATCTTCCCATTTTACATCAGGAACTTCAACAAAGACTTCTCGGATTGCAGATGGCTCAACCTCTTTCATTGCATCAAGAAAATTATCCATCGTGACTTCCAGCTGCATTAAAAGTTCGTATGGGATCTCGGATAATTCAAAGTTAATCCTGGGAAGAATTTTTCTTAAGGCTGTCATGGCAGCTTCTCTGGCCAGAGCTTCAAGATCAGCCCCAACAAATCCATGAGTAATATCAGCAATTTTCTGCATATCCACATCCTCTGACAAAGGAATACCCCTTGTATGGATGTGAAGAATCTCCAGCCGGCCCTTCTTGTCGGGGATTGAAATTGACAACTCACGGTCAAAACGGCCAGGCCTTCTCAGGGCAGGATCGATAGAGTTCGGAATATTGGTAGCGCCAATAACAATGACTTTACCTCTCGACTCCAATCCATCCATCAACGAGAGGAGCTGAGCTACTACCCTTTTCTCCACCTGCTTTTCACCACCCATATCCTCCCTTTTTGGAGCGATGGCATCTATTTCATCTATAAAAATAATTGAGGGTGCATGAGCCTGAGCCTCAGCAAAAATGTTGCGTACCCTTGCCTCACTTTCACCATAATACTTGCCCATAATTTCAGGGCCGGAAATATTGATGAAGTAAGCATCGGTCTCCTGCGCTACCGCCCGTACAATGAGTGTTTTACCAGTACCGGGAGGACCGTAGAGGAAGACACCTTTGGGAGGTTCTACACCGAGTCTCTCAAAGATTTCAGGGTATTTAAGGGGCAGTTCTATCATTTCACGTATTCGCTGCACCTGGTTACCGAGCCCCCCTATATCTTCATAGGTTACCTTGTTGGATTTCACCTCATTCTGTTTCGATAGCTCAAGCTGTATGGAGGTATCGGGATGGATTAGGACAACTCCCTCTGGCACCGACGACGTAACGGTATAGTATATCGATCCGGATCCGAAAAGCGTCGCCTTTATTTTATCTCCCTTTGTAACCGGCAGCCCATTAATAAGCGAACCAATATAACGGGCATCGTCTGCCTTTAACTGCAAACTGGATTTAGTGACTGTTTTAAGCTTTATTTTAGAGGCAGGTCGAAAGGGAGTCTTTTTGATGAACACCTTTTCATCTATTCCGACACCTGCATTCTCTCTTGTAATTCCATCAATCTGTATAATCCCCTTGTTTCTGTCATCCGGGTAGGATGGAAGTATTTTAACCGGGGTAGATCGCTTCCCTTCGATCAGTACAATTTCACCAGACTCCAGCCCAGAACGAAGCATGTCGCTGGGGTCGATCCTTGCTATTGCCCGCCCAACATCCTTGACAATGGCCTCTTTTACCTTCAAAACTAACTCATCATTGCTCATAGTATATCTCTCATTTTCTCTATCTTCCAAAAAGAATATTTTTTAACTTTTCTAACGCTGCGACCCCCTTAATTTCATCAGGAAATACAGGAACAATTACAACTTGCAGATTTTTAAAGAGATCGGCAACTTTGTCAATGTACTTTGATTGAGCAGCTTTTCTTTGCCTGCAGAATCCAGATTCATCTGATTCCATAACATTATTAAGAATCATTTGACGTGAAGTAATCTTAAACTGGTAAAGTTCCTTAAGGAGTCTATCTGTCTCCATAATTGCCATATCTTCTGGAATACAGACAGGAATGAATTCACATTTTTCGCTGTTACTCAAGAGTGCAGCTATACGTTTAACTGTTTTTTTAAGATTGAGAAGCATAAGATCAGCCTCGTCATCCTTATAGTCACCAGAAAACGACTCAATCATATAACGGTACTTCCACCTCATTTTTGCTGCCATCTTTATCCATTCATCCAAAAGCACCGGAGATGAAAGAAGGCGTAATGCATGACCAGTTGGCGCAGTATCGACTACATACTTTTCGTAATTATTCTCCTCTATCAGGTCAATAATAGTCTTGAAACTCATAACTTCATCAATACCTGGTATTGAGAGACTCATCATTTGCTGAATATCTTCCGCATCAAAATTTGTGGAGGTATCGAAAAGTTTAATCAGTTCACTCTCATGCTCTTTTTTAAACTGCTTGAAGGCTTTGTCGGCAGATATCTCAATAGCGGTAAGGTTCGTAACCTTATGGACGGGCTTTAGACTGAATCCTATCTCCTGACAGAGACTATCAGAAACCGAGTGCGCCGGGTCAGTCGAAATAACCAAAGTCTTGAATTTTTCGGCTAACCCGATAGCGCAGGCAATAGAACAACTTGTTTTTCCAACACCACCTTTGCCGCCAAATATGATCATTTTAAGCTCTTTGCTCTCTAAACCTGTCAGCGGCATGGTATTATTTTTTTATTCTTATTTCAAGGATACCATTCGTGTATTTATGTTGATATAAGTTATTTTCAGGAACAACAGGCAATAACAGCTCTTTGCGGTAACTTTTTTTGGAATTTTTTGTTGTTATCTCAAGGATATCTTTATTAATATCAATAACAATATCAGCATCCTCAATACCTGGCATTTCAGCAATGACAACTATTTCATCCTGTTCGTCAAATATATCAGTTATTGGCTCACGCTCTTCATTGACTTTTGGACCCTGTGGTGTTTTAACAATATTGCCAAAAGTTTCAACTTTAGGGGCACCACCAACAGCTGACTTGATTGTAAATCCGTATACTCCCTTCATACCTTTTCTTAAATGATCTAAATTAAGATCACCTTCGCGACTAACTGCGCCTGTCTGTTCAAGTTTTCCAGCAATATCTACCAATTTTTCTATCCCTTTAAAAAGACCTCCCAAACCTAAGAAATCAAATTCAGATTCTGAATTGCCATTACCATCTTTTTCGTTTTTCATAAGGCAAGATATTATGTTATCTTATTCATTGCTTCCAATTTCTCTATGCGCTGCTGTAACTCGTCCTGTAATAGCTTTTGTTCTTTATCCTTAGCTGTTGTTGACAGATAAGGATCTTCCTGCCACCAGTTTATACCCATCTCCATGGCTTTATCAACTGATGCGATCAAAAGTCTTATTTTTATTGTCAACAAGTCGATATCTGCTATTTGAATTTTTATGTCCCCGGCTATTACAATGCCTTTATCGAGAACTCTTTCAAGTATATCGGCAAGGCCAGTCGCATTAACAGCATGTTTTAATTCTGGCATGGTACAATATTTTAGTACTCTATTTGGATAGTAGTAAATCCACGGTTTGAATTTACATCATCACATTGATTATTATGCCTGATATTTGATCGATGAAGTAAATGAGAACTATGTTCGTAAGTGTTTTGAATAATTCTCAATCTATTTTGGACATATTCAAGTCTATGCAATATTTTCACTTCTTCACTCAATAATCTTTGCTTTTCTTTTTCAAGCATATACAACTCAAGAAAATCAGCGGTATCATTTTTTTTAGCAGCCGTTTTTGTAACAGAATGCAAGGTCTTAATATGATTAACACCCTTTTTTGGATTAATAATCTGCATAATATATTTCTAATTACAGTTTATCTAACTAAGAGTACAATTCAATAAGCTCATTGACAATACCACGAACTTTTTCCTGATTTGTTTTTGATCCTACGCGACTTGTCTCTGAAGTTAAAATATCCTGACAAACTTTTTTAAACAGTTCATTTGATTTATCAGGACTTGCATTAAGAACATTCAATGTTTTGGCAATCATAATCGATCCACGGATTGTTGGATCAAATTCAGTTTTACCAGATTCCCTCAATCCTCTGACAATTTTAACAATTTTTTCAGCATCATCAAGAGACATTCCAGATTTCGCATGGGTAATCTTCAGTTCAGTTTCATAATCGAAATAATCAAGATCCATAGTAACCATTCTATCACGCAAAGCATCCTGTGTCCTGTTAACACCAGCATACTCCTCAGGATTTGAGGTAAATATTGCCCTGAATTCAGGATGTACTTTCATATAATACTCTTCTTCATTTGATGAAGATGTGCTTAGCATTTTTTCCTGAAGGATCGGTAAAAGAATATTATTTGCTTCAGGACGTGAACGGGTAAATTCATCATATACCAAAGTATAACCTTTTTTAATTGCGATGGTTAAACGATTATTTACCCATTGCTTTGTCATATCCTCTTCATACTTGTGAACAGAGTGAATAAAATTATCATCCAGTCTTCTGTATTTATAACCCTGCTCACTTCCGATGAGATCAGAGGTTTTATATTCCGAATCACCATGAATGATGACCACAGGCCGCCCTATCTTGCTTGCCAAATGCAAAGCTACAGTGGTTTTTCCTGTCCCTGACGGCCCTCTGAAATGAACTGGAAATCCTGCCTTGATATAGGTAAGACCACGGTTAGTAATATCCCTGATGTACGCTGTTTCGACAAAATTAGGCATGGCTTTTGGCTCAAGCACCGTATTCATCTCACCTTCATATCCCTGAGCACGCATAGTTACAAGCTATTTAGATATTTTTATTAAAACCTCTGCAGCATCACACTTCAACATCCAATACAGAAAAGCAAAACGGAGAATTCTTACAAGAAGAAAACTCCATTCTGCTTTAAACTGTAGTTTTACTTAACGTTTTTCTTCATTGGATAATAGAGATTTTCAACCTTTGTGACTTTACCTGCGTCAAGCAGACATTTCGCGGCAAAACCAATCTTCATCCTGGTTTCATGCAGTGGCTCTTCCATATCTGATACCTTAACACCCTCTGAATGATTATTAATATATTGAAGGATTTTTTCCTCCAGATTACTTTCATCACTAACTTTTGGTGTCTCAGCAATAATTGCAGGAGTTTTCTCCTGAACAACAGGCAACTCTTTAGGCAGAGTAACAACTGCTTCAGCTTTTACCTCTACTTTTTCTTCACTTTTAACAGCTACTTTTTCAACATTCTGCGGAGCAAGAACCTCTTTGCCAGCCCTTATTGCTGCGATTTTTTCCTGCATCTCTTTCCAGTGCTCTGCTCCCTTAGACCTGTCTGCAGAATAATTATCAAGCAAACTTGATGTTGATTTTCTAAGCTCTGTGACTTCGGCACTGATTCTGTCAAACAATGCATTATATTCTTTCAGCCTTTCTGCTTCTCCTTGATTCAAATCCGTCCTGAGTTGACGTGCAGCATTGAGATTTTCATTGCTGATCTCAGCTATTCTACCCTGAATACTTTTTAGTAATGCATGAGTATATTCAAATCTTTCATTCCTAGTCTTGCTAAGATCAGCGGCTAATTCAGCTGACATTTCCTTATGTTCGCTACCAAATCTTTCAAGCATTTCATTGGTATAATTAAAAATATTCGATACCTCATCACTTATTTTTCCAATAAATGTCTCATAATCAGCCATTCTGGATTGCTCATTCTCATCGCGTAACTTATTTTCTTCTGAGAAAAATTTATCAAGTTCATTGCTCATTATTTTTCTTGCTTTAGAAAAATCTGTAATCAACGCATTGGTTGATAACTTTGAGCTTTGTACTTCCTTTTCTATGCTTTTTATATCCTTCTGAATAGACCCCATCAATTCAGTATATTTTTCAAGTCTTTCCTTTTCGTCAGCAGCAAGATTCTTTTGTAACTCCACAGCATTTTCATTCAATATTTTTGCAGTATTTTGCTGTTCATTACGATATTGTTCAAGTTTTTTTCCAACATTTGCGACAAGTTCTTCATTATCCTTTACACGCTCTTTGAATGCAGAAAGCATCTCTTCGCTCAAACTTTTCATTTCTGTTGCCAGTCCCATGGTTCTCTCCGTTTTGCGTTAGGAATTACTAAATCAGTTCTTTGCTTATAAGGTGTTTAGCATTTTTTATATCCCTTATTGTTATATTTTCACCTTTTTCAAGTAAAGACTCCAGATATTCCATAACCTTTTTATGTGTTTCCTGGAAATCAGTCAATACTTTTATAACGGCTTCTTTTCTTTTTTCCTGTATTTCAGCAATTTGTGACAGTTCTTCTTTAAGTGTATTATTTTTATCTTTTGATTCAGCTGTGCTGTAATCAGTAATATTCACTATTATATTTTTTAATGACTGCGCAAACTCTTTCTCATCATCTATAAAATTTATAACCTGGTTTCTGGCATTATTTTCCTTTTCATCCAGCATGCTATATATATCGTCCATTATACTGTTGTAATCTTTTTTTCTTAAAGACTCTTTTTTTGCAAGAGCCTCACAAAGCCTTGAATTGACAACAGTCCGTCTCTCCTTAAGATATTCCAGCGAATTTTCAACACTGTCAACCAGAAAATGGCACGATTCTTTAATATTCTCTGAACTCTGAAAAGCATTCTGAATATCCTGTATCCGAACTTCTTCAGCGTGACTCACACTCTCCACAACAACCTTACCCCTGTATATTTCTTCTGTACTCTGCATCTTCACTTAATGTTATAGCTTTTTGTCATTCAACATTATCCCGAGAGTTTCTTTTCTTGCAGCCTTAAAAAATGTGTTCTTGGTAAATCATGCTCGCCGGTCAATAAAACCTGAGGATGTTTTAGCAAGAACAATCATTACGCTACACCGCTTGCGTTATGCTGCCTTTGCGGTCAGGCCGATTGCTTCAGCATATTTCAGATAGGTCTCTACAGAGGCAACTACTACCCTTGCTTCGATTGCAAGAAGTTCGATACCTACAAGCGATACTCTGACCCATGCGTCTACAACAACACCCTTATCAAGGATACGATCAATAACCTCTACGAGGCTTGATGAACCGATTGTTTTCTCTACTGCCATGATATATCTCCAGTTTTTGTTATTAAAATTTCACACTCTGTTACTCTTTCTTGCGTTATGCTGCCTTTGCGGTCAGGCCAATTGCTTCAGCATATTTTAGGTAGGTCTCTACAGAGGCAACTACTACCCTTGCTTCGATTGCAAGAAGTTCGATACCTACAAGCGATACTCTGACCCATGCGTCTACAACAACACCCTTATCAAGGATACGATCAATAACCTCTACGAGGCTTGATGAACCGATTGTTTTCTCTACTGCCATGATATATCTCCAGTTTTTGTTATGTAAACTCCGTCTTGTAAAGAGAGGGACGGTTTGCCTCACGAAATAAGAATTGCATATAATATGCCAACACTGCGGAGACTCATCCACATTTCTTAAATAAAGCTATAAGTATATATAATAATATGATTTGAAGATGTTGCGCAACTTCAATGGCAGTAGGTGAAACGTTCAATCTCAAGCTGAGTCTATCCATTTCAACATTTAAATCCGCACAGGTGTGCGGATTTATCGAACTGTGGGGTGAACGTGAGGAGGCGGTAATTCAAAAAGCAATAAAGCTGATGAAAATAGCGTGTTTTATGCCATGCCTTTCAAAAAGTGACTACGTCTCTCTTCAGGAAAACGTTCAATGGCATATCGCAACATAACCCTTGGCATCCTCCGGTAATGCCTCAACAAAAAATCTTCCAAAACCGGCCCGTTTTTTTTTCCAACCTCCCTGAGCATCCATCCTGCAGCCTTGTGAAGCAACTCTTCCTTGTCGTCAAGAAACAGCTCTGCCAAAGCAAGGGTATCTTCAAACTCCCCCTGCCGGATAAAATGTAAGGTTGCAATCAGGGCAATTCTGCGTTCCCAGAGGCTTACAGAACAGGCCAATCTATAGAGTGGAACCCTGTCACGAAATTGAAGAAACCGGCCAACAAGGTGAGCCGCAGATATATCAACAAGATCCCAATTATTGATAAAGCGGGTATTTGCAAGGTAGATCCTGTAAATGCGCTCCTGATCCTGCTCTTTACCCCTTATAAAGCGGCGCATCAGAAGCAGGAGGGCAAGCAGACGGTCTTCATGAAATTCGGAAGAGAGAAGCAGAATAACCTCCTGCAACGGCGATTCGTCAAGCGTAAGAGAAAGTTTCCTCAACACTGGAACCCGAATTCCGCGAAATAGATCTCCTTCACCGTACTCACCAGCTCCAGTCTTGAAAAATCTTTGAGCAAAAAGTGCTGCATCGCGATCAGCCAACGCTTCAAGGGTTTTACGGATCGCTGCAGCTGTAACCTTCATTGGAGATCTTCTCATGCCTCACGATGCGTTACGCCTGTTCGGCAAGTTTTGTCCACCGAGCCATCTCTTTATCGAGCTGCTGCTGTAGCGCCTGAAGCTCAAGGCCAAGCTTCTGTTGCAATTCAAAATTGCTCCCTGCTGATGCAAGTCGTGACGCTATTTCCGACTGACGGCTTTCAGCTTCTTGAATCGTCCGCTCAAGCATCTCCAGTTCACGCTTCTCTTTACTCGTGAGACTACCGGATTTTGGCAAAAGAGCTACTGCAGGTTTTGGTGCCTCCAAAGCTTTTTTGGCCGATTTTTTCTCATTCTTCCCGCCTTCAGAGGCTTTCAGCTCCAAATAGAGAGTATAGTTTCCGGGATAGCGACGGACAGTGCCGTTCTCTTCAAAGGCAAAAATATACTCAACCGTACGGTCAAGAAAATAACGGTCGTGACTGACCACAATAAGGCATCCTGTATAGGTATCGAGATAGTCCTCAAGCACCCTTAGTGTCGGTATATCAAGATCATTGGTGGGCTCATCAAGCAGAAGTACATTAGGCGAATCAATGAGCTGCTTCAAGAGATAGAGTCTCCGGCGTTCGCCACCCGAAAGTGTGCGTATATAACTGTACTGGGTTGATGGCGCAAAAAGAAAGCGCTCCAGCATTTTTGAGGCTGAAAAGACCATGCCATCTTTGGTCTTAATCTGCTCGGCATGTTCCTGAATATACTCGATCACCCGTTTGGAATCGTCAAGTCCCCTGCTTTGCTGATCGTAGTAACCTATGTTAACGGTCTTGCCAAGTTCAATATGGCCGCTGTCAGGCTTTACTCGCCCTGTAATCATATCGAAAAGAGTGGTTTTTCCTGAACCGTTCGGCCCTATAATACCAATACGCTCTCCTTTCTGCAGATTATATTCAAACGAGTGCAAGAGCAGCTTGTCTCCATAAGATTTCGAGACCTGGTGAAACTCGATAATTTTATCGCCCAGACGCCCTGCACCAAATCCGATTTCAAGCTCTTTCTGCTTCTCCTTTTTCGGGGCATAGACAAGTGTTTCGGCCCGCAGCATTCGAGCTTTCTGTTTGGTGGTTCGAGCCTTACACCCGCCCCTCATCCAGTCAAGCTCCTGGCGTACAAGAGCAGAACGCTTGCGGTCATCCCTTATCGCCTGCTCTTCCTGCTCGGCTTTCTGCACCAGATAGCTCGAATATCCCCCGGTATAGGTAAGCGCTGTCCGGCCATCCATCTCAATCATCCGTGTAGCTACCCGGTCAAGAAAATAACGGTCATGAGTGATCAGAATCACTGCTCCCTGATATCGTCTGATATAATTTTCAAGCCACTCAACACTGTCGGCATCAAGATGGTTGGTAGGTTCATCGAGAATAAGCCCGTCACTCGGCACAACAAGCGCATGAGCCAAGGCAACCCGCTTACGCTGACCACCGGATAGAGTACCCATAATTGCTGTAAGATCATAGAGCCCAAGCTTGCCGAGCACTGTCTTGGCGTTTGACTCAAGCTCCCATGCACCGCACACATCAAGTTCATGAGCAAGATGGCTCATCCGGTCAATCAGCGAAGGATCCTCGCTGTGCCTGGTTTCAAGCTCCTTGCAGACAACTTCATATTCATAGATGAGATCCATGACCTTGCCACTCGATTTCAGAATAGCCTGAAGTACCGTATCCTCAGGATTATAGGGGGAATCCTGGGGCAGATAAGCAATTGTTTTCTGGTTTGCCACCATAACTTTGCCCTTGTCAGGAGTTTCCACTCCGGCAAGGATTTTCAAAAGCGTACTCTTGCCACTGCCATTAGCACCAATAATACCAATCTTGTCGCGGTCGTCAATGCCGAACGAAACCCCTTCGAACAAATGCTTTAGACCATATTTTTTCTCCAACCCTTCAACCGTTAACAACACCATACGTTTCCTCTTCCTTATCCTGTCTAAATATTATTACAACAAAAAACCCGGCATAAATCCGGGCGATTTCCTGCTGACTATAGACTCGCCCCTCAATCAATGCATCTCAGTATGCGGGGTAGGTTCCGTTCACTCTGTTTCAGCATAACAATATACTACTCCACAGGGTAAGATTGAAACTTTATCCCAACCGATTGATCGGCAGAGCTGTGTTAGCAAAAACGCAAGTCATTCAGTATTTTGAAGCTGCATATTATCAACCAAAACTAGATAGACAATGAAACTCAAGGTGCTCTTTGTTGCGATACTTATGGTGATGACGGCACGGGTTACTGCAGGAAAAAGCTATCCTCCTGCTGAATATGATGTAAAAACTATTGAAGATCATGCAAGGGTAAGAAGTTTCACCTATGAGTCTTACGAACAATGCTATGCTGATGTTCAGGATCAGGCAAGAAATGAGATGCTGCCACCAGATCAAGAGGATGCGCTACTCTCATCAGTACCAAAAGGCGGCGTTCTCTTTTTGGAACTGCTCGGTAATGAATGGCGTATGGCTAATGGACCAAACTGGACCTATATTATAACGGATGAAGCAGGAAAAGAGCTGCTTCGTTCAAAAGGAAGTTTTTATAGTGAACCGGCGCCGGCTTATGAGATGCAGAAAACTGTGGTTCATACCCGATTCATAACATTTGCCAACCGGCAAGTGGCGCAGGTAGCACCTGAAAGAGATGCGTTTGGAAGACCTGTCTATATCATGCGAGACCAGAAATCAATAGCTGTACCATTGCCTGATACTTTCAAGCTCTATATCGTCGACAGCATCAACAAGAACAGATGCTCTTACCTGTTAACAAGAGGAGCAAACAAGTAATATCAAGCATTCGTCGAAAAGAAAGACCTCATCGACGGTGGGCGCATTTAAAAAATTTAGTGAGCAGGTAAGATAAATCACTCAATTCAGTAACCTTGAAAACCTTGAAATTTTTTAACCATATGGATTCAATTTTCATAGCTGTCTGAATTCAAGACAACATTGTTATGCAATTTTTTCAGCCCACTTTATCAGTGTTGCTTCATCCATATCTTCCCACGCTTCGATTTCATCGTCTATAAATTTTTCAAGGAACTTCTGCTCAATCAGAGCTTTGTCTGAAGAGAAGGTATATTCATCGAGAGAGGCATCATCATAGGGTTGAAATGCCCAGTATGGTATTCCCGGCTGACCATCGTTAAACAAAAACAGTTGTTCGTCAGGGTCAAGGTCGACGTTTTCAGCAATATTGCCACTTTCCTCTGCAATCTCTTTGATCTCAGCATACTCCTCATCAGAGAACTCTATGGGACCAAGGATAGGATCATAAACCTTGAAATCGATGGTGATCAACCCGACTTCAGTTACAATAAAAAACAGATGACCGTACTTCCAATATCCACCGTCAATAAGACGAGGTGCTGGAATTGCTTTGAGGCGTTGAAGTGCGGCAGTTTTATCCATCTGTTGTTGTCCTTCTGCTATGAACGTTGCAAAAAGCTATACCTGTCAATTAAGCGATACGGCATAGGTTACGGAGTGAAACGACTATTCTCTTTATGCCTGAATATACAGAAGGAGTGGCAGACGAAAAATACCGGCCTTTTATTATCTCTGGTTTTCTGTTCTCTAATTTTTTTGATAAACTAAGGTTAAATTAATTCAAACCTTGGATTTCAACAAGAAACCCGGCTGAAATAATCAACCATGAATGAACGACATATGAGTGACCTGGAACAATCCCTGGCATGGACCAATCTTCCCGTACCGGATGTGCTGCACCAGCTTCCATCCCACCAGCAAGTGCAGGTGGTCTCGTGGGCAAATTCTCTGGTCAACCATAAAACTGAAGGATTTGACGATCTCTACAGTGCCATCAGCATGATCGTTAAGTATATCCCTCATTTCATGGTGATTCCGCTCATGGTCGAGTACATCCGGCCTCAGATTGCCGCCGGAGTATGCAGCAAAATGAGTGTAGATCAAGCCACGGGATACGCCAATGACCTGCCGTTAATTTACTTCAGTGAGGTTTCACAACATATTGATGCCCTGATGATGGCTCAGATTCTTGAGAAAATGAAAAAGCATCACGTCGAAAAGTTCATCCACTATGAACTCCAGCACAACCAGTCCCGTATGCTTGAAATCGCCCACCATCTCAATCGTCACATCCTTGAAATTGTGGCAAAACATGTTACACTTCCGGAACATGGATACGACAATTCAGCCAACCCTCATAAAACAGTCATCGAAAAAATCCGCATGATGCAATAGTTACGCGCTTCGTTCCGTCACGTCGCTTTTTACAGCCACAAGTTCCGTAGACCAGGTTATGACACATCCGGCACCTCTGATCATGGCAGCAACACTGCAGTAATTATCCATTGAAAGCCGGACAGCTTTTTCAAAATCAGCATGAGTACAATCAGGACTCTTAAGGCGATAGCTGATCTGTATGGCGGTAAAGACCTTCGGGTGTTCTTTGGCCCTCTGGGCATCAAGGTCAGCTTCCATAAAAATCAGCTCTCTTCTCATTTTTTTAAGGATGCTGATGATGTCCATCATTGAGCAGGCACCAAGAGACTCAAGCACAGTATCCATCGGTGAAGCAGCCGAACCACCTGGCCCTAAAAGCTCCGACGATGCATCAAAATAAGTTTTCAGCCCTTTGTCATTTATTCCGAAAAGCGGCAGACTCCTGTTAAACGTTACCGTGGTATGCATCCCAGTGTCAAAGATAAAATTATTGAAACAGCCATTAAGATCCTGCTACCCCTTAAAGTCTTTAATCATGAAACTTATAACCAGTGGCTCTGGTTATTTGATGCATCATGAATAATTTATTGAAAAGAGTACATTACTGCACTACGCAGAAGTGTTACCATGAGCCAGCATGCTTGACGGGCCTGTAACAACACCACTGAACAATGCTTTATGAATGACCTTTTGCAAAAACCAAGGAAAGTCTACGTTTCAAGAAAAATAGAGTTCAATGCCGCTCACCGTCTTTTCAATAATGACCTATCGGAACTTGAAAATGTTGAAATTTACGGAAAGTGCAGCAATAAACATGGGCACGGACACAACTATCTGCTTGATATCACCATATCCGGTTTAGTAGACCACGACACTGGTTTTCTCTTTGACTTGAAAGAGCTTAAAACTATCCTTGAAGAGGAAATAATCAACAGGTTCGATCACAAGCACCTGAACCATGACGTACCTGAGCTTCAGGAGTGTGTGCCCACTACAGAGGTGCTTGCCGTGCTGATATGGGATATACTTGAGGAACGACTGCGTAACATCAATAACCGGGAGCTTGCTCTCCATGAAGTAAAAATCTATGAAACAGGAAAAAATGCTGTCCGCTATCTCGGCGAGTAAGGCTCTTTCTTCAGGCCGAGGCAGTTGCTGTGATGATGACGATTGTATAGCTGATATAACTGAAAATGATCCAATGATTATCGGCGGGCTGCAGAATGCAGTATCGGCCATGCTTGAAGGGATCGGTGAGGACTGCGAACGGGAAGGACTGCTGAAAACACCCGAGCGGGTTGCCCGGTCACTTCGTTTCCTCACAAAGGGGTATCGGGAAGACCCGGAAGAGCTCTTGAAAAATGCGGTATTTACTGAAGCCTATGATGAAATGGTGCTGGTAAAAGATATCGATATCTTTTCCATGTGCGAGCATCACATGCTTCCTTTTTTTGGAAAAGCGCATGTCGCCTATATTCCTGACGGGAAAATTGTAGGCCTTTCAAAACTTGCGCGGGTTGTTGAGGTCTTTGCCCGCCGGCTCCAGGTGCAGGAAAGACTGACTCAGCAGATCCGGGATGCCATCCAGAATGTACTGAGTCCGAAAGGGGTCGGAGTGGTGATTGAGGCACGACACATGTGTATGGTAATGCGTGGCGTTGAAAAGCTCAACTCAGTAACCACAACCTCGGCCATGTCCGGACAGTTCATCAGTTCACAATCCACAAGGAGTGAATTCCTCCGCCTGATTAAACCGTAACATGTGCGGCGTCTTTATGCAATATGGATACTTCGCGTTGCTCAGAATGACTGCAAAAGCTTTGCAGCTTCTACTCCTCTGCCAGCCAGCCGTTGACAACCCTTCTCCCCTGCTCTACCGCTTCGGGAAGCAGGAGGGAGAGTTCGGGGCTTAATCCGATATTGAGTTCAAGATCTTTTGGAGGCGCCCCTATCATGACAATATCCTTAGGCATTTTGCCGTGCAGTTTGGCTATCCCGAGCATTTCGCTGAACCCCATCTGATGGGAGGACATCTTGCGATGTATAAAGTCGGGAAGCTCATTGTTGCGGTAGACATAGACACGACGGTCATAGTCGAGAGGAATAAGTGCGTCAAAAACAATCACTGCATCGGCTGACTCAATGAAGTCGAGCAGATAGATCCCCTGGGTTCCACCATCAATAAAGTGGACGCTCTCCGGAAAAGTGGCAGTTTCCTCTAAACTTTTAAGTGCGGCAACACCGAATCCTTCGTCACCATGGAGAATGTTGCCCAACCCTATAATATTGATCCGATTATACTTCACTGCAAGAGATGATTGATTGAAAAGAAAAACAAGGCCCATTACCGGAGCGACTCTCCCCTGCAATGGGCCTTGTTAAAAAAAATGCACAACACAACTGATCAGACAGGCTCTTCCTCTACCTTGTGTTTGTATCCGGTAACAATCGAAGAGGTCACACTGGTACGATCAACAACATCATGGCGGAACACTGCATAAAGGTGCATGATAAGGTAGATCGGAAAAATCCATGCCATGAGATGATGCGCCCAATGCAGCGTGTAGCTGCTGCCGAAAAGAGGTATCATCCACCCAAACCAGACAGAGTTGAATCCGCCCGGATTGTTTTCGCCATACATGGCCAGCCCCGAAAAGATCATGAAGCTCGACCCGCAAAAAATAAACAGAAAATGAGCAAGAGCTGCAACGGGGTTATGCCCTACATAGTTCGGCTCTTCCGACCTGATAAAAAGATAGGACTCAACCTGTTCGAGAAAGGGCTTGCCCCACCACGATGGTGACCATGGCCTGAAACCGCCGAATCGACCGTACTTATCTCCACCGAACAACGCCCAGTACATACGGAAAAGGAAGTTGGCGACAAAAATAAAAGCAAAGGCAAAGTGCAGATACCTCCACCAGGACATACCCTTGTACCAGACCGCTTCACCAAGTGGCGGGTTGAACAAGGGTGCAGCAATATAGAGACCAGTTACAAAGAGAGCTACGGTGCACAAGGCGTTAATCCAGTGATAAAGCCTGACAGGCAGCCTCCAGACATAGATTTCTTCAATTATTCTCCCCATGACACGCTCCTTTTAAACGATTTTAACCGATGTGATCTCGTTACCGTTCATGTCGAACAGATGAGAAGCACAGGCAAGGCACGGATCGAAAGAGTGCACTGTTCTGAGAATCTCAAGAGGCTGTTCGGGATTGATCATGGGTGTACCCTTTAGTGCCGACTCGTAAGCTCCTGAATTGCCATTGGCATCCCGAGGGGAGGCATTCCAGGTAGAGGGCACAACAATCTGGTACTCCTTGATCTTTTTGTCGCTGATGTGAATCCAGTGACCAAGAGAGCCACGCGGGGCTTCAGTATAACCGAATCCCTTGCAATCTGCTGGCCAGGTTGACGGATCCCAGCGATCGCTGTTGAAAGTACGGTAATCACCGGTTTTGATATTCGCAACAAGCTGGTCGTAGTAGTGGCGCATGAAACCAGCGGTCTGCTTGCACTCAATACCCCTGGCAGCAGTACGGCCAAGCGTTGAAAAGAGTGCCTCCGGACCTACCTCAAGCTTCGAAAGCACCAGACCTACGGTATCCTTGATCATAGGATCACCCTTGGCATAGGCAATCAGCACACGGGCAAGCGGGCCAACCTCCATCGGGTGGTTTTTCCAGCGGGGAGTCTTAAGCCAGCTGTACTTTTTGTCGGTGTCAAGATGCTCAAACGGAGGCTTTGGACCGGTATATTTCGGGCTGGTCTCTCCATGCCATGGATGAAGTCCCTTGGCGTCGCCATTGGAGTAGGTATACCAGCTGTGACTCACCTCTTCAGTAACCTGAGAGGCATCCCTTGGATCAACATCGATAACGGTCTTGAGATCCTTGTTGAGAATAGCGCCTCTTGGCCAGAGCAGTGTTTTGAAGTCGGCCAGCGATGTTTCAGGAAAATCTCCGTAGCTGAGGTAGTTGCCAAGCCCGCCGCCGTGCAGCCATCCCTTGTAGTAACCTGCAATGGCGATGAGATCGGGAATATAGACCTGATCAACGAAGGTGTTGGTGTCGTCAATGATTTTTTTAATCATCGACAGGCGCTCGATATTGATCGCCGTATCTTTGTTTGGATCGATAGCACAAGCCATACCACCAACCAGATAGTTTGGATGAGGGTTCTTGCCACCGAAAATAGTCTGGATCTTGACAATCTCTTTCTGGAAATCGAGCGCTTCAAGATAGTGGGCTACGGCAAGAAGATTTACTTCAGGCGGAAGCTTGTAGGCTGCATGGCCCCAGTATCCGTTGGAGAAAATGCCGAGCTGACCACTTTCAACAAATCCAACAAGGCGCTGCTGCAGGTCCTTGAAGTATCCTGGCGATGATTTCGGCCATGCAGAGATGCTCTGTGCGATAACAGAAGTTTGTTTTGGATCTGCTTTCAAGGCACTGACAACATCTACCCAGTCAAGCGCATGAAGATGGTAAAAGTGTACAAGGTGATCCTGGGTTACCTGTGTCGCATTCATCAAATTTCTGATGATACGGGCATTGACAGGAATATCGATACCAAGAGCATCTTCAACGCAACGTACTGAGGCAAGAGCATGTACTGTAGTGCAGACACCGCAGATACGCTCGGTAAATGCCCATGCATCCCTCGGATCGCGCCCTTTGAGAATAACCTCAATACCGCGCCACATCGTACCGCTGCTGTAAGCATCCTCAATCACATTGCTATCGTTCAGCTTTGCTTCTATTCTAAGATGCCCCTCTATGCGGGGAATTGGATCAACAACTATTTTTTTGGCCATGAGCTACTCCTGGATTAAGCTTTGTCGTTATCTTCACTGCCTGCTTTTGCCTTTTTCACCGCAGTAACTGCTGCATGCGCGGCTGCACCTGCTGCAGCTGCACCAACGGCAATCACACCGATCTTGTCGGCATTACTGTCACTGCCGAGGAATGGAACCTCGGCAAGCCTTGTGTAGAATGGGCCTTTATCCCAAAAATTCGGTTCAGAACAGCCAATGCAGGGATGACCGGAACCGATCGGGAAACTGGTTCCCCCGTTCCACTGTATTTTTGAGCATGCGTTATAAGTGGTTGGACCTTTGCAACCCATCTTGTAGAGGCACCACCCTTTTCTTGTGGCTTCGTCATCGAAGCTTCTGACAAACATACCTGCTTCAAAGTAGGCGCGACGATAGCACTTGTCGTGTATTCTTGTGTTGTAGAAAGCCTTTGGACGACCGAGACGGTCAAGGTCAGGCAAAGTACCAAAAGTATGGAAATGTGTAACAACACCGGTCATGACCTCAGAAATAGGAGGACAACCTGGCACTTTGATGATAGGCTTATCCTTGATAATATCAGATATGGGAGCTGCACCGGTTGGATTTGGTTCGGCATTCTGCACGCAGCCAAAAGAAGCACAGGCACCCCAGGCAATAATTGCAGCAGCATCAGCAGCAGTCTCTTTCAGCGTGTTGAGGAAAGAATCGCCGCCAACCATACAGTAGACACCATCATCTTTTGTGGAAACGTTTCCTTCAACAGCAAGGATGTATTTTCCCTTGTAATCTTTCATGGTTTTGCGACGTACATCCTCAAGCTGATGGCCAGCAGTTGCACTCAATACGTCATCGTAATCAAGGGAGATCATGTTGAAGAGAAGATCCTCAATGGTGGGGTGTGAAGAGCGAATAAACGATTCGGAACAACAGGTACACTCAAGACCATGGAGCCAGATTACCGGTGTTCTTACTTTCTTTTCCATAGCATCAACAATGGTTGGCACCATCGAGGGAGAAAGACCGAGATAGACGGAGGTAAGAGAGCAGAACTTCAGAAAATCCCTGCGGCTTACTCCCCCGGCCCTGAATAGATCGGCAAAGGTCTGTTTGCTTTGCATTTTACCTCCGTTTTGAAAAGATCAGATTATCAGAAAGTAAATTATACTAAATTTTTTAGGCGGGAAATGAGATGTACCGAAAAACCATTATCTAATCACTATAAGAGCAATTACTTATGAAAATAACAATTGTTCATGAAAATACCATAAAAAACCGGTTTCCTGTGCTCTATAACATGGTGTTAGAAATAGTTGCTTACTGACTTTTATTGCTATCCAACACCGTTATTGATCAAAACCCCGTACTCCTGCTGGAGACGGGGCTTGCTTGAAGATGTGGTTTTAGTAGAGGCGGAGGCCAAACATTGCTGAGGAGTATTTGGCGAAATCGGAGAGTGGCTGGAAAAAGAGACCAAAGTAGATGGTCAGGAACATAAGCGCTGCCATGAGAATATTGGCTATGAGGCCAGGATTCATGTTCTTCTCTTCTGATTCTGGTGACTCACGTAGGTACATGTTGAGAGGTATCAGCATGTAGTAGTAGAGCGAGATGACGCTGGTCATGATACCGATCAGTGCAAGCCAGATGTAGAGAGAGCCTTTGGCAAGCAAGGCCGAGAAGATCATCAGCTTGCCGATGAAGCCAAGTGTCGGAGGAAGACCGACAAGAGAGATAAGAAAGACAGTGAGCGCCGCGCCGGCAAGCGGCATTTTTTTACCAAGCCCGCGGTAATCTTCAAGATTTTCACTGCCAGTTTTGTTAGCAATAAGAATGACGACATAGAAGGCGCCAAAGTTCATGAGAAAATAGGAGAGCAGGTAAAAGAGTGTTGACTGGGTACCAAAGGCATCCATAACAATGATACCAAGCAGCAGATATCCTGCATGAGCTATGGATGAGTAGGCAAGCAGACGTTTGACGTTTTTCTGCCAGAGGGCAACAACGTTGCCGTAGATCATCGATGCAACTGAGATAAGCACAAGCAGCGAAACCCAGTTAATTCCAATAATATCCTCATAAGCTGGGCCGCCATGGGGTATTGCGATATAGAAAAAGCGCATGAGAAGTGCAAACCCTGCTGCTTTGGAAGCAACTGAGAGATATGCAGTTATAGGAGTTGGTGCGCCTTCGTAGACATCCGGGGCCCAGAAGTGAAAAGGTACTGCACCGATCTTGTAACCAAATCCGGCCAGGATAAGAAGAGTTGCAAGAATCATCAACAGTGGGTCATAACCGTGCTGGGAGAGCTCTGAGCAGATGTTGATGAGGTTTGTCTGGGCAGTAAGGCCATAGATAAGTGAAAAACCGTAAACCATCAGGCCTGATGATACAGCGCCATAGACCAGATATTTCAGAGCAGCTTCCGAAGATCGTGGGTTGCGTTTGAAATAACCGGTAAGGATGTAGGCTGTAAAGCTCACCAGCTCCATGGAGATGAAAATCATCAGCATGTCAGCCGAGGAGGCCATCATGATCATGCCTATCACCATGGCAATAATGAGAGCATAATACTCGCCCATACTTTTTACCTCCCGGTCAAACTGCCTGTCAGCCATCGTAATGATAACGGCAAGCATACCGGAGAGCACAAAAAAGTATTTAAAGAAGAGAGCAAATTCATCGAGTACATACATCCCGAAAAAGAGCTCTCCTGCCGGCATGAAGTGCTGCTGGTAGATAAAGAAAGTTGTGCCCCCAAGCCCGAGAAGGGTTGTTATGGAGAGCAGATTGTTTTTCCTGCCTTTTGCAACAAGATCAATAACGATCAGGAGCATAAAAAGCACGGACAGATAAATTTCAGGTATAAAAAACCCAACGCTCATTCTAAGACTTGCAATGATACTTTGAATTTCAGCACCTGATGGCAGCTCGAACATAATTTTCTTCGTTTATTCTTTTACCTCATTCAAACCAAATAAATTACATCTATCTCATCGCCAAAGGTGACAGCACTTCCACAAGCTTGTTGACACTTGTTGTTATAAGGCCAAGTATAGGCATCGGATAGATGCCAAGGAAAATGGTGATTACAAGAAGTGGCACAAGCATGGTGAGCTCGCGACCGTCAAGATCAAGCTTTCCTTTCCAGTCATGAAAATGAATGTGTTCATGGCCATCATCACCAACAACAAGATCATAGGCTGCATCCTGTTTGCGCTGTCCAAGGAACATCCTCTGCAGCGACCAGAGGAGATATGCAGCACCGAAAACAATACCAAGCACCGAAACCATCGCTATGTAACGGGTTGTTACAGAACTGAAGGCACCGACAAAGACAAATGCTTCGGAAATAAATCCACTCAGGCCAGGAAGACCGAGAGAGGCAAACCATGCTACTGTGACAAATGCGGCATAGACCGGCATGTATGAGGCAAGGCCGCCGAACTTGTCGATCTGGCGTGTGTGTGCACGATCATAGATAACACCGACAAGAAGGAAGAGCATGGCAGTGATGGTGCCATGGTTGAACATCTGGTAGAGCGCTCCAACCATTCCCTCGGTGTTTCCGGCAGCAAGGCCAAGAAGGACATAGCCCATGTGACTGATAGAGGAGTAGGCAACCATTTTTTTAAGATCCTGCTGGGCCAATGCACAGAACGCTCCATAGATAATGTTGATGGCACCGAAAATACCAATCACATACAAGGATGCATGGAATACTTCAGGAAAAAGCGGAAAGTTAATACGCATCATACCGTATGTACCAAGCTTCAGCAGCACACCGGCCAGAATAACTGAAATAGGTGTCGGAGCTTCAACGTGAGCATCAGGAAGCCAGGTATGGAACGGGAACATAGGTACCTTGATGGCAAAACCGACAAAAAGAACCGAGAAGGCGACATAACGCCACATCACATTATCAGGCCCGAGAATGGCACTCTTGATATAGTTTGCCTGGTTTGCCATGGCCACAAGACTGAAAGTGTGGTTTCCGGTGACGGGGTCAATAACACTGAAGTAGAGACCGATCATGACAAGCAGCATGAAGACCGAGCCAAACAGGGTATAGAGGAAAAACTTGATCGCGGCATATTCGCGGTTCGGACCACCCCATATACCAATAAGGAAGTACATCGGAAGCAGCATAAGCTCCCAGAAGACATAGAAAAGAAAGAAATCAAGCGCTACAAAGCAGCCCATCATTGCCGAAGCAAGAAGGTTGTAGAGGATGAAATATCCTTTTACCTGTTTCTGGATTGTCCAGCTTGAAAGCACGCCAATTGCAGAAACAAGAGCGGTCAGAATAACCATGGTGACTGAAATTCCATCAACACCAAGGAAATACTCTATGTTCAGTGAACCGAGCCCACCAAGTTTAAGAGAGATCCACGGAAGCTTCTCAACGAACTGGAACGAACCGAGGGGACTGCCTCCAGGTCCAGCAGTTATTCCGGGCAGTGAGGGATCATATCCTCTCCAGATCAGAACCGCCAGCACTCCCTGGGCAAGAGCCGCAAGCAATGAAACAATTCTGATTATCTGCTTTTGTGATGAAGGCACGGCAAGAATAACCAGACCGGCAATAATAGGCAGAAAAACAATTAAACTCAGCATGTTCCGTATCTGTAAGTTTTCAGATTAAAAGTAAATCCCATCTCAGTAGAGCAGTCGTGTAAAATAAAAGACAAAATAACCGAAGACAACAAGAAGCAGCATGACAACGTATGTCTGAACCTTGCCGGTCTGCAGTTTGCGTAACACAGCACCTGTCGTATTGACAGAGAAGGCTGTAAAGTTCACAAAGCCATCGACAACATATTTATCGAAGCTGTTATTGGCAAATGCAAGTTTCCTGACCAGAAAAGCTACTCCGTTAACCATACCATCAATAACATTGGTGTCAAACCATGAGAGCATTTTGGAAAGAACAACAGAGCCTTTGATAAATGTTGCCTCGTAGATCTCGTCCCAGTACCACTTGTTGAGCGAAAAGAGGTAGAGAGGCCTTATGGCCTGGGCAGTTTTGTCAGGATCGATGATTTTAAAAACAAAGACTACACCTGCCAAACTGATTCCAACGAGCACCATGATGCTTGAAATATAGATGGCTGGAAAGTGGGCTGCATGAGCTGCATGAGCAATTTCAGCTTGACGTGGATCGGCAAATGCGTGCTCACCTTTTGCAGTGGCATGCTCACCACCGGCTACTGCCGGAGAATCGGTAGCACCATGTGCCGCAACTGCAGGAAGAGCTTCTGCCATAAGCGGTGAAGCAGCCTTAACCAGTGTCGTCGCACAGTTGTGATTAGCCGGGCCGACAACAGTTGCCGGAGTTTTGATCATCTTCATGAACCACCCTTCGGCTCCATCAAGTGGATTGGGTGAGTAGACAAAGAAGATGGAGAGTGCTGCAAGAATAACAAGAGGCGCCCGCATGTTCCATGAAACTTCATGAACTTCATGAGCATCGTGATGATCGTCATGAGCCCCGTGAGCATCATGACCATGATGGTGATTATCAACCGGCTTCAGGTGAGTGCGACTTTCGCCAAAAAATACCAGCCAGATCTGACGGCCCATATAAAATGCCGTAAGCATGGCAGAAAAAAATCCGAGGGCAGGAATAAGATAGAATACACCTCCGCCTTCAACCTGTGCAAAACCGATAGCACCGGCCAGAATGGCATCTTTACTCATGAACCCACTGGTAAGAGGCAATCCGGCAAGGGCAAGCGTTGCAAGGGTAAAGGTTGCAAAGGTCCATGGCATGTTCTTCCTCAGACCACCCATCCACCGCATATCCTGTTCGTGGTGCATCGCATGGATAATGGCGCCTGAACCAAGAAAAAGACATGCTTTGAAAAATGCGTGCGTTACAAGATGGAAGAGTGCAGCTGAATAAGCCCCGACGCCGAGACCTAGCACCATGTAGCCGAGCTGGGAGACTGTGGAGTAGGCCAGAACCCTTTTGATATCATTCTGGGTAATGGCAATCGTTGCGGCCATAAAGGCAGTGAAAGCGCCGATAAAGGCAATGACATGAAGCGCATCAGGCGTGAGGAGCACAAAGATGCGTGCTACAAAATAGACACCTGCGGCAACCATAGTCGCGGCATGGATAAGGGCTGAAACGGGTGTCGGGCCCTCCATGGCATCCGGAAGCCAGATGTGGAGCGGGAACTGGGCAGACTTGCCGACGCAGCCCATAAAGAGGAGAAGACCAGCAGCTGTGAGCCAGGCATTCGACATGGCAAACTTCCCTGCCGCGAGGTTGGCATAGATCTGCTCGAAGCTGAAGGTATGGAACTGGGAGTAGAGGATAAGAATACCGAGCCACATACCGATGTCGCCGACTCGATTGACAAGAAATGCCTTTTTCTGTGCATCAGCTGCACTCTGCTTTTCAAAGAAGAAACCAATGAGAAGGTATGATGAAAGTCCGACAAGTTCCCAGAAGATATAGATGGAGAAGAGGTTGTCGGAAAGCACAATACCGAGCATGGAGAAGGTAAAGATTCCAAGAAAAGCGAAATACCGTCCGTAATTCTTGTCACCGGCCATATATCCGGTAGAGTAAAGGTGAACAAGCAGGCTTATAAGAGTTACCATCGCCAGCATGATGGCTGTAAGGTTGTCGATAACAATACCCATCCTGACCTGTAGTGGCCCTATTCCGTGGACATTGCCCAAATCAATCCAGGTAAAGTCCCAGGCAATCCTGAATGCAGGATCGTAAGTCTGCACAATAACTGACCAGAAAATATAGGCCGATATCGCAAATGCTGAACCAAGTATTCCCACCCCGACAAAATCCCCTCTTCGCGGAAGACGGCGATTAAAAAAGATAAGAATGACAAAAGAGAGCAGCGGCAACAGTAGTACGACTATTGATAACTGAATTAAACTGTGCATGTTCCTGGGTGTTGTTTACACGAAAAAAAAATTAAAACCTATAACGCTACAAAACGTCCTGTTACTCTTTCATTGTATCTATACTCGAGACATCGACACTCTTGAATATCTTGAAAATATTGATCACGATAGCAAGGGCAATAGCGGCCTCTGCCGCAGCAATAACTATAATAAAGAGACTGAACATCACTCCGCCCATCCCTCCATTGTACTTTGAAAAAGCAAGAAAATTGATGTTTGCAGCATTAAGAATAAGTTCAACGCCCATCAGAATAACGATTGCATTTTTCCTGGTCATGACTGCAAAGAGGCCGAACCCGAAAAGAAAGGCCGATATGGTAAGATAGTGGTTGAGCCCAATGGGTATGAGATGTTCCATATTATTATAGACTTATGATTTAGTTTTGTCCGGCTTGTCGAAGCGCGCAAGAAATGCTGCTCCGATAAGCGCTGCAAGCAGCAGAATGGAGACCATTTCAAACGGAAGCACAAAATGTGACATGGTTTCATAACCAATACGCTCTACAATGCTTCCATACAGTTGCTTGTTGGAAGGCATCCAGGTGTGAGTGGTATAAAAGGTATAGAGCAAAGCCCCGATAATGCCGGCAAGAATCAGCGTGCCTGGCACGATATGCAGCACATCCGTTTGCATTTCGGTATTCATGATGCTTTTGGTAAACATGACACCGAAGAGCAGCAAAACAAGGATACCACCGACATAGACTACAACCTGGGTAACCGCAATGAAATCAGCGCTCAGAAAAACATAGAGAGCCGCCACACCAAAGAAAGTAAACAGCAGCGAAAAGGCTGAATAGATAACATTTTTTGAAAAAACCACAAAGGCGGCAGAACAAAGCGTAATCACCGCAAAGAGATAAAAGATAATCGTATAGGTCAGGTTACTCATAGTCATTAGAGCGCTTTAAATAGGTTCGCTTATTCTCCGGCTTTTTTAACGTCCTGCGATGCTTCCGCAGCCTTTCTTTCCTTTTCCGCCTGAGCCTTTGCCTGTATTACGGCAAGCTTGCGACGCTTTGCTTCAGCCTCAAGATGGGTCAGGTTTCCGAAATGATAAAGAAAATTGCTGCGATCAAACTCTGAAAAATCACTGACAGGGGTATGCACAAGACACTCTGTCGGACAGACAGTTGTACACATACCGCAGGTCATGCACTTTGCTATATCAATATCAAACACAGGAACCCAGAATTTTTTCTGCTGCCCGTCTGATGTCTTACCGCACACGGCCAAATCATCCGGCGCAACCTTGATGGTCTCAATCATGATGCAGGAGATTGGGCATACCCTTTCACACTGACCGCAACCAATACAATCCTCAATATTATTATAGAGGCGATAACGAGCGTTTTTTGGTGTAGGGATAACCTCACGAGGATACTGCAGGGTCACCAGACCATCAACCTGACGAAAATAGTCAACATCATCAACACCTGCATCACCCTTGCGATTGAGGGCATTGAAAAAATGCTTCAGGGTGATTCCCATGCCGGTAACAATGGTGACTGCACCGGTTTTTATATTCCTGAAATACTCACTCATAATCTAAACGTCATTACTTGCCTGCATTGTCTGTTGAACACTCTTAAGGAACATATATTTCCCATACAGCCGTCAGCACAAAGCTGATAAAGGCAAACGGGGTCAGAACTTTCCAGCAGAGATACATCAGCTGGTCTACCCTTAAGCGGGGAAGCGTCCAGCGCAGCCACATCTGCACAAAAATAAAGAAGAATCCTTTCATGATAAGCCAGAATACACCCCAAACCGGCCCGCTTGTCCACTCATTCAAGGCAAAGGATCCGATGCTGGGAAGCGGTGAGTTCCAGCCTCCAAGAAATACTATGGAAATAATAGCTGAAACCATGAACATGCTGCCATATTCGGCCAGAAAGATAACCGCAAACTTCATTCCCGAGTATTCAGTAAAATAACCGGCAACCAGCTCTGACTCCGCTTCTGGAATATCAAATGGAGCACGATTAACCTCAGCAAGCGAGGCGATAAAATAGATAAGGAATGGAAGCCAGGCGATAGGAGAGTGAAACAGGTAGAAGTGTGCAAATCCAAAAGAGCCTGACTGAAGCATGGTGATCTTCTGCATGTCAAGAGTACCTGCCATCATGGCTCCGCACAGCAAGGCTATGGCAGCCGGAATCTCATAGCTGACAATCTGTGCAACGCTTCGGACAGCTCCGTAGAGTGACCACTTGTTGTTTGAACCCCACCCTGCGGCAAGAATACCAACAACTTCAAGGGCAACAATACCGATTGCATAAAAGAGACCGACATTAAGATTTGCCCCGATAAAGGCAGAACTGAATGGCAGAACAGCAAAGGCAAGAAAAGAACCAACAAAAAGAATACCGGGCCCTACGACAAACAGAAACTTGTCGGCTGATGTAGGAACAATATCCTCCTTCTGCAGAAGCTTCAGGATATCAGCAATGGTCTGAAGGATACCCCATTTACCAACCTCCATAGGACCAAGACGATCCTGCATGAAGGCTGAAATCTTGCGTTCACCATAAACGCCGTAGGTCAGCGAGTAGAGTGCAATAAAAACAAGCGGTATCGCGGCAAGAATAACCAAGCCGAGAGGCAAGCCCATTGGATTGAAACCGGCAAGAGCTTCCGACCAGGCATTAAGGGTACTACCCATAAGTAACGGCATGCTGAAGTGCAACATAGGTGTTAAAATCATCGGTCAACCTCCCCTAAAACAATATCAATACTGCCGATAATGGCGACAAGATCGGGGATCAACTGACCTCTGGAAAGGTCTTTCATCGCTGAAAGATTTACGAAACATGAAGAACGTGCCTTGCAGCGAAGGGGTTTGGTAGACTTTCCATCACTCTGGATATAAAAACCAAGCTCACCACGCGGATTTTCCGCACGCGCGTAAACCTCACCGGCTTTTGGGCGGACACGCTTCGGAACAGCAGCTCTCGGGTTAAATCCCTCTGCTGATGGCATTTTATCGATGCACTGTTCAATAATCTTCAGACTCTCTTCCATCTCGAGCGCGCGAACAAGGTGGCGTGAGAGGCAGTCACCGACTTCGGAAACAGTGCCGTCAGGCACCGGAACAATAAAATCAAGCTCGGGATAGATTGAATAAGGATCATTTCTCCGTAAATCCCACTTGACACCGGAACCGCGAAGCATCGGACCAGACCAGCCATAGTTAACTGCAACATCTGCCGGCATAATGCCGATTCCTCTGGTACGCTTGACAAAAATCTCGTTTTCGGTAAGAAGCTTGTAGAGTTCAACCGTTTTTGGCCTGAAGTAGTCAATGAACTCCTTGACCCTCTTGTTGAAGTCAGCGGGAATATCACAGGCAAGACCACCGACCCATATATAATTATAGAGCATGCGTGCACCGGAGGCCCATTCAAGAAGGCTGAGGATGATCTCGCGGTCACGGAAGCAGAAGAGAAATGGTGTAAAGGCGCCAAGATCAATTCCATAGGTACCGATGGCGACAAGATGTGACGCTATCCTGTTCAATTCGGCAACAATAACCCTGATAAACTCGACACGGCGGGGAATTTCAACATCAAGAAGCTTTTCAACTGCTATAGCGTAGGCAAATTCGCTGTTCATACCGGCCAGATAGTCGAGACGGTCAGTATAAGGCACAATAGCAGGATAATCGACATTCTCGCAACACTTTTCAAAACAGCGATGCAGATATCCCAAATAAGGCTCTGCCTCAGTAATAACCTCGCCATCGGTAAGACACTCAAGCTTGAGAACACCATGGGTTGATGGATGCTGAGGTCCCATGGCAAGAACCATCTGCTCTGTTGCAAGGTCCTTTTCCAGCACAACAACATTGTTGTTTTTTCGGGTAACCCTGACTGAACCCATTCCAGCTATATCTAATTCCTGCATACGTGAGCTGCTTTTACTATTGAAAACACTGTTAGTAGGGCACCTTGATTCCGTGATAACTCTCCTGTACCTTGTAATCCTTAAGGAGCGGATAGCCTTCCCAGTCATCCGGGCAGAGAATTCTTTTCATATCCGGATGACCGGTAAAGAGCATGCCGAACATATCATAGGCCTCGCGTTCATGCCAGTTCGCGGTATGCCAGACACAGGCAACACTTGGAATCGATCCACCCTGACGGGCACACTTGACCTTTACAGCGAGCTTATGATTAAATTGTCCGAGTGACTCTATATTGCAGACAATGCCCACCTTCTCTTCGGCTTGATAATCCACTCCTGAAAGACACGCCATATAAGTAAACCTAAGCTTTGGATGATCGCGCATGTAAAGAGCAATCTCAGGCCAGAGTGCTGTATTGAGTACCTCAAAAAAAGGCATGGTTTCGTTGCCATCAAAAGCCGAGAGAGCATCACCGAATTGAGCGTGAATAATTGCATATGCCGCAGCACTCTCTGCTACCGACTGTGAAATAACCTTTCCTTCTTCCATTCTTACACTTAGCCTGTTTATGTAATTATGCGGTGGTAGCTTTACGCTCCCGATCAATAACAAACTGGGGATCAATACTTTTTTCTGCAAGTTTCTTCAATGCATCCGCTCTCGACACACCAATCTGCTCCATGCGAATCAACTCCTGAATCTTCATGAGGCCGCCGATAAGAGATTCAGGTCTCGGGGGACATCCAGGTACATAAACATCAACCGGAATCACGCGATCGACTCCCTTCAGGACATGATATCCGTGCTCCCAATAAGGGCCGCCACAATTGGAACAACTTCCCATGGAGAGAACATAACGGGGCTCAGGCATCTGCTCATAGAGACGAATAACCCGTTCGGCCATTTTCATGGTTACCGTACCGGCTACAATCATAAGATCAGACTGACGGGGAGATGAACGGGGGAAAATACCGAAGCGTTCGAGATCGTAGTTGGAAGCATTGGTTGCCATCATTTCGATAGCGCAGCAAGCAAGACCGAAACCCATGGGCCAGAGCGATGATAAACGGGCCCAGTTCAAAACATTGTCAACCGATGTTACCAGCACATTATGCTTTGTTATCGCGGCATCAAGTAATCCCATAACGAAAAAAAATATGGTGAATGTTATTTAACCCCTCTCTGAGGCGGATTTTCCTGAAGGCATTTCAGGCATTGTCGGAATATTAGGAGTGGGCCTTACCCAATCCAGATCCCCTTTTACCCATGCATAAGCAAGACCAAGAATCAGAATTGCGGCAAAAAGGAGAGCCTCAACAAGCGCAAAAACTCCAAGATGCTTGAACACCGTTGCCCATGGATAGAGAAACACAACCTCAACATCAAAAATGATAAAGATAAGGGCTACAACATAAAACCGGATATTGAACTTGACCCATGCACTACCGACAGCTTCTTCGCCGCATTCGTAGGTTGAATTTTTTGCAGGGTTAGGTCTGGAGGGGCGTAACATGCGGGCGGTCAGATAACCTCCGGCAACAAAGACAATACCGAGGGCAAGGAAAGCAAATACGTTGCCAAAATTACTCAGCGTAGTATCCATGTAGTGCCAATTTGAGTTAATCCCGGTCTGACAAGAAAAAATTTTTCAATCCTGTAACGAACTTTTATACAGGTGCGCAAATATAAAAAAAAATTCCTTTCGACACAGAAAAAAAACAGCTTTTTATCAACACAGAGCAACATTTTTTGAAAACTTTGCAGCACATTGCGCCATTATTGAAATTTCAAGCCCTGACATAAATCTTTTAGCCTTTTACTGGTTATCAGTATAAAATTTAGTCCCGACACGCATAAAAAACCTTAATAAAAAATAAGTCGCAAGCAGGACTGCAAGCAGAACAACCACTTGGGTGGCTGTCCATGACCCTGTAAGCGCAAACAGGAGTGGGCCAAGAGAGGATATAAAGAGCATCCAGATAATCGGTGCCCATGCAATGCCAAGCATAATGGGAAGACCGGTTTTCATAAACCGCTTCTTTGTCTCTGAATCAGGGAAAAGTGCCATAGTAATCTAAAAAAAGAGAGTTCCGATCTGCTCAGCCAAGGCGGAATCGAGCGACTTGAGGAGTTCATACTCCCCTTTCAACCCTTTCATATCACCTCTTGAAAGATAGTACATGGCCATCTTGCAGTGAGGTTCAGGGTTGCCGGGTTCAAGTTCAAGTGCTTTGTCAAAGGCTTCCTTTGCCTTGTCAACCTCTCCAAGATCAAGATAGGCATCACCAAGCACACAGTAAATACCGGCATTGTCGGGATCAATGACAAGCCCTTTTTTAAGGGTTTTCAGCGCAGACTCCTCCTTGCCGAGCGTAAACTGCACAAAACCAAGATGCCGGTAGGCCGGCAAACAACCCGGATCAAGCACAATGGTTTTCAACAGATCACACCCTGCCTTCCGGTAATTGCTCATCGACAAATTGGTAACCGCACGCGCATAGAGAGCCGCTGAGTCGCGCCGCTTTGTATGAATGCAACGGTCAAGCAGCTCAAGTGCCTCAACATTCCTCTGTTGATCAATATGAATCAGCGCCAGTTCGTAGAGTCTGTCAGGATTGTCGGGATCCATTTGAAGTGCCGACTCCAGTTTTTCTCTCTCAATATCATCTACAACATTCAAAGGCTTAAAATTTTATGGGTTTATGGATGAAGAGTTTCAAAGGCATCCTGAAGTTTGCTAAGTACCTGAAGTTCATCGAGCACCCTCTCTGCAAGCCAGTGGCCAAAAGCAGGAAAGTCGTTTATACAGCGGACATACTGGAATAGTGGAAATCCGGCTGTCACAAGCTTATTGCAGGCATCATATTCGGTCTCGCTGTTATCGGCAAAAAAACCGTAGGGAAACATGACAACACCTTCATACCCCTCTCGCTTAAACTCCTCAAGCGCTTTTTCAATGGTATCGCTTGTCCACTCTCCTCCTGTGGAGTGATTCATGCAACCCTGGCGCACATCACTGAAAATATTGCGAGGATCATCCATGATTTTGCGCTTCATAACCTCAAAAAATGCCAGGGTCTCTTCCAGCCCGGTAAAGACTTTCGGAGGATTACCTCGGCGATCTTTGACCAGTGTACCATGAATGGCAAGTATCAGGCCTATTTTACCCCTCTTTTCATGGCGCACAGCCTCGGAGATCTGCCCGAAAAGATAGTCACAATAGAGACGGTGAAGTCGATCATCTTTCCACAGTTTACTCAAAACCTTTACCTTGGCAAACGCGCTATCACTATAAACATCGATAACCATCTGGCAGGCTATACCGCATGAAAAAGAGGATTCAACTGGGATCATCGGCACAACAACAACTCCATCATACTCATGCTGCAGCTCCTGAAGCATATCGTCAAGATAGGGCGGAACAAAATAATAGGCATCAATAACCGTAACATCTGCCTCTGCAAGAAAGGGGCTTCCGCTTTCGGCAATAAAACCGGCCAGCCTGTTTTTCTGGGATCGGTTGATTGCAAGCAGCCCGGAACGATAACGATTGAGCTTCCAGTTGATATAGTGCTTTGTCGATCGGTAATCAGCAATAAAATAGATCATTGCTGTCGGAATTTTAACAATCTGACGGGTAACTACCTTGAGAATTCTCCTTGAACTCGGCCACAGATTTCTTACCGTAAGTTTTTCAACTTCTCCGTATGTAGTGACAACGACGGCATATTTTCTCCTCTTCACAACCCTGTCCACCATTTTAACTCAGCATACATCACCGTAAAACCAACCATTCCACCTACCAATGTCTGCATGAAATTATGTGCTTTCAGGAAAATCCGCGACCACATGAGCAACGGCACGAGGGTAAGAAGTAAGAGAGCCACTGGCCCGAACTGCATAAAAAGCAGGGCAACAGATGAAGAGAAGGTGAAAAGATGAATACTGATCTTCCATTGAAGAGTAATCAAGAGAATAAAAATCATATTGACGGCATTGAAAAGCAGAATACCGGTCAAGATCCGCGGGGGATAGAGATGCTTCATAAACTCATAACCAACTGCATTGACTGCAACAAGCACCAGCAGCGGAAGAAAACGCTGTTCCCTGAAGGTGATGTTGTAATCGGATATCTTGCCTATTTTTTTCAGGCCGGAGATCAGGAAAATCGGAGCAATGGTGCTGGAAAAAAAAAGCACCATCAGATAGGAGATGCTGTTCACATCATCACCATATCCCAGCATGACAATTGCACAATAAGCTGCCGGTGCAACCAAAATCGGACTGATCACCCATGAAATAAAGTTTGCAAAACGATGAAGATCAAACTGCATGGGCTTAAGACGATAAACAAAAATGAAGATTTTAGCGTAATAGGGCTCAAAAGTATCTTGAAATATAGTTTTTATTAAAATTAAAACCACGTATATTCTTGTTCTGTAAAGCGAGAGTGGTGAAATTGGTATACACGCTAGTCTTAGGAACTAGTGCCGTGAGGCGTGAGGGTTCGAGTCCCTTCTCTCGCACGGCTTTGAACAATGCCAAAGTGGCGGAACTGGTAGACGCGCTGGACTCAAAATCCAGTGAGTGAATAACTCGTGTGGGTTCGATTCCCATCTTTGGTACCACAAGAACAAGAAATCGGGATACCTTCCATGAATAGAATGTACTCACCATGGCGTGAAGTTTACATGCAGTCTTTCAAGGATGACAAGCCTGCCGGTGGGGATGGAAAATCAGTATTTGCCGATATCCCTCCCGAAGAAGATGAGAAGCGCTTTGTCCTCTACAGGGCAAAGAAATGCTTTATTATCATGAATCTCTACCCTTACAACTGTGGACACCTCATGGTGATCCCCTATCAGCAGACTCCTGATTTTTCAGAGCTTGACCAGGAATCGAAGCTTGAAATCATGGAACTTACAGACCTCTCCATCAAGGCACTGAAACTTACCCTGAGACCACAGGGATTCAATGTAGGGGCAAATCTCGGCAGGGTTGCCGGCGGCAGTGTTGACACCCACATTCATTTTCATATTGTGCCCCGCTGGGAGGGCGATACTAATTTCATGCCTGTGCTGGCGGACGCCAAAGTTCTCAGCAACGACATGCGCTCGACCTATACAAACCTTAAAAAGGCTTTCGCAGAACTCACACAGCCGCAAGAGTAACTCTCTGTGCTGCGGAATGGAAACAGCTCCCTGCCCCATAACCAACTCCAGGAAATTCACCCCCTATATCGAGGTCGCAGACCGTTTTGACCCTTCAGGGAAGGCAGAGTGGAACATTGTCCGTTCATGCGCTTCAGGACTCATCATGCTCAACCCCCGTCCCGACAGTTCTGAAATAGCCCGGCATTACCGCAGCGCGGAGTATGATCCTTATCGGCACAGCGAGAATAGTTCATCCTTTAAAGAGAGGGCCTACCTTACTGCACGCTCTATACTTCTCGGCTATCGAACTGGAATCATCTTGAAAGGATTGCTAAAGCCGATAAAGAAGTGTACTGTTCTTGAAATTGGGTGTTCGACGGGAGATCTTCTGAACTGTTTTCATCGACACTCTGGAGTACCGATCAATAACCTTGTCGGTGTTGAACCCGATCCTGATGCGGCACAATATGCACGGGAGTTTTTCGGGCTAAACATTTTTCCTTCAATTGCAGAGGAGAGCGCTGAGAAAAAAACATTTGACCGCATTGTGCTCTGGCATACGCTTGAACACATTCACGCCATCCATGAGACACTCAGCCAAGCCGCAGGCCAGCTACAACCAGACGGCATGCTTGTTATTGCGCTGCCCAATCCAGCAAGTTACGACGCAGAGCACTATCAAGAGAACTGGATAGCTTGGGACGCTCCGCGCCATCTCTACCACTTTGTGCCCAAAAGCCTCAAAAAGCTGCTCAAACAGCATAGCCTGCAGGTTGTCAATTGCCAGCCATACCTGCCGGATTCGATCTACAACACACTGCACAGCGAAGCACTTCGCTCTAAAAGGCAAAACCAGCGGTTTAATGTACTGCAAATTTTAACACTCTTCGGGCGAACATCTCTTTATGCCGTCAAAAGCGGGTTATGGCCAATGAGGGCATCGAGCCTGGTTTATTTTGTAAAACAACAGTGCTGAGTAACAAGAGTTAAGGGACTAAAGTGACTAATAAGTTATCATGTTCCGGCTACTGTTGCTTGTGAACGCCCGAGGGCCCGGTCGAGCTGAACTGATGCCACGAGGTAGTCGTAGACTGCCTGGAGGTAGTTGGTTTTGGCTTTGTTGAGCTGGAGTTCGGCGTCGGTCAGTTCAAGACGTGAGCCAATGCCCTCTTTGAAACGAAGTAACGATATCTTGTAGCTGCGTTCTGCAACACTGATGGTTTTTGACTGCACATCGATTCTCTTCTGTGATTCCCGGAAGTTCAAGAGTCGTACCTCGACTTCAGCCCTGATATTGGCCTTCAGATCTTCAACCCTTGTGCGGGTCTGCATCTGCGATATTTTTGCCTGCTCGACCTGGGCACTGGTTCGGTATCCGGTAAAGAGCGGCAGCGAAACCTGTAGTCCTACCGCCGTAGAGACCGGCCAACGCGATTCGGATGTCCTGGTATTGTCGTTGAATGCGGTTTGCGATTCAAACTGTCCGAAGGCAGTGATAACCGGGTAACGATCGGCTCGGGCAGCACTGACTTTTTCACCCTCAGCCTGAACCTGAAGTGCAAGCTGACGGAGATCAGGCCTTAACTCTATGGCTTCATGATATGCTGCTACCATTTCAGAGGGATATGTGGCAGAAGAGAGTTCAAGTTTTCCAGAAAGCGCAATAGTGCTGTCGGCGGGGATACCTATAGCATTTTTCAGCTTTGTCATGCTTGTAACCACTCTGTTCTCAGCCTGTATAAGATCGGGTCGAAGATTTTCAACAGAAAGATAGGCCTTGAGGGTATCAATATCGGCCGCAACACCCTGGCGGAACATTGCTCTTGTATCCTTTCTCGATTGCTCCCACCGCGCCAGGCTCTGTTCTATCAGTTTCAACTGATCCCTTGAAATGAGGGCATCGAAATAAGATATTTTAATGTCGGCAACAACAGCTGCTTCGGCGTTCCGGTAGGCCTCATCACTCATCTTGCGAACAATGCGGGCAGCCTTGATTCCAGCAAACGCCGAACCATTAAAAAGTGTCTGACGAAGATTGATGGTAGCGGTTGCTGCATTATCGGCACTGATGACAAGAGGCACAAATGAACTTCCGTTACCCCCGCTAAAAATATCAGGGAAAAAAAGCACCGATGGTTTGAGTGAACGGGTATAGGTAAAATCAGTTGAGAGTTGAGGCAGCACCGACGACCATGTCTCTCGGATTTTCTGCCCTGTCATATCCCTGTCAAGACGTGCGATTTCAAGCGTCCGGCTTCTCTCAAGCCCTATGCGAACTGCCTCGTCAAGCGTCACCGCTGCACTCACGGGAGCAGTGGCCGCATGAACGAAAGAGGGCGCAGTCAAAAAAAGAACCTGCACTATAAACAAGCGTATCACTCTCAACCTCTTCATTACAATAATCTGTCTTGATGAAAAAAAATAGTACACAACACCAATTTCGGCACAATCATGACCGGTAGCGATCTTTCCATAAGATGCCAAGACGCTCCCTGATATACTTTTCACGTCCTTCATCTCCGGGCCGGTAATAAGCCTTCGGCTCCATACCCTCAGGGAAGTAATGCTGTTCGACAAAATGCCCAGGATAACCATGGGGATAGTTGTACCCTTCACCGTACCCTTCGGCTTTCATGAGTTTCGTCGGTGCGTTGCGCAGATGAAGCGGAACCCTCAAATCCTGCTTCGTTCGCGCCTCACTCATTGCCTCATTGATACCCTGATAGCTTGCGTTTGATTTCGGGGCAGAGGCAAGGTAGGTTACAGCTTGCGCCAGATTAATTCTTGCCTCGGGCAGACCGATCATCTCTACAGCATGGAAAACCGATACCGCAAGCGTTATGGCATAAGCATCCGCATTGCCGATATCTTCACTTGCAAAAATAACCATTCGCCGCGCGATGAATTTTGGGTCTTCCCCTCCCTCAAGCATCCGGGCAAGCCAGAAAAGTGCTGCATCGGGATCAGAACCCCGCATGGATTTGATAAAGGCAGAAATAATATCATAGTGGTTATCGCCACCCTTGTCGTAGAGAGGAGCCCGGTGCTGCAATGCCTCTTCGAGCAGCTCCCTGCTCAGCACTATTGCAGAAGCACCCTCTGGAATAAGAGAGAGAGCTGCTTCAACAGCATTCAGCGCCTTGCGGGCATCACCTCCGGAAAACTGCAGAAGAAAGTCAAGATCGGCAATCTTAATGGAGCGCTCACGGAAAAGAGAGTCCTCTTTCAGTGCACGCCGAATCACCGCTTCGATCTCCTTTGGCCCGAGAGGCTTGAGAATATAGACCTGCATCCTGCTCAACAGTGCGGCGTTCACCTCAAATGAGGGATTTTCGGTCGTTGCACCAATAAGCACAATAAGACCTTGCTCTATTGAATGCAGCAAGGTGTCCTGCTGTGTTTTGTTAAAGCGGTGAATTTCATCGATAAAGAGGAGTGTCCTGTGGCCGGTACGCCTTGATTTTTCAGCGTTGTCAAGGGCTTTGCGAACATCCTTTACCCCGGAATCAATTGCCGAAAGCTGCTCAAACCGATAGTCAAGCGACGAGGCACAAATCTCGGCGAGGGTTGTCTTGCCCGATCCGGGAGGGCCCCAAAATATCATTGATGGCATCTGACCGCTATTGAGGAACTTGCGTAACGGTCCCTTCTTACCGACAAGATGCTCCTGCCCAGCCATCTGGTCAAGCGTCCGGGGGCGAACCCGCTCAGCAAGCGGCTGAAAATAATCCCCCTTGCCAGGTGAAGCGGAAAAACCGAACAGATCAGAGTGCATGTCAAGGGTATCCGCCATTTAAAATCCGTTTTCCCGAAGCCATACCTCATCAATCCGTGAATCAGTCAACTCTGGAGATGAACGAGCGGCAAGCTGGCGGGCAACATATTTGCCAAGAATATCAAACTCCAGATTTACCTGGCTCCCCGGTTTCAGGGAGTGAAGTGTTGTATGCGCAAAGGTATAGGGTATAATCGCCACAGCAAAACGCAGGGTATCAAGCTTTGCAACGGTCAGGCTTATGCCGTCGATAGTTATCGAACCGGCAGAGACAATGAAGGGAGTGAATCTGTCAGGAAAGGCTATCCAGAGTTCCCTGCTTGCACCCAACTCCCTTATCTCCTGTACCACGGCTGCACAATCAACATGACCAAGCACAAAATGCCCGCCAAGACGGTCGAGAGGACGAATGGCCCGTTCAAGATTGACCTGAGAGCCATGACGAAACGAGCCAAGTGTAGTTTTTGAAAGCGTCTCTTCGACACTCTGAACCTCAAACCACCCATCACCAACCGCAACAACGGTCTGACAGGCCCCATTAAGGCTCACGCTCTCATCAATCGACAAGCCACTGAACTCTGTGGCATTGCCATAGTCAACCCTGAGCAGCAACCCGCCATTCCGCCTTGTAACACCACTTACCCGACCGACATCCTTGATAATTCCGGTAAACATTGCACGGTTTTTCACTTAATAAAAGAGCCGCATCATGATAACATCACAACCCGGGGATTGTCCAACTTCTTCCTCATGGGAAAGTGCCTGTTAAGCAAGAACCTTGAGGGCCGCGCTGTAGTCAGGTTCCTCAACAATTTCAGCGACATGCTCGGTATAGAGAACTATCCCGTCAGCATCAATAATAACAATAGCACGCGAAAGAAATCCCTTGAGAGGGCCATTAAGAATGGTAACACCATAATCCTTCCCGAATTCAGGAGAGCGGAAGACTGATAGCGATACTACATTTTTCAAGCCTTCAGTTTCACAGAAACGGCTGTGGGCAAAGGGAAGGTCAGCAGAAATACAGAGCACAACGGTATTGTCGAGCGATGCTGCTGCCTGATTGAAATGCCTGACCGACGCTGCGCAGACAGGTGTATCAAGGCTCGGAAAAATATTAAGCACCAGCCTTTTGCCTGCGAAGTCGGCGGGGCCGGCCTCGGAGAGATCAGTTTTCACCAGACAGAAAAAAGGAGCCTCAGAGCCTTTTGCAGGAAGATTCCCTGCAGTTTCAACCGCACTACCCTTGAAGGTGAGATGTGCCATAAAAATTAACCGTTATAAGTTATAAAAAAACCTGTTCCCTTATCCAGGAACAGTTTGCACGAAAGCAATACAACAGTGATAGCACTGAAGGAGTTCATTTAAAGAACAATAATTACAGCTCTGTATCAAGAGTAGCAAATCACAATGCAGGCAACACCTGATAATAGCCGTTTACAGTCATAACCTGCAGAGGATAGTCAAACAAACCGGAGAGGGATTCGGAGGTCAGAACATCAGCTTTTGCGCCGTCACTGACAATGCGCCCCTCTTTGAGCAGCACAACCCTCTCTATTTCCGGTGGAATTTCATGAAGATGATGGGTCACCAGCATGACCGTTTTCCCCAGCCTCATCAGCAGACGAAGGGTTTCAAGGTAGTGAAATGTCGCGCTGAGATCGAGCCCGGTGGTTGGCTCATCGAGCAGCAGTGCATCAGGATCGTTGATCAGCGCCCTGCCGAGAAGAAAGCGACGCTGCTGCCCGGTTGACATGGCACCAAAAGCGCGATCTTTGAGTGCCCCAATACCAAGCCTCTCCATCACACTCTCAGCTTTCTGCATGTCACCAATGGTGAACTGCTGATGCTGCCAGATATCAATACTGGCATAGATGCCCGACAAAATAACATTGATACCGCGCGCCCCGGCAAGATAACCATGCTGCAGATCGTGCGAAACAATGCCAAGACGAGTGCGAAGTTCCCATACATTCCATCGCTCCAAGCCAAAAATTCTAACATAACTCTCTGGTTCGGCAACAGGATAGAGGTCGCGTGAAAGCAGTTTCATCAGCGTTGTCTTTCCTGACCCGTTTGGGCCGAGAATGGCCGTACTGCATCCACCCTCCACCTTGAGTGAGAAATCCCTGAAAACACAGGTAGTTCCAGAGTAAGCTGTTACATGACAAATATCAATGACCTCCTCTTTTTTGCTATACTCCATCATCTCCATATACCACCGGCATGAATAATACTGTAACGCCCAGCACCAAAAAAGAAAACGGCAAGTGCACCAAACAGATAGAGCACCTGCAGTTCAAGGGAGTATCCGCCATGTTCCGAGAATGAAAACAGCGCCCTGGCATGAACTAGATAGATGGCCATAGCCATCACAAAAACTTGTAGCAGTGCTGCAGGCCGGGTATAGATTCCCAACACCATAAAGAGAGGAGCAACAAGTTCACCGATAAGAATTCCATGTGAAAGATAGCCTGGGAGCTTTGCTTTCAAAAGCATCGGCGTTATAAATCCATAGCCATGCTGCAGTTTGTTGAGCCCGTGAAAAAGCATCAAGGTGCCGACTGGAACCCGCAGAAAGAACTTTCCAAGATCACTGTTCGTAATAAAACGATCAAACACAGGCAACCCCCTGTTTGCGGTTCTTTTTGCCATCATACACAAGAGTTATATCGTGTTTATTTATAAAATTCCATAAAAGTTCTCTTCTCACACAGCATTCAAGCCTCCACAGAGGCCTCAAGCAGCAGATCATGGCCGAAAAACCGAGGTTGCTCTATTCGAAGATTCACTGCCTGGTCAGGCATACTGATACCAAGGGGAGCAAAAGCGCTCAGAGCGTCACCACCGAATAGCTTCGGAGCAATAAACATATAAATTTTGTCAACAAGCTTTTCCCTGATAAATGAAGCTGACAAACGGCTCCCCCCTTCAACCATCACCGAAAGAATCTGCCGGTTATGCAGTTCCAGAAGCACCTGCCTTAAATCAAGCTCTCCAGTATGCTCATTGACAAACAAAACCGTCACACCCTTCTGTCGCAACTGCTCAACTTTCGGCAACCCAGACCATGAGGAAGAGGCAAAAAGCATTGTTGAGGCCTCGGAGCCGAAAATCTTTGCCTCCAAAGGAAGACGTAACTGACGATCAAGCACAACCCTGAGGGGATTTCGACCAGCACAATGCCTCACCGTAAGAAGAGCATCATCGGCACGAACAGTGGCCTCGCCAATAATGACAGCATCATAGAGGCTCCTGAGTCGGTGAACCTCTCCCCTTGCCTCCTCTCCAGTAATCCAGCGGGATGCACCGAGCGATGTTGCAATTTTTCCGTCAAGGGTTTGAGCCAGTTTAAGGGCGACCAGTGGCATCCCTGCTGTATGACTTTTTATAAATGCCTCATTGAGTTTTTTGCACTCCGCTTCAAGCACCCCTTCAGTAACCTCAATACCAGCAGCAAGAAGCTTCGCTTTTCCCTTCCCGGCAACGGCAGCATGAGGGTCACGGCAACCGATAACTACACGCTGAATACCTTTCTCAATAATAAGATCACTGCATGGAGGGGTTTTGCCGAAATGGGAACAGGGCTCAAGATTAACATAGAGGGTAGAGTGCCGAAGCAAAGATTCATCCACCACTGAAGCAATAGCGTTCACCTCTGCATGAGCTCCGCCAAACCTCTCATGATAACCCTCTCCGATAATATCACCCTTGTATACAATAACCGAACCCACCATCGGATTAGGACTCACACTCCCGCCACCTTTCAAGGCAAGTTCAAGAGAGCGCCGCATAAAGAGGATATCCTCACTCTTCGGCATCGTCACTTCTGCTGGATATTGAGCATGTTGACCTGTACAAGCCTGATGCCTGAAAGCCTGAGCAGTTCATCAATATTCTCGATTTTATAAGGTTTATCGTAATAGATAGTTTTTATGCCCACATTGATCAGCACTTTAAGGCAGTGAATACAGGGACTGGCTGTAATATAGATTTCAGAATCCTTGATAGCCACACCATGTTTTGCCGCCTGGGCAATGGCATTGATTTCCGCATGAATGGTGTTAACACAGTTCTCTTCCACAGTGCCGTCGGGGTGGGTGCTGCGGTAAATACGGCAGTTGCTGTCGTTACAGTGAGGAAGCCCGGCAGGCGCTCCGTTGTAACCCGTCGAAAGAATACTGTGATCCTTGACAATAACCGCACCAATATGACCACGGGTACAGGTCGCCCTCCGTGAAATAAGATGGGCAACACTCATGAAGTATTCATGCCATCCCAACCGCTTTTCACTCTCTGAACCCCCACTCCCTTCCGCATCCGGAAGGCAGCATCCCGTCATCGTTTCTTCCGGCATAGCCATATTTTTTAATAAATTATACAAACTAACAACTACACACAGCTTAAAATAGAGAAAAAGATCGGGCTCATGCAATCCAATTGTCAATCATGATACGCAACTACTTTACTCTCTACCACGCAGCAATAGAACTGCATGAGCGGCTTGCGGGGGGGCAACTGAAGGAGATCTATTCTCAGCACAAAAATGAAGTAACCCTGAGTTTCATTGATGTTGATGGCCAACATCTGCAGATTGTGGTTGTAACCCATACTCCCCTGCTCTCTTTTTTTCTCAAAGAAGGAGTTCATAAAAAAACACACAATGCAGCAAACCTGTTGACCGAGATCAACAATCAGCAGGTTTCAAGCGTGGAAATCTCTCCGTGTGACCGTGAAATAGATCTTCATCTGGCCGAAAAATCCATTATTGTCCTGCAGTTATTCACCTCCAGAACAAACCTCTTTCTTGTCAGGGATAAGCAGATTATTGATGCTTTCAAGCAAAAAAACTCCCTGGCTGGTCAGCCCTTTCACACCAGCAATAACTCTACCGGAATACTCAGAGAGCTTGAAACTCGGGCAATGAACAAAACGTTTTTTATCGAGCAATGCAATAGCCGGAATGGGGAGAGTGTACCCGAAAAACTTTCAGCAATTCTTCCCGGTTTTGACCGCACCCTTGTAAGTGAAGTGATAAAAAGGACAGCGGGAGAGGATAGCCCTGAAAGACTCCACACCGCTTTTCAATCACTCTTTTTTGAGCTGCTCGACCCGAAAGGAGTTGTCTCGGAAAATGAGCATGGGGAACCGGAATTTTCACTGCTGCACACTTCCCGCCCTGATGCACGCTTGTTTGATTCCGTGCTTGAAGGGTTGAGCGATTACAGCATCAAAATGCGGCGGTTTCTTGAAACAAAAGAGAAACTGAAAGAGCTTCGTGCAAAACTGATTCGAGAGATTGGAAAAAAACAAAAAACGCTGGACAACTTCAACCCCGAAATGCTCGGGGAGTTTGCCCGAAACTATGAAAACTCCGGCCATCTGCTCATGGCATCACTCTACCAGCCAAGAACAGATCGAAAGAGCATAACCGTAGCAGACATTTTCCAGCCTGATACACCCGACAAAACCATCCCTCTCAAAGAGGCGTTAACACTGCAGAAAAACGCCGAAGAGTATTTTTCAAAAGCCTCAAAAACCAGAGGGAAACTCAAAGTAATGCAGGAGAGGCGTGCAGCTCTTGAGCAAGAAAAAAAAACAGTTGAAGCGCTCCTTGCAGCAACCGAAACTATAACAACACCCAGAGAAGCCCTCAAATTTATTGCAAACCATACCAGAGTGCCAAATAAATCCGGCACTCCTCAATCGAAAAATAGCCGTTCGGCACTGCCATTCAGAACTGTTCAACTCACGCCATCAATCACTCTCTTCATTGGCAAAAATGCTGCAAACAATGACCTGCTCACCTTTACCCATGCCCGCCCAAATGACATCTGGCTCCATGCCCGCGGAGCAGCCGGCTCTCACTGCGTCCTGAAAGGGGCAACACTGCACCAGCTCAAAGAAATTACAAAAGCCGCTGAAATTGCAGCCTGGTACTCCGCCGCAAAGCACTCCGAACTTGTGCCGGTACTCTATACCCTGAAAAAATATGTCCGGCACGGTAAAAACCTCCCGCCCGGTCAGGTTCTGGTCGAACGCGAAGAGGTAATACTGGTCAGACCTTCAAAAGAACCAGCAATGGGATAATGGATAATGAGCAAAGTTTCACTATAATCCAGCCACTTTGCCTGTGCATCCATTTTTTTACCGCTATAGTCATGAAATATTCAGTTGCCATCCGCAGAGAGATTACTATTCTGAAAATCGAGGAGGGTACCTTTGACCTTCGCCATGGGGAGGCATTCAATTCAGCTGTTGCGGAGCTGCTTGCCAAAAAAGAGAGCAGCAACCTTATCATTGACTTTTCAGATGTCAAAGCCATTGATGCCACAGTAATCGCCTCCATACGTTTTGCCCAGGAGTTTGCCAACAAGAGTGGAGGTGTGGTTATATTCATCGCTCTCTGCAAGCCAATCAAAGGGCTGCTGAAACTCCAGGAGCTGGACAAACAGCTCTATCTTTATTCATCCATTCATGAGATTCTGACCCTTATAGCTCCTGATGTAAAAAGCAAACGACCTGTGCGTGTAAAAAAAACAGTGCACGCTGATGACATTATCAATGAACTGCTCAAGGGAGAGATCATTGCCATTTCTGATATCCCTGCTGACCTGCACGAAGAGCTTGGTGTTGAGCTCGACGATGAGCCTGAAGAAAAGCTTGATACGCCTCTACAGGAATCCGATGAGTCTGGAGCAATTGTCACCCCGGCAGCTAAAAAGCCCAGCGCAAAAAAAAGAGGAGCGGCAAAATTAGCGGTCAAACTACCATGCTCTACTATGTGAGCAGGGCACATGCATTCCCTGAGTGCATGTGAAGCCATAACATACGTATCTTGCGACTCAGTATAATACGCTATCTTATTAATATATATGACTTTATTTTGTTAAATGGCTTTTAGGTAAAGCCTTTAGTAAAAAAATGTTGTTAGAGCCATTCCAGACAAAGTTTGGGGTGGCTGATACTGGATAAAGTATATTGACGGCATCATGAAATTGTTGCCAGCCATCTAACCCTCCTGTCAAATTTTGATAGAGTTGCGCAAAAGTATTCCAAGAATGTGCGATAATATCTTCTATTGCAAAATGCTTAACGGTCACAAGCCAATAGAGAAATAGCAAACCGCAGCCATATGACACTGCGTGAGAATCATAGCCATCGGTTGCGCTTATCCAGTTCACGCGTTCATGGACAATTCCTGATGACGTTTGTACCGATATACTTCTGTCATTGAGCCAAGCCGAGATGCCATCGTCAATGCCTGGGTAAAGTAACTCTGCAAGATATAAGGATAATGCTTTTCCCATACTGTTACCGGAATTCCAATAACCTTGATCGGTTTCTTTTTTGTGCTGGATGTAATTTTGGTACGACATTAACAACTCTGCCACCTCGGCGACGAAAATCCACTTTGCCACGATTGGATTAGTCACTATCGCTGAGACGGATACCTGGGAATGTCGATCTTGCGTGCCGTAACCAAAATTATGCCCCCCACCAGGGGCGACAGTCTTGTCGTTGGTTATCCACACAAGCATTCGATTACTTGCACTAAAACCGTTGGTTTGGCGAAATATTTTAATGATGGTTTTAAGATCTGTTTCGCAGGATTGCGTAAGTGAAGTCAGGAGAGTTACGGTAAGGAGCTTCAAAAAACCGGAATGGAACAATGTGTGCCCAATCTCGCTCCCATTGTCCAAGTTTGTGCAATACATCCAGCTTCACTGGATATGAATTTGTAAAATTCTGAAATGAGAGCAGTTCTCCTGCAAAAGCAAAACCATCAGGGTTTCTGCGATAAAATAATAAGTTGGCAGTCATGGCTATCCGTAGTTTGGTTGTTAAGCGCTACATAGAAATTGATACCGTAATAAAATAAGGCCAGACACAAAACGGGGTAGACCTGTAAATCGTAAAAATGCAAAAAACCTTGAAGACGATGTCAGAAAAATACTCAATGGTTTTAGAATGGCTTACGAAACGACGTTAAAACCAGCGGTAAATGGAGTAACATTGAGCATATTATGAGATATTTTTACAGCATATAAGTTGTTAATAAAGAACCCCGCCGCAAGCAGCGGGGTATTTTGAAGACAACTCTATTATAACGTTACGCCTCAAGAGGCGGGGAATATGACCTATAGAGATTAAAATAAAAAAAGAGGAATCGCGGTAATATTTTTATCAAAAGTTTGTATGATTTATAATTAGACAAAATGCAAAGCAGTCCCTAAGAATTAGTCACACCCTCACCTCACCTCAATAAAAACGCCCTGCCAGCCGCTCTTGCTGCAGGCGCCTCTTGCAGCAAAGAGCTAAAGCTCTCAGCTGCTTGCATAATACATAGAGCTGGCTGGTAGCAATAATAACAAGGCACAGAGAAGCAAAGAAATGCTCTAACATTGATAACGAATGCCCAACTAAACCACCACACCATGAAAACGACAACAACAAAAGCTGACCTGATTGGTACCGTGGCCCAGAAAACCGGCTTGACACTCAGTGAAAGTGAATCAGCGGTCAACACGCTCTTTGAAAGCATCATTGATTCGCTAAAAACAATGAAGCGCATTGAGATCAGGGGATTCGGCTCATTCAATATCCGGCAAAAGAACCTGCGCCAGGCACGCAACCCGAGAACCGGGGAAAAAGTGATGGTAGGCGAAAAAGAGGTGCCGACATTCAAGATATCGAAGGAGTTCAAAAGCGCGGTGACTGAAAGCCTGAAGGCTTGAAACTGAGAAGGGAAAAGAACAGTCACTCACAGGAATCCTGGGGGTGACCGCGGGACTTGACAACACCCTATACATTTTGAAAAATTGTGGACATGCCATTTGCTTCGGCTCAGAAGAAGGTGCGTAAAGAGCTGGCAAAGGAAGGTTCCTGGCTGGCTATTGATCCCTGAAAAGCTCGGTTCTCTCTTCGCTATCTTCAAACCGCGCGTTGCAGTCATGCAGGCTGGATTTGCCCTGCAACTTGGCCTGAATTCAGCACTGGCAAATTGAACTGCCTTTTACACTGGCATAAAATGTCGCTACTGTGTGCTTGATCAGCTCTTTGTTGAGGTCAAGCTTGGCGCATTCGATCTCTTCGGCGGGCGATGGGAAGCTGGCTGAGATTGCAGTGTTTCCGCATGTGCTTACAGAAACATGCGCTCTTGCATGATACAGAATCCTTGAGTATGATGTGCAAAATAACGAAAAGAAGCAGTGACGTAAATGTCTTCAAAAACCAAAATTTTATTTCACAACTAACGTATTGTGTCAATAGAGAATGCGAAAATATTTGCTATTATTAAGTTTATATTATTCAAGCCTTTACTCTAATACCGTTAAGCGCGAATATTTGCTGGTGATTTTTGTGTAGGTCGATCCAATAATTTTATCCGTTTAAGTCTGATAACTTAGGCGATGCATTTAATACCTTGACCGTTTTTAGGAAAAATTCACCTGGTTCTCCTTATCATATATGCCCCCTCATCCTAACCAGCCAGTAGCTCATCTTCGTGAAAACCCTGATGGTACTTGGGATACACATGATTTGAATGAACATCTTATCCGAGTTGCAGAAAAAGCCGCTTCATTTGCTAACGAATTTGGTAGTGGAGACTGGGTAAAAACTGCTGGTTTGTTGCATGATCTTGGGAAATACAATCCGGAGTGGCAGGAATATATTCGCAAAAACAATGGGGATTATTCAGAGGTTAATAATGGGTAAAATTGACCATTCCTCCGCCGGTGCTCTTGAAAATGGAGGGATTAAAGAGAATCTGTCAAAATATTACGCTCACTCAAAACTTGGCGAACCTTCCGAGAAATGGCATTTATTAGAAGATCATTTACAGTCGGTTGCTGATATGGCTGCTGGTTATGCTCGTTTTTTTGGGGCACAGGATTGGGCAAGTATTGCTGGGCGCTGGCATGATTTAGGAAAAGGCACTCATTCTTGGCAAGCATATTTACGTCAAGCAAATGATGTTACGGATGAGTTTGCTGCGTTTTATACGGGACATCCTGTTCATGCAATTGTTGGCGCTCAAAAACTATACGATTCTTCCATAGAAGCTGGGAAATTGCTGGCTTACTGTATTGCTGGTCATCATGGCGGTCTGTCGAATTGGAATGATGAAGAGAGCTTGGCTTTAAAGGTTCGATTGGGCAAAACCTACTCTAAAATAGATATTCCGATTACTGATCCGGTATTTCCCTCTTTGCCTTTTTTATCTGAAAAGGATCGATTTGGTTTTCAGCTTCAGTTTTTCGTGAGGATGTTATTCTCGTGTCTCGTTGATGCAGACTATTTGGACACTGAAGCATCATTGAGTAATGAAAAGTCCACCTGGCGATCGGGGTACCCTTCTCTGTTAGAACTCTCTGAACGTTTTTCTATAAACTTCAATATCCTGAGAAACAAGGCTGATTCGACAACGGTTGTAAATCAGCACCGCGAGAAGGTTTTGGATGATTGTATGAAGAGTGCAGAGTTTAATCCAGGACTCTTTTCCTTGACAGTACCGACGGGAGGCGGGAAAACATTAGCATCGCTTGCCTTTGCATTAGCTCATGCGAAAAAACATGGTAAGCGAAGAATCATATATGTGATTCCATTTACAAGTATCATCGAGCAGAACGCCCAAGTGTTTAGGGAGATGCTTGGCGATGATGCCATCCTTGAGCATCACTGCAATTTCATGGTTGATGATTCAGACTGGAAATCTCTCTTGGCCTCAGAAAACTGGGATGCCCCGATCATCGTGACAACAAATGTTCAATTTTTTAATTCGTTTTATGCGAACAGAACCTCCCATTGCAGAAAGCTACACAACGTAGCAGATAGCATTGTCATTTTTGATGAGGTTCAAGCAATTCCTGTTGAAAAACTGTCGCCTTGCATGGAGGTGATTAAAGAGCTTTCATTGAACTATGGTGTGTCATCGGTACTATGTACGGCTACACAACCTGCTATCGAGTATTCTGAGCAGTTTCAAAGTGGGTTAAAGGGTGTACAAGAAATTATTCAGGATGTGCCGGGACTGTTTGGAGCATTAAAACGGACTGAAGAATCATTTATTGGTGAACTTTCAGTACAGGATGTAGCAGCAAAACTATTTAGTTATGAACAGGTATTATGCGTGGTTAATACTCGCCAGCAGGCTTTGGATATTTTTAATGCTTTGCCAGAATCAGATGAAACCATTCATTTAAGCGCCTTGATGTATCCTCTTCATCGTACAAAAAAACTAAATGAAATTCGTAGGCGATTAGAGGATGGAGAGCCATGTCGCGTAATTAGCACTCAGTTGATTGAAGCCGGAGTGGATGTGGACTTTCCTTGTGTTTTTAGAGCTGTTGCAGGAATTGACAGCATCGCTCAAGCCGCTGGTCGTTGTAACAGAAATGGTTTACATGAAAAGCCATGTAAAGTCTTTGTTTTTAATTTTGCTGACTTACCGATAAGTTCATTTATCAAACAAGCTGCTCAGTCTGCGGAAAAATTGTTTGATCGATTTAAAGGAAAACTTACATCTCCGGAATGTGTTCGTGAATATTTTGATGACTACTTTTGGAAAAACCAGCAGCGGATGGATGCGGAAGAAATTATTAAATTATGCAAGACAGCTCAATCAGGAGATATTCAATTTAAAAAGCTTGCTGATTTTCAAATGATAAACTCATCAACAATTCCAGTGATTGTAGCACTGGATCAAAATGCCATTAAATTGGTAGAAGAGTTAAAATATTCAAACTATAAACGACTGGTTTTACGGCAACTTCAACAATACACTGTTCAAATACACAGCAATCAACTTAATGAAATAAAAGGGTCATTGGAACTCATGGAATCTGGTATTTTGATCTTGTTGTCAGAAAAGTTGTATTCCATAGATACTGGATTAAAAACTTCAAATCCACGCGGTGAAGCATTTATTTACTAACAAAAGGAGCAGCAAATAATGGGCTATGGCATAAAGTTACGGATTTGGGGTGAATATGCACTTTTTACCCGACCAGAAATGAAGGTAGAGAGAGTATCCTATGACGTAATGACACCTTCTGCAGCACGTGGTATACTGGATGCCATTTATTGGAAACCATCAATTCGTTGGGTAATTGACAATATTCATGTATTAAAACCTGTTCGTTTTGAAAATATTCGCCGCAATGAAGTTGCTAAGCGGGTTTCGATAAACAATGTTGATATGCAAGATAATGCCCCCGTATATATTTATGCCGATGATTCAAAGACTCGCCAACAACGAGCATCAATGGTATTGCGTGATGTTGAATATATCATTGAAGCGCATTTTGAGTTTACTAAAACTGATGATAATAATGAAGGAAAACATTTAGATATATTCTCAAGGAGAGCAAAAGCAGGTCAGTGTTTTCATCGACCCTACTTTGGTTGTCGTGAGTTTCCTGTCAACTTTGAGTGGTGTGATGATATCCCTGTATCACAACTGTCTGGCGAACAGAATCTTGGTTTCATGCTATATGATATTAATTTCGAAAATAACATGGTTCCTCAATTTTTTCGTGCTATCATGCGAAATGGTATTATAAATTGTCAGAAGGAGGTGGTCTTATGATTTTTCAATCATTAATATCTCTTTATGATCGTCTTGCCATAACAAAAGAAGTGCCCCCATATGGATTCAGTTTTGAGGATATTGGATTTGAAATTACGATCGATAAATCTGGTAACCTAATAGGAGATCCTCAAGATTTGCGTGTTCAAGTCAAGCCTAATGTGTTTGATTTTTATTTATCAGAGGTACCTTATTCCAATGGAGTAAATGTAAGATCAATCAGTGCTGCAACTACACCAAATTTTATGGTTGATAAGGCTGATTATATTTTTGGAATGTCTGGAAATGAACAAAAGGAAGAACATCAAAAATCCTTTTTTAAATTGATTATTGATGTTTCAGGTAATTCAAATGATGAAGGAATTATTGCTGTAAAAGCTTTTTTTTCAAAATGGGAAAATGATAATTCTCTGGCTTTAAAATATTGGGATGAAATATCTGGTGCACATGGAAAATGGGTTGCTTTCAAATTGCAGGGCGATTCGATTTTTATACATGAACGCGAGGAAGTTAAGCGATTATGGACTGAATATTTATCGCAAATTCAATATAGTAAAGGCATTAGTCTAGTGGATGGTAAAATTGATGATCTTCAAAAACAATATGCTCAGTTTAAGTTTGGTACGGGTGCTGCTCTTGTTTCTTTTAATGAAAGTGCATATGAATCCTATAGTAAAGTTAAAGGTGAAAATGCTCCGATTTCAGTTGATGCTGAATTTAAAAGTTCAACAGCACTGAAATACCTCTTGCGCAACAAAGCACAAAGGATAAAGATAGGTGATACCACGACGGTATTCTGGGCAGAAAACAAATTACCAATTGAAATGTTTATGGGGCAGATACTGGATTCATCTGTTCAGGATGAAGCAGCACTCGTGCCAGTGCAAAAATTTTTAGACGTTGTACGTGAAGGGAAATTACCAACTGACATCTCACAAGACAAAGATATCAAATTTTATATTCTTGGTCTTTCACTCAACAAAGCCAGACTTGCTTTACGATTCTGGTATGTGTGTACTGTAGAAGAATTGATAAAACGACTACAAGACCACTTTGAGTGTTTAAAAATGGTACATGGTGATACTAATACATCTTTTCCCGGTGTTTGGCTATTGCTTAAAGAAACAGTACGAGACGCAAAAAATATTTCCCCTGTTTTGGCTGGTTCGTTAATGCGTTCTATTCTAACTGGGATCAACTACCCTCAAAGTCTCTATTCTACTGTTTTAGGACGCATACGGGCTGATCAGGCCAAAAAAGATGATAAAACAGGGAAGCCTATTATTCATGTTAATTATTTAAGAGCCGCAATTTTGAAGGCTGTGTTACAGAGAAATCATAAAATGGAGTTTCATATTATGTCATTGGATACAGAAAGAAGGGAGGAAGGATATCTCCTTGGACGGCTTTTTGCCATTTTGGAAAAGGCTCAATTGGATGCACTCGGAGCTGTAAACTCGACTATAAAAGACCGATTTTACAGTGCGGCATCAGCTACTCCTGCCAGCGTATTCCCCCGTTTACTTCGTTTATCACAGCATCATATTGAAAAAGCGACATATGGGTATATCTCAGATCGTCGAATAGGTGAAATAATGGAACATATAACTGTATTTCCAGATCATATGAACTTAAATCAACAAGGTCTCTTTGCTATTGCTTATTATCAGCAAAAAAATTCTTTTTATAAAAGTAGTGAAAATAAAATAACGGAGAATAACAATGACTAAGCCTATTGAAAATCGTTATGAGTTTGTTTTGCTTTTTGATGTAATAAATGGTAATCCAAATGGCGATCCTGATGGTGGTAATCTTCCTCGTATTGATCCTGAAACAGGACATGGAATTACAACAGATGTCTGCTTAAAAAGAAAGGTTAGAAATTATGTGGAATTGCTCAAGCAAAATCAAACACCATTTAATATTTATGTGAAAGAAAAAGGAATTCTAACCGAACGACGAAAACCTGCTTATGATGCTCTTACTGATGAGAAAGACAAGTCGATCAAAATCAGTAAAGCAAGAGCGTGGATGTGTAAAAATTTCTTTGATGTTCGCACTTTTGGTGCGGTTATGTCAGTTAAAGAAAATAATTGCGGGCAAGTCAGGGGCCCTGTACAGTTTGCTTTTTCGAAGAGTATTGATCCGGTAGTACCACTTGAAGCCAGCATTACTCGTATGGCAGTCGAAACAAAAAAAGAATCAGATAGTCAGGATGGAGATAATCGTACTATGGGGCGCAAAACTTACATCCCCTATGGGCTTTACAGGGTTCATGGATTTATTTCAGCACCTTTAGCAAAACAGACTGGCTTTTCGGAAGAGGATCTTGAATTACTGTGGTCTGCATTGATTAATATGTTTGATCATGACCGGTCCGCATCTCGTGGTGAGATGGCATCCCGTCAATTGATAGTTTTTCAGCACGATTCTGAGCTAGGAAATACTCCCGCTCATAAGTTGTTTGAAAGAATTAAAATTGAAAGAAAACCTGATTCTGATGGACCCGCAAGATCTTTTGAAGATTATCAGATTACTATCGATGAAACTGATCTTGGAAAGGTGCAACTATTGAGAAAGATTGCATAAAAGTGTACACCGAATCAGACTTCGTAGCCTTGTCCGCATTGCAGCATTTTGTCTATTGCCCTCGGCAGTGTGCGTTGATCCATCTTGAGCAAATATGGACAGAGAACGGCTACACTGCTGAAGGTCGAGAGTTGCATGAGCGAGTCGATGACGGAAAAACTTCCTATCGTAGCGGTGTCCGAGTAACAAGAAGCGAATTGTTGCGGAGCGCTATACTTGGGGTTTCCGGTGTGGCTGACGTTGTGGAATGGCACAAGCTGAATAATCATGAAGAGCCTTTTCCGGTTGAATATAAACGAGGAAAACCGAAAAAACATGATGCTGACAAAATTCAGCTCTGTGCTCAGGCAATATGCCTCGAAGAGATGCTTTCTCTTCATCTTACTTCGGGGGCATTGTTTTATGGTCAGACAAAACGCAGGCTTGATGTCGCTTTCGATGAGGTTCTGCGTGAAAAAACTATTCTTGCCGCTGAAGGGGTGCATGATCTTTTCCGGAATGGAATTACCCCGCCACCTGATCCTGGACCAAAATGCAAGCTCTGCTCGCTGAAGGAGGAGTGCCTGCCGGAGGTGATTGTGCAAGGCCGAACGGCAACGACCTACCTTAAGAAATTGCTTCAAACTCTCTCGGAGGATGAGATTTGAAAAAATACCTCAACACCCTTTTTGTAACGACCCAAGGAGCCTACCTTTCAAAGGAAGGAGAGTGTGCCGTTATTAAAATAGATAAGGAAGAAAAAGTACGCATCCCGCTCCATATGCTTGATGGCATTATATGTTTTGGATCCGTAACATGCAGCCCTTATTTATTTGGCCATTGTGCGGAAACCGGTGTAACGGTAACATTTTTAAGCCAATACGGGAAATTTCTTTCTCAGATGCAAGGAGCAACACGAGGTAACATTTTATTGCGGAGAGCTCAGTACCGTCTGGCAGATAATTACCTGCAAACGGCCATCCTTGCCCGCGCATTTGTTGTCGGAAAAATCGGTAATGCACGGATCACTCTGGCCAGGGCGTTGAGAGATCATCCTGAAAAAGTCAACGCCGTCAAGCTGAAACATGCCCAACACCTTCTTGCTGGATGCATAAAGCGCCTGCAGGTTGAATCCGATCAGGAACGTATCAGAGGGATTGAAGGAGAAGCTGCAAAAGTTTACTTTGATGTATTCGATGAATGTATTACTTCCCCTGATCCATTATTCCGGTTTACAGGACGCAACCGACGTCCGCCTCTGGATAGAATAAATTGTCTGCTTTCATTTCTCTATACACTACTCACTCACGATATTCGATCTGCTCTGGAGTCATGTGGTCTTGATCCTGCTGCCGGTTTCTTACATAAAGACAGACCGGGAAGACCAAGCCTTGCGCTTGATATGATCGAAGAATTCCGTTCGTTTATAGCGGATCGATTGGCTTTATCGCTGATCAATCGAGGTCAGATTCATTCCAACGATTTTACCGTTTCTGAAACAGGAGCCGTAATTCTGAAAGATGATGCCCGCAAAACGCTTTTAACCGCCTATCAAGAACGTAAACAGGAAGAAATTGAGCATCCTTTTGTCAAAGAAAAAATGGCCATCGGTTTGCTGTGGCACATGCAAGCCATGCTGCTTGCCCGATTCATCCGTGGTGATATTGAAACCTATCCGCCATTTGTCTGGAGGTAACTAATGCTTGTTCTGGTAACCTACGATGTCAATACCGAAACACCGGCAGGAAAAAGAAGATTACGCCGGATTGCAAAAACATGCCAGAACTATGGCCAGCGTGTTCAGTTTTCCGTGTTTGAATGCAATGTTGATCCTGCGCAATGGACGAAATTACGAGGAAAGCTTGTGCATGAAATGGATCATAAACACGACAGCTTGCGCTTTTATTTTCTCGGAGCAAACTGGCAAAATAAAATTGAACATGAAGGAGCAAAAGAACCCCGTGATCTCGAAGGTCTGCTGATTTTATAGCGCGAACGTCAAGCTATACCAATTTTCCCGCTACGTTCGCGATAGCCTCTATGTTATTAATATGTTTGTGGGTATAGATTTTATTATCAAGTTTTCGTACAATGTTTTTTGACATAGACAGTGGTTCGCGTTTAGGCGCTTTTGAAACCACGAAATACTTGATTACAGAGATATACAGTCGCGCCCCCCGCGGGCGCGTGGATTGAAACGATTAAAGTAATGAAATAATGTCTTGTAATAGTGTCGCGCCCCCCGCGGGCGCGTGGATTGAAACCAAGTTCTGCGCGGACTTCTGAAGACTGACGTGCAAGTCGCGCCCCCCGCGGGCGCGTGGATTGAAACACAATTAATCTCTAATTGCTTTCATTTCAGCCCTGTCGCGCCCCCCGCGGGCGCGTGGATTGAAACGCATGTTCGAACATGTTATCTCAAAAAATCAAAGTCGCGCCCCCCGCGGGCGCGTGGATTGAAACGGTTTCCCCTGTATGTAACAAGCAAGTAATTTTGTCGCGCCCCCCGCGGGCGCGTGGATTGAAACCAGGGCTATCAAATCCTCAAGGATGTCAAGTTCTCTCAGGTCGCGCCCCCCGCGGGCGCGTGGATTGAAACAACCACTGCTTGATAAGTTCACGTCATATGCTCACGTCGCGCCCCCCGCGGGCGCGTGGATTGAAACAAATTCATTTTGGTGGCCCTTGAAATATATGCGTGGTCGCGCCCCCCGCGGGCGCGTGGATTGAAACTTTCAATTTTGCGGCTATTTCTGCAGGCGTTATACGGCGTCGCGCCCCCCGCGGGCGCGTGGATTGAAACACCGATATCACGCGCCGAGTGGTAGAGAGGGGCGGTCGCGCCCCCCGCGGGCGCGTGGATTGAAACAAAAAAGGGCCTACAAGGCACTACAAAGCACTACGTCGCGCCCCCCGCGGGCGCGTGGATTGAAACCTTTCTGATGAGCAATAAGCCGACAATCAAGCAGGTCGCGCCCCCCGCGGGCGCGTGGATTGAAACAAACTCTTCAAGAGTCCTGCATAGGGAATACTGGTCGCGCCCCCCGCGGGCGCGTGGATTGAAACGCGATAGCAACAAGCGAGAAGTACAAGGACAAAGTCGCGCCCCCCGCGGGCGCGTGGATTGAAACATGAGAAGGATGGAAGTTGTTATCATCCCTGCCGAAGTCGCGCCCCCCGCGGGCGCGTGGATTGAAACAACAGTAAACGGCTTTGAGTGATGGACAACAAGAACGTCGCGCCCCCCGCGGGCGCGTGGATTGAAACAGAGATCTGTGTGAGGATATCTGGACAAAGAGAGTCGCGCCCCCCGCGGGCGCGTGGATTGAAACTTTTCCGCTCGTACAAGAACTCTAAGCTCTTGTGCGTCGCGCCCCCCGCGGGCGCGTGGATTGAAACCTGCACGACCGGGTTCTGCTGGTAGAGCGCTTCCGTCGCGCCCCCCGCGGGCGCGTGGATTGAAACGTAAGCTCTCGGCTTGATCTGTATATTGTACCCGAGTCGCGCCCCCCGCGGGCGCGTGGATTGAAACTCGACTGGATCGGTGAGTTTCCCATCGATCGAGTGTCGCGCCCCCCGCGGGCGCGTGGATTGAAACCCTTGAGCATAAAGTGCGTTCTGACTTGCGATATCCGTCGCGCCCCCCGCGGGCGCGTGGATTGAAACCCATCGATCGAGTAAAAGTAGCTAAATTTTCGGATGTCGCGCCCCCCGCGGGCGCGTGGATTGAAACTCGTCTGCACCATCATCAGGAGCGGATTTAAGCTGGGTCGCGCCCCCCGCGGGCGCGTGGATTGAAACTTAACCCATATAATGCATTGCTTCAGGCTGAGTCGTCGCGCCCCCCGCGGGCGCGTGGATTGAAACACAAGCTACTCCGACCGCCTCGGGACCAGAGCAAAGTCGCGCCCCCCGCGGGCGCGTGGATTGAAACGCGGCTCTTACCGCTCCCGACTGCGACGTGTATGTCGCGCCCCCCGCGGGCGCGTGGATTGAAACACCGTTTGCCGCTCCAGACGTAAAGATTATGGTCGCGCCCCCCGCGGGCGCGTGGATTGAAACATAGGGTCCCGCCACCGCTCCACAAAAATATACTGTCGCGCCCCCCGCGGGCGCGTGGATTGAAACCATCCAGAAGAAAGGTTCGCGTTACCTCCAGCTTCGTCGCGCCCCCCGCGGGCGCGTGGATTGAAACTTCTCTATTTCTTATTTTCTTCCTGTGACAAAAGAAGTCGCGCCCCCCGCGGGCGCGTGGATTGAAACCCTGCAAGAAGTACATGCGAACGGCTGCCTGTTCCGTCGCGCCCCCCGCGGGCGCGTGGATTGAAACACCATCACCTGCGAATCTCCAAGACGGAACCGCTTCCGTCGCGCCCCCCGCGGGCGCGTGGATTGAAACATCGCACTGATCTGCCGTCTGTGTCCAATCGCAGTCGCGCCCCCCGCGGGCGCGTGGATTGAAACAGTCTGCACCCCGACAACTTTCACGATAGGGATTAGTGTCGCGCCCCCCGCGGGCGCGTGGATTGAAACGCCTGTTATTGGCCCGCCTGTGGTTGTGTTGCGAAAGTAGTCGCGCCCCCCGCGGGCGCGTGGATTGAAACTTATTGGTGATGCGAACCCTTTAACGCAATACGTCGCGCCCCCCGCGGGCGCGTGGATTGAAACACCGATATCACGCGCCGAGTGGTAGAGAGGGGCGGAAGTCGCGCCCCCCGCGGGCGCGTGGATTGAAACTCATACTTCCCCCACCGCATAGCCCGCTCGTTGATGTCGCGCCCCCCGCGGGCGCGTGGATTGAAACTCGGACATAGAAAGCGTAGACACTGAGAGGCGCTTTGGTCGCGCCCCCCGCGGGCGCGTGGATTGAAACATCATGGGCGACTTCATCGAGGCACTTTTTGTAGTCGCGCCCCCCGCGGGCGCGTGGATTGAAACTGGGAGTACCGCAAAGCCATGAACCCAGGGATGTCGCGCCCCCCGCGGGCGCGTGGATTGAAACGCTTTAGTTGGTGTGCAGCCACCATTGTTGTGCGTCGCGCCCCCCGCGGGCGCGTGGATTGAAACTTTCGCTGGATCACTACGGACACTTTACACACAGTCGCGCCCCCCGCGGGCGCGTGGATTGAAACATGTACCTGTTGTCGTGATCCTCCAGAAACCCTGTCGCGCCCCCCGCGGGCGCGTGGATTGAAACAATCCTTCGCTGTCTGCGTGCCAGACGTAGACTCCGTCGCGCCCCCCGCGGGCGCGTGGATTGAAACCAAGTAATCGTAATCCGAGTGCATGGATGGTTTCGTCGCGCCCCCCGCGGGCGCGTGGATTGAAACATAATACCCTGCACTCTCCAACCTTCAATCCCGAAGTCGCGCCCCCCGCGGGCGCGTGGATTGAAACCCCACGTACCCCTTATTCTCAAGCATCATCGAGTCGCGCCCCCCGCGGGCGCGTGGATTGAAACCTCCAGTATTAATTCATAGGTTCCCGCCACCGCTCGTCGCGCCCCCCGCGGGCGCGTGGATTGAAACTCAATACGACAACAGGCGATGATGTCGCTCTAAGTCGCGCCCCCCGCGGGCGCGTGGATTGAAACCTTGTGTGCGCCCTAACAGTTACTTGTGTCGGTGGTCGCGCCCCCCGCGGGCGCGTGGATTGAAACGGAGAAATCGTCAGGCGTGACGGAATGGAAGTCGTGTCGCGCCCCCCGCGGGCGCGTGGATTGAAACTCCAACAAGCAAAACACTCGAACCCGGAACAACGGTCGCGCCCCCCGCGGGCGCGTGGATTGAAACAATCAGATCGTCAAGACGGCGTCAGATATTCCTGGGTCGCGCCCCCCGCGGGCGCGTGGATTGAAACTCGCGATACCGACAGAAGGCGATAACGATACCGAAAGTCGCGCCCCCCGCGGGCGCGTGGATTGAAACAACATATGAGTATTGATAAAAACAAAATTCGAAATGTCGCGCCCCCCGCGGGCGCGTGGATTGAAACAGCGAAATACCTCTCCATCGCAAGAAAACTCTCGGTCGCGCCCCCCGCGGGCGCGTGGATTGAAACATTTTATACTCCATCTTTTTAGGTTGAACTTTTCGGTCGCGCCCCCCGCGGGCGCGTGGATTGAAACCCTGACAGCTCATTAAAGATCTCCGTATTGCTCATAAGTCGCGCCCCCCGCGGGCGCGTGGATTGAAACACTGCCTCGGTGTCAACAATGTGAGCTTTGAAGGTCGCGCCCCCCGCGGGCGCGTGGATTGAAACGAGTGAATAAATAGTCCGTTTTAATGATTGATTTGTCGCGCCCCCCGCGGGCGCGTGGATTGAAACCATTTTTCAGCCCTTTGACTGCTATGTCCGACAGTCGCGCCCCCCGCGGGCGCGTGGATTGAAACATACCCCATGATACTCTTGGCATCAGCTACCCGTCGCGCCCCCCGCGGGCGCGTGGATTGAAGCGATATACATTGCAGATTGAAATACCAGCGTGAGAAGAAGCATCTTCGAGGATGTATTCGTGATCGTAGCTCGAACATGAATATGATCATCACGTATTGCAGGATAGATCGAAACCGTGAAGCGATCTGTTCTGAACAAACTACTGGCAGGATTCAAAAATGGCTGTGCAATTGGTTCTGCCACTGAACCCGGAGCAATGAGAGCAACAAAGCTTGAAGCCTCTCTTTTCTGGAACCTCTCTACAGTATCCCAACGTGGTGCTATGGCATGGATTATGATTGCAGCCAAACTCAGGAAAGCAAGAACAGGTCTTGCATAAACGTTTTTTTATGATTGAAGTAAGATGTTTATTTGCCTGCTATTCAAGGTAGAAAAATAAAATAAATAATGTTCCGGAAGATTTATTGAAAGAAAAGCTAAAGAGCTGCGTAGTAGTTAATAGGAAGCAGGATAATCCCGGTTCCACAGAATTTTAAAACCCAAAAAACTAACAGACACATGAAAAAGAATTTTATTGCTGGCGTTATTCTGTCACTTGCTATCTCCGGGATCTTCGGTGGCGTTTCTTTCGCAGCTGACAAAGCAGCAGCAAAAGCTCCTGCTGCAGTAACAGCACCTGCAGCCGATGCAAAAGCTGAAGCAAAGCCAGAAGCAAAGGCAGAGAAGAAAGTTGCAAAGAAAGCCAAGAAAGCTAAAAAGGCAAAGAAAGTTTCAAAGAAAGCAGCAAAGAAAGTTGAAGCAGCAGCACCAGAAGCAAAGTAAGCTTTCCGCTACTGACAAGACCGATAATACATTGATGGCTCCTGATGCATAAGGTAATGAGTAGATGAGAGAAAAGTCGTTGGTATTATAACAGAAAAAGCCCCTTCGCAAGTTGGGGCTTTTTCTGTTATAATTTGTTTAAAAACTAAATGCTGGTTGTCTCTAAATGCTGGTTGTCTGAAAATAAGTTCCGAATACCTCCCTTATGTTCATTTCATCCGGCAGTACATAGACGATGCCTCCCTGAGCTTTAAAAATCGGACTGATGATTGTGTTGTAAAAATTTTTGGGAACATTGATGCATCCAAAAGAAATACGGTGTTGTTTAGGGTCTTGAGATCGAAGACGCTCAAGCCGATGCTCCTTTGGATTACTGGTAACTACAGGGTGAATAGCAATACCCATATCATAGTTGACCCACAAAACCTCTTGTCCATGGGTATTTTTACCTAAACGTGCCTGGAATCTACCTGCCGGTGTAGTACGTTCCTCAACGCGAATCTGTGAAAGCTTAATTTGCCCGGTGCCGGGATAGTATTTGTCGCCAATTGCTATTCCCAGAAGCGCCGGTGCCCCACCAAGATTTCGCCCATCCTTCTCATAAACAAATATTTTAGCTTGCTTTTTATCAAGAATGACAAATGGCATATCCTGATTATCTTTTGAACTGGCTATCCCCTCCTGAAGTTGCTGAACCTCCGGTGATGCCTGCTTGGAAGTATAAAAAGATTCAGAAGCAGCAACCTTGGCAGCAGCATGATTAACGTTCAGAGTAAAAAGACCAGCAATGAGAATCGTTCTCAAAAACGACGCTGTACTAAACCGATCAATAAATCGCATAATTTTTTTAAAAATATGATTTCTAAGGTTCTATAACCGAGGGCTCAACTACCTTTGAAAGTAAAATGCTTTTTTCCAGCTCACTGTTCCCTGCTCTGTTAAAATGTATGAAAAAAAGTTAACTATTGGTACTTTCGCTGAATTTACTGGTCTGTAACAATTGATTGACTGGTGAGTTTTCCGGGAGAACATAGACTATACCTCCCGTACCTTTAAACAAAGGGCTAATATGAGTTATGTAATATCTCCTTGGAACATTAATGCATCCAAAAGAAATTCGATGGTCTTGAGGTTTCGGTGATTCGAGGCGCTCAAGCCGATGCTCCTTTGGATTGCTGGTAACAACAGGATGAATAGCAATGGCCATATCGAAATCTACCCATAAGACCTCTTCTCCATGCGAATCATAACCTAAACGGCCATGGAATCTACCTGCCGGTGTAGTACGTTCTTCAATACGAATCTCAGAAAGCTTTTTTTGTCCAGTGCCAGGAATGTACTTATCGCCAATAGCTATACCGAGAAGCGCCGGTGCCTCAGCAAGAAGCTGCCCATCTTTTTGAAAAGAATATATTTTAGCCTGTTTCTTGTCAAGGATTACAAATGGCATGTTTTTATTGTCACCAGTAGTAACTATCTCGTCAACAATTTGTCGAACCTCTTCTGATGCAGTACCTGAAGCTGAAAATAACTGGCAGACAGACTCCTCAGCAGCGGCATGCTGGAAGCAAAATAAAAAAATATTGAGTACTACGATTGCCTTCAAAGTCCATGCAGAGCCCGAACGATTAATAATTCGCATCTGTTATGAGAGTCAATTGGTTACATTCTGTTTGAAAGCTCTTTAAACCCCTTGAACTTCTGCTTGTTTATTGAGCCAGTTCACAAAACCGATTGACCGCTACGACCTAAAATAGCAGCTAAAATGTATCGTTTTTTACGGTAAACAAGGGAGTGAAAAAAAATTTGCTTTAATTTAGAGATAATTCATAATTATTAAAAGGAATGGCTTATTTTTTAGCAAACCTTAACCTTTATTGATGGAAACCTATAAACTTGTTTTACCCGAGCACCTTAATCACTACGGTTTTCTCTTCGGCGGCAACCTGTTAAAGTGGATCGATGAGGTCAGTTACATTACCGTATCACTTGATTATCCCGGATGCAATTTTGTCACAGTGGGCATGGACAAGGTAGAGTTTAAAAAAAGCATACGCGGGGGATCGATTCTCTGTTTTGTTACTGAAAAAAAAAGAATTGGTCATACCTCTATTGAGTATACCGTCCATGTTTATAAAAAAAGCATTGAAACTGGCGAACGGATTCTGGTTTTCAGCACACATATCACCTTTGTCTGTCTTGATGAGAATGGTGTTAAAAAAGAGCTCTGCTGCGGATATAAGCAATCAGGTCCAGATAAGAACTGCCACTGATTTGTTCTGCTTGTCTTCTTTTAACGGGAACTATTGAATACAGAACCGCTCAGGGTGACAACAAGAGCAATACCAATACAGGCCATAACAGCGTTGCCCAGCCACATGGAGATCATGGGGTCGAGGAGGCCCCGTTCAGCAATTTTCTCCCCGGAAATCATGAGCATCCAATAGAGCACAAAAAAGAGCAGCGACATGGCTGCTCCCACTCCAAAGCCACCACGCCTCGCAAGAACACCCAGAGGAGCACCGACAAGAACAAAAATAAAACAGGCAAGAGAGAGCGAGTATTTTTTATGGTACGCGGCCATGTATTTGTTGTACATCTCCCTGTTGGAGCCGATGCTTTTGAGTTCGCCGTCAAGCTGAGAAATTTGGCGGTCAACATACCTGGCTGCTGATGCTGCCACACGCTCTCTCTTTGGTGAGTCGAACTGTGTAAACATTGTTGAAGTGCCACCTGAGCGACTTTGCGCAATGCTGTGTTCAATGTTTTCAAGCGGCATGCGGATACGCTTTTCCGATACCGAGATTCTTTGTCTGAATTCATCAACAATGGCAAGAATTTCATGAGCAGAAAGCTCGCTATCGCCGGATCGCATACGGCTTCCGGAACTTCGTGAAAAACCAAACCCGGTTGACTCAAAAATAAACCGATGCTTCTTGAAACTCAGGTTGCGATAGCTCTTGTGATCCGGCTGGCTTATCTCATGAATCTCACCGTTGAACAGTGTCATGACCAGATACTGATAATCAGCGGTAAAGTCAATACTCCCCTTTTCAGCTGTCACCATGGCACTGTAATCCGGTCTGGTAGTATCATAGATAACGATACCCCTGATCTCTTTTGAACGATCATCGGAGTGACGTACAAAAATGGAATATCCGTCCACAAGGGTTGAAAAAGCATTTTCAGTCAAACCAAATGCCGGTTTTGCCCGCGCAATATCAACCATCAGCGATTTAGCATAAAAATTGGCTTCAGGCAGAACAACGTTGTTGAAACGCTCGACCAGTGCTGAAAGAAGAAGACCTGCACAGAGCACTGGAATCATGATGCGGTAAAGAGAGATTCCCGATGCCCTTAAAACTGTCATTTCCGACGTTGTGGTTAAAGCACCGAATGCCATGACCACCGCAATGAGAACCGCCATTGGCGCTGCAAGTCCAACCATCCAGGCAGACTGCAGGACAATGAGTTCAACTATTGCAGAAAATTCAATACCCTTGCCAATGAAACGATCAGCAAAGGTTGCAAAAAACTGCAGGATGAGCACAAAAACAATAGTGATAAAGGCAAACAGGAAAGGCCCGACATGCGACTTCAGGATATACCGGTCGATAATTTTCATAACTGATCTCTCGCTTTCACTCCCCAACATTTCAAGAATACCTTAAAATATACAACCTGGGGCAGCATAAAAACAGAAAACCCGCAACTCCATTTCAGGTGTTGCGGGTTTTCAATGGTGCGCCCGGGAGGAGTCGAACCTCCAACCCATTGATTAAGAGTCAATTGCTCTACCATTGAGCCACAGGCGCATATAATCTTATTTTGCAGGCAGTGCTGGAGCTAATGGCGCTGCTGGCAATGTTTTACCTGGAGCGACAGGCGCTGCAGGGATATTTTTCTGAAGAACACTCTCGGCTGAGTTTGGCGCTGCCTTTCTGCCAGGGAGAGTAAACTCGGCAATAAAACAAAGCACCATCACTACTGCCGCAAGAATACCGGTTGTTTTGCTTAAAAAGTCACCAGTACGCCTGACACCAAGAGTCTGAACAGTACCAAGGCTCGACATACCGCCAGTCAATCCACTGCCGCTCTTTGGGCTTTGTAGTAAAATAACCCCTATGAGCAGAATCGATGCAAGTAAACCGACAATGACAATAAAAACATGCATTTCCAGCCGCTTTATTAAATTTGCAAATATCGTATCTTCAAATGAAGAAGGCCTTAATTTAGCAACTTTTAAAAAATATCCAAATCGTGTTTTCAGATAGCGGAAAAATAGTTGTCGTTGCGGGTCTGATAACTGTTGTTTTGGGTTTGTTTCTTATGAATTTCGAAAGCTCAGCACCATCGCGCTGGCTCAACTGGATGGGAAACCTCCCTCTTGATATCAGAATAGAAAAAAGTAATTTCCGATTTTATTTTCCAATTGGCACATCAATAATTCTCTCGGTACTGCTCAACCTCATACTTTACCTTGTCAACAAATTTATCAACTAAAGAAATCCATGCCAGAACAAGAAAACACCCCGTTTCGTACCGCAACAGTAACGAGAACCACAAAAGAGACAGAGATCCGGGTGACACTCTCTCTCGATGGAAGAGGAATCAGCTCGGTCAACACCGGGGTGGTGTTTTTCGATCATATGCTGACCAATTTCAGCCGACATTCCGGATTAGACCTTTCGATAGAGTGCAAGGGCGACCTTGATGTCGATGATCACCATACCATTGAAGACATTGCGATCGTTCTCGGCAAAGCCATTACCGATGCACTTGGCGACAAACAGGGAATCCAGCGCTACGGATGGTCTATCATCCCTATGGATGAAGCTTTGGCTCGTTGTGCTCTTGACCTGGGGGGAAGAAGTTATTGTGTCTTCAACGCAGAGTTCAATCGGCCGGTCATTCAGGGTTTTTCAACTGAGATGGTGAAACATTTTTTTGTTTCTCTCGCCGAAAGTATGAAGGCCAATATCCACCTCTCCATACTTGAAGGAGAAAATACACATCACAAGATAGAGGCTTTGTTCAAGTCTTTTGCCTATGCCTTGAAAGCTGCAGTTGCGGTAACTGGTTCGGGAATTCCATCAACGAAGGGAAAGCTTTGAGCTTTCCCTTTAGGGGCCGGTGAATCTTACTTTGCGTAGGCTATCGACCGTTTTTCGCGAATAATCGACACCTTGATCTGCCCCGGGTATTGCGCTTCCGATTCAATTTTATGGGCGATGTCGTGGGCAAGAACATCGGCCTGTGAATCACTGACATTATCTCCTTCAACAATAACCCTGATCTCCCTTCCAGCCTGCAAGGCATAGGTTTTCAGTACACCTGGAAATCCCTTGGCAATCTCTTCGAGACTTTCCAGGCGCTTCACATTACCATCGGACGTTACCGCACCACGGGCACCGGGCCTGGAAAGCGAGATTACGTTGGCTGCATCAATCAGCTCTGCGATAGGAGATTCTTTATCAACATCCCCGTGATGAGCTCCTATGGAGTTGAGTACCACAGAAGATTCATTGAACTTTTTCATAAATGCCATTCCGGTCATTGAATGATGTTCATCACTTTCCGGCAGGACAAGCCCGATGTCGTGCAAAATACCGGCACGTTTAGCCATTCGGGTATCAAGCTTGAGTTCAGCCGCCATAAGCCCCGAAAGCATGGCAACTTCACGGCTGTGCTGCAGCAGATTCTGGCCATAGACCGTGTGAAATTTCATTTTACCGATAAGGGCGACAACCTCGGCAGGCATATCGGGAATCTGAAGTGAGGAAAGAGCTTCCTCTCCAGCCGTGATAATGACATCATCAATCTCCTTTTTAGCATCTTCATAGGCCTTCTCAATAGCTACAGGATGAATGATTCCATCAACAAGCAGTTTCTGGAGGGTAAGCTTGGCAAGCTCACGGCGAAGAGGATCAAAGCAGGAAAGAATAACAACCTCTGGAGTATCATCAACAATGATATCGACGCCGGTTGCGTTCTCAAAGGCTTTAATATTGCGTCCCTCGCGTCCGATAATACGACCTTTGAGTTCATCACTCTGTATGTGAACCACAGAGAGTGCGTTTTCAGTAGCCTGCTCAAAAGAGATGCGCTGTATGGCTGTAAGAAGCGTTTTTTCTGCCAGGCGGTTTGCCTGCTGCTCAGCCTCTTCATGGATCTGATGAATGGTTTCAGTTGCCTCCTCCCTTGCTTTGGCAACCATATTGTCAATCAGCATCTGCCGGGCCTCCTCGGCTTGAAGGTTGCTGATACTCTCCAGACGCTGATTCTGCTCTACAATAATCCGGTCAAGTTCTTCAGCACGATGCTTGACCAGCTCAGTTGTCTGCTCTATCTCTTTACGCTGATCCTGAAGTTTCCGCTCAATATCCCTGACGTCCTGGCTCTGCTTTTTCAACTGAGCCTCCTTTTGCTGCGTCTGCTTCTGAAGCTGGGTGTACTTGTTGTTTTTAATCACAACTTCCTGATCAAACTCCCTACGCTTCTTTTTCCACTCCTGGTTTACCTCGCTGACTTTAAGCTCCTTGTACTCATTGGCCTCTTTCTGAGCCTCCTGCACAATCTGCACTGCACGTTCTTCAGCTTCGAGCACCTTGGTTGTTCCTATCCGTTCAAGAAAAAAACGTCCGACAAAAAAACCAACACCAAAAAAAACTACTGAAGCAAAAACAATTAAAAACAGGTTTATAACTATACCCATTAAACTACCTCCATTTTCATGCTCTCATTACCTTCAACAAGAAGCACCGTTTTAAACAAAAAAAATCCGCACCAATAAAAGAGGCGTGTAAGATTCAAGAACCCGTTATACACGGTGGGCGCCTCCTTCAGATTTTTTGCTTCCAATGGAACAGTGTCTCCACTGCTCTTGAAATAGTGAACGATAAATCGTCCGCAATTCAACAAGGCCTGCAATCAAAAAGAAGAGTCTGGCTCCCTATTCTTTGGTGTTAGTTCTTTTACTTACAAGACACCCCAATCAGCTGGTGCGGATATTTCTTCTCTACTAATGTAACGGTTTATTACAGATTTTGCCCTATTAAAACATTGAGCCGGGCAAGGTTCTGCTTCAACAGCGCCATCTCTTCTTCAAGTTCGATCTTTTTTTCTGCAAACGAAATTGCCGCAAGAACTGCCAGTTTGGCGGACACGAAAGTTGGAGCTTTTTCAGCAAATAGCCTCATCACACCATCAACATCCCGAGCTGCCTTTTCGGTCAGTTCCCGTCTTTCGACTCTTAAAGGATAACTGTCGCCATAAACATTTACATCAATTTTTTCCATCTCATCTCTTACAATGTCTGATTGTTTCTGAGTTCCATCTCTATTTTCTGCAAAATCATGACCAACTTATGCTTGAGCTGCATTTGTTCTGCATAGGTAAACTGACCTCCGGAAGTAGCGCCTGCATCCAAAAGAGAGGTACCGACACTTCCTGGCAGCTTGCACGACCTCAAGATATTTTGCAGACTTGCCAGTTCAGATCGCAATAAATCATTCTCTTTCCGGCATTCGATCAACCGGGCAATAAGGAGTTCAATATTTCCCTCAAGTGTGTTGACATCCACCGTGATGTTTTGCCCATCAAAATCTTGCATAGAACAAAGAGTATCAGACTTGTCGAATTACCGCACCAAGCTTACTCTCGGCATTACTGCCGACCTTCAAAAGAATATCGCTGATTCGTTCATCGTGCAACGTTCCCGTAAAATCAGCAATTTCCAGAGAGAGTGCAACACTTCGCTCACCACCATCTTTACTGGAGCGCTCAAAAAGATCAAAAACAGAGACATCCCTGATCAAAGAGTCACTTGAACGTACCAGTTCCACAAGTGACTGAACGGTAACACAGGATGGTAAAATAAGCGATAAATCTCTCTGAACAACGGGAAATCTGGACGGTGGCACATAGGTAACGGTTGGATTAAAACAGCATTCCAGCATAGCGGCATCAATTTCCGCGATATATACATCCTGCTGAATATCAAACGCCTTCAAAAGGTCACCTTCAACCTGCTGAACCACCCCCACCCTGTTTGAGCGAGCCTTTCCCTTCTCTGTCAGCAGAACATCAATACTGACAGATTTTTCATTATAAATATTCACCACTGATTTATCAAGCAAATTCAGCTTCTCAAGAAGCATCTCGACAGCACCCATAACATCGTAAAAATCAACCTTATCCGGCGGCAGGTTCCATATTCTGGGATAACGGCTGCCAGTCACTGCAATAACCAGATACTCCTGCTCCCCATAAGCATCAAGCTGCGTTTTCCCAACCTCTGCGCCCTCCGATAGAGCCCTGAATCCCCTTGCAACCTCAAAAAACTTTAAATCTTTGTTGCCATGCCTGATATTATGACTGATAACCTTGAGAAATCCAGGTATCAACCCCGGTCTGAGGACCTCAAGTCCTTCACTGATGGGATTAAGCACACCAACAAGTCCGTCACTGAACAACAGAGCCTCATCTCTTTTTATCAGCGGATTGGTAAGAATTTCCCGGAAGTTCAAACCAACCATAATGGAACGGAGAAAGTCAGGAAAAAACTCGGGATATTTGCGGGATTGGGGATAGGTTGTCGTTAACTGTGCTGCAGGCTGAATATGATCATATCCATAAAGACGTGCTATCTCTTCAACAAGATCAATTTCTTCCGAAACATCAACCCTGTAAGAAGGAACAAGAAAGGTCAAGGACTCTTCATCTGTTGCATGGAGAGAAAAACCTATCCGTTTGAGCATCACTGACATGTCGGTGGCAGCTATAGAACTGCCAAGCAAAGCATTGACCTTTGCAGGCCTCAACTTGACCTGACACAACTCGCCAGCCGTTGTACCACACTCACGACTCTCGGCTACTGAACCACCGGCAAGCTCAAGAATAAGAGCTACAGCGCACTCAGCCGCCGTTTTAACATTCTGAGGATCAACTCCTCTTTCGAAACGGTATGAGGAATCAGAGGAGATAGCAGCTTTTTTGGCAGATTTACGGATCATTGATGGATCGAAATAGGCTGCTTCAAGCAAAATATCTGTCGTGGAATCACTTACAGCAGAATCAAGACCGCCCATGACACCTGCAAGAGCCACAGGCTTTTCACTATCACAGATGACCGGCATGCCAGGCTCAACATGGCAAATCTGCTGATTGATCGCCGTAAACTCTGCCCGCATGTCGCTCCGCACCACAACACGCCCACCGACAAGCTTGCCGAGATCAAACGCATGGAGTGGCTGACCAAGCGCATGAAGAATATAGTTGGTGATATCGACGATGTTATTCTTCGGCCTCAAATCAATACTTTCAAGCTTCCTGCGCAGCCATTCCGGAGATTCAGCCACACTTATACCGCGAATAACCACTCCTGTATAGTAGGGACAGGCTACAGCATCAATAACCTCAACAAGAGGGCTGCTTGCAGAAAAATCTACTGCCTGCTGCTTCGGATAGTGAATTGTTTCATCTCCTGCAAGCTCCCTTGCAACACCAAGATGGGAGAGCACATCTGGTCGGTTGGGAGTCACAGCAATGTCGAGCACAACCCCGCCATCAAGGTAGCGGGCAAAGGGAACTCCTGGTATGCACGAAGAGTCAAGTTCCATAACGCCAGAGTGGTCACCGGAGAGCCCAAGCTCATCGGCGGCACAAATCATACCGAAAGAGCGTTCACCCCGTATTTTTGATGCCTTTATAGTTAAGGTTTTACCATCAGGAAGCTGAAGCTTTGCTTTTTCGGTCGCTACAGGAACAAGCAGGCCGGCTTTAACATTCGTGGCACCACACACAATCTGAAGAGGCTCGTCATGGCCAACATTAACCCGGCAAATCGTCAACTTTTCGGCATTGGGATGCGGTAAAACCTCTTCGATTCTACCGACAACAACAAGATCATCAGGAAGTGTACTCTCATGAACATCCTCGACTTCAAGCCCGAGAAAAGTGAGCTTTTCAACAAGTGAGGGTATATCGGAAGTAAAAGAGGGAAGAAAATCTTTAAGCCAGTTGACAGATATTTTCATAAAGCGGAGGAAAATCTGCGTTCATTGAATTAAAAAAAGCCCTGAACTGGCAACGAACAGAGCTTTAAAAGATACAAGTTAAAAGTGTGACCCCAACGGGATTCGAACCCGTCCCGCCACCTTGAAAGGGTGGTGACCTAACCGCTAGTCGATGGGGCCAAAAAACATGGGTGAATGAGGGGACTCGAACCCCCGGCCTCCAGGGCCACAACCTGGCGCTCTAACCAACTGAGCTACAATCACCATAGAAAAACTACGGACTTATCTTTGTGCGCCCGACTGGACTCGAACCAGTAACCCTCAGCTTAGAAGGCTGATGCTCTATCCATTGAGCTACGGGCACAGCTTCAACTGCCAGAACTCCTTCTTGTCGGGGTGCCGAGACTCGAACTCGGGGCCTCCTGCTCCCAAAGCAGGCACGCTACCAACTGCGCCACACCCCGCACTACATACCCTCTTCATTGAAGGTTCCTAATATACCACAAGAATAAGAATTACCAAAAAAAATTTCATAAAACGCCACGGTTATAAACCAGGCTCAACAACAATAATCATGGGAAAATTATCGACTGGGTAGAAAAATAATCCGAAATAATCCGCCTCAGATCCCGATGGCATACCATCTCAATCGCCTCTGCTGGAGTAACAAGCTTTCTCTGACGATCGTGCATTTCATCCCACTCATCAAGCATTGTTTCAATAAAAAGAGGATAGACCTGAACAGAAAAGGATTTACCGAACTTGCGGTACCGGTATTTACCAGCCTCTCTATGATGGACTGTTCCGATCAAACCAGCCTCTTCATAAGCCTCCTTTGCGGCTGACTCTGCGGGTGATAACCCTTTTTCAACATACCCTTTGGGAATGATCCAACGCTCCGATTTTCTGGAGGTAATAAGCACCAGCCTGTTGTCGAGCACAGGAATAACTGCAGACTGCTTGAAAACTCCCTTAAAACTTCCAGCCATAAAAGATCTATTTACCTTATTTCGAAGGGTTTACCCCCCTGCGCCACGACTATCCTCAAGCCCTTTGATTTGCTTGAAGCAGCTCACTCGGCAACTTGTTTTATAATGGACGAAATATGCACGCCATCAGCATAAAATACAACAGATTTCAATATTTAATTTAATCTCACTCTGCAATGAGAGCCTTTCGTTTTATAAACTCTTTTTGTTAACATAAAAAGAAGAACTGCAAAAGCTGATTTCAACACCAAAACCAGGGAATACTATGAAAGCTATAATTCCTGTTGCCGGAGTGGGCAGTCGTTTGCGCCCACACACCCTTTCAAACCCAAAAGTATTGCTTAATGTGGCCGGCAAACCCATTATTGGCCATATTATGGATAAACTTATCGCATCAGGAATTGATGAAGCCATCGTCATTGTTGGTTATTTGGGCGACATGATTGAAAAGTGGCTGCGAAAACACTACACCATCAAATTTACCTTTGTTACCCAGCATGAGCAGCTCGGACTTGCTCATGCCATCTGGATGTGCAAACCCCACGTCAATGAGAGTGAACCCCTCTTTATTATACTCGGTGACACCATCTTTGATGTTGATCTTGAAACGGTACTGAAAAGCCCTTTTTCCACCCTTGGAGTAAAAGTGGTTGAGGATCCAAGGCGATTCGGTGTTGCCGTAACGAGTGATGATAAAATTTTGAAACTGGTTGAAAAACCGGATACGCCGGTCAGTAACCTTGCCATTGTAGGTCTCTATTTTTTAAAACAGGCTGGGCCGCTTTTTGCAAGCATCGACTTCCTGATTGACAAGAAAATAAAAACAAAGGGGGAGTACCAGCTCACCGATGCCCTGCAGCTCATGATAGATAAGGGGGAGCCATTCACCACCTTTCCTGTTCATGGCTGGTACGACTGCGGCAAGTCCGAAACCTTGCTCTCAACCAATGAGATACTTCTTAAAGAAAACATTTCAAAGAAGATATACCCCGGGTGCATTATCAATAACCCGGTCTTTATTGCTGATAGTGCCGTTCTTGAACATGCCATTATCGGCCCTAATACCACCATTGGTGAACAAGCTGTTGTTGTGAATTCCATTATTTCAGACTCCATTATCGGCAGTGATGCGCGAGTTAAGCATATCATGCTTGAACACTCAATCGTAGGAAACAATGCCTCGGTGACTGGAACACCTCATAAAATTAATATCGGAGATTACTCGGAAATAAGATTAGGATAAGAGATTTTTTTGCATAGAAGAAGACGATTGCTTACATTTTAACTGTATTTTTTTGGCATCCCCATTACCTATGGACACGGTGCCGCAAGCTTCAAAAGGCTATTCCTTTGGGCTTGTCGGAATTTTTTCCGTGTCCAGTCGTTTCCCCGTGAAATCCGCTCACCGAAAAATTTTCCGATTAATACAGTTTTTCTGTTCTTCTCAACTGTTGTTCGTTTAATTAAAAACTTATTAAAATATGTCACAGAAAAGGTATTTCTTTACCTCAGAATCCGTATCAGAAGGACACCCAGACAAGGTTGCCGATCAGATTTCCGATGCTGTCCTTGATGATTTTCTTCGTCAGGACTCTAATTCACGTGTTGCATGTGAAACCTTTGTCACAACAGGCCAGGTCATTGTTGGCGGTGAAGTTACCACAAAAGGTATTGTTGATATCCAGACAATTGCCCGTAAGGTTGTCGCTGAGATCGGCTACACCAAGGGCGAATACATGTTTGAAGCCAACTCTTGTGGTGTTCTCTCCGCACTGCACAGTCAGTCACCTGATATCAACCGCGGTGTTGACCGCAAGGAAGAGATCGCTGACGAGTTTGACCGCGTTGGCGCTGGCGACCAGGGTATGATGTTCGGCTATGCAGTCACAGAAACCCCTGAACTGATGCCCGCAGCAATCCAGTTTGCTCAGCAGCTTGTCAAGGTTCTTGCCGAAATCCGCAAGGATGGCAAAATCATGACCTATCTTCGCCCTGACGCTAAAAGCCAGGTCACTCTTGAATATGAAAACGAAAAAGTAATCCGCGTGGATGCTGTTGTTGTATCTACCCAGCACGATCCGGAACCGGAAGGCGTCAGTGAAGCTGCATGGCAGGAGGTCATAAAAAAAGACATCATTGAAAATGTTGTCAAGGTAGTTATCCCTGCTTCCCTGATCGACGAAAATACAAAGTTTCATATCAACCCGACAGGTCGCTTTGTTATCGGCGGACCACACGGCGATACTGGCCTTACCGGTCGCAAAATCATTGTCGACACCTACGGTGGTGCAGCTCCTCATGGCGGCGGCGCATTCAGCGGCAAAGATCCTTCAAAGGTTGACCGCAGTGCCGCCTATGCAGCGCGCCACGTTGCTAAAAACATTGTTGCGGCAGGACTTGCAGACAAGTGCACCGTTCAGGTCTCCTATGCCATTGGTGTTGCGCGTCCGGTATCGATCTACATCAATACTCACGACACAGCAAAACTTGGCCTCAGTGATGCCGAGATCCAGGAAAAAGCAGAAGTGATCTTTGATCTCCGTCCAGCAGCCATCATCAAACGATTCAGCCTCGACAAACCCCAGGGCTGGAGCTATCAGCAGACAGCGGCCTATGGTCATTTTGGCCGTGATATCTTCCCATGGGAAAAAACTGAAAAAGTTGCAGAGCTGAAAAAAGCCTTCAATCTGGCATGAACAATCTCAACATTTTAAAACAGAGAAAACTACTATGACAGTTACTGAGCTGCTTGATTATAAAGTAGCAGATCTCTCTCTTGCTGAATGGGGACGCAAGGAAATTGAGATTGCTGAAAAAGAGATGCCGGGCCTTATGGCTACGAGACGGAAATATGCAGGCAAATTCCCTCTGAAGGGTGCACGCATTGCCGGTTCACTCCATATGACCATTCAAACTGCCGTGCTTATTGAGACCCTTGTGGATCTTGGTGCCGAAGTTCGCTGGGCAAGTTGCAACATCTTTTCCACCCAGGATCATGCCGCTGCTGCCATTGCAAAAACCGGGGTACCGGTTTTTGCATGGAAAGGTGAAACCCTTGAGGAGTACTGGTGGTGTACCCGCCAGATCCTTGAATTTGAAGGCGGAAAAGGCCCGAACCTCATCGTCGATGATGGCGGTGATGCAACACTTCTGATCATTTTGGGATACAAAATTGAAAACAACCCGGAAATGCTCGAAAAAACTCCGGGAAATGCTGAAGAAAAAGCACTCTACCAGCAGCTAAGGGAGGTCTTTGAAGAGGACAACCAACGCTGGCACAAGGTTGCTGCAGAGATGAAGGGCGTTTCAGAAGAGACCACAACCGGTGTTCACCGCCTCTACCAGATGCTTGAAAAAGGCGAACTACTCTTCCCTGCCATCAATGTCAACGACTCGGTCACCAAGTCTAAGTTTGACAACCTTTATGGATGCCGTGAATCACTGGCTGACGGTATCAAACGGGCAACCGATGTCATGGTTGCCGGCAAAGTTGTTGTTGTTCTTGGTTACGGTGATGTAGGCAAAGGTTCCGCCCGATCAATGCGCGCCTACGGTGCCCGGGTGATCGTTACGGAGATCGATCCAATCTGTGCACTTCAGGCTGCCATGGAAGGCTATGAAGTCTCCACCATGGATGAGGCTGTAAGTGAAGGAAATATCTTTGTTACCACAACAGGCAACAAAGATGTCATTACACTTGAGCACATGAAGCAGATGAAAGATGAAGCCATTGTCTGCAACATCGGTCACTTCGACAACGAAATTCAGGTTGAGCAGCTCAACAGCTTTGCTGGAGCAAAAAAGCTCAATATCAAGCCTCAGGTGGATAAATACACCTTTGAAAACGGCAACTCCATCTATCTGCTGGCAGAGGGACGCCTGGTCAATCTGGGATGCGCAACCGGACACCCTTCATTTGTCATGAGCAACTCCTTTACCAACCAGACGCTTGCACAAATCGAACTCTGGACAAAGGAGTATGCCATAGGCGTGTATCGACTGCCGAAAGAGCTTGATGAAGAGGTGGCAAGACTCCATCTTGAACAGCTCGGAGTAAAGCTGACAAGGCTTACCAATGAGCAGTCCGACTACCTCGGTATTCCTCTTGACGGACCATACAAACCTGACCATTACCGCTATTGATTGAATGGTAGTGTATAGTGTAGGCAACAAAAAAGGCAACCCTGAAAGGTTGCCTTTTTTGTTAGCTGGGGCGGCAGGATTCGAACCTGCGGATGTCGGCTCCAAAGGCCGATGCCTTACCACTTGGCGACGCCCCAATCTACACGGCATTGATAGCTAAATCATAGCCGGTGCCGAATATACGCACAATATGAGAGAATCACAACCACTTCGCAACACAACTTGGTACCAGCAAACCAAGGAACAGGGTAGTTCTCCAGACTCCCTGCTTCCTATGAACTTGTTCTTACGCCATTTAACCACTATCTTCCAGTCAACCGCACTCTCTATGAGAAGTATACTGTGAGCGTTGAACGTTATAAAACACTGTGAAGCCAATGACAAAAATTAAAATCTGCGGAATAACACGACTTCAGGATGCTCTTGATGCAGCTGAAGCCGGAGCAGATGCCCTCGGTTTTAATTTCAGCAGCCAAAGCCCGCGAATGATAGATCCCGAAAAAGCAAAGGATATCATTAATAAATTACCGCCTTTTATCCAATCCGCAGGCATTTTTGTTGATAACTCTGCAGCAGAAATAAAAGCCATCTGCCGCTACTGTAAACTGCAAATAGTACAGCTTCACAGCGAAGAGTACACTCCTCAGCAGGCTCGCTCCATAAAGGAGGCTAAAGTAATAAAGGTTTTTCGCCCTGACAACAATTTTTCGGTTGAGGAAGTAAGTGAATTCTCCAAAGAGAGCGGGGTTACAACATTTCTTTTTGATGCGTATCAACCGGGAATAGCAGGCGGAACAGGACAAAGTATCGGTAAATCTCTTGCAAGCCGTATCTTCAATGAGCTCAATAGCTCATTTTATACAATTCTGGCGGGTGGATTGAACCATTCAAATGTCGGTGATGCAATCCGCCAAACGAAACCTTACGGGGTCGATACCGCATCTGGCGTTGAAAGGGCGCCCGGTATAAAGGATAAGGAAAAAATGAAAACCTTTATCCGGGCTGTCCGTGAAATCACTTATGAAGGGTCACTGAAGGATCACTGAACTCCTCTACCTGTCCAAGGATAAGAGAGGAAGCTGTGTCGGGCAGTTCAACAGTAATCAAGTGTCCGCATTCAGGCACACAGACATATCTCCCCTTCCTGGCATACTTCTCAAGCTTTTCGGTATTCTCACTGGTCATGATGGAATCACCTTCACCTGCAACAAAAAGAATAGGAATATCAACACTGCTGACCATATCCGGCACAGACTCAGTAAGCTCGAATGAGGTTATCTGGCGGGTTGTCTGGTCGATAGCCTCTGGCGCACAGAGCCCGAGGCTTTTAAACCCAATAAGTATATCATGAAGCATAACGGTGTTCTTTGCCAATACTAGCCTTGCAAACATATAGGCGGGAAGCCACCAGGTGAGTTTGCGCAAAAGATTGTTGAACACAAAAGTAATGGTGTTTGTAGCAAATTCCTTGATAAACTCACTGTTGTGCAGGTATCCGAAATTAAAAAAGGTCATTGATCGGATCAGACCGGGATGTGAACCCGCATAATCAAGCGCCACAAAGGGCCCAAATGAAAAAGCTGCTATATGAAATTGTCCAAGCTCCAGCTTGTTAACGAGTTCATTCAAATCGTGCGCAAAATAATCAATATGATAGTGGTTGTTCGGGTCGTTGTCTGACCACCCATGACCACGCATATCATAAGCTATGGTACGAATGCCACGATCATTGAGAAATCGTATCACATGGTGCCACCACATCCACCAGCAGTCCCACCCATGAATCAACAGGACTGTCTGTTCAGCATCCCTGGGGCCGGAATCATGATAATGATGAACAATTCCATTCAGCTCAACAAAATGGCTGTGTTCCATTAACGAAAGCTCAAAGGTTGCACGTTTTGAAGCGGCACGGTCATCCGATGACTGAAGATCAAGAAGTTCCTGACGATAACTGACAAATTTCTTTGTAGGAGGTAGTGCTGTATGTGCCATAATGCGTATCAGCTTATGGTGAATAGATTACAAGGATCATAAATTCTATAAATATAAGAAATAATCTGCCATGATATTGATATGGAACAAAATGGTTATTTTCTGGGAGCTGGAGTGCTCGAAAAAATTTTTTCACATTCACGCCTGATGATTTCCTGCTGTTCAAGAATAAGTTCAGGATCGACCGTAAAGTGATTAAGCAAGAGTGAGAATATCTGTATGGATGTTTCAAATTTTTCCGTAACGACAACATCAGCGCCTACCTTGTAGAGGGCGGCAACATCATCAAGTGTTCTTGCTCTGACAATGATGAATGCCTTTTTATTGATTTCACGTATTATCGTAATACTTTTCCTGATGGCTGTAGCATCAGAAATACCAAGCACAACTGCACGAGCATGGTCTATTCCAGCGCGAAGCAGCGCTTTCTTATCCGTACAGTCACCGTAAAAAATCGGTTCACCCTTTTTCCGCATTGTTTTAACCATGTCCCGGTCAATTTCAAGCACTGAATAGGAGATATTTGTTGCATGAAGTACTGCTGCCACATTCTGACCGTTGAGACCAAACCCTATTATAGCTGCGTGAATCTCACCTGCGCAAATAATGGTACTGTCAGGAGGCCGCACAAAAAGGGTAGAAGAATCCTTCGAAACAAGCGGAATAAAACCAAGTGCCGGAGCTACCTGATCGGCGAACCTGGGTGCAAAGGCAATCATCGCTGGAGTAACAATCATGGTAACCACACTGATCGCAAGCATAGCCTGAAAAACTTCATGATTGATAACATTGTTTTTCAGTCCGGTCTCTGCAAGCACAAAGGAGAACTCCCCGATCTGCGCAAGAGCCATACCGGCCATCATGCTGACGCGCAGCGAGTTACCAAGTGAGAGAGAGATCCCTGCAACAAGCAGTCCTTTGACCAGCAATACCAGCAGCGCGATTGAAACAAAAAGCGGCAGGTTTACCATCCTGATGTCGAGCAGCAGACCTACAGAGATAAAAAAGATACTGCTGAAGGCTTCACGAAACGGATCGATGGTCACACTTATCTGGTGACTTTCATCGGTACTTGCGATAATCATACCTGCGACAAATGATCCAAGTGCAAGCGAGAGCCCGACCAGCGAGGTCAGATAAGCTGCACCGAAACAGATGACAAGCGCCCCGATAACCAATACCTCCCTGGCATGGAGAGAGGCAATAAGACGAACCATTTTGGGCATGAGGAGTCGAAAGCTGATAAATATGCCCGATGCGAAAAGCACGATGATACCAATTTTTTTTGCAAGCACTTCAAAAGAGGAGGCAACCTCAGGATTCAATAAATTAATACCGATCATTAAAGGAACAATTGCTATGTCCTGAAAAATCAGGATACCCAAAGCAATTCTACCATGCGGCAAAGCAAGCTCGTCACGGGCGCTGAGAATCTTGAGGCAGATCGCCGTACTGCTGACTGAAAAGGTAAATCCAAGAAACGCGGCGGCTGAAAGTGTAATGCCTCGACCCATGAGAAGCATAAACCAGTATGAAAGGAAGCTGATCGCCAGACCAGTCAACAGAATCTGGACGGTGCCGCCTACCAGTACAATTTTTTTAAGCTTTTTCAGGTCATCAAGAGAAAATTCCAGACCTATGGTAAACAAAAGCAGAATCACGCCAAGCTCGGCAAGTGTTGAAATGAGCTTCTGGTCATAGACCGCGGCAATACCTGACGGCCCAAGGATGATGCCTGTAAAAATTAACCCGATAACCGGAGGAATTTTCAGACGCTGAAAAACCAGAATAATAGCAACTGCCAGTGCCCCGATAAGCACCAGTTCGCCAAGAAAATCAAATTCATGCATAGATGGTGTGGCTAACATACTGGAAAGTAATCTTTAATGCGCATGAGACATAGTGACGCATAAATAGAATTTTATCCTGGATGAGGTTTTTGCAAAATATTATTCACTACCGGCATAATATGTTTGATAATGATCATTAATTACGTTAAACTTGATACAGAAATCAGTCAATGGTTGACTGATCGCTATTCAAGTAATTTGTGCCTTGGTTACTTGACGGTATCTCCTTCTATCAATGCACATGTATACAGATACTTATAATGAATATTTACATTGGCAATTTGGCTTACACTGTTACAGAAGATGATCTTCGTGATGCCTTTTCCGAATTCGGACAGGTCGATAGCGCAAGCATCATCAACGACAAATTTTCAGGCCGCTCCAAAGGGTTTGGATTTGTCGACATGCCTAACGACAGCGAGGCTCGTGAAGCCATCGAATCAATGAATGACAAAGATTTGAACGGCCGAACCATAAAGGTCAACGAGGCAAAGCCGCGTGAAGAAAGGCCGGTAAGAAGAGATCGCTACTAATCTTCAGCTTTTCATCTACGTTTTTTTCCAAGCCAGGCAGAATGCAAGTTTTGTCTGGCTTTTGTTTTAACCACTCATCCGTTATGCCAGTTCAAGTCATATACATTACGGCACTCTTTCTTTTCCTTGCCATACTTCCGCTCCCTTCTGATTTTTATTCCCTGCTGAGAGTTATCGTTGCCGGGACATTTGCCTGGGGAGCCTACAGGAATTTTGGAAAAAAATTACTCTTTCTGCCGCTGCTCTACACCCTGTTTGCCATCCTTTATAATCCGGTTATAGAAATTAATCTGGCAAAAGAGTTCTGGATACCTATTGACCTTGTGGCCGCAATAGTAGTGCTTGCAACAAAAAATCATATTGCGGAATAGAGCGGACAAGCTTACAAGACGGTTCAGTGAACCGCCTTGTAACAGCAGCAAATTGTTATACCTGAACAAACTGAGAGGCCTTAGCGCCACAGATCGGGCAAATTTCCGGAGGAGTGCCCAGCTCAATATGCCCGCAGAAGGGACAAAGCCACACTTCGGTTGCAGTGATGTCCTTGCCGTCACGCACCGCTTCCAGAGCTTTTTTATAGAGTTCAGCATGCTGCCTTTCAGCCTTGAGGGCAAAGGCAAACATCTTTTGTGCGGGATGTTGATCAGCTTCAGCCTGCTCAAGCATTGGCGGATACATTTCGGTATGCTCAAAAGTTTCGCCGCCAATTGCCGCCTCGAGATTTTCAGCAGTTGATCCTACCCCTCCAAGAGCTGTAAAATGCCCTTCAGCATGGATCGATTCTGCCTGAGCAGTTGTACGAAACAATTTTGCAATATTCGTAAACCCGGCTTTCTCAGCTGCCTTGGCAAAAGCAAGGTACTTCTGGTTTGCCTGACTCTCACCGGCAAAGGCTTCTTTCAGATTCTCTTTTGTTGTAGACATAAACGTTGTTTCTCCTTAAATTTTTTGAAAATGGCAAATCGACTGATAGTAAAAAAATAGTAGCTATGGATTCCAGAATAGTCATAATAACCTTTTGCCTTGACAAGCGGTACCCGCTCCGGCGCTTTTTTTATGCGATCCTATAACCATTGTCGTTGGATATCTTCGATTTGTTTCAGCCTTTCGTTTTTTTGCCTCTCTCTTTCATGATCAGCAATGATGTCATATTCTATAAACACACCATAGCTATAGTCCTCTACTTTTTTTACTTGCTTTCCGTGTTTTTCACATACGGCAACCAGATCTTTTTGAAAATCGATATTATCCATATAATCTTCCGTTTAAGTTGATCTGTATGTTTTAACATACACATTCAAGAGATGAGCCCACAACACTGGCACTACAAAAATACTTTGCAGAAAGTTTGCTAACGCTTGAAAACGTTGGGATACAGAGATAAAATATCTATATAGAAGCCCATGCCCGCCAAGGGTTGACTTGTTCATTTGTTTTCCAGCGCTCATCATGTTTAAACCAAAGTTACTTTCTATTTTACCGGAGCTTACCCCTGACAGAATAATAAAGGATGTCGTTGCCGGCATAATGGTAGGTATTGTAGCATTACCGTTAGCTGTAGCTTTTGCCATAGCTTCAGGTGTCTCCCCTGAAAAGGGGCTTATCAGTGCCGTTATCGGGGGGTTTCTTGTCTCTTTTCTTGGAGGAAGCCGAGTCCAGATAGGAGGACCGACCGGTGCCTTTATTGTGATCCTTTACGGGATTGTTCAGCAGTATGGCATTAACGGGCTGATGCTGGCGACAATCATGTCGGGCGTCATCCTCATGATCATGGGTTTTGCCCAGTTTGGCTCTCTGATAAAATTTATTCCCTATCCGGTTATTGTTGGCTTTACAAGCGGTATTGCTGTCATTATTTTCTCAGGCCAGGTCAAAGACTTTTTTGGGCTTAACATCGCCACTGTGCCGGCGGATTTTATAGGCAAATGGACAGCGTATGGCCATAACCTGCAGACCGTTGACCTTTCAAGTTTCATGATCGGCCTGATTGCTCTTTTGATTATCGTGCTCTGGCCAAAGATTTCGCGTAAAATCCCCGGTTCACTCATTGCCATCATTATAACAACTATTGCTGTACAGTACTTTCACCTTCATGTTGCAACTATTGAATCACGATTTGGAGAAATTCCGTCCATGATTCCCGCCCCATCGCTCCCGTTTTTTGATTTTGCCACTATCCGGCAGCTCATCATGCCAGCCACAACCATTGCCTTGCTTGGTGCAATTGAAGCACTGCTCTCTGCCGTTGTAGCTGATGGTATGATTGGCAGCCGGCACAAGTCAAACATGGAACTGATTGCCCAAGGAGCAGCAAATATCATTACTCCTCTTTTCGGTGGTATTCCTGTAACTGGAGCTATCGCCCGAACGGCTACCAATGTTAAAAACGGTGGCAGGACTCCAATCGCTGGCATAGTTCATGCCATAACACTGCTCTTGATCATGCTGCTCTTCGGCAGGTGGGCAAAGCTTATTCCTATGCCAGCCCTGGCGGCAATCCTTATTGTTGTTGCATGGAACATGAGCGAAATCAAAGTGTTCCGGCAACTTCTGAAAAGCCCAAGAAGTGACGTTATTGTCCTTCTGACAACATTCGGACTCACGGTTGTTTTTGATTTGACGCTTGCCATAGAGATAGGTATGCTGCTCTCCGTCGTGCTCTTCATGCAGCGGATGGCAGGTCTCACCAATGTCGGGATTGTTACAAAAGAGTTGACAGACCAGGAAGAGGAAGATGATCCCAATACTATTGTGACCAGAAAAGTACCTGACGGAGTTGAGGTATTTGAAATAAGCGGGCCTTTTTTCTTTGGTGCAGCATCAAAATTCAAGGACGCCATGCATATTGTTGAAAAGTCGCCAAAAGTCCGCATCATCAGAATGCGAAAAGTACTTTCCATTGACGCAACCGGTTTGAACATGATGAAGGAGTTGCTCAATGACTGTAAAAAGCCGGGAACAAAGCTGATATTATCGGGTGTGCATGCCCAGCCCTTATTTGCTCTTCAACAGTACGGTCTCTATGATGAAATCGGTGAAGAGAACATTTTCGGCAATATTGATGATGCTCTCGACCATTCCCGGGAGATTCTCGGACTGCCAAAACAGGGCCGACAACTCAACTTTGTACCTACGGTTGAACGTGAGAAAAAATGACTATTTCATGGTGTGAGTCAGGAAAAAAGGAAGAAGAGAGGGCAGAATCACTAGCTCTGCCTCTCTCTCTACCGGTACCATAGGAAGTTTAAGGCTCTTTAGTGCTGTACGTACGAATGCTGGAAACCGCTTTCATGTCATAATAGGTGTTGACACTGGTACCATCCTTTGACTCCTCGGTTACCCTCAAAAAAAGATCACTGATAAAGAGCACTGCATCTTCATAGATTTTCCCCTCGTTAATCTGCAACTTTACACCCTTTCGGATTTTTCTTGACATGGTTCCATGCAATGGAACTGAAGAATATTCAAGAACTTTTTCCCAAGCCTGAAGGTTGTTTTCAGCCATAGTTTATATTATTTATTGTTGAGAATATGAAAATTCACCTTATTTTATATCGCAATACCAAACATATTACTTATTTATTTAGATTAATAAAAACTTTTTCCTTATTATAGATGTTGATGGTAAAATATGAACTGCAGCTCTGACAAACACACATGGAAACGATACTTTTTTACGAAAAACCTGGATGCCAGAACAATACGCGGCAAAAAAAGATACTTGAGCTTTCAGGGCATGTTGTGAAATCAGTCAGTCTGCTTGATCACCCATGGACTAAAGAGGAGCTTGCTCACTATCTCGGAGGAAAACCTGTTGCTGAGTGCTTCAATCCAGCAGCACCGGCAATTAAATCGGGGCTTGTAAACCCTCGTGATTTCACGAAAGATGAGGCTCTGGAGGCGATGATCAAGGAGCCTATACTGATAAAGCGACCCCTTATGAAAATCGGCATTCATTGCATTCAGGGATTTGATCCTGTGCTACTGCAGAATCTGATCAATCTGCAACCGGTTCAGGTAATAACCGATCTGAATTCATGTCCACATACCGAAAACTCATCATGTATAAAACAGGAGCATTGAACTATGGAAACAACAATTCGTCCACTTGGAACAGTCATGCAACTTCTCGAAGAGCTCGGGCATGAAGTAACCTATGCCTATGACGATCTGGTTTTTGTCAATCATAATGGCTTTCTTCTTCAGTTCGACAAGACAGGGTCTGTTTTGAACCTCTTTTTTAACCAGAACTGCCCGAAAAAAGAAGCTGATGATGTTGAACAGAGTATCATACCCGCCGGGGATAAAAAAGGGCTATCCATTATTACGAAAGGAAAATACAGCGTCACCGAGAAAGCTGATGAAAACCTGCAAATAGAATTTTTCTATAACTGAGGGGAGCACATTTCCTCCTCAATGTGGAGTAATTTATACCCGCATGAGACTTGAGGCCGGACAACCCTTGCTGAGAAAAACAAGGGAAACTGGCTTCAGGTTTTATATAGCCACCCTCGATTAACATAACAACTCCCTAATCTCTCTTTTTCGTACTTTTGCTTTATCTTCGTTATTAAATTACTTATACTTGACTTATAGCTTAAATTTAAGCGCAGGTTTTGTTTCTAAGCACCACCCAAGTGATCAAGCATAAATTCATTTCGTAGTCATTGCAATCAGTTCCTGTCCGGAATCCGTATTTATCTAGTGTTTTTAAAATACCGTAAAAATCAGCTCATACCGATATGCGTTATTCAATCTTGCAAATAATAACCCTGATATTTACAGCGTTGATTTTTATTTCGTCAACAGCAACAGCACAGGATAAACTGCTGTTTTCAGGTTTTGCTTTTTCCGGCAATTATGAAAACAGAAAGGAACTCTATCCTTATAGCTCAAAAATAGAGTTTCTGAAAAGTGAAAACGGACAACCCCTGCTTAATAAGGTTTTTAATGAAAAAATCAAAAGCAGGCCAAATGAAGATGCCAGATTAACAAGTGAACTTGGAAGAATTGGTCAAGGGAATCAAATTACGGTTGCATTCGCCCTTACCTATGAAAAGGTTGAATACATGGAGCTGGATGGTCATCTGCTTTTATTTCTTGGAATAAATGCTAATGTTCTGGCTTTTGACAGAGCTTCAAAACAGTTGATTGCGGCGTATCCTCTTCGAATACGATATCATGATACAGTAAATGAAAGACAGAGTGATGAGCAGATTTTAACACTGTTTAAAAAACTTTATTTAACCAACGAATTAGGAATCAACCCATTTGACGAATGGCTGAACAAGTTTAGTGAAATAAAGTTTAAAGGTCGATATACAAAGTATTTGCAAGTTAAAAATATTGATATCGAGCCTGAGGCATTGAAAATGATTGCTCTTCATAATGAAAAGCCGAAAGCCCTGAAAAATCTCATCGCCAATGAATTGGAATCGTCAATAGCTTCAACAAATAATATTCCAATTATACCTTGGAGCCCCGGTGAAGTTGTAGGAAGGGTTATGGCTTTAAGGTTCTGTGACGGCAATACCTTTATGCTAAACCTGCCAAATCCTGATTATGAAGTTGATTTTACTCTTCGTGCTTTCCGCGGAACAGAGGTTGAGGGAGCTTACTCTCTACAAAAAATCTATCGCACATTGGGCACAATCAAAATATACCAGCCTGATATCAAAAAATATCATTTGAATGAAAATATTTATAACACCCAGATTGTAACCCTTGCAAAAGCTTATGATGCTAAAGTTGAAGATTGGGAACAATACAAAAAAACATTAAATGAATTACTTTATGACACATCAAAACAGTTTTCAAGTGTAAATTCGGGCTGGATTAAAGAGCATGCTTCAAGAGGTGCTGAGGCCATTGATACATTTCGTGATGCTTCGAAAATAATTGATCAATTAAAATAACCTTGTAAAGCCATGAAATTGAAATCATTATTATTTCTTGTCATTCTGTCGCTTTTAATCGCTGAGCCTTCGATAGCCGAATCGCACTCTGCAGGCGCTCCCATGAGATCAACCCATTCGCTGTTCACCTTTTTGTTTATGGCCAGAAAAGCAACATCAATCACTCAATTTGATGAGAGGAGAACAGATGTGCGAGTACGGCGTAATACTACGCCTGGCTCCATGGGTTTTGTATCAGGAACTCAGATGGAGCAAACAGGGGGAAGCACCCTAAGAAAGGAAGATGCAGTCACCTATGAAGTTACAAGCTCGCAGGATATAGATTCTGCAATGGGAGAGGTTCTGACAACCGCAGGAATTGAGTATGCCGCTTATGATGATGTCATGATGAATGGGGGTGGCCCTGATCCAGCAGTTATCAAACCGGAATTTGTCCACAAAGATGATTTAAGTCCGCAAACCAGAGCAAAAATTATTAATGCATCCAGAAAATGCGATGTTCGCTATTTGGCAACTGGAACTATCGATATAGGAGTTAACGATGTCGATCCGGTATCTGGCAACAAACGTGTTTATGTCTCTGTACGGGCAAATCTCTGGGATATCAGCACGACTTTGCCAAGAAAGATTGGTTCAGTAGGTCCTGTTCAGTTCTCAGGTTTAGGACCAGATCAAAGTGTTGCAAGCCGTAATGCTCTTATCATTGCAGCAAAAGAAACCGCGTTGAGCCTCGTTGATCAATTGAATGCTAAAGGTGTTCGATAACAGTTTATAAAACCTAAAACGGCTCATCATGAAGTTAAAAACATTGGTTCTTGTTGGAGCATCGCTCCTTGTCGCATCGCCAGCAAAGGCCGCATTTGGCCTACCTGATATTATCATCGGCAGTGACTCACATGGGGGACAGTCAAATGTCAGAGAAGTTGTTCATGATTGCAGAAGGGCTTTGCACAGGTATCTGGATGCACAATATCTTATTATAGATGCGTTAGACCTGAAAGAGGAGTTGGCTGCAAGAAAAGCAACACTTAAATTTGCACAGAAAGGAGGTGCCAGTGAATCGGATGATGAGATGATTGCAGAATCAGATGCCTGCAGTGATGTGATACGGCCACGCATTGAATCAAATAAACGCATGGACGCTGAGCATAAGCAACTTGCAGGAGCTGCTGCACTCAAATATGTTCAAGCTGTCATTGAGACAAAAAAAATGGTTGGCGCTCTGACAAGTATCAACACTTCATCACTCGGCTTCAGTGACGTTGGTCCGGTTTTGTATTTAGTTAGAAATGTTCCACCTTTAGTTACAAATGCTGTTTCGACAACTGGAAAACTATTGCATTATTTATCTGCTAATAATGTCGACGTCACAGAAGCAAATAAAGCTGCCGGAGACCTTGGGGTATAATATGGTAACCAACAGGCCTGTAAGAAATTATGGCCATGTACATTCATTGAAGAGGGCATCATGAAAAATACTTTGGTAATTGGGGCGATAGCATGTATGGGAATTATGGCATCAGGAGTCAATATTGCTTATGCTGATGCCTCTTTCTGGAAAGAGAAAGATCAGGAAGAGGCTGCAGTGCAAGAGAAAAAACACCAGCAGAAGCTTGAGATCATGGATGCAAAAGCTGACGCTCAATTGCGGCAACAAGAAGAAAAAACTGAACAGGAGCGATTACGATTGGATCGGGAGGAAGTCAGACTCAGGGAGCGAGAGTTACGCAATGAAAGACTGCGTCCTCAGAATAACTATATCATAGTGGAACCATAAGTTGCTTTTGGATTCAAGCCAACTCTGACAGGTCATCATGCCGGTTGATAAACTGACATGATGACCTGCTTGTCTAATACCCTTTCTCTTTCAGCTCGCGATATTTGTCGCAACCCTCCTGTATTCCATTATCACAGGATTTTCCGTACCACTCTTTTGCAGCACTTTTATCCTGCCTTACAACTTTACCATTGGCATAAAACGATCCAAGAATAAACTGGGCAGCAGCATATCCCTGATCGGCAGCAAGACGATACCATTTTACTGCTTCGGTATTGTCCTGCCTTACGCCTTTCCCCTTTTCGTACAGCTTCCCGAGATTGGACTGGGCTGCAGCATCTCCCTTGTCGGCTGCAAGGCGAAAGTATTTTGCGGCTTCGACATAGTCCTGCCGAACACCTTTGCCATCGGCGTGCAACATGCCAAGATTATAGAGAGCTGCAACATTTCCCTGTTCGGCAGCAAGACGATACAACTTTACTGCTTCTGCATAGTCCTGCCGGACACCTTGTCCCTTTTCATAAAGCATCCCGAGAGTGGATTGAGCAGCAGCATCTCCCTTGTCGGCTGAAAGACGGTATACCTGTACCTCGGCAGGCGTCACTGCTTTGGCGACAGTGAAAAAAAGCATCAAGCAAAAGAGCGATATGACTATTTTTTTTAGCATGGGTATCTTTGTAACGGATGATGGTGAGGATAATCGTCAGAAAAACATTTGCAGTATAAGCATAATACAACTGCCCATAAAATAAAAGTGGATCAGCCAAGATATGCCGCAACCACAGCCGGGTTTTTTGCAAGACCTTTGCTGGCACCCTCCAGGACAACGCTGCCTCGCTCAATGATATAGGCGTGGTCAGAGAGTGCAAGGGCAATCTTGGCAAACTGCTCGGAAAGAAGAATGGTCATTCCTGAAGCGTGCAGTGAGCGGATGGCCTCGAACACCTCCTTGACCACCACAGGCGCAAGCCCCATAGATGGCTCGTCCAGCACCACAAGTCGCGGGCGGGCCATAAGAACGCGACCAATCGCCAGCATCTGCTGTTCGCCGCCGGAGAGGCTTCCTGCCTGCTGCATCCGTCGCTCACCAAGTCGCGGGAACATAGCGTATATACGTTGCAGATCGCCGGATGCAGCCCTTCGAAATGGCCCGAATGAAGAGAGACGAGGATAAGCTCCGAGCAGCAGGTTCTCCTCGACCGAGAGCGGACCGAACACGCGCCGTCCCTCTGGACACAGGCAGAGACCACGTCTGGCAACATCACTGGCGGGAAGTCCGGTTATTTCTTTGTCGCAAAAAAATACTTTGCCTCCACGCGGAGTAACAAGTCCACACAGTGCTTTCGCCAACGTACTTTTTCCGGCACCGTTCGCTCCAACCAGTGCAACACACGATCCTTCGGCAACCTCTATTGAAATACCCCGCACAGCATCGCCGCCGCCGTACCCAGCACGAAGATTTTCTGCTCTCAGCATAACCCCTCCGTTTCACAGAGAGCCTCTGTTTCCGTGTCATCTGCACCAAGATATGCTTCAATCACTTTCGGATCACGCCTAATCTGATCTGGAGTTCCCAACGCGATCAAACGACCATCATCCATTACAGCAACCCGGTCACACAACTCAGCAACAACGTCCTGATGGTGCTCAATGAGAAGAACAGGCACCCCTGCACGATTAATCGATGTAACCAGATCAACAAGCCGTAAAATATCGGGCCTGGACATGCCAGCTGCCGGTTCGTCGAGCATCAGCAACCGTGGCCGTGTGGCCAGAGCCCTCGCAATCTCAAGAAAGCGCAAGTTGCCATACGACAACTCCGAACAGAGAACCCGCGCCTTATCTTCCAGACCAACCGCACTAAGCCAGCCCATGGCTTCAGACTTCCCGCCATCACGTTGACACACAAAAATAGACTCCAACGCGGTCAAGCCTGAGAAGGGTTGCAAATTTTGAAAGGTGCGGGCAGCTCCTGCCGAAAAGGCCGACATGAGGCTGCCTGGCACAGGCCTGGTAGCGGCAATCTCCACTGAACCAGAATCAGGCGCATAAAGCCCTGACACGAGGTTTACAAATGTTGTCTTGCCTGAACCGTTGGGACCTATCATGCCAAGTGTCTCCCCTTGCCCGATGTCGAGCGTAATGCCATCAACAGCCCTTACACCTCCAAAAGATTTTTTGAGGTTTGACACATGCAGTGGAAGCCCGGCAAAGATTTCCGGCGACCGGATTCCTCCTTTGGCTTGAGGCAGAGGGTCAGGGGCAAAACGTATCAAGCGGGATAACATTGCTGTCACAGCACCCGCAAGTCCATTTGGTAGACCGACAACCGCAGAAAAAAGAAAGAGAGCGAAAATGCCTTTACGCCACTCCTCCACGTTGGATGCAAAAAAAGCAAGAACCAAGGCCACAGCCATAGCCACTGCTGGTGCCACTTCCCGAAATATCGGAACTCTCCTCGTCATAACTCTCCTGATCACAGGAAGAAGCGTAAGGATAGAGCCGATAGTGACAAGGCCGGTGAACAGCGTCCTGTTCGACAGCAGGTTGGGCAGCATGGCTACAACTGCCGCCCCCACGAAAGCACCCCACTGACTTCGGCGTCCCCCGAAAACAACACCAAGCAGCAACATAACCATCAGGTCATAGCCGAAAGCTGCAGGCTGCAGATATCCAAAATTCATGGCATGCAATGCCCCGGCAAGACCGGCCAGTGCACTTCCCCAAGCAAACGCCAGCACCTTGTGGCGCAGGGTGCCTATACCAAGCGAATCAGTAGCTGTCGGAGAATCACGCAATGCCTCAATGGCGAGCCCGATGCGGGATTTAAGCAACATCTGCGATGCCCACCACGCAGCAAACAATATCACAAGAGAGAGCCAGTAGAAGCCTCTCGCATCAAGGTCAACCATAAAAAGTCTTGGCCTGATAATCGATATACCCATTGCACCATTGGTTATCGATTCAGACTCATTGAGAATAATGACCGACAAGGTTGCGAAGGAAAGAGTTGAAAGGGCAAACTGCGGACCTTCCAGCCGTAGGGCCGGGAGCGAGAGTACAGCACCCGGAATAAGGGCTGCAACAATTCCAGCCAACAAGGCCATCGGAAACGAAGCCCCGGATTGTACTGCCAGAGCAGTGCCATATGCGCCGAGTCCAAAGAGCGCAGCCTGCGCAAGGTTCACCTGTCCAAGGTATCCCACAGTTGCATCAAGGCCTATAAGAAGAACTCCGTAAACAGCCATCAGGGTGAGCAGGCCAAGGGCGTATTGTCCCTGCCAAAGCATCGGAAGAAGAGCAAGCCCGATAAACAAGGTTATGCGTACAATCCGTTCTGCTGTTTTCTCCCTCAAGCGAATATCAACGACGGCAGACATAGCATTCCCCTTACACTTTACGGATAATTTTTTTGCCGAAAATCCCCTGGGGACGAAGCGCCAGTGCAAGGATAAGGAGAATAAGGCCGGGTGCCTCGCGCCATCCGCTTCCGAGCAGATAGCCGGAAAGGTTCTCTGCTGCCCCTAACGCAACACCAGCAATAACAAGCCCAAACCCACTGTCGAGACCCGCAACCACCGCAACCGAAAACGCTTTCAGCGTCAACGCTGCCGCCATGGTAGGCCCGACAGTTGTCACTGGCCCAATAACTGTTCCGGCAAAGGCTGCTGCAGCTCCGGAGACCGCCCATGAGAGTGAGATAGCCGAGCGTGAGCGAATGCCGCATAGCTCTGCTGCGTCGGGATCGGCACTGACAGCCTGAACAGCTATGCCCACCATGGTATAACGCTTGGCAAGCTCAACCAGCGTCATGATGCTCAACGCTCCTGCTGCTATAGCAAGTTCCGGCCAGGTAACCGATATGCCGAAAAAATCGAGAGCACCAGCAGGCCATGGCGTTGGAAATGGCCGATCCTCGCGCCCCCAGATGTTCTCAACGAGGGAGACACAGAAAAGACCCACAATAATCGTAAGCAGAATCCAGCCCTCATTTCGCTGCTGTAAAGCAAGTCGGACTGCAATTCGCTCTACAAACCAGCCAAGCAGTGCCCCCACCACCATCGCCCCTGACACAGAGAGCCAGTAGGGAAGGCCTATACCAGACAGAGATATCCCTGCAAAGGCACCCAGCATAACCAGCTCACCCTGCCCGAAGTTCACCGCCTTGCCTGCGGCATGCGTCAGCTGGAAGCCATAAGCTACCAGAGCGTAGGCCATGCCCATCAATCCTCCGCCCACAGCCATCTGAGCTAAAGCGAGATACTTTGCGTCCATGATTGCCAGTTAAACATCCATTTACAGATCAAAACTCAATTGGCAGTTGCTCCCTCCAGCACAAATTTTTCTGAGGGATTAGCCAATACAACACGACCGTTCTGAACCTTTCCCATCACCGTTGTTGCCCGGCGGAAAGCCTCATGAGTCTCAACATTCGATGGATTCCACTTTGTCCAGGGCTTTTTCCAGTCTGCAATAGCACCTTTGACGGTCACTTTGAGATTCTCCAGCGACAACTTTATTTTTGCCGGATTGGTGGAACCTGCCTCATGAATAGCTTCAGCTAACAACAACGCCGCATCATAACCCTGCGCTGCGGAAACAGGTGATGGAATTCTGGTAACACCATAAGCTTTATGGTAAGATTGAATAAAAGGTTTAGCTCTTGCTATCGACTCATCTTCGATAAACGTCTGCGGCATAAAAGCGCCATTGCCGGAGGCTCCAGCTGTATCTATAAAGTTGCTCATTGACAACGTCCATCCGCCAATCATTGGAACCTTAAACCCAAGTTTTTCCTTCCCGGATGCTACAGCGGCCAGCTCAGGCCCGATACCCCATATCAGAATCGCCTGTGCACCGGCGGCCTTGGCTTTAATGAGCTGCCCTGTCATATCCTTGTCACCAATGGCAAACTTCTCTATAGCTACCACCTTGAGCTTGCCTGCCTGTTTGTTGATTTGTTCAATAAGATCATCACGTCCGGAAACCCCGTAATTGGTCGCATCATGCAATATCGCAACCTTTGTCAAACCAAGCCTTAAGGCTTTTTCAACCACCATCTGTGCCTGAATACCGTCATGTGAAGCGAAACGGAAAATCGGCAAATCTTTAACTCCCGCTTTACTCCACTGGGTCATAGATGCACTGCCTGCAGCAGGTGAAATAATTTTTACTATTCCCTTCTCAACATAAAATTTATCGCCCATCAAAGCGACCCCTGTATTCACCGTGCCAATGACTGCGGAAATATCACCCATTGAAGATATCTCCTGGGCCACCAGTGCGCCACGGTCGTTTTTACCTTCATCGTCGCGTTCGACCAGCTCAATCTTTATCTTCTTGCTGCCAATGGCGATACCGCCCCTCTGGTTAATCTGGGAAACGGCCAATTTGACCCCATCTCTCATGGAGACACCCATCGGAGCGGATCCCCCTGAAAACGGCCCGGTGATGGCTATCTTGACAACATCAGCAGCCATGGCAACCGTAGAAAACGAAGTCGCCAGAAGAACCGCAAGAATGGAACGTGATGCTTTCATATTGTTTCTCCTATGGTTTCAGTTGTTTATCTCCTGAAGTAATAAAGGTAACTCAAATCCTTTAATCATCTTAGTAAAATATACAAAGAGTCAACGCTTTAGACTGCAAAATATTTGCTGCATAGCTGCAGTATGAACCCGCCACAAGCAACACTCACAACACTTCGTTTGAGAATGCAAAAAAGGGGGCACAGCTACAATGACAACTCGGTGATGATCTTCAAACAGGAAGGATTGAGGCAACAATGAGGATTGCTGTGGGTTGAATCCCCATTTGATTGTGTTTTGTATTAGTTGTTAAAAAATTTGCCGATCATTGTTTCAATGTCGCTTGGCAGTGGAGCAATGGCTTTGCCGTATTCCTTAAAGGGTGTGAAGGCAACCATCTCAGCGAAAAGTTCCTTTTCATTTTTTTCTGTATAGTGGCTGAGGGATTTTGTGTCGACCTGTTATCAGCCTGATCAAACAAATTCGTAGTCAAAGCCAAGCCCAAAAGAGCCAATATAATAACTGACACTGCAGCCATACCTATCCCTGTATAGAGCAATGACGAAACACCTGCTGCTTTCAACCCACAAACAGTAAACACAACAACCATGACACTGATTTTCAGAACCACACAAACATGATGCTTGTTTAGATCAGAAGCTTTCTCCACACATCCAAAAGCACACTCCTTCACTATTATTTCCTTTTTCTTTGTTGCCATAGCTCTTAGGGATTAGGAAAATACTGATCTACCTTTTATAATATCTTCATACTGCAACGTAAAAACTGGAGAACTTGCATATGAAGACATCTGTAATGAATCGCAACGGCATAAATCCTGAGATAGCAGGGCTGATTACTCGACTGGTTACCTTAATTCCGTGGCCAGTTCGACGCCAAGCAATGGGAGATGTTGCGCTAACCATATTGGACGGTAAGCCACGGGTTGCCGAAAATGCATTTGGCTGGAGTCGCTCAG
>JABDHK010000009.1 GCA_012972835.1 Chlorobiaceae bacterium | reverse complement strand
ATGAAGCATGCCGATGCTGCCATGTACCAGTCAAAGAGCCATGGGCGCAACACTATCACTCTCTTCAGCGGTTGAACTGGTGCCACTCATGACGCCACTGCCTGCTCCTCCGCCTTCAACGGGGAACTTCTTTGATGTATACATTTTGATTACCACAACACTACTCATTCCCGATGCAGGACAATAGTGATGAAAAAGAGGAGAGTGCTGGTACTTTTGAGCAGCGCTACAAAACGCTTCTTTCTGTATTTGATACTTTTGGGCCTTCATTCGTGATTGATCATCATGGTAAGATTCTTGAGGCCAACCAAGCTTTCGGCATCATTTTTGGCAAGCAGGTGCATGAGTGCATCGGTAATAATGCTTACGATGTAATCCCTCCTGAACTGGCTGCAAAGTGCCGGGAAAAAGTTGATGAAGCCCTTCGGACTGGTAAAATCATCACCTATGATGATGAACGAGAGGGGCGCTTTAATCGGTTTATGTTTGTTCCTATAGCGGATAAAGAGGGCAAGCTGACTCAGCTCTCAATAACGGTACAGGATACTGAACCGAGGATGGCGGAAAATGATGCAGGGCCTGTCGTTACCGATTTCACTGATCACAAGAAGTTTGAAAATGATCTTATCCTGTCGAATCGCACACTCCAGATGTTACGTCAATGTAATGAGATCATGCTTCATGCCCGTAATGAACTGGAGTTGCTGGATTCTATCTGCCGCATCATCATTGAAATCGGTGGTTATCGGATGGTATGGGTGGGTTATGCGAAACAAGACAAGGATAAAAGTGTGCGCCCTGTTGCTCATGCAGGTTTTGACGAAGGTTATCGGAGTCGCCTGAATGTCTCCTGGGCAAATGTTGATCGTGGACGCGGACCGACAGGAACCGCAATCCGTACGGGAACACCATCGTTTATCCGTAATGTACTGAACGATCCGCTTTTTGAGCCCTGGCGTAGAGATGCGACAGCTCGTGGTTACCTCTCTGTTGTGAGCTTACCTTTGAAAGCTGACAATAAGGTGTTTGGCGCCGTAACGGTTTATTCTCCTCTTCCAGATGCCTTTGACTCAATAGAGACGGAGCTGCTCACAACACTGGCGGACAACCTGGCCTATGCCATTACGGTATTGCGCACCAGTGAGGCACATCAAGAGGGAATTGAACATTTGCGGGAAAGCGAAACGCGATACCGCACTCTGTTTCAGAACCATCATACTGTGATGCTGATCACTGATCCGGAGGATGGCAAGATTGTTGATGCCAATCCAGCAGCTGCAAAATTTTATGGATGGCCTCTCGAACAGCTACGCCGGATGAACATACTGAAAATCAATACGCTTTATCCTGCAGAGACAATGGCTGCCATGGAGCAAGCCATATCAGGCGAAAAAAATCATTTTTCATTCAGGCACAGAAGGGCAAACGGCTCTATTCGTGATGTTGATGTGTTCAGCAGCAAGATAGAGATTGCTGGCAAGAATCTTCTCTATTCAATTATTCAAGACATCACTGAGCGCAAGCGATATGAAACTGTCACCTCATTTCATTTCTCTCTTATTCTGATGGAGGCAACTTATTCGATAGAAGAGCTGCTGCAGATGACACTTGATGAGGCAGAATTATTGACCAATAGCTCCATCAGTTTCTTTCATTTTGTTCTTGAAGACCAGATAACACTCTCTTTTCAGGCATGGTCAACCAACACCAGAAAGAATATGTGCACAGCAACAACCGAGACGCAGCACTATCCTGTCGATCAGGCTGGCGTATGGGCTGATGCTCTGCGCGAACAGAAGGCGGTTATCCATAATGATTATGCCACTCTCCAAAGTCGCAAAGGGATGCCAGAAGGACATGCCGAAATCAAACGTGAAATGGTTGTTCCTGTTTTGCGTGATGATAAAGTCGTTGCGATTATCGGGGTTGGCAACAAACTTATTGAGTATGATGAAGATGATGTCAAATGGGTTTCGACTCTGGCAGATCACGCCTGGGATATTGTCGCTAAAAAAATTGCGGACAAAAAGAATGAACTCCTGATGGAGCAAAACTATGTGATTGAAGATCTGGCCATGCATGACTCTTTGACTGGCCTTCCAAATCGTCGTCTGTTATCTGACCGGATAACACAGACTCTTGCCCAGGGTCAACGGAACGGCACAATGGCAGCATTGATGTTATTTGATCTCGATAATTTCAAAATGGTTAATGACACCCTGGGACATCAGATAGGAGACCTGCTGCTTAAGGAGGTGGCAACCCGAACCCTTGGCGTCCTGCGAAGAAGCGGAGACTCTCTGGCGCGCCTTGGGGGTGATGAGTATGTCGTGTTGCTGCAGCATATTGCTGAACTATCGAATGCCGTTGGCATTGCCGAAAAGATCAGAAATGCTATCCTTCAGCCTTTCGAGTTAGAAGGACACACCATCAACATTTCATGCAGTATTGGTATCGCACTCTTCCCTGAGCACGGAGAGAATGAACAGACCCTGATGAAGCATGCCGATGCTGCCATGTACCAGTCAAAGAGCCATGGGCGCAACACTATCACTCTCTTCAGCGGTTGAACTGGTGCCACTCATGACGCCACTGCCTGCTCCTCCGTCTTCAACGGGAAAGTTCTTTGAACATCTTTCGCTGTGCCTTGGTAATTCCGGAGCTGAGAAAAGCGTAACCAAACGGGCGGGTTGACTCTCTGTTCCGGGTGGCTGGCATCAGTGCGGGAGCTGATACTCTTTTTCGCGAAAGAGACGGAGCATGGCCTCAACTACTTCAGGGTCAAAGAGCTGCCCCCGATGACTTTCAATTTCATGAATGCCCTCTTCGATGCCTAATGAGGCCCGGTAAGGGCGATGTGAGGCCATGGATTCAAGTACATCGGCTACGGCAAGTATGCGTGATTCAGGAAGGGACTCCTCTCCTTTCAGGCCCTGCGGATAGCCGCTGCCGTCCATTCGCTCGTGGTGCTCCCGGATGATTTCGGCAATCGGCTGAAAGAACTTGACATCCTTGAGGATTTGATAGCCCTGTTCTGCATGAGTCTTGACGAGCTCAAACTCGATTGGTGACAATCGGTTTGGTTTGGAAAGTATCTCGGCAGGGATGCTCATTTTGCCGATGTCGTGTACCAATCCGATGAGCTGCAGGGTTTGGCACTTCTCGTCGCTCCACCCCATTTCCCGTGCTATATCTGCCGCGATGATGCCAACCCGCCGCTCATGACCTGCGGTGTAGGGATCATGGGCTTCAACGACCTTTGCTACTGCCTGGAGCGTACCCTGCATTGCGCTTTCCAGCTGTTTTACATAGCTTCTTATCTTCTCTTCTGCAACTTTCTGTTCGGTGATATCGTGAATAATTGGATAAACGAACTCTTTTCCTCCGACCTGAATGACATTTGCGAACACCTCAACATCACGAATTGAGCCATCTGCCCTGCGGTGTTGAAATAAATACCGTCTTCTGCCTCCCAATCTGATTTTCTCCAGATTTTTGTTAACCTCTTCTGCCGGGAGCGTATTGATCTCATGAATATGCATACTGCGGAGTTCTTCGATCGACCAGCCATAAAAATCTTGAGCTGCAGGATTTGCATCAATGATTGACCCGGTATCCAAATCTATAATCAGTATTACGGAAGAATGGCCTTCAAAAAACTTTCTGAACCGCTCTTCACTCGCTTTCAGCGCATTTTCTGAGCGTTGTTTTGCTTCACGGGTTCGCAACATCCTGATGCCATACGCCAGATTATCCGCAAGTGCTGTGAGAAGGTTTGTCTCTTCTGGATTAAAAGCTCCAGAATGGGTAGAATAGACCGATAATGCACCAAACACCTCATCATCGGCTTTCAAGGGTAAGCTGAGAGAGGTTGCATACCCGTGTTTAATGGCTTCTTTATGCCATGGGTTCATCATCGGGTCATGGATGATATCAAATGAGTATGCTGGTTTGCCAGTGCGGATTGCGGTTCCTGTAGGGCCTCGTCCAAATGCGTTATCATCCCATGATATTGTAACTGTTTCAAGGTATCCTTCATCGAAACCTGATTGGGCTATCGGGCGTACGCTTTTTTCCTTGTCGTGTTCTGCATAACCAATCCATGCCATCCGATAGCTGCCAATATCTACAACGATATTGCATATCTTTTGAACCAGTTCTCTTTCATCTGTGCTGTGAATCAGCGACTGATTGCAATGGGTGGTGGCCTGGAGAATTCTGGTCAGCCTGTGGAGTTCGTTTGCAGCTCTTTTTTGCTCACTGATATCGGTGAGGATAACCCGGCATCCATCACTGGTATCACAAATTCCTGCATCAAGGCGAACTGTGCGGCCAATCTTAGTCTGGAGAGTTGTTGATAGTTTGGCCGTATCCCCTAAAAGCTTTACCTCGCAGATGCCAAACACTCTCTTTGTGAACAATTCCTCAAGAAATTCAACAAGTACCGAATGGTCTTCTGGAACAACAAGGTTTTGAAACCGCATGCCCTGTAATCGGGTGCGATCTACTGCAAGCAGCTTTGTGGCTGTCAGGTTCGCCTGAAGGACTGTGCTGTCGGGTCCCAGAGTCAAATACGCAACTGGCGCAAAGTCATAAAGATCGGTGTAAAGAGTGAGACTATCCTCCAGCTCAATTCTGGTGCGAGCAAGTTCTTCCTGCTGCATTTCAAGCTCTATCTGGTGAACCTCGAGCTCATGGACAAGCTTGAGCATTTCTACAGGTGAGGAGGCAGTGCTGAGTGTTGAGACGGGAGTGCTGTGGTGGTGTTCTTCCATGCGCTTTTCGGCATGTGAGCGTAACTCAGAAGGGAGTGCGGGGTTGATGCTCTGCTGCTTTTTTGCCATAGGGATAGGGGGTGGGTATGGAAAATGCACTATGGAACAGGAATAAATAGCTAATTGCAATATACAATTAAATACGGCACAATCAGTTAATGCTCTTCCCTTGCCTAAAGCTGTCCAAGTCGGGGTCTTGTTTTGTTGTGTTGTGCTCTTTCAGGATAGGGTTGAAGCTTAACGATTGAGAAGTTTTTGTAATAACCCGAGCAACTCAGTTTTATTGATCGGTTTGGTAATAAAGCTGTCACAACCGGCTTCCTGAGCTTTTACTCGGTCTTCTTTCGACGTAAATGCCGTTTGGGCAATGATGGGTAACCCCGGCCGGATTTGTTTTATTTGCCGAGAAGACTCATACCCACTCATCACCGGCATTCTTAAGTCCATAAGCACGAGATCAATCTCTGGATGGCTCTGGACAATAGCCACGGCTTCCAGTCCGTTGCTGGCATGAAGGATCATCAGGTTTTCGCCTTTCAGGTTCTTTTTCAACAAGTAACTACTTATTTCGTCATCTTCGGCTATAAGGATGGTTGTGCCGGATAATGGATTGACCGTCACCTGCTCAACAGGTGGTAATGGATACTCTGTTGTAGTGGATTTAAGAGGGTTATAGGGAATGGTGAAAATGAATGTGCTTCCTTTACCTTCTTCTGATTCAACCCATATCGTGCCACCAAGCATGCCTACATATGCTTTTGAAATGCTTAATCCCAGTCCGGAACCTTCATGAGTACGTGTCAGTGAGTTATCCACTTGAAGGAAGCGATCGAAAATTCTGTTTTGTATCTCTACAGGAATTCCGATACCGGTATCACTGACACAAAAAGTAAGCATACTACCTTTTCTGGTATAGTCAATCTCAATACCCCCGGTATGAGTAAATTTGAGGGCATTCTGGACAAGGTTGGTCAGTATCTGGTGAATCTTTGCCTGGTCACTTACGATGATGCTTTCATTGTCTGACAGCCCTGCAGTACAGCTTAAGCGTAACCCTTTTGCTTTGGCTTGAGGCTTGAAAAAGGTGCATACGTCGTGTAAGAGTTCGTTTACCGGGGTTTCTGTTACCTGCAACATTGTTTCGCCTGCTTCAATGCGTGAAATATCGATGAGATCATTGATGAGATTGAGCATGCGGTTGCCGCTTCGCTGCATAAGATCGATATATTCTGCCTGTTCCTCTGCGGATAAATGAGGCTCCTTCAGCAATTCTGAAAAACCGAGAATGCCGTTCATGGGTGTGCGTATTTCATGGCTGATATTGGCCAGAAACGCTGATTTCAAACGATCGTGCTCTTCTGCTTTTTCTTTGGATGCTATCAGGGCATCGGTCAATATTTTCTGTTCGGTGATATCTTCCTTGACTGCAACAAAATTGGTTATTTCTCCATCGGGATTCCGAATAGCGGACACAACAACTCTCTCCCAGAAAAGCTCGCCGTTTTTCTTTTTGTTCTGCAGTTCCCCACGCCAGATATTGCCTGCAAGAATCGTTTTCCAGAGATCTTCATAGACCGATTTCGGCATCAGGCCTGACTGAAGGATTCGGGGGTTTTGTCCTTTTGCCTCTTCAATAGTATACCCGGTGCACTCAGTAAACTGCGGGTTGACGTATTCGATGTTGCCCTCAGCATCGGTCATGACTACAATGGCGGGACTTTGCTCTACGGCAACACTCATTTTTTTAAGTGTTATCTCGGCCTGCTTGCGTTCGGTAACGTCATTGATGATGGCATAGGAAAGATCTTTACCCTTGATTTTGATGATCTTGCGTAAAATTTCTACATCGCGTACAGAGCCGTCAGCCCTGCGGTGCTTAAATGACAAGGGGCCTTGTCCAGACTGGCTGTTTTTTTCTATTTCATGCTTTGCCTGTTCAACAGAAAGGGTATTGATTTCGTACATCGACTTCCGGCGAAGCTCCTCAATGGACCAGCCATAAAAGTTGGCTGCCGCATGATTGGCATCAATGATTCTGGCTGTTTCATGATCAATGATCAATTGTACGGCGGAATGCTCCTCAAACATTGCCCTGAAACGCTCTTCGCTCTGTTCCTGGGTAGCTATATCAGCTTGTTTGCGGTCAGTGATATCAATGCCAATCCCAATAAGAAATTTGTTGTCATTGATGATAACTCTTTTGCCTGTAGACTGAAACCATCGGACTTCAGGGCCTCCATGCATCAGGATTCTAACTTCTACAGAATCTTCAATGCCGTCTTCCAGAATACTTCTGATTTTTTCGGCTACAATCGGTCTGTCGTCCGGATGAATGGTTTCAATGACAAAGGTATTCGCCATGACACTTTCGGGTTTGCCAACGACAATATCCCGCTCGTAGGCATTCCACTGAACAAACCGTCCTTCGGAATCAATCATATAGAAGGCTCCCGGAATTGCATTGACCAGTGTGCTGCTGAAAGTCTGCTGATTTTGCGACTCCTTCTCAGCCAGCCTAAGTTCTGTAATGTCTTTTACGGAAATATGGAGCGCTGTAATGGTGTTCTTCCTGGATGCTATGGGGGTAATGGTACTAAGAATAAACCGTCCTTCAGGTTGATCTTCAAGCGTATTGATTTTACCGGTGCGAAAGGCTTCGTCAGTTTTTTCTTTTCTGGATGCTGCCAGATCAGGAGGAAGCAAATCAAATGCGTTGGTGTTGATGCATTCCTGAACCTGCTTGCCTAACATTGCGGCAAAAGCCTTGTTGGCCTCAAGAATGATATCATTGCGATCCATAACAAAAGCTATATCACTGGTATCAAAGACAGCTTGAAGCATGTGATAGCGTTCTTCAAACGTGAAGCTGGTGTCGTAATTATTGTCGACATTCATACCTATACTGTTCCCTTATAGTGGTCGATCAGAAAGCGGATTACACCAATATACCCATCAAAAATCTATTCCCTGTTGTTGAGACATCCAACAATCGCAGATTCTTATAAAAAGATATCATAACCCAAGTCCTTGTTTTGCCAAGTTATTGTAATTAAGGAAGTCAATCAATAGTATCCGGTAAAATAAAGCGAACAGTGTGGCGCAAGTGGAGCCTCCACGCTCATGGCTGGCAGAGTGAACAGAATGTGGATAATGGAAGCACATCGGGATTTGGTATTCTTACCCTCGATACGCAAAAACTTGCCTTTGATTATCCTTATTATAGTGACCGTAATAATTGTGAATATGGGCCATGGTTGTTACATAGCCGTAAATTTGAGCACTGGAAATATATCAATATCTTAAAAACCCTGCCTGACCCTCCCAATGACCCAAACAGGTCTGTGCAATTATGGTCAGAGATAATTACTGAACTTGCCATATTTGAAAGACAAAATCCGCAACTTGCTCATAACGTAATCGCAATGATCGCCCAAAAATTCAGGATATCTCAGGAATTCGTCCGCGCAAGCATAAAAGCCATTTCAACCACAAAGAAGCAAAATGAAATTCGTTAAGGTTCGACTATCGATAAGAAAACGAACCCCTTCGGCGGCCACCGGTATCCAACAGAGATCATCAGCTATTCGGTATGGCTTTATTTCTGTTTCACCTTGAGTTTTGAAATGCTGGCTTATCGTGGAGTACTTGTCACTGTTGACCGGTAGTTTTATCGCTGCTGAAGAACGTCCCCAAACCTGTGGTCAGCCGTTGGTCATGGCGTAGACTACATCGCCGAGTTCGCGGCGGAAGGATTCGTTTTCGACAAAGAGTTTATAGAACTGGGTATCATCTTTCAGGATGAGTTGCATCACCTTGCCGAGTGCTTCGTCGTGCACCATGCGGGCGGTGTGGGGGGTGTTTTCCCTGGCGTTCCGGTAGGCTGTGCTTTCGGCTACTTTTGGCGCAATGTCGTCAACGATGCGTTTGGTCTGGCGTTCGGGGTCTTGCAGTTGCCCGCCCCATCGGTCGTTGAAGCTTTTGAGGATGTTGCTCAGGCGGTCGAGCTCCGGTTCGGCTTTGTGGCCGCCGCCTTCCATCGGTATGGGCTCTATTTCGGCGTCGCTGTCCTGGAGTACAATGTTCTGCATCGCTTTCTTCTCGACCCGGTAGCTGTCCATGTCGATAGCGTCGAGGATACCTTTCGAGAGATCCTCCTCCACTGGAGCCGGGAGCTTGGGCGTGAGGAGGTTCAGAAAGATTGAGAGCTTTTCCCATGCGGCGTTACTGTAGGGCAGAATAGAGGAGAGGAAGCTGTATGAGCGGCAGAAAGCTTTGGCATTGCCCTTGAATTTCACCTGCCCCTCTTCGTCGAGCGAGCTGGTATAAAGCGCAACACAGTTGTCGAGGATCGGGTCGAGCTGGTCACGGTCGGCACCGCCAAGAAAAAGCGAAACAAGCTGCTGCACCTGTTCGGGTGTATAGAGTTGCGCGTTGTCGAGATCTCTCTTGAGGTCGTTCAGTTTGTTCGGATCGGTCTCTTCGGCAAGCAGCGTGGTGCGATAGTAGTCCTGGAATGCGTAGGCAACGGTGTCAGCGTTGTTCTGGAAGTCGAGGACAAAGCAGTCGTACTTCAGCGGATGTGAGCGGTTGAGGCGTGAGAGGGCCTGCACCGCCTTGATGCCTGAAAGCAGTTTATCGACATACATGGTATGCATCAAAGGCTCATCATAGCCGGTCTGAAACTTGTCGGCACAGATGAGGAATCGATAGGGGTCGTTCTTGATCTTGTCGGCTATTTCTCCGCTCGGGAAGCCGTTAAGCGAAGCTTCACTGACCTGGGCGCCGTCATAATCGTGCACACCTGAAAATGCCACAATTGCCTTGTACGGGCTCTTGCGTTCCGTGAGATAGATCTGGAAGGCATGAAAGTACTGGATAGCCCGTTCGATGCCGCTTGTAATTACCATGGCCCGCGCCTGACCCCCTATTTTGCCAGCGGCCAACACCTGCTCGTGAAAATGATCCACCATAATCTCGCTCTTGAGCCGGATGGCGTGGTCGTGGCTTTCGACGTACCGGTGCAATTTCTTTTTCGCTTTTTTGGTGTCGAATTCCGGGTCATCCTCGATCTTCTTGATCAGTTTGTAGTAGCTCTCGACGGGGGTGTAGCTCTTGAGCACATCAAGGATAAACCCCTCATCAATCGCCTGCTTCATGGTGTAGCTGTGGAAGGGGCGGTGCTTCACCTTGCCTTCGGCGTCAGGCGGCAGCGCTTCGCCGAACATCTCAAGGGTTTTGTGCTTGGGTGTTGCCGTGAAGGCGAAGTAGCTGGCGTTGGTCAGCATTTTGCGGGCAGCCATGCGTTTTTCGAGCGCTTCGTTGACCGTATCTTCAGGATCGGGCTCTTCAGCATCAAAGCTATTCTTGCCGGAAAGTGCCTGGCTCATTGCTGCCGATGTCTTTCCTCCCTGGCTTGAGTGCGCTTCATCGATGATAATGGCAAAGGTTCGAGCTGCCTCCATGGCGATTTCATCGAGGATGAAGGGAAACTTCTGCACCGTGGAGACAATGATCTTCTTTCCCTCCTGAATGAAGCGGCGGAGGTCACCGGATTGCCGTGCATGGCCTACCGTAGCGCCAACCTGCATGAACTGGCGGATGGTTTTCTGGAGCTGGTCATCGAGAATTCGGCGGTCGGTAACCACAATCACGGAGTCGAACAGCTCCCTACCCTCCCGCTTCAGGCCAATAAGCTGGTGCGCAAGCCAGGCAATGGAGTTTGATTTGCCGCTCCCGGCGGAGTGCTGGATGAGGTAACGCTTCCCTGCTCCAAACTCCTGCACATCAGCCAGAGCCTGACGCACCACGCCAAGCTGATGGTAACGGGGCCAGACCTGACGACGTTTTTTTCTCCCTCTCCGCTCATCTTTTTCCTCAACAATCTGCGCGTAGTTTTCAAGGATGTTGGTGAGCCCTGCCGGAGTAAGCAGCTCTTTCCAGAGATAGTCGCTCTTGATGCCATTCGGGTTGGAAGGATTGCCTGCACCATCGTGATAACCCTTGTTGAAGGGAAGGAACCACGAGCCCTTGCCTTGCAACTCCGTACACATCTGCACCTCGCTGTCGTCCACGGCAAAGTGCACCACACAGCGGCCAAACTCGAAGAGCTGCTCACGCGGGCTGCGGTCGCGCCGGTACTGCTCAACCGCATCGGCCACGGTCTGTTTGGTGAGGCTGTTCTTCAGCTCAAAGGTGGCAATGGGCAGACCGTTGATGAAGAGGCAGAGGTCGAGAGAGCGGCGGGTTGCATCAGTGCTATAGGCCAGTTGGCGCGTGATGGAGAAGCGGTTCTGCCCGTGCAGCCCGGAAGCCTTTATGTTGCCCTCAGAGGGTGTGCCGTAGAAAAGGTCGAAGTGAAGAGCCCCATGCTCAATGCCCTTGCGCAGCACATCAATCACACCACGCTTGCCGATTTCGGTGGAGAGGCGGGCAAGAAACTTGAGGCGGTTGATATCACCCGGTTCATTCGACTCTGCAAGGACAAGCTTTGCGAATGGTTCGGGCTGCGTGGCATGAAGAAAGGAGAAGAGCTGCGAAACATCAAGCGAGTATGCACGGTCATACTCTTTTGGAGTGCCTGCGATATATCCGGTTCCGCCGTAGGATGTTGGTGACTGTTCAACCTGACCGGTGGCTGAAACAAGACCGTCCACACCGGTCAGGTGGCGCATGATGAGGGTTTCAAGCCCTTTTTCAGTGGTATCGGTGGTCATAGAATAGCCTCCTCCTCAAAGGGTTCATCCTCAAGACCTTCGACACTATTATTATCTGGTAGATCAATCAAGGCTTCATCGGGCAAATTCATTACAGCTTCACGCACATCAAGCTTTCCGGTTACCACATCGGCAACAAGGCGTGTACGGTACTCGCGAAGCAGTTCAATTTCACGTTCAATATTTGACTGAACGCTTAGAATCGGATTTAATTCATTGTTTACTGCTGATGCTATAAGCAATTGTTCGCTTAATGGTGGGATAAGAAGTGGAAATCTTTTGATTAAAGCTATCGTAAACCTTGTCATTGCACCACCAACTACTTTACTCAGTGCATTTTGCTTAAATAAACGATCATTCAAGGACAATGCAAGAAAGTCGGGAAATAGCACAGATGGTTTTGGCCTAAGAAGAGCTATGCTTGAAAGCATTGAGAACTCTTCATCTAAGTTGTTTACTGTAGCCAACCCCGCTGTTGCACCATCCTTTATATAGATAACATCATATTTTCGCACAGGACATCGACGATATATGTCGCGGTGATCCATAGCTTTAATGTACGTTGCGTTAGAAGTCTCTATTCCATACTCTTTGACGTTCTTTGCTGTAATGTAAAGGAACTCGCCTACCGATTCATTCGGTGGGCTAAAATGTGTCCCATCAACGACTAAATCACAAGCAGTTGAAATTCGCCTCAACTCCCAATGCGCTGGAATATCGCCGAGCCAGTGAATGCCTGAAGGTTTGAGGGGCACTGAGGGGTCAAGACCACGGGTGACGGCACGGTGGATGATGGCCTGTTTCTGCTCGTTAAGTAGCGTAATGACCTTGCGCTTTGCCCGGATGGCCTTTTCCAATTGCCCGTTCGACCAGTTCAGAAAGCGCACTATTGCGGCCTGTTCGTCGGGTGGCGGCAATGGTGTATAGATCATCTTGAAGTGCTCTGACCGAAGGCTCCACATGTCGGAGGTAATTCCATAAGACAAACGCTCTGCTTCTTTGGCAAATAGGGGTGTACGGTAAAGGTGATGAAAGTATCGTGGATAATTCAAGCTGGATCGTAAACGCATAACGATATAAGCTGGGCTAATTATGCCTCGATACTCTGAGACTCCGATTGCACCTTGCCAAGCCCGCATCTTGTTGTATGCGATATCGTCTGGCTGAACCAGCTTGTATGCTGATTTATCCTGTCTTGAACTATCCTTCTTCGAACTGCCAGACAGCAATGTATTCTGGCGAATGATACCCTTCTTGATCGTAACTGAAAGCATCTCTGCTTCTTCATGGCCGCAATCATTGATCTCACGAAAAATCGCTCTATTTGGATTTATTATCCAATGCTCCGGTACTTTCCCGAGCCACGGCAGACCGGAATCCCTGTATGCTGGATAAGGCTTCAGATCCGCAATCATAACTCTGTCCATTTAGAGAGATTTTCAGGAGTCCTCATCTGTACAGCTTCCTTTATTATAGTTTCACAAAAGCTACATACTAAACACAGCCTTTAATATAGACTTCAAAGATCGCCTTGTGAAAGGCACCGTTTAATTAACTGTCTATCCCGCGCACACTCATCCGATTGCCCTTCCGGGTGCCCTTTCGTGGTGAACTGTTAAGAATTCCTGAACAGTTGCTTCCTTCATCGGCAGATCACTCATCGCGCCCCTCCTTTCAGCAGCCCATCAAGTAGCCCCGACTCCCTGTATTCGGAATATGATTTGAGGTGGGCAATCATGGCTTTCCTCCTTCGTTGAGCATCTGGCGGACGGCACTCTCCCGTGCGTGCGCAATTGCCTGCTGAAGACGGGCGCGAAGCAGGGGTAGCGGCGGCAGTTCGGTCAGGTACTCGGCAACGCGGATAGATTTGGCGTCCAGCTCAAGCAGCTCTACCTGTTCGGCATCGGCTGCTGAACAGAGGATGAGCCCGATGGGCGGCTCTTCGCCGGCAAGCCGTTCATACTTGTCCAGCCAGCGGAGGTAGAGTTCCATCTGGCCAATATGGGCAGGTTGGAACGACTCCAGCTTGAGTTCAACCGCGATGAGGCGGTGCAGGTGGCGATGATAGAAGAGCAGGTCGAGATGAAAGTCGTCTCGGCCAACGCTCATGCGCTTCTGCCGGGCTACAAAGGTAAAACCGGTGCCCAGTTCGAGTAAAACACCCTCAATCTCGCGCAGAATGGCACTTTCGAGATCGCGCTCGCTGTAGGCACCATTCAGCCCGAGCAGGTCGAGCAGGTAGGGATCGCGAAAGACAAGATCGGGCGTCAACTGACCTTCGCGCAGCTTCCCAATTTCTGCGGCCACGACGGCTGCGGGCTTTTTCGACAGGGCTGTTCGTTCGTACAGGAGGCCGCCAATCTTCCAGCGCAGGGTGCGGACATCCCACCGTTCGATTCGGCACATTTCGGCATAGAAGTCGCGGGCGAGGGAATCCTTGATGGGTAGCAGGGCATGGAAGTGAGACCAGCTCAATTGTTGTGACAGTGTCACGACAATTGACTCCTCCGGAAAGAGCTGGACGAACTGTACCATGCGGGCGAGTTCGGGATAACTGAAGCCACGCCCATATTCGGCAGTCAATTCTCGTGACACGGTTACGAGAATCTGCTTGCCATAGGCCGCACGAGCACCATGCAGATTTTCCTTGAGCATTCGCTGCCCCAGATGCCAGGAGAGCAGGGTTTGGGTAGAATAGGCCGCTGTAGCGATCCGTTGGCGGGCGGATTGGATAAGGATCCGCAGATCCGTAAGAAGGAGTGTCTCGTTGTCCGCTACGGTTGCGGGAAGTTGCGGCTCCTGTCTGGCGCTTCCGATCTTCTTGTTCATCGCGCACCTCCCTTCAGCAGACCGTCGAGCAGCCCTTCGGCCTCCTGCTCAATGGCGAAAATGTCAGCCGTAATCTCTTCGAGCGTGCGGAGCGGCTGTGGTTTGTAAAAGTGGCGGGTAAAGCTGACTTCGTACCCGATTTTGGTGGCGCTCTCTTTGATCCATGCATCCGGGGTGTAGGGCAGCACTTCGCGACGGATGAAGGCGTCAATGCCTCCCTCTTCGAGAAGGGGCACCTGTTCGGTGTCGCGCAGGTCGGGGTCGGGCTCGTATTCGACAATCACATGCTTTCCTGTGGGAGTCACCGTATCGTAAAGACCGTAGAGCGGTTCAGCTTCGTTCTTGCCGGGCTTGTGCATTTTGGCAATGACGGGGGAAGCGGTTTCTACCCTCCAGCTTACTGCTTTCAGTATTTTATTCAGGTCGGCTGCGGACAGCTTGATACTTCCCTGCATGAGTGCTGCGGTGACATTCTGGCGGAAGAGGTTGTGGTCTTCAAAAAGCTGTTCGCCAAGGATGGTACGCAAGGCATAAGCAGTTTCAACCAGCCTGCCGTCGCGTTCCCATGTCTTCGGGTCGAGCAGCTTCTTTTTCTTTTTTTCGGAGAGCCCTTTTTTGCTGCCACCCTCTTTATCATCACTCTCCTCGTCGTCGCTTCCCCACTCGGCAAGGCGCTTTTCGAGCGCTGGAGCAATGATGCTGAAACTGTTGAAGAGGTCGTCGCCACACTCTTCGTAGAGGGTGGAACGAATCTCTTCATCACCGGAGGCAAAGCGCAGGCTCTCTATGGCTTTGATGGTGAGCTGACTGTGGAGCCGAAGCGGGCGTTCAACGGTTACTTTCCAATAGCCGAACTCTTCGTTGAGAAAGATTCGGGATTCAGGTGTCTCTTCGAAATCAAGAAAGGTTTTGAGGATGCGGTCAATGTCTTCCTGGGAGAGTTCGCAGTTCTTTTTGCCAAGATTTTTGCGGAGCGGTTTGAACCATTGGGTGGCGTCGATGAGCTGGAGTAAACCCTCACGGTGTGCAGGTTTGCGATTGGTTAGCACCCAGATATAGGTTGCAATGCCGGTGTTGTAAAAGAGGTTGAGCGGGAGGGCAACAATGGCTTCGACCCAGTCGTTTTCTATGAGCCAGCGGCGGATGTTGCTTTCGCCCTGCCCGGCGTCACCAGTAAAGAGCGAACTGCCGTTATGAACTTCTGCGATGCGGCTGCCGAGCGCGGAGCTCTGGTTCATTTTGGAGGCCAGATTGGCCAGAAAGAGCAACTGCCCGTCGCTGGAGCGGGTGACGAGTGAGAGCTCTTCGCCCTGGTGCATCACCCTGAAACGGGGGTCGCGCATCCCCTCTTTGCCGCCCATTGCTTCGAGATCTTTTTTCCAGCTCTTGCCGTAGGGGGGATTGGAGAGCATGAAGTCGAAGAGATGAGAGGGAAAGGCATCGTGCGAGAGGGTGGACCATTCAGCGCCGCCGACGATGTGATCGGCGTTTTCACCCTCCCCTTTGAGCAGCATGTCGGCTTTACAAATGGCGTAGGTCTCGGGATTGATTTCCTGCCCGTAGAGAAGACATTGTATATCCTGCTGATGCTTTGCGGCTATGGATAAAACGGTCTCTTCGGCAACGGTGAGCATGCCGCCGGTTCCGCAGGTGCAGTCGCAGAGCAGATAGGTGCCCGACTTGATTTTGTCCTCTATCGGCAAAAAGACAAGGTTGGCCATCAGGCGCACGGCGTCGCGGGGTGTCCAGTGTTCACCAGCCTCTTCGTTGTTATCCTCATTGAATTTGCGGACAAGCTCTTCAAAAACCGTCCCCATGGCATGGTTGTCGATACCTGCGGGAGTGAGGTCGATTTCAGGATCGAGAAACTTGTTGATCAGGGTGCCGAGGGCATCAGCTTTGGAGAGTGTGGTGAGCTGGTTGCGAAACTTGAAGTTTTCGAGAATGTCCTGGACGTTTGATGAGTAGCCATTGAGGTAGTCTTCGAAATCGGCAAGCAGATGCTGCTGACTGCCGCGCGATTTGAGGTCGCGCAAGGTAAACGGTGAGGTGTTGTAGAATGCATGCCCTGACGCTTCACAGAGTGCGGCGCGCTGTTCGGTGATTCGTGCATCGTCGAGCAGCTTTTTGGTGTCGAGCACGGCTTTTTTAGTCGGCTCAAGCACAGCGTCCATGCGGCGGATGACACACATGGGGAGAATGACGTCAGGGTATTTGCCCCGCTTGAAGAGGTCGCGGAGGACATCGTCGGCAATACCCCAGAGAAATGATACAATTTTGTTATGAGTGACTTCGTTCATTTCGATTCTTTGGGTTTATCTGCCTCTCAACTTTTGCGGTACTTTTTACGGGTGAGCGAGTGAGAGCGTGCTGGAGAGTTTTCCATAAATTGATGAATCGGCTGAATAATAACGTACAACCCTTTTTAGGATGTTGAAGCAAGCTACTATTTTTTCAGCAATTCAGGGAGAAGAAAGGGAGTGCGGTGACAATAGTTGACCTTACCCACTACAATTATATACCACCGATTCTCATTATGGATGAATACTTTTGAGTTACTCTATCTTCCAATCACGAGCACCGTGCATGACTCCTGTAATCCAGACCTCCTCTTGAACAATACGATTCATAATGCGATAAGCACCAAATATAATTTCACGACAAACAGACTCCCTGATTTCAGGAATTACCCTACCCGATAAAGGAAATTTCTGTAACCGATCTGTTACGTCAAATATTTTTCCAACAAAAATAGAGGCAATCTCAACTGAATCTCTTGCAATGTACTCCGCTATCGACTCAACATCATCCAATGCAGATGGAGACCACATCACATTCATTTCAGCCATTTTTCCAATTTCTTCTTTGCTTCGACCTGGGAGATTCCCTTACCTTCACGAATCTCTTGTTCCCCGTGTGAAAATATCACTTGAGAGTGAAAAGAGATCCATCAACTGCCTGTTGCTCACGGGACCATCGGGAAGCGCCCAATACTTTCTGGCCGCACGGGCAGCGACAACCGCTCTTTCCCATGGCAAAAGAAAAAAATCTATGCTGGCGCTCTCTGCTCTTAATGTTGTGGTATCGGGCACAAGCATTGGTTCGGTATGGGCGCGAACGGTACTAAAAAGCGCATTAAGTATTTCGGGCGCATCTGTTGTGCTTTGAGCCAGCACCTCCTTCACTGCGTCGTAACCTGATAATTCTCCCTGGGCAAGAAGCTCGGCCATAAGCTCATCGGGCGCAACAATATTCTCCCGAAGATCTTGCAGGAGGCGTGTCCGGCAAACCAGTACAACGTAAAATCGTTTCGATACTTAAAAAACCGGATTTTCTTTTTTTGTCCTTTTCATCAACATCATGCATCAGTTTTGCGGATGACGGCGTTGAATTTGTTTTGGTCTGGATGGTAAAAACAAAATATTTACAAGGCAAAATAAATATTAACTATGGGCTTTTTTTTTACCTTAGTTACTAACGGGTTAGGGATAAGAGCCGTTTTTTAGATTTCTTGTCAACAATCCCTGCGCCATACTGGCAGAACCGCCCCTTATATGCTTGAATGGCAATGTTTTACAGTTATTAAAGTATAGTTTTATCATGAATTACTCAGTTTCAACCCGCAAAGAGTTAACCATTCTGAAAATTGAAGAAGAGGTGTTTGATTTTCGTCATGGTGAATCATTCAAATTGGCAATGAACGAGATGGTATGCAAGGAGGGTAGCAAAAACCTGATCATTGATTTCTCGCAAGTAAAAGCTATTGATTCATGTGGGATAAGCTCAATTCTGCTTGCTCACCAGCTTGCCAATCAGTCACACGGGCTTGCTGTTTTTGTCTCCCTCTGCAAGCAGATCAAGGATCTTCTGAAACTGACAAATCTTGATAAACAGCTTTATATTTTTTCGTCTATCAATGAGGTTATAACGCTCATTGAACCGGCGATGAAAAATAAACGGGGTGCACGGGGAAAAGCTCCAGCTCCAGCCTATGAAATCATTGATGAGCTCTGCGATGAGATTGACCTGACTGCTGTACCCGATCTGCATGATGAACATCTTGATGAACCACTGGTTGAACCGGATGAAATATCCGATCTGCCCGATGAACCTGATGAACCTGTTACCCATGCTGAGAAAGAGTCGAACTCTAAAAAAAGAGGACGCCCGAAAAAAGAAGAACCGGTAACCACCTCAAAAACAAAAAAACAGGAGTAGAGGGCTGAAAGAGCTGCACTCTCACACTTTTAATCAAGCCATAAAAAACTGACAATTACCTGTATTTTACATAAATTCCGTACTAAACGTTACCTCACCCTACATAGCAGGGAACATCTGAATGAGAAGTGATTCAATGATAGAGAAGCCTCTGGGGAGTGTTTCGGTTAAACGACTCTACCTGTAGCCGGCTCTCCTCCATAATGGCATCAAGCGACATCTGCTTCCGGATCATCTCACGAAAACGGGGAGTGCCGGCAAGGCGGTCAAAAAAAACATGCCCTTCGTCAAGAGCTGTTCTGTCGGGATAGAGACGCTGAAGCGCAAGGAGAATCGCAGCCGCAGTTCTGAATGGGCTGAAGATTTTCCTGTCAGTCAGTGATAGCTTTACGCCCTGACAGCGCTCGCCAGTGAACTTGCCGGACAATGGCTGAAAAGAGACAGCATCAAACTTAACTCCGGGCAATTTGTACTCCCTGAGAGCATCGGAAAGCTCCCGGGCATTGATAAACGGCGCACCGAACTGCCTGAAGGGGGCATCACTTCCCCGCCCTTCGCTCACCTTTGTTGCTTCAAGAAAGACGGTTGCAGGATAGATAATGGCCGTCTCAACACCTCTGATATTCGGCGAAGGCGACATAAAGCTGAAGTCAGGATATTCATCAGCAAACCGATCCCTGCTGTAGCCTGACATCGCGATCACCCGCAGATCAAGATGCTGGTAATTACTCTCCTTCAGCAGTATGGCAATCTCACCTACCGTCATGGAGTGAATGAAAGGAATATCAACGGCACCGACAAAGGAGTCATAACCCTTCGCTACCATAAAACCTGCAGGAGAGAGGGGGATAACCGGATTGGGCCGATCAAGCACCATAAAAGCTATGCCAGCCTCCTCACAGGCCTGCATGGCACTCTTCATGGTCGATATGTAGGTATAACAGCGCGAACCGATATCCTGAAGATCAAATACAAGAGTATCAATAGTTTTCAGCTGGCGGATATCAGGGTTTTTTGAAGCTCCATAGAGCGAAAAAACCGGAAGAGTACCATTGATAATCGAGTTGCCAACTTGTTTTCCTGCTTCCCTGTCAGCCGAAAAACCGTGCTCCGGAGCCATGATAAACTTCAGTTTGACTCCATTGCGGAGCATGAGGGCATAATCAGGCTCCCCTTTCCGGCTGACACCCGCCACATTGGTAATGAGCCCGACATTCATGCCCGACAATTCCCGGAATCCTGACACTTCAAGCCGGTCTATGCCACAGAGCAGGGCTTCGGCTGAAAGAGGAGGTGCACAAAAAAGAAAAAACAGAAGAAGAAGGAGAGCAGCAGGACAACAAAAGCGGCTTGCTTCTGGGTGCAATTGTGGAGAATAAGAAGATCTGTCAGAAATCATGGCACTCTGCCTTGTAACAAACATGGGCAAGCCGAAAAGCTCTAAAAAAAAGCCGCCTGTTTGATGGGCGGCTTTTAACTTGTGGTGGGGACAGGACTTGAACCTGCAACCTTCGGGTTATGAGCCCGACGAGCTACCAATTGCTCCACCCCACGATGTTTGTACTCTCAATGTAAGTAAATATATCCCATTTGCAAACTTTTATTGTATCTGTCTGCCATTTATTTCATTTCCTGCCGGTTCCACAACAAACAGTTTCCCATCCTCCCCTTCAACGGCAAGAATCATACCCTCTGAAACCTCATCACGGATGGTGCGATCAGCAAGGTTGGCTACAAGAACAACATTTTTACCGACCATCTCTTCCGGAGTGTAGTAGCGGGCAATACCGGCAAGAACATCTCTCGTTGCAGAACCAACCTGCAGCTTGAGTTTAAGAAGTTTCCCGGCCTTTTTAACCGTTTCAGCCGAGAGAACAGTTGCAACCCTCAAGTCAACTTTTAAAAAATCATCAAAACTTATCTCCGGCTTGAACTCCATGCGACTCTGTTCAGCTCCCGCCTCCCGTTTTTCGGCTTCGGCCAGCAATCCTTCAATTTTTCTGAGTTCCGGAGCGATATCGGCATCTTCAAGTTTTTTAAAAAGAATTTCTGATTTCTCCCTGAGTTTATGCCCTTTCGGAAGTGCGGGCTGAAGCAGAGATGCTGTAAGCGAACTTCCCCTGACAAAGCGATCTTCAATGCTGCCCTGAAACCCCAGCATGGCATAGATGCTGTTGCAGGTTTCTGGAATAACCGGGTAGAGTGCAACAGACAGTGCATGACAAAGGTTCAGCGAAAGAGCCATCGCTCTTGCCGCAGCCTCCCGGTCACTCTTGATGGCCTTCCAGGGCTCCGACTCAGTGAGAAAGCGGTTTGCTACCCTTGCTATATCCATACCAAGAGAGGTTGCTTCCCTGAAATGAAACTGTTCAAATGCAAGATCAAGCTGCTGAAGGGTGTCCGGCCAGTTAATGCCGAGAGAGTTCCACTCTTCCGTTGTACACTCCCAGGGAACCGCTCCATCAAAACGGGCATTGGTAAAATCAACCGAACGTTTGATAAAGTTGCCGAGGGTATCGGCCAGTTCACCGTTCGTCCGGTTCTGATAGTCCTGCCAGCTGAAGTCGGTATCCTTGTTTTCAGGATAGTTCATGGCAATAGTGTAGCGAAGGGTATCGGCTGAAAATTTTTCAAGGAATTCGCCAAGATAGACCGCATAGTTTCTTGACTTTGAGAACTTTCTTCCCTCAAAATTCATGAACTCCGATGCTGGCACATTATCGGCAAGATTATAGCACCCGCTCTGACGCCCTTCGTTCCATGCCATGAGGATTGCAGGAAACATCAGGGTATGAAACACAACGTTATCCTTCCCGATAAAGTGAACAAGACGACTCTCCGGATCCTGCCAGTACTCCCTCCAGCGCTCACTCTCCCCCAGCTTTGCCGCCCACTCTCTGGTAAAGGAGATATAGCCGAGAACCGCATCAAACCAGACATAGAGTACCTTTCCAAAAGATTCTTCACCTTCAATCGGCACCTTGATCCCCCAGCCGAGATCACGGGTTATCGCCCGGTCGTTCAACCCCTGCTTCAACCATGTACGGCTGTAATTCACCACATTCTGCCGCCAATCTTCCTCATGGCTGTTGACGTACTCTTCAAGGCGTTCCTGAAACCGTCCGAGAGGAAAATACCAGTGCATGGTTTCGCGCAGTTCCGGCGTTGCGTCTGAAAGTTTGCTTTTCGGGTTGATAAGCTCAAGGGGGCTTAAATGGGTACCGCACTGCTCGCACTGATCGCCATTGGCTTCAGGGTTATTGCATATAGGGCAGGTGCCGGTGACATAGCGGTCGGAAAGAAAGCGGTCAGCCTTGCGGTCAAAAAAAAGCTTTTCCGTCTTTTTGGTAAATATTCCTTTACCCTCAATATCAAGAAAGAACTCCTGTGCCGTTGCATGATGAAGTTCAGAGGTTGTTCTGCCATAATAGTCAAACGAAATCCCGCACTTCGAGAACGCTTCAAGGTTCATGGAGTGGTAGCGGTCAACAACATCCTGCGGTGAAATGCCCTCTTTTTCGGCTGTAATGGTAATCGGAACCCCATGTTCATCAGAACCACCAATATGAATGACATCCTCGCCCTTAAGCCTTTTGTAGCGGACATAAATATCCGCAGGAAGATATACCCCGGCAAGATGGCCCAGATGAACCGGACCGTTGGCGTAAGGTAGTGCTGTCGTGACAAGAGTTCTTTGAAACTGATGCATGCTGAATGAACAAATAATGATAAGATCTTGAGAGATAAACTATTTTTTAACAAACATCGCATTGAACTTGTCGAGCGAAAACCGGCGAATCTGATCGCCCTTCTGGTATCGAAGCCATACGATTTTTTTCTGAGCGTCAATATTTTCAACCACAGCAGCTCCTTCAGGTGTGTTCACCCTGCTTCCAATCGGAGGAAGGGCTAGTGGGGTAACTCCCTGGGTATGGCATCCTTTTTCATGTTTCGAATAGCTGAGACAGCATTTCGGACGGTTGCATATTCCGGTGATATTGAAGGCATGGTTCTCATTACCCGCAGCTTCGGAATATTGGGATTTTTCAGAAAAAGGATTGGCATGGATTTTCTGGAGCCAGCTTGAACAGCAGAGAAGACAGCCGCATGGCCCGAAGGCATTTGCTCGTCTGGCCTCTTCTCGAGTTGTTATCTGCACCATCTGAATTCTTGCCTTGAACTCTCCGGCAAGATCACGTACAAGCGTCCTGAAATCAACCCTATGTGATGAGGTATAGTAAACCGAAAGTTTCTGCTGGTCCATGCGCAACTCCACATCAACCAGTTTCAGGTCAAGTTCATGCTTTTTAACCTTGTTCAGGCATACCTCACGAATTTCCGACTGCCGCTTTTTCAGCTCAAGAATGGCAAGATTGTCACTCTCGTCGGCAACACGCAACACTGCGGTACAAGCCTGGCCATTTTTTTCCAACCCTTTGAGCTGGAGCTTTTTGCGGGCAATCTGACCAGTTGAATAGACTACACCAAAATCATAGCCTCCGTCAGATTCAATAATAACCTGTAACCCAATTGTGAAAGGGAGTCCTGTATTGTTACGAAAAAATTCACGTCGGCACCCCTGCAGCTCAACTTCACAAATATCTTCAAGAACCTCTTCGGAAACTGCTCCGTAAATCGCATCCATCTCGCTATGCAGCAATTGTGAAAGCCGCAGCCGAACCCTTGCATTATCACCTAAAAGACAACTGCATATAACATTACTCATAACTGATTATTTTGAATTCAGAAACCGGGAAAATATCCGGCTACCAAAAAAACACCTAAAGGCCTCAATACGTTTATTGATTGAAGCCGTTCCCCTGACAACAATCTGTGCATCATCGAGCATCCGGTTCCTGATTTTTCCGCTCAGCTCATCAAGATGGCTCTCTGTTACTCCCTGCATGTATGCAGTGAGATCGCCGGCATCTGAATATTCTGCTGAAGAGAGTAACCGTGGCTCTCTGAAAGACAAAAACAGTTCAGGTTTTTGTTCGTCAAGATATTCAATCCGACTGACAACTGAAACAAGGTAGATTAATGGTGCTGCCTCAAAAACACGAGAAACAATCGAGGCCGTCCCTTTAAAAAAAAGCAGTGGGCGTTTGTCAACCTGCTCTATCTTTCCCTGGGGAAAAATCCATAGTGCATTTTGCCGGTCATTATCGGCTGTAAGCATATCAGCAGCATATCTCAGTGTGTTGACCGCACTTCTTGGATGTGACTGATCAAGCGAAAAAGCTCCGATGCGGGTAAAAAAACGGTGCTTCTTCAACTGCTGATACTCAATAATAATATACAGTTCCTGAAAAAAAAACTCTTCCGTGCAAAGCTGCGACCAGAAGCCGTCCCACCAGTATGCATGATTAGCATAAAAAATAACCGGAATACGGGGATTCATCTCCCGTACGCCGGCCTGCATAAAAACACCTACTGAGTTAAAATACCGCCTGAACTGCCGGCGGGAATACCAGCTGAACCAGAGGGTATAAAGCCTGCTGCGTCGGACTTTGAGCATCCACGCTTATTGAAAAGCTCTCCTGATACGGCTTATCGCCTCCTCAAGTGAAGCAATTGATGCCGCATAGGACATGCGGAGGTTTTCCGGAGCGCCAAAAGCATCGCCGGGAACAGTGGCAACATGATGCACCTTCAGGAGATATTCGGCAACATCTGCCGAGTCTTTCATAACCACACCGTTACATGTTTGACCAAACACTCCGCTGACATCAGGGAAGATATAAAACGCGCCCTTCGGTAGAGCTGCTTTAAAACCCGGTATGCTGTTGAGAGCCTTGTACATATAATCGCGACGCTTTTCAAATTCAGCTCGACGCTCTTCAACTATCCCTTGATCCCCCGTCAGTGCTGCAACGGCAGCTTTCTGGGCAATAGCATTGGGATTGGAGGTGGTCTGTGACTGTATCTTGTCGCAGGCGTCAATCAACCATTTCGGCCCTGCAAGATAGCCAATTCTCCAGCCGGTCATGGCATAGGTTTTCGAAACCCCGTTACTGACAATTACCCAATCCTTCATAGCCGGAATCCTTGCCGGAGAGAAGGGACGGAGATCGTCATAGACAATCATATCATACATTTCATCAGACACAACAAAAATCTCCCGCCCTTCGATAACCTGCATCAGAGCACGAACCTCATCTTCACTATAGACCGAACCTGTGGGGTTTGATGGGGAGTTGAGGACAAGAATCTTTGTCTTTGGGGTAATGGCACTCTCAAGCTGGGCCGGTGTCATTTTGTATTCACTTTCCAGCGACGTGTGAACAATAACCGGAGTAGCACTTGCAAGACGAACCATTTCAGGAAAACTCACCCAGTAGGGTGCTGGAATAATAACTTCATCGCCCTCTTCGCAAAGTGCAAGAAAGGTGTTTGCAAGAGTCTGCTTGCCACCATTACTGACAATAATCTGGTTTGCCTGAAACTCCAGCTGATTATCACGCTGGAACTTTGCAAGAATGGCTGTTTTAAGCTCAGCAATACCTGAATTGGCTGTATAACGGGTAAATCCCGCATTAATTGCTGCAATAGCCGCCTGATTGACATTGTCCGGAGTAGGGAAATCCGGTTCTCCAGCCGATAGACTGACAATATCCATGCCTTCAGCTTTCATTTTATTGGCAAGGTTACTGATTCTCATGGTCTGCGACTCCTGCATGCTGAGTACCCGACGCGTCAGATATGTTTCTTCCTTACTCTGTGTAGTAGACATCTCGAAATGGTTGGTTATAATTTATTTATAGTTTTGTTCATCACGTTTTTGGTGCAGCATTTCCAGAACACATGGATGCACAAATTTGCGAACATCTCCACCCAGCAGAGCAACCTCTTTAATAATCGACGAAGCGACATAGGTGTATTTGACATTCGGCATCAGAAACACCGTCGTCACCTCCGGATAGAGTTGACGGTTCAAAAGGGACATCTGAAATTCGTACTCAAAATCCTTCACCTGCCGTACCCCCCTGACAATAGCTCTTGCTCCAACCTGACGGGCATAATCAGCAAGCAAACCGTCATGCAGCATCTCAACACTGACCGTTGAATAATCAAAAATAACCTCCCTGATCATCGCCAGCCGTTCTTCACTGCTGAAAAGTGACTGTTTATGGCTGTTCGCGGCAATAACGACAATAACTTCCTCAAAAATATTCAGTGCACGTTCAAGGACATCGAGATGGCCATTGGTAAATGGATCAAATGTACCGGGATAAATGGCTTTCTGTCTCATCGGTAGAAAACGGAATCAATGCTGAAAAAAAGTTACTCTTGTCATACCGTAATCCCTGTGAAAAGAGTAATACGGGGTGTGGCTGAAATCGATATGGGCACTATGCTCAATAAGCAGCACTCCCTCTTCGGCAAGAAATTTTCCTCCAATAATTCTTTCAATCAGGAGGTCGTAATCCCCCCAGGAATAGGGAGGATCGCAAAAAACAAGGCCAAACTGCCTGGTGGCAGGTCGCCCTGAAAATGCTGAAACGTCCGCATTAACAATCTTGACGCTCTCAGTAACGCCTAACTGGAGGGCTGTAGCCTTCAATGCTTTCAGGGCATCAATATGCTGATCAACAAAACAAACTGACCGAGCCCCTCGGCTCAAAGCCTCAAAACCAAGAGAACCAAACCCGGCAAACAGATCAAGAACAGAAGCTCCGTCAAAGTCCATCCTACCTGTCAGGATATCAAAGAGAGACTTTTTCACTCGACTGCTGCAAGGGCGAATTGCCAGAGAGGAGGAGCTCCTGATTTTCCGCCCTTTATATCTACCCGCCAGAATCTGCATGAAGCCGATTAAAACTAAAAATCACCAAACACCGTCTCACCAAGAATATTGAGTGCCTTTTCAGCATCAACTTTTGAAGGCGGTTTCCCATGCCAGTTTGAGTTGTCGGCCATGGTGCCCTCAAAAAATGAAACCCCTTTTCCCATCAGCGTTACGGCAAGCACCACCGTGGGCTTGCTTCGATTGCCTGCACTCTTGATTGTTTCAACTGTAGCTAAAAAATCCTCAATATCGTTACCATCACAATGACAGACATCCCATCCAAATGCCCGCCACTTGTCAGCAAACGGCTCCAGACTCATAATGTTGTGAACCTCACCATCAATCTGCTGATTGTTGCAATCGACAATACCGATAAGTTTTCCAAGCCCATAGTGTGAGGCGCTCATGGCCGCTTCCCAGATTTGCCCCTCCTGGCACTCACCATCGCCCATCAGACAGAATACATCACCCTCCTTGCCATCTATCCGAAGGCCAAGCGCTGCACCAACCGCTGCAGAAAGACCCTGCCCGAGAGAGCCGGAAGCAATTCTGACACCGGGAAGTCTCGACTCGGAAGTCGGATGTCCCTGCAAATAGGAGTTAACCTGCCGCAAGGAGTTAAGCTCACTGAGCGGAAAGTAGCCTGAACGGGCAAGAACACTGTACCAGACCGGAGCAATATGCCCATTGGAAAGAAATACCATATCCTGATCATAATTCAACCAGAACTTGTGCGGTTCATGCTGAAGCACCCGAAAGTAGAGTGCCGTAAAAATATCGGCCATGCCGAGAGAACCGCCTGTATGACCCGAATTAGCCATCGCAAGCATTCTGATAATATCCCGACGCACCTGACGGGCCATCTCTTTGAGTTCGGCAATCAAGGCAAGCTCAAGAAGCTCACCTTTTTTTTCAGCAGGATAAGGTTTTAAGTCTTTTGCCATGGTATCTCAACAAAATTCTCGCGCATTAATAAAAAATAGCTGCAGTTTAAGGCACTGGTTATAAATAACAAAATAAAAAACTTATTGATGCTCACGACTTTCTTTCCCTGAAAAACTTCCACACTGAAAAAGAGAGGAGCAGCAAAAAAATAACCGATACAGGAATAGTGTAGAGAGCAAGATAACCGCCGATATGCTGCCAGTTGCTCCCTAAGACAAAGCCACCATAGAGTAAGAGGAGATTCCAGGCAACAGCACTGATCAAGGCAGCAAGCAGCACCAATGGTATCTTAAGGTGCATCAGACCGGCCATAACAGAAATAACCGCCCTGGAACCAAACAGAAAACGGTTTACCAGCACGGCAAGATAACCATGGGCTGCAAATTTCCGGCGCAGAAGTTCCATATCGGAAGGTGGAAAAAACCGTTGAACACTTTTCGTCAACCAGTGCTCCACTGATCCGCCTCCTTCTGCATACAATTTCATGCCAAAATATCGGCTGATCATGTAGACAAACATGAAGCCAAGCGTCGAGCCCACGGATGCCCAGCATAAAGCACCGATAAAAGTTATCTTGCTTTTACAGATAAGATAGCCGATAAAAGCAACCGGCACATCTCCCGGTATCGGTGGAACAACATTTTCAAAAAAAGCAATCAGAAACAGAAAGAGATAGACCGACATAGGATCGGCATGCTGCAGATAGGTAATCGCAGATTCAAGCATTCAACACCCCGGCCTCATCTTGTGAAACTATCAATCCAGCTCGAGCACCCTTCTCTGCACTTCGCTATAGGCATCCTCCACACCACCAAGATCAAAGCGGAAACGATCCTTGTCCATTTTTTCATTGGTCTCAAGATCCCAGAAGCGGCAAGTGTCAGGGCTTATCTCATCACCAAGAAGAATCTCGCCATGGTGACGACCGAATTCAAGCTTGAAGTCAACAAGTTTGAGTTTTCGTTCAGCAAAAAACTTTTTAAGCACCAGATTAATAGCTTCCGCACGGTTTTTCAACACTGCAAGCTCCTCAAGAGTGGCAACACCAAGCGCAACAGCATGAGACTCGTTCATCAGAGGATCATCGAGATCGTCATCTTTCAGATAAAACTCGACAATAGGCCTCTCAAGGAGAGTGCCCTCAGCAAACCCGTACCGCTTAACGAGCGATCCAGCGGCAATATTACGCACCACAACCTCAACCTTGATAATATCGAGACGCCGGCAAAGCATTTCTCGATCAGAAAGCTTATCAACCAGGTGAGTACGGATCCCCTCTTTTTCAAGAAGAGTAAAAAGCTTGCAGGATATAGCGTTGTTGACAACTCCCTTTTCAGCGATTGTACCCTTTTTCTTGTTATTGAAAGCCGTCGCATCATCCTTGAACTCCTGTATCACCAGGTCGCTCTCTTCCGTTAAAAACACTTTCTTGGCCTTGCCCTCATAAAGTTGTGTTGTCTTTTTCATTATAAACGTTTTATAGATAAGTTACTCCATCCTTACTCTTGCTGATCCCCTGACGCAGCCTGCTGAACCGCTCCGGTAAGCACAATAGTGATCTGATCGTCAGTCAGCCCCTTGTCTTTTAAAAAACTCATAAATCTGAACACACCAAGATCAGAAAGCATGGCTTTCGGCTGGTCCTGTTCACTCAACCCCCTGTTGCGACTGTACTCTTCGGAGGTTTTGAGCCAGTCATCAATAAATTGTTCAGATTTACCTGTCTCAAGAAAAAAACCGGTCACAATCCGCTCAACATCCTCCCTTGCCGGCTCCGGATGAGCCTTGAACAACAGCTGCATCTCTTCTGAAATCCTTGCCAACACAATAACCGCCTCCCTGTCAAGGGTCTCCTCGAGGATATCTTTCGCCTGCTCTTTGACACCGCTCTTCTGGGTCATAATTTATTCCGGATCGTTGGGGAAATCGTTGGAGATAAAATTTTGATAGCTATGAAATTCCCGATTAAGTTACATAATCCTTATGGTAAAGAAAAAAAATTACAAAGAAAGAGCGCATGCAAAGATTACTCACTTATGCTTTTCTCTTTTTCGTGATGGCATTTTGTATTTCCAGCTCGACAACAGGAAATCCAAGGCCCGAAAAAAGAGTGCTGTTTCTGTGGTGGAACGTTGAAAATCTTTTCGACCCGGCGAACGATCCAGCCACCGACGACGATGATTTCACTCCGGAAGGAAGCATGCAGTGGACTGAAAAGAAACTTCTCCTGAAACAGATGCGCATCCGCCATATCCTTTCTGTCATAGAGGCGCACCCCGACTACAGAAAATATCCAGACATCCTTGCGTTTGCAGAAGTTGAAAATGAGCGAGTCTTCAAGGGAACACTCAATCCTTTGCAGGGCATCAGTTACAAAACGATCTATTATGAGACATCTGACCCGCGTGGCATTGATATTGCTTTGGCCTATAACCCGCAAACGCTCCGGGCGGGATTGTCGAAAGCCTATAGTGTTCCTCTTGAAGGCAAGCCGACCAGAAAGATCATTGTCGCAGGATTTTCCGCTGGCCATCATCCCTTTCATGTTATTCTGAACCACTGGCCATCACGCTCCTTCGATACACAATGGACGGAACGCAAACGACTCTGCGCTGCAACAGTTACCCGACACATCCTCGACAGTCTGCGTCTCGGAAACCCCGCAGCCGATATCATTGTTATGGGCGATTTCAACGACGAACCAGAAAACCATTCAATGAAAGAGCTGCTCGGTTCAAGCGATAACGCAGCAATGGTTAAAGCACAGGGCAGCAAGCTCCTCTTCAACTGCTGGAGCGGCTATAAGGGAATCGGAAGCTTCTCCTTCCACAACCGGTGGCAGCATATCGACCAGATACTCCTCTCCGCCGGTATGCTCGACAATAAAGGGCTGACAGCACCAGCCAGTGCCTTCCGCTGCTTCTCGTTTTCAAAAATGCTTGATGAGCGCGGCAAAAAGCCCTATGCCACATACGAAAGAAGAAAATACAAGGGCGGCTACTCCGATCACCTGCCACTTCTCCTTAATGCACGCATTATGGATTGACTTGCACTCTATGGCCGTCATTACTGAAAAAGCCGAACCATTTCAGAACTTCAAACCATAACACACTACCAAGACCGGCTGCAAGGCAAAGAAGAAGATCAAAAGAGTGCACAACGGAAAATCTGAAAAGAGTGACAAAAAAGGGGAGATAGAGCACAATCCCTAACAAGAGAGTTGCACCTGCAAGCAAGGGCAGGAGAGCCTTATTGGAAAAACGAAGTGTCGCCAAAAAAGGAGTGCTCCAGGAGCGGTTAGTCATGATAAGGGCAAGATTTGAAAAAATAAGCGTTGTAAAGGTCAAAGCACGCACCTCAGGCTCACTATCTCCCCTGTTGAGTGCAAACCAGAACACGCCCAATACAGTAAACAGAACAACAATACCCTGCAATATACTTACTACAACGACCTGATGGCTGAACAACGGATCCCTGGAGTTGCGGGGTGACCGGTTCATAACATCTTTTTCCTCCTGTTCAGCTTCAAAAACAATTGAACAGGCCGGATCAATGATGAGTTCCAGAAAAGCGATATGTGCCGGCAAAAGAAGAAGCGGAAAGTGAAAGAGTACCGGAAAGAGCAACATTCCCGTTACAGGAAGATGGATCGCGAAAATATAGGCCATGGCTTTCCGGATATTGTCAAAAATCCTGCGTCCCATCCTGATGGCCTGCACAATCGAAGAAAAATCATCATCCAGCAGCACCAACGAAGCTGACTCCCTTGCCACATCGGTGCCTCGGCCACCCATAGCGATACCAATGCTGGCGGCTTTCAGTGCAGGAGCATCATTAACCCCATCCCCTGTCATGGCGACAATCTCTCCATTAGCCTTGAACGCCTTTACCAGTCGCAATTTATCTTCAGGAACAACCCTCGCAAAAATATTCACCTCATTGATTCTCTGCTGAAGTTCACTATCCGACATGATCTGCAAATCACTGCCTGACATAACCTTATCAGCATCGGCAAGCCCGATCTGACGGGCAATGTTGCGAGCAGTACCCGGATAATCACCAGTTATCATCACCACACGGATTCCGGCACTATAGCACTCCTTTATTGCCGATGGAACCGTCGGACGCACCGAGTCAGCCAACCCAATCAAACCAACAAATTCAAAGACAAAATCATGCTGACCATCCGGCAATCGAAGTGGTTGAAAAAATGCCCTTGCCACACCCAATACCCGCAAACCCTCATCAGCCATTTCGCTGATAGAGCATGAAAGTTGTACTCTCTGCTTTTCATCAAAATGACAAAGATCAATAATTGCCTCAGGAGCACCTTTGGCAGCAATGATGTACTCTTCATGCACCGATGATTTCCAGACACGGGAGAGTGAAAGCAGCTCTTTTGACAAAGGGTACTCATGCACCAGATCCCAGTCGTAGTGCAGATGCTCGGTCTCTTTGAGATAGTAATCTCCCGCCTGCTTTATTGCTTTTTCCATCGGATCAAACGGATCAAGCTGACTGGCGAGAATACTGAACTCTATAAGCTCATGAAAGCCTTCCGGCATAGAGTGTTGAGAAACCGATTCAAGCGCAATTACCTTCCCTCCAGCAAAGAGCTTGTTGACCGTCATACGGTTCAAGGTGAGTGTACCTGTTTTGTCAACGCAGAGAACAGTGGCTGCTCCCAGTGTTTCTATGGCCGGCATACGTCGTGTCAGAACCTTTTTTTTGGAAATTCTCCATGCGCCAAGAGCAAGAAATATCATTAACACAACAGGCAGCTCTTCAGGAAGAATTGCCATGGCAAGAGTAATTCCTGCAAGTATGCCATTAAGCAGTTCACCGCGGGTAAGAGTATAAAAGACAATCACTAATACGCACAACGAAAGCCCGACAAAAGCCAGATTACGTACCCATACTCCTGTTTCCCGCTGCAGGATAGTCTCTTCAGGTTCCACGGAGAGTAAAACCTTGCCGATCTTCCCGATTTCTGTTTGTATACCGGTTGCGGAAACACGTGCAATCCCCTGCCCCTGAACAACAAGAGTTCCTGAAAATATAAATGGAAGATCATCTCCACCTGGATGCACCTCTTTTCCATCTGGTTCATCATCAGACTTTCTGACAGGAAGTGACTCCCCTGTTAAAAAAGATTCATCAACCGACATATTGAGGCAAGAGAGAAGCAAAGCATCCGCAGGAACCCGATCACCTTCATGAACAATAAAAATATCACCCCGTACCACCTCACGTCCAGCAATGCGCCGTTCTCTGCCATCCCTTATAACCAGTGCACGTGGACTTGAAAGATCCTTTAACGCATCAAGAGCACCTTCTGTCTTTCGCTCCTGATAAAGGGTCAAGCCCATAACAAAAAAAACAAAAGCAAGAAGCATGAGCGCCTCCTGCACATCGCCGAGCAGCAGATAGACCGCTCCGCAAGAAACCAGCAGCAGCAACATCGGCTCACGGACAATCTCCCAGGCAGTAGAAAAAATACTCCGCTTCCCGGAAGTTGGCAACTCATTGTACCCTTCCAATGCCAACCGCTCAGCAGCTTCCGCTTCTGTCAAACCAGTAATTCCAGCTGAAGTTATGGTATTGTTCATTGTTTGCCGGTATTGAGCTATGCGCGCAAGCTATATCAAATGATGTTTGAACTCCTCATAGAAGAGAATCAATAACGTTGCTTAATAAATCTATGGTTTTACCTATAATGGTATAAAAAGGAAGTGAGTTCCCTGTGGCGAAATGCATGTTATTTGTGAAAAATCATCTTTCCCTTCCTGGAGCACTTCTTGCTGCAGGAGTGCTTGCTACACCAGCCTATGCCGCCGAATTCAGTACCAGTTTCGACCATATCCGGCTTGAGGCTGAAATCGGCTATCAGAGAAACGACGCTGACAAGATCATCATTGATTCAGGCATTTTTATCTTCAGAGGTAATTATTCGGTCACATCCTATATGGCGAATGGTTACTATGATTTCAAGGGTGACACCGTTACTCCATATCTTACCGCTGGCATCGGACTTGCACAAGTCACTATCCATAATGAGGTTAATCCGCCCAACACAATTTCCAAAACTTATTCACTCCTTGGTTATCAGTTTGGAGCAGGCATTGCTTTTCCAGTAACCAACGACATGGTTCTGGATGCACGATACCGATATTTTGGAACCAGCCCGATGAATCTCATTATCGACAATGGAAATTTTAAAGTACCCGGCAACACCTTTCTGATTGGTTTGAAGTTCACCTTCTAAATTGGGGGTCGCGGAAGACAGGGAAAAAACGAAAGCATTGATGCATTTTCATAGGAAGGACTTTAACTGATTGTGCCGTAAATCGTATATTAAAACTATACGTTTATTCCTTTTTCATTGTCCTTTTACCATGACTCCACATTGCAAAAATGCATCACAGCATCAAACCTGTTACCACTTCTGAGTTACGCTATAGAGCTGAAAAGCGCATACAGCAAGAGCAGCTGAACATACCCGATATACCCACCTCACCTGAAGAGATGCTCAGGTTGATTCATGAGCTCCATGTTCACCAGGTCGAACTCGAAATGCAGCAGGAAGAGATGGATCACGCCAGGATTGAGCTGGAGGATAGTCTTGGCAAGTATACCGAACTTTATGATGTAGCTCCAGCCGGGTATTTGACTCTGGATTGCGCCAGCACTATCCTGCAAGCGAACCTGACGGCAGCCAAGCTACTTGGTGTTGATCGATCCCTGTTACAAGATATGCGTTTTAAGCAATTCATTGTTCCGGCGGACTATCAGCTCATTGATACCTTGCTTGAAACAGTGTTCACGAAAAAAGTACCCGCCAACTGCGAGCTGAGGCTTTTGGCAAATGCTCCTCAACCATCATCCAAGACCCTGCCGACTCACTCTGGCCGGACCATTCGCCTTGATGCTGCCATAAGTGATAGTGAGTATGCCAGCCGGATTATATTTTCGGATATCACCGCTCAGAAGGCGGCTGAAGAAGATTTATGTAAAAGTGAGAGGAACTTGCGTTCCATTACAGATCAAATCGAAGAGGTTATTGTTGTTGCTGATGACAAGGGCGTTATATCCAATGTGTCACTGGTTGCAGAAACAATGTTCGGGTTGTCGCGTGATGAGGTTGTTGGTCACTCATTTATCGACTTTTTTGCGGATGATGACATACCTGCCGCTCTCAAGGTGCTCAACGATACGTTGCTCTATAAAAGGGCAAAACAGGTTGTCGAATTCAAGCTCAAGAGAAAAAACGGCTCCCTTTTTGATGCGGCAATCCATTGGCAGTATTACCAGGATGAAGAAGAGATCGGGTTTATTTGCCTCATATGGGATATTACCAACCGCAAGACCGAGGAGTGCATCCGTCAGGAATACGAACAGAAGTTAGTTGAGAACCAGCAATTTCTGCAGAATATCTATAATAACGTGAGTTATTCCGTTTTTGTTATTGATGTGCTTCCTGACGGGTCATACCATTTCAAGTGGCATAACGCGATGAACGCAAAACTGACCGGTATCCGTAACAATGAGATCATTGGCAAAACTCCCGAAGAGGTATTTGATCCTCCAATAGCCGAAGCCGTCACCAGTAATTACGACACCTGTCTTCGAGAGGGCAGGACGATACAGCTTGAGGAGTCTCTGCCGTTACATGGCAGAGAGATGTGGTGGGAAACCGTCCTGAACCCGATTAGTGACGAAAACGGAAATATCCACACCATTATCGGCACCGTCACCAACATCACCGAGCGAAAGCTGGCTGATGATCAGCTCAAAAAAATGAGCACCGCTGTAGAACAAAGCCCGGCAGTAGTTGTCATTACCGATGCAAAAGGTACGATAGAATATGTCAACCCGATGTTTACCGAGCTTACCGGATATGGAGCAGAAGAGGTAAAAGGCAAAAATCCACAGATTCTTCAATCAGGCCTGACGCCAAAACCGGTCTATGAAGAGCTCTGGAAAACAATTTTATCCGGCAATATCTGGCGTGGTGAATGGCAAAACAAAAAGAAAAACGGTGAACTCTTCTGGGAATCCGTTGTCATATCGGCCATTCAAAACCCAGAAGGCCTCATTACCAGTTTCATAGCAGTTAAGGAAGATATCACCGAACAGAAAAAAATGGTGCACGAACTCATCGCGGAAAAAGAACATGCAAAAGAGAGCGACCGCCTGAAATCAGCATTCCTGGCCAACATCAGCCACGAAATACGCACCCCCATGAATGGCATTCTCGGCTTTTCAGCACTCCTCAAAGAACCACACCTTACCGGAGAAGAACAGGCAGAATATATCGACCTTATTGAGCAAAGCGGCGAACGCATGCTCAATCTCATCAATGACCTCATAGATATTTCCCGCATAGAAGCCGGAGAAACAAAGCTTCAGATCACACCAACGCCAGTCAACAAGGTTCTGCGCGATCTCCATGCTTTTTTCATGCCTGCAATCAACCAAAAAAAGTTGCAGTTTCACTCTACCTTTGGACTTCCAGACACCGAAAGCATCATTGAGACTGACAACGGAAAGCTTGCCCAGATCTTGACAAACCTCCTCCAGAATGCCCTGAAATTTACCAGAACAGGCGCCATCGACTTCGGTTACACCAGGCAAGGCAGCACACTCGAATTTTATGTAACCGATACCGGAATCGGTATTCCAGACCAGATGCAAGAGAAAATATTCGACCGGTTCCGCCAGGTCGACAACACCCTCACCCGAAACCATGAAGGATCAGGTCTCGGATTAAGCATCACCAAAGCCTACGTAACAATACTCGGCGGCACTATCACTGTCAAATCCAGAGAAGGCACTGGAAGCACCTTCAACTTCACTCTCCCCTATAACCCTCCCGGTATTATCCTGAACCCTGACCAGAGCAGCGTCATTCTGAGCGCAGCGAAGGATCCATCCCCTCCCTCAGCACTCTGCATGCTTATAGTTGAAGATGATGTTATAAGCAGATATCTGCTCAGAAAGATGCTAAAAAGTGAGAACATTATCTTTCTTCTTGCCGAATACGGCAGGGATGCAGTTGAACTGGTTCAGCATCACCCAGAGATCAATCTTGTACTGATGGATCTTAAACTGCCGGGGATGAACGGATACGAAGCAACAAAAATGATCAAAAAGCTGCGTCCCGACCTGCCAGTCATCGCCCAGTCAGCCTTCACCTCAATTGAAGACAAACATAAAGCCAGAGAGGCAGGCTGTGATGGCTACGTTACAAAACCCATCAACAAAACCGAACTCCTCGCTCTAATCAACAACATACTAAACCACTCGAAGAAGTAGACCAAAGATGCATTCATGCTGCTGAATAGGGGCGGAGAGATAAACGCAGTGTGGAAGATTGACAGTATGGTATATCAGAGAAGTACAGCTCTCTGGTGTCTGTTATTTTGCCGGGCTTTGTGTTATTGGGATTTGTCGATAGGGGCTTGAGTACGATATGGAACAGTGGCAAAAGAGTAACGTGAACATTCCTGAATTGCGAACTTTCAGGGTCTTTGAGTTTAAACTTTAAGGCATCAATTGATTTTTCAATCAAAGCTTGATCTGCTGACGGCTTCACTCCCTCTGTTTTTGCTTTTTTCTTTTGCACTCAATAGGAAGGTAACGCACTTACTGCAAGTATCCCCACCAAAAACAAAAGCCCAAGTTTGTGGCCGGGGCTTGGCGGTATATGATGCGACCTAAACTACCAACCTTCAACAAAATAATGCCGGTATTCTTTATTTTCCATTGGGTTTATTATGTTTTTAGGTTCCTCTCCAAGAGCTTTACTGGCTTCCCTTACGGCATTATTCCAATCTTCAATTTCTTTAAGTTTGACGCTTTCAAAAAAAACTTTATTCCGCTTTAAGTCAACAAAAAACTTGTTAAACCCGATATAGCCACCGAAACTATTTTTAGCATTAACCTCTCCTCGAACTGGACGATTAGTTTCTTTTCCAACGTGAACATCCCTAAATCTTGCCGATTCAGGGTCTTTTAGTGATCTTCTTACCGAAATCTTTGCTTTCTCGATTAATCCATTGTCTATACAATACCCAATATTTACCGCCATCACCGCCATGACCACTGCAATAAACAATACCTTGATCTTCATTTAATCCCCCCGCGTTTAAGTTGATGATAATACTTACGCAATTTAGCGGATTACCTCCGCTGTGCAAGCGTGGTATTGTGAAAGAGCAGAAAAGCAAAAACCCCAGTTTGTGTCCGGGGCTTGGTGTATTAAGGATTTATTCGGTCAGCTTTTGATTTTAAGGCTATCAGTAACGTACACAGTATTGAAATAGGCAATGCGGCCAGTATTCCAAACCTAAACCCTCCAAGAACACAAAATACGAACCCTGCAAAGCCTGCTCCTATAGACTGTTTATTAATTCCTACCAATAAAGGGATTAATCCGAACAACGCTCCAACCATCAACGACCCGATTATTGCCCAAAAGTAAATTTGTTCCATAATCTACTTGTTTAAGTTTATAATGAAGGATTATAGGTAATTCTTAGAGATTGCTCACCCTTGATCTTGTCGAGATAATCTGCCCATACCTGCATCATTCGTATCCGCTCTTCCAAATGCTTCGCCCTGTTGTACGCACTGCCAAGTCTGTCCGGTACGCGGTGGCCAAGCTGCGCTTCGATAGCGTCCGGAGAGAACTGCAATATTTCATGCAGCATGGTTCTTGCCGTAGCGCGAAATCCGTGCCCACACACCGTGTCTGAATCCCATCCCATTGTACGCAATGCTGAGTTTATGGTATTGGGTGACATCACCCGGCTTACAGCTCTTCCGGGGAAAACGTGCTTGCTTCGGCTTGTGTAGGGATGTAGCTGTTTGAGAATGGCCACCGCTTGACGTGAAAGTGGTATCGTTTGCACCTGCCCTTTTTGCTCCGCTTTATCTCTCAATGCAAGCTTGGTATCTTCAACCGGCAACTTCCACACCGCTCCACCAATATCCACGTCCGCCCATTTCGCATGTCGAAGCTCACCCGGACGAACAAACAGCATTGGTGCAAGTTTTAGCGCGCATATAACAACAAATGTTCCCGCGTAGTTATCAATATCGTTGAGCAGCCGGCCAAGCGTGACAGGATCAAGAATTGCGGACATGCTCTTGACTTGGTGATGTACAAGCACTTTACTGAGTCCTTCAGTCGGGTCAGTCAGAACACCAGGTATTGAGCTTACCCTTGCATACCGGAACACTTGTCCGATTATCGTTTTCACCCTGTGCGTTGTTTCATATGCCTTTCGCGCTTCGACGTTGCGAAGTGCGGACAACACATCTCTCGTTGTGATCTCTGATAAAAACATGCTGCCAAGCATCGGCAGAATGTCCGCTTTAAGCCTGTCGCTGATCTTTTTCGCATGGCCTGAGCTCCATTCTTTTTCCTGCACTGCGAACCACTGCGAAGCGATATACTCAAAAGTATTTCTCTTCACCTCTACCTCCGCAACAATAGAGGCTTTTAAGCCCTTTCTTTCCGCACTTGGATTAATTCCACGCGATAACTGTGTTTTTGCCTCCTGACGCCTATCACGTGCATCCTCAAGGCTTACTGTTGGATAAGTGCCGAATGATATAAGGCAAGGCTTCCCCTCAAACCGATATTTGAACCGCCATCCTTTCAAAGCAGGTAACGGCTTTCCATCAGCAGTATATTTTTGCGGGGATATCAACAGGAAAAGACCGCCACCGTCAAACAGCGATTGCGCTTTATCGGTTGGCCTTGTTGTCTCTACCTTCCGCGCTGATAATGGAATGATTTGTTTCGGCATGGGTATACTTTTTTCTGCCGTTAAGACTGTTAACACTAACTATACTTTTGAGTATACCCAAAAAAGATGAATTATAATAGACAACAGTGTACAACAGTGTACGGATAAAAAGCAAAAACCCCTGATTTTACAGGGGCTCGTAGACGATAATGTATGATAAGATATTACATTTGTGTCGGGGTGGCGGGACTCGAACCCACGACCTCTGCGTCCCGAACGCAGCACTCTACCAACTGAGCCACACCCCGAAATACCTCTCATCTGTGCCCTTGGGCAGACTTGAACTGCCGACCTTTAGTTTCGGAAACTACTGCTCTATCCACTGAGCTACAAGGGCATGGCCATACTTTAACTGAATTGAATCAGGGAAGTGAAGATAATAATATAATTACAAATACATAAAAAAACATCAATCAACGCTTGGTGTGCTCAATTCAGAACGAAGGTTGAAAGTGATGAAAACCTTGGTATCAGTCATCAGTGTTTTATCGGTAGAGTAATAACCACACACGTGCCGATCATGGGAGTACTTGTAATCTTGATATCTCCGTTCATCTCCTGTATTATTCCATAGCTGATCGAGAGGCCGAGGCCTGATCCTTTGCCTGAATCTTTGGTGGTATAGAAGGGATGCATGATGTATTCAATATTTTGTTCACTGATCCCTATCCCGGTATCCTCAACGCTTACTGTTATAAAACCGTTGTCATAAAATGATCGTATCAGGATTGTCATGTCATAGGCTGACTGGCTGAGCTGCTTGCGCTCTTCAAGGGCATCGATGGAGTTCCTTATCAGGTTATGAATGACCTGCTCAAACTTGTAGACATTGCCGGCGGCAGTAACCTGCTCTTCATCAGGTTTGAAGTCAAGAGTGATTGAGCGGTGTTTACACTGCTCCGAGACCATCATGAGAACATTACGAATGCTTTTATTGATATTAATAACCGATGAGATGTAATTGTTGTCGCTACTGGAGAAGGAACGGATGTTGTCGATAATGGTCTGAACCCGGATGATGTTTTCAAAAATTTTGTCAGACATTATTTTAATATCCTCGATAGAGCTCCAGTTGCTGTTTGAGGCTTTCATCAACATTTTATCAAGCACAAGCCCGATATTATTGATTGGTTGATAGATTTCATGTGCAATGCCCGAAGCCATTTCGCCAAGGCTGATAAGGCGCTTTGCATGGAAGAGCTCGCTTTCGATTAGTTTGCGCTGAGAAATATTCCGGATAATCATCATATAGGATGATGGCTTTCCGATATAGTCCAGGATGAGTGCTGCACTGATTTCAGCCGAATAGACCGTATGGTTTTTCTGTTGTAACAGGATCTCCCTGTTCTGGATCAACCCTTCACGGAGAGTTATGTCGAATATTTCATGGAGTATTGCAATGTTGTCCGGATAGACAATCGTTGAAAACGGCAGGCCGATAATTTCGGAAATGTTGTTTATGCCGAATATCTCAAGTCCGACAGCTGAAACACTGCTGATAATACCTTCCAGGTCAGTCGTAATGATAGTGTCGGGGGATGCGGCAATAAGCGTCTGGTATTTCTTTTCCAGCTGCTTTTCACTTTTCCTCTGAGCATCTTCAGTATTCAGGCGCCGGGTAATGTCGTGAATGATAGCATAGAGATACTCTTGGCCTTCGATAGTAATCGAATTGCTGAAAACCTCTACATCGCATATGGAGCCATCTGCCCGCCGATGGCGAAACAGAAACTGGTTTTGCTGAGAGGTTCTGGCGTACTCCATGTTATTTTTTACAGCTTCAGGTGTAACATTGGTGATCTGCTGTATACGCATCTGCCGCAGCTCGTCAATTGACCATCCATAAAATCTTGCAGCTGCATGGTTGGCGTTTAAGATATCGCCTGTTTCAGGATCAAGAATAATCATGACCGCAGAGTGGTTTTCGAAAAGCAGCCTGAATCGCTCTTCGCTTTCCACAATGGCCTCTTCATGTTGCTTGCGCAGAGTAATGTCGTCAAACATAGCTACAGATTCCCCTTTTTGTGGACTGTAGACAGTGATATCAAACCATTTCGCCAATACCCTGAGGTAGACTTCAAACTGCTGAGCAATACCGGTTTCGACTGCCTTCCTATGTGCTTCGATAAACTCCGGATTTGAGTCGGCAATTCCTGGCAGAACCTCTGTCATCCTGCGACCTACGACGTTTTTGAGACCGGTCAGTCTTTCATAACTTGCGTTGACCTCCAGATGAATAAAATCAACAGGTCGACCCTCTTCAATGATTATCCGGGAGTGTACATAACCCAAACGCATATATGCGATGGGATTCAAGGGGTGAGTTACAGGAGCAATTATAGCGGCTGGTGTATATTGAAGTTCCTGCACTACTTGATTGTCTGTCTTGTCAAACTTTATTGTTGGCATGTAATCAGGAAATCGCACAAATTTTGCGCCAAAGGAAGAACCAGATCGGGGAAAAAAAAAGCCCCAACTTGCGAAGAGGCTTTTTCTGTTATAATACCAACGACTTTTCTTTCATCTATTCTTCATCCTATGCATCACGAGCCATCAATATATATCGGTCTTGTCAAGGAGCGGAAAGCTTACTTTGCTTCTGGTGCTGCTGCTTCAACTTTCTTTGCTGCTTTCTTAGAAACTTTCTTTGCCTTTTTAGCTTTCTTGGCTTTCTTTGCAACTTTCTTCTCTACCTTTGCTTCTGGCTTTGCTTCAGCTTTTGCATCGGCTGCAGGTGCTGCAGGTGCAGTTACTGCTGCAGGAGCTTTTGCTGCTGCTTTGTCAGCTGCGAAAGAAACGCCACCGAAGATTCCGGAGATAGCAAGTGATACGATAACGCCAGCAATAAAATTCTTTTTCATGTGTCTGTTAGTTTGTGTTTTTAAATTCTTTGGAACCGGGATTATCCTGCTTCCTATATACTACTACGCAGCTCCTTGATTTTTCTTTCAATAAATCTTTCAGAACATTATTTATTTTTTGCGATTACATCAAATAAAGTAGAATGGAGGAGTTCGCCGCACCTCTATCTTCAGTTATTTTTCATACTCTCCTCTTTTACAATGGAATCTACGGCAAGATTTGCACTCATGACAGCGCCACCCATCGAATCGTAATAGAGCTGCTGGGAGAATCCGCCGGCTATGAAAAGATTACGGAGTGGTGTTGACTGTGTTGGTCGATACTGCTCCATGAACGGAGTCGGGGCATAGACAGAGTGCGGAATTTTCACCATGGTTGCTTTCAGAATCTGTGCACCGCTTGCGGCTTCTGGATAGCAGTTTCTCACACTTTGATCAACAAGACGGATTATCTCTTCCTTTGTAAGTGCCATGAGGTTTCTTGCGGGAGCTACACAAAACTCAAAGCGAGTTTTACCGTTGAAAGGCACTCCTCTCAGTGTACGGTATTCTGGTGTGGTTCGGGCAAGGTTTGCGTAGACCGGAATAACACCATCTGGTGAGAAGAGTACATTATCGGCTGGAGTAATTTCCCGGTCATACCATATCTGAGCGGAGATCACCGGGACAGCATCAAGATTATCGAGGACACCGAAAAACCTGTCATGTTTTTTCAGGCTGTCAGGCAGGATTCTGTTCAGGTTATGAATTGGCAGAGCACAAAGATAGTAGTCCGCGGTCAGAATCTCGCCATTGCGAAGTTGAACACCTTTTATCTCTCCACCATCAAAGAGCAGTTCTTCGACAACGGTTCTGTTCTTGAAAACCGCGCCTTTTGAGGTTGAATAGTCGATGAGTGGCTGATGGAGGTACTCCTGGGGTGCACCTTTCAGAAAGCCCATGCGGGAAGAATCCGGGATGCGGTAAAAGGTCTCGGTAACATCAAGAATAATCTTGGCGGATATCTCTTCCGGGGGAATGAATTTCAGGGCAAGAGCCATCGGACGGAACATCTTGTCGAGAAGACGCTTACCGAATTTTTTTTGTTCCGCCCATTCAGTGAAGGTGAGATGGTCCTGTGTGGGAGCATATTTATCCTTTTTCAGCGCCAGAGGGATGAGTGATTTCGAGAAGGCTGCCATTTCGCCGAGAGTGAAATAGCCGTTTCTGGCAATCGCCGGCAGCAGATGAAGCGGACTGGGAAGATCCCAGGTTTTGAAGGTAAAGTGCCCGCCGCCTGCAAGGGTATAGGTGAGCTTATGCTCTTTCCACAATACTGCATGATCGGTTTTGATCTCTTTCATAAGATCGTAGAGTACCTTATAGGCTCCGAAGAAGCAGTGGGTGCCAGACTCGATCCAGTCACCCTCTTCATCTTTCCATGAAGAGACTTTCCCGCCGAAAATCTCTCTTTTTTCAAGCACCTTGACCTGAAACCCTTTATCTGTCAAGCGTTTGGCTGCAGCGAGACCGGCAAGGCCTCCGCCAAGGATCAAGACTGACTTTTTTTCTGAACTCATGAGGTGGAATTAAAACAGAATTGAAATTTAAACGGCAGAACGTCCTTCCATGGCCCGTGACAGGGTTGCATCGTCAATAAACTCAAGCTCAGCTCCAACAGGTATCCCCCGCGCTATTTTTGAAACAAGGATGCCGAGTGGCTTGAGAAGTTTGCTGAGGTAGAGTGCGGTGGTTTCGCCTTCGACGGTCGGATTCAGAGCAAGAACAACCTCTTTGACTTCAGTGGGTTCCTGCCCGGAAATGCGGGCAAGCAGTTCGCGAACCTTGATATCATCAGGTCCAATACCGTCAAGCGGTGAAATAACACCATGAAGTACATGATAGAGCCCTTTGAAGTAGCCGGTTTTTTCAAAGGCGAGCATATCAACAGGGGATTCAACCACGCAGATCACCGAACGGTCACGCGCCCTGCTGATGCATACCGCGCAGGGATCGCTTCCTTTATCAGTGACATTCTGGCAGACTGAACAACGAATAACCTTCTCTTTAACATCAATCAGCGCATCAGCCAGCTTTTCAGCCTCAACTCTCGGTTCACGAAGGATGTGCATGGCAAGACGCTGTGCTGTTTTACGTCCTACACCCGGGAGTTTGGCAAATTCATCAATAAGAGTTTCAATAGAGGCTGAGGTATAATGCAAGAGAACTCCTATTGACCGAGATTCAGGTTCTTGAGGATATCAGCAGGATTCATCATCCCGCCGGTTACTTTGCCTATCTCTTCCTGTGCAAGTCGCGCAGACTCGTCAAGTGCGTTGTTTACTGCGGCCAGCACAAGATCCTGAACCATCTCCGGGTCGTCCATGATGTCGGGATCAATAGCGAGACTGAGCACCTTCTGCTTGCCGCTGACGCTGGCTTTTACCATCCCTCCACCAGCCTCGCCATAGGCTACGATTTTTTCAAGCTGTTTCTGTACATCCTGCATCTTTTCACCAGCCTGCTGGATCTGCTTCATCATATCACCTAAATTAGGCATTGCCATAGCACCTCACTCCTCTTTGTTAACAAAATTGTTGTAGCCTCATGTGTCACATCTTTTTCCATGCAAAGAGTGAGAAATCAATTCTTTCTGCGCAGAGCCAGATAAATTTTTTCAAGTATATCACCGGTCGTCAGCCTGTACTTTTCAAGCAAATCATCAGCTTTGCCGGACTCGCCAAACTGATCCTCGACACACACCATCTCAACAGGCACCGGAATATTACGGGCACAGACATTGGCCACAGCATCACCAAGTCCATTATAGATCTGATGCTCTTCGGCAGTGACAATGGCACCGGTATCGTTGGCGGCACGGACAATAGCTAAGGTATCAATAGGTTTAATGGTATGCATGTTGATCACTCTGACGCCAACACCCTCTTTTTCAAGAATACGGGCAGCTTCAAGGGCTTTCCATACCATAATACCGCAGGCAATAACGGTAACATCTTTTCCTGGATGAAGTTCTATCGACTTGCCGATTTCAAATCCGTCATCATCAAGCGTAAAATCGGGAATGTTCGGCCTTCCAAAACGCAAATAGACCGGACCCTTGTGCTTAATAACCGCTTTTGTCGCACGAATAGTTTCACTGTAATCACAAGGTACGACCACTGTCATTCTTGGCAAGCCACGCATCAGGCCGATATCTTCAAGAATCTGGTGGGTAGCGCCATCCTCGCCAAGTGTGAGACCGGCATGTGAAGCACAGATTTTAACATTGAGGTTTGAATAGCAGACCGACTGGCGAATCTGGTCAAAAACCCTGCCGGTGGCAAACACCGCAAAACTTGCCGCAACCGGTATCTTTCCTGTTGTTGCAAGACCGGCAGCCATGGAGATCATGTTGGCTTCAGCTATCCCTGTCTGGATAAAACGGTCAGGAAAAGCATCACGGAACAAATTCATGTTTAACGATCCTGTCAGATCGGCACATAGCGCAACAACGGAGCTGTTCTCCCGACCAATTTCAAGGAGAGCTTCACCAAATCCGGTACGAGTAGCCTTGTTTCCGCGCGAAACGTATTGCGCTGCGGCGGTCCCGATGATATTTTCTTCCATTACTTCCAGAATAACTTAAATTATAAAAAGTACTTCCGCACGGCTATGCTACTGAAATAAATACAAACCTCATGACAAAAGTTGAATATAAGCATACTGAAATCGCGGTGAAAAAAAAATTAGGTCAAAACTTTCTTACCGACCGTAATATCACAAGAAAAATAGCAACTGTTTCAGGAGCTGGACCCGAGGAGAACATCCTTGAAATCGGCCCAGGGTTCGGAGCGCTGACAAGGGAGATCAATGAGCTCTGCCCTCGCTTTACTGTGGTTGAAAAGGATCGGAGGCTTGCCGCATTTATCCGCAGCGAGTACCCGCAGCTAAACCTCATTGAGGGTGATTTTCTTGAAATTGACCTCGAACCGCTTGCCAGAGAAAAACCACTCAGAGTTCTTGGTAATATTCCCTACTCAATTACAACACCCATTCTGTTCAAGCTGCTGGAACATCGCCGCTGTTTTATTTCCGCAACCCTTATGATGCAACATGAAGTTGCCATGAGAATTGTTGCCAAACCAAGCACAAAAGAGTATGGCATTCTTGCTGTCCAGATGCAGGCGTTCTGTCGTATAGACTATCTTTTCAAGGTTGGGCGCAAGGTATTTCGGCCACAACCGGGAGTTGACAGTGCCGTTATACGAATGACTCCAAAAGAGGATGACCGGATAGATGACCAGAAAGGATTCAGCCGTTTTGTCCGAACTGCCTTTCACCAGCGTCGCAAAACGCTGCTGAACAATCTCAAGGAGAGCTATAACCTTGAGTCTGTAGAAAGCGATACCCTGAAGTTGCGTGCCGAGGCTCTCTCGATTGAAGATTTTTTTTTACTTTTCCGGCAAATCAGACCGCTCACATGAATAATTTTCTAAAAAAGTTCACATGTTACATGAACCCCCGATTTCCTTCTGCTTGAGTCAGAAAAGAGTGCAAGATGGCATACATGCCTCTCTTCAGCGTTTCAGCATCTCACTTTTTCTGTGGCACAGCAGGCATTCTTTCTTTTCGACAATAAATGTTCATTGTTCCAGTGTGTATTTTTTGTTAACATTAGCTTTTCAATCAAAAAGGCATCACACTTCATGGTCTTCTTCATGTACCCTACCGCCCGTTGTTGTATGCTGACTAATCCTTTCTCCCTTATTTTTTATTAATCCATTTTTTCAGGGGGTCACTCGTATGCCGCAGTCCTTTAATACCGTCTATCAGCACTCGATTCAGAATCCGGAAGCTTTCTGGGAAGAAGCAGCTGAACATCTTCACTGGTACAAAAAATGGAACAAGGTTTTAGATACAAGTAATCCCCCTTTTTATCGCTGGTTTGCAGGAGGAATGACAAACACCTGCTACAATGCCCTCGACCGCCATGTTGATGAAGGACGCGGCAACCAGTTAGCAGTTATTTATGACAGTCCGGTTACAGGTACCAAACAACGCTATACCTACCGTGAGTTTCGGGACATTGTAGCCCTCTTTGCCGGAGCACTGCAGTCGAGAGGAGTGCGCAAGGGTGACCGCGTCATTATTTATATGCCCATGATCCCGGAAGCTGTTGTCGCCATGCTTGCCTGTGCAAGAATCGGTGCAATCCACTCTGTGGTCTTTGGCGGTTTTGCCTCTCATGAACTTGCCATACGAATTGACGACTGTAAGCCAAAAGTCATCATTTCAGCATCGTGCGGCATCGAGCACAGTAAAATAATCGACTATAAACGACTCCTTGATTTCGCCATTGAACTGGCCCACTTCAAGCCTGAAATCTGTATCATCAAACAACGTGACCAGCTTAAGGCCGAACTGAACGAAGAACGAGATCTTACCTGGAATCAGTCTCTTCTTGGCGCCGAACCTGCACTATGTGTACCTGTTGAATCTTCCGATCCCCTTTATATCCTCTATACCTCAGGCACAACTGGTCAACCTAAAGGCATTGTGCGCGATCACGGCGGCCACATGGTAGCACTGCAATGGTCAATGAAAAACATATACAATGTAGAGCCAGGAGAGGTCTTCTGGGCCGCAAGTGATGTTGGCTGGGTTGTCGGCCACTCCTACATTGTCTACGCTCCCCTCCTGCAAGGCTGCACCACTCTCATTTTTGAAGGCAAACCAGTCGGCACACCCGATCCCGGAACATTCTGGAGAATCATCAACGAATATAACGTATCGGTACTCTTTACAGCGCCGACTGCATTCAGGGCAATCAAAAAGGAGGATCCTAACGGCAACTACCTCAGGAACTATCAATTTTCAAATTTCCGGACACTCTTCCTGGCTGGTGAACGGGCTGATCCCGACACGGTAAGATGGGCTGAAGAGAAACTTAAAGTCCCGGTGATCGACCATTGGTGGCAGACTGAGACTGGATGGGCAATTGCTGCGAACTGCCAGGGTATCGAGCCGGGACCGGTCAAGTACGGTTCAGCTTCGAGGGCGGTTCCTGGTTATAATGTGCAGGTCATCAATGCAGATATGCATGAGCTTCCGGCAGGACAGATGGGAGATATCGTTGTAAAACTTCCTCTCCCTCCAGGCTGCATGCTGACACTCTGGAAAGCAGACAACCGGTTTGTGGAGAGCTATATGAAGGAGTTCCCCGGCTACTACCAGACCAGTGATGCCGGATTTATCGACGAAGATGGGTACATTAATATCATGTCACGGACAGATGACATTATCAATGTTGCCGGACACAGACTTTCAACCGGAGGCATTGAAGGTGCTCTCTGTGAACATCCTGACGTTGCTGAAAGCGCGGTTATCGGCGTCCATGACGATCTGAAAGGCCAGGTGCCACTTGGCTTCCTTGTTCTTAAAAACGATGTTGAAACTCCGCACAACCTTATCATCAAACACGTTATTGAGTATGTCCGTGAGAATATCGGACCAGTTGCCTCGTTCAAGAGCGCTATTATTGTCAATCGTCTCCCGAAAACCAGGTCGGGTAAAATTCTCCGCGGCACCATGAGGAAAATTGCCAATGGCGAAGAGTATACCATGCCAGCCACGATAGACGACCCGATGATTCTCGAAGAGATAACAACAGTACTGCAAACAATCGGCTATGCACAGGAAAAGCCAAAAAAAACTGAAGCAAAAAGCTGATGATCAAAAAAATTGACCACATCGCCATTGCCGTTCAAAACCTTGAAAGCGCACTCGAAACATTCCGTAATATCCTCGGGTGCGCACCTGAGGCAGTCAGGATTGAAGAGGTTGCCTCTGAAAAGGTCAGAGTGGCATTTATTACCGTTGGAGAGAGTAAAATCGAACTGCTTGAGCCTTTGAGCGATGAAAGCCAGATTGCAAAATTTCTTGCAAAAAATGGGGATGGCATGCATCATATAGCGCTTGAAACGGACGATATCGACAATGAAACAAAACGCCTTGTATCTTTAAACATCAATCCACTCGGCTTGCCAAAAGAGGGGGCAGGCGGAAAAAAAATCGTGTTTCTTCATCCAAAAGAGACAAACAGGGTACTGTTTGAATTTGCTCAGAAAAAGCATTAACCAATCGAGACAAAGCAGCTTGTAACCAGTGAAACATTTTTATCTGCCTTTTGAAAAAAGAGAGGGCTTCAGCTACTCTCATGAGAGTATTGAGCAACTTACCGAATACGAAAAGTATCAACTCTCCTACCACCCCGAACGCCCCAAGCACCTTGATTATCTGACCGTCTTTACCGATGCGGAGGAGTGCCTGCAGAACGATCTGCACGGCAGCTGCATCATCCAGACACACCGGGCAGTCCTGCGCAATGGGAAAACCTCCTGGCCAGTCATGCTTATCGGACAGCAATCTGGACCAACATCTGATTTTGTGCTGATGCGCAAGCTGATGAGAAGTCCAGAGGAGATCCAGAAATGGAATCAGGGCATGCCGACACCAGCAGCATTTGAAAAAGCAAACAATGCCATCAAACTTGCCGAAGAGGAAAACCGTATTATCATAACCATTATTGACACGGCCGGTGCTGACCCTACCGAACAATCGGAGGCTGGAGGCATTGCGTGGAAAATCGGCCGTTGTATGCAGCTCCTTGCTGAAGCTACAGTTCCAACGATATCAGTCATTATCAACCGGGGATGCAGCGGCGGCGCCATTGCCCTGACCGGTTGCGATGCTGTCCTGGCCATGGAATATTCAACCTACATGGTCATTTCGCCTGAAGCCTGTTCATCGATTCTCTTCCGTACACGGGAAAAAGCAGGTTTTGCTGCGGAGATTTCACAGATAACCGCGAAAGAAGCTTTGAAAAACGGCATCATTGATGAAATTATCCGTGAACCTGACGGTCCAGCGCACCACTACCCGAAGGCTGCCCTGCAGTCATTCAAAAAGTCAATGGCCAAGTGGCTTGACAAGCTGAGCAAAATACCTTCAAACAAGATCTTTTCGAGAAGAATGGAGCGCTGGGAAAAAATCGGCCAGTGGAACACCATTACTGAAGAAGAGATTGTTGCTTTTGAAAAGCCGGTTTCCTACTTTATCCACAAACCAAAGAGGCTCCTCTTTGTTGCCCGGCACAAAAACTGCCACAACCTTATGGGCAAAAAGATCCTTGATCCGGTGCTCTACACCAAACTGCTTACAGACAATTTTGTCTGTGAAATATGTGGTCACCGCTACGTCAGACTCACTGCCCATGACTACATCGACCTGATCCTTGATCCCGGGTCGTTCCAGGAACATGCCGACACGCGATACATTGTCGACAGGGATATCCTTAAGTTCCCCGATTACCGCAAAAAGCTGAATGAGGCACAACAGAAAACCGGCGCAGCTGCATCGGTTATAACCGGCGATGCAACAATCCTGGGCGAACGGGTTGTATTTTGCGCAACCAACTTCAACTTTCTTGGCGGTTCGTTCTGCATGACCACTGCTGAAAAAATCTGGCGTGCCAGTAAAGCAGCCATTAAACAGGGAGTACCGCTTATTGTCCAGGCTACGGGCGGCGGCGCAAGAATGCATGAGGGATGTTCTTCGATGGTTGGCCTGCCGAAGCTGCATGTTGCCATATCAAGTGTTGAAAGAGCTGGACTCCCTGTTATCTCAATCATTACCGATCCAACGCTCGGTGGCGTTGCCATAGGTATAGCATCAAGAGGGATAAAACTCTTTGAACATAATGCGGGCAATATCGGATTTTCCGGCAAGCGTGTCATTGAGCAGTATACTGGAAAACCTACAACAAGAGACTTCCAGACAACCTGGTGGCTGCAGCAGAAGGGTTTTGTTGAAAGAACATCGCTGCCGCAAAATATGAAGTTTAAAATCACCGACATTCTCAAAGAGTACAGAATCGAGCAAGAACAGCTTGAAGCACAAGAAGCATAGTCTGCCGATTTTTATGAACAATTCTAAATGAAGTTATGACACACTCCCGGCCTGATTCTCTCTTCCATGAGTTCCCGGCGGTCAGCCGGGAGGATTGGAAAAAAAAGGCGACCGCCGAGCTCAAGGAAACTCCTTATGACAGCATAGTCTGGCAGACACCGGACGGCTTCAAGCTTGAGCCTTGGTACAGCCATGAAGAAAAAGAACAACTTCTTGACATACCATTCTATAAACCGATCAACAGCTGGAAAAATTGCCGGCAGATTATTGTTGATGACCCAATCGCTGCAAACAAAGCCGCATTGCAAAGCTTTGAACTTGATGCAGCCGCAATTGAGTTCCTGATAACCGATCCGGCACTCTGCTCTCCGGAAAATCTCAACCACCTGTTTAATGGAATCAAGCCAGAGGCAGTTGCCATCTTCTTTTCCGGCAACCTCCCCCCTGCTGCTGAACTGCTTAAAACCCTTCTTGCGATTCCGGGTTTTTCCGAAAATTCCGGCGGGCTGCTTGCTGAGTCATCTGCTGCAACAATTGAACAGGATGCCGAGCTTTTCTCTTTTGGAAAGTTGTTTCCGCTGTTCGGACTTCTCGGTATTGATATCATCCCCTACCATGAAAAGGGTTCAACCGCTGTTCAGGAAATCGCACTGGCACTTGGCGGAGTGAGCGACTGTCTGCACCGTTATTTTGCGGCAGGGGTTCCGGCTGACAGCATTGTGTCGGCTATAAACATCATTCTGCCGGTTGGTTCAAGCCATTTTACCGAACTTGCAAAACCCAGAGCCCTGCGATATCTTCTCATGCATCTCTTGAAGGCATACGGAGCATCTGGGAAATCGCTGCCGGCCCTTTTTGCCAGAACATCAAAAAGAAACCACTCTCTCCTTGATCCCTACACAAATGTGCTCCGGCTCACGACAGAAGCTGTTTCAGCGGTGCTTGGCGGTTACGATACCCTGCAGATAGGAGCGTTCGATACCGGGCTTTCCGTCAATACAGAGGTTGCTGAAAGGATTACCGGCAATATTCATCTCATTCTCAAGGAAGAGGCCTCTCTTGACCGGGTTGTCGATCCTGCACATGGCTCTCATTACATTGAAACCCTGACAAAAAATCTTGCTGAATCTGCTTGGACTCTCTTTAAAGAGATTGAAGCGGAAGGAGGTCTTGCAGAGGCAAATGACCGCGGTTTCATTCAGAAAATAATATCAGAGGCTGAAACAAAGCGCCGCAAAACACTCGACAACCGTAAAAAAACAATTATCGGCGTCAATCGATATCCATGGCCTCTCGGTGCCGAACAGGTGGAGAAAATGAGTGCACTTGAAGTGGCGGTTGAACAACTCCCTGAAGGTAATGAAACCGCCGGTTATGAGTTACTGCGTCTTAAAACCCTCTCTTACGGCCTGAAGAGCGGTCGAACACCATCAATATTTATCTGGATGCTTGGTGATCCGGCTGTAAGCTTCCGTCAGGCAGCGTTTGCCGAAGACTTTTTTAAATGCGGCGGCTTTGAAATTGCCGATAGGACAGCACTTCCTCTTGAAGAGAGTTCTTACCGCGCCGCACTTCAAAGCAATCCTGACATTATTGTGCTCTGCATTGCTGAAAAAGATTCCGTGCCATCAGCCTTAAACCTCACTTCCAGCCTTCGCGCCCTTAAGCCAGGTATTATCACAGTCATGGCCGGTAAACCGCCTAAAGAGCATGAAAAGCTGCTCAATGCAGGTATTGACAGCTTTATTTACACTGGCATCAACGTCCTCGAAATGCTGAAATCCTACCAACATAAAACCGGAGTGAAATGAGACCGGACTTTTCTGAAATTGATATTTTTTCTTCCGATCCCGCCACTCATCAACAATGCTGCGAGGCTCCACCGACAAACTGGACATCTGCAGAAGGCATCGGGATCAAATCCATATACCATGAATCTGACGTTGAAGAGGTTCGGCAACTGAATTTTGCGCCAGGCTTTGCCCCCTACATCGGAGGCCCCTATACCACAATGTATACCACAAGGCCGTGGACTATCCGACAGTACGCCGGATTTTCAACAGCCGAGGAGTCGAATCACTTTTACCGCCAGAATCTTGCTGCCGGCCAGAAAGGACTCTCCGTTGCCTTCGATCTTCCAACCCATCGGGGTTACGATTCCGATCATGAGCGGGTTGTCGGTGATGTCGGAAAGGCTGGTGTGGCTGTGGACTCGATTGAGGACATGAAAATTCTCTTTGATCAAATCCCTCTTGGAGATATTTCAGTCTCCATGACCATGAACGGAGCTGTGCTTCCAATCATGGCTTTTTATATCGTCGCTGCCGAAGAGCAGGGCGTTCCAGCTGAAAAGCTGAGCGGTACAATCCAGAATGATATTCTCAAGGAGTTCATGGTTCGCAACACCTACATCTACCCTCCAGAACCCTCGATGAGAATCATTGCCGATATTTTCCGCTACACCAGCAGCCATATGCCGAAGTTCAATTCAATCAGCATATCTGGCTACCACATGCAGGAAGCGGGTGCGACAGCTGATCTTGAACTTGCCTTTACGCTTGCCGACGGACTGGAATATATCCGTACCGGCCTTGCAACAGGCCTCGATATCGACGCATTTGCACCCCGCCTCTCCTTCTTCTGGGCTACGGGCATGAACTATTTCATGGAGATTGCCAAGCTTCGGGCGGCAAGAATGCTCTGGGCAAAAATCGTCAAGCAGTTCAATCCGAAAAATCCAAAATCCCTGATGCTTCGCTCCCACTGCCAGACCTCCGGCTGGAGCCTGACAGAGCAGGATCCTTTCAACAACATTACACGCACCTGTCTTGAGGCCCTGGCAGCGACACTCGGTCACACGCAATCTCTGCACACCAATGCGCTTGACGAGGCTATCGCGCTTCCCTCTCCCTTTTCAGCAAGAATTGCGCGCAACACACAGCTCTACCTGCAGGAAGAGACAGATATCACCAGAAGCATTGATCCCTGGGCAGGCTCCAGCTATGTCGAATACCTTACCGGAGAGCTTGCGACAAAAGCATGGAAGATCATCAGCGATATCGAAGCCGCAGGAGGGATGGTCAAGGCTATTGAACAGGGGCTTCCAAAACTTCAGATCGAAGAGGCTGCAACCCGCAAGCAGGCAAGAATCGACAGCGGCAAAGAGATCATTGTGGGTGTTAACGGCTATAAAACCACCAGCAAAACTGATATTGAGCTGCTTGAAGTGGACAACACCCTGGTTCTTGAGCAGCAGCTCCGGCGCCTTGCAACGATCAAAGCGGAACGGAACAGTGAAGAGACAGCTCTCGCGTTACGGAAAATTGAGGAGAGCGCTGCATCAGGTGAGGGAAATCTGCTTGAACTGGCCGTTGACGCAGCAAGAAAAAGAGCTACATTGGGAGAGATATCATCAGCCTGTGAGAAAACCTACGGACGGTACCGCGCCATCACCAGGCTTAACACCAGTGTCTATATGTCCCAGATGCAGGATAACACCATCTTTAAAGAGGCACAGCAGCTTGCCGATACCTTTGCCGGGCTTGATGGACGACGACCGAGAATCATGGTTTCGAAAGTTGGACAGGACGGCCACGACCGCGGAGCAAAAGTCATTGCAGCCGGGTTTGCCGATATTGGCTTTGACGTCGATATCAGTCCTCTCTTCCAGACCCCTGAGGAGGTGGTACAGCAGGCGCTTGACAATGATGTTCACCTAATCGGTATATCAAGCCTTGCCGCAGGTCACAAGACCCTTATTCCGAAAATCATTGAGGAACTGAAAGCAAAGCATAGAGAGGATATCCTTGTTATTGCCGGTGGCATTATTCCAGAGAGAGATCACGCGTTCCTCTATGAAAAGGGAGTTGCCGGTATTTTCGGTCCTGGTACCGTCATTGCAGAAGCTGCCACGACTATTCTCAAACAGCTTATTGCGCGCTTTGATCAATGAACAGCAGTATCATTCATAGCCGTCTGAAGCCCTATCACGACCCGGACGTCGATACCGTAGTCAGCGGCATCATGAACGGTGACCGACATATGTTGAGCCGTGCAATCACCCTGATTGAGTCGTTGAAACCAGAGCATGAGAAGAAGGCACATGAAATTCTTGACCGCTGCCTTGCAAAAAAAACTTCATCATTACGCATAGGTATAACTGGTGCACCGGGAGCAGGAAAAAGTACCTTTATCGAGGCTATGGGCGAGCTGATCATCAGCCAGGGGCTTACCCTGGCTGTATTGGCCATTGACCCAAGCAGCCATCAATCCAAAGGAAGTATCCTCGGCGACAAGGCTCGCATGGAAAAACTTACCGCCAGAAAAGAGGCCTTTATACGTCCGACAGCCTCTTCGGGCTATCTGGGCGGTACATCGCCGAAAACCCATGAAGCCATCGTACTCTGTGAAGCTGCGGGCTATGATGTTATTCTTGTTGAAACCGTAGGGGTCGGTCAATCGGAAGTGCTTGTTGACACCATGGTTGACTTTATTCTGCTGCTTATGCTGCCCGGCTCCGGCGACGAACTCCAGGGTATCAAACGCGGTATCATGGAAATTGCTGATGCTGTGGCAATCACCAAAACTGACGGCGATCAATCCGGCATTGCAGCTATTTCAAGAGCGGAATTTGAAGCCGCGCTCAGGATGCTGCCGATAAAACATCCTGCATGGAAACGTGATGTTTTTCTGACCTCAGCCCTTACCGGCAAAGGCATTACCGAGGTCTGGCAGAACATTTCCGAATTTTTTGCAGCAATGCAGGAGAGCCATACCCTTGAAAAACGGCGTCAAAAACAACTCAAAAGTCTGCTCTACACTGTGCTTGAAGAGATGCTGAAAAAAGAGTTCTTCTCAAATTCCTCCGTGATCGCCACCAAAGAGAGCATTGAACAGCAGGTGCTCTCAGCCGAAATCAGCCCCTTCAGTGGCGCAAAAACCATGATGGAAGCCTTTACTCGTCGCCGATAAACTCCTTCTCTTCCGATTTCACAATCAGTACCGGGCAATTGGCCTTGCGGACAACAGTCTCGGCCACACTGCCCATGATCAGACGGCTCAGTCCTTTTTTTCCATGAGAGCCCATAATAACAAGATTGATATTGAGCTCCTCAATTTTTTCAAGAATCGAATCGGCAGGATTGCCTATTACCACACCATACTCAGCTTTGAAACCTTTACGATGAAATTCCTCGAGAATAACCTCCATGTCATCTTTTGCGGCTTTTTCAAGATCAGCTTCAAACGGTACATAATTGAGCGATACGTCAACCGCCATAGGCCGCGGCTCAACCACATTCAGCAGATAGACAGATGCCGACAAATTCCCGGCAAATTCCTCCGTATAGCGTATCGCCTTTCTGGATGCGTCTGAAAAGTCGACGGGACAGAGAATAGTATGAATTTTAAACATTATTGAAATAATTTAGGTTGTCTGGGAAGGAGCCGGGGGCTTGATTTCAAAAAAAGGTCGAAAAAGATCCATCGGAATAGGAAAAACAGTGGTTGAGTTATTCTCAGCGGCAATATCCTTCAGTGTCTGCAGATAACGAAGCTGAAGGGCTGCAGGGGTACCTGAAATAATAGCAGCTGCATCAGCAAGCCGCTGGGCAGCCTGGAACTCCCCTTCCGCATTGATAATGGCCGAACGACGCTCCCGTTCCGCCTCAGCCTGTTTAGCCATTGCACGGCGCATACCTTCGGGAAGATCAATCTCCTTCACCTCAACCTTGCTCACCTTGACACCCCATGGCTCAGTATCCTTATCGAGAATAGACTGGATGCGGTCATTGATTTCATCCCGTTCAGCAAGCAGATTATCAAGCTCTCCCTGCCCGCAGACGCTGCGAAGTGTGGTTTGGGCAAGCTGCGAGGTTGCAAAGTGAAAATCCGCTACATCAACAATAGCCTTGATTGAATCAAGCACACGAAAATAGACAACAGCACTGACCTTCACCGATACGTTATCACGAGTGATAATGTCCTGAGGAGGCACATCAAGCGTTACCGTGCGAAGATCAACCTTGACCATCTTGTCGATCCCTGGAATAAGAATAATAAGCCCCGGCCCCTTTGCTCCAATAATACGTCCAAGACGGAAAACAACGCCCCTCTCATACTCCCTGAGAATTTTAACCGATGAAGCCAGAAAAGCCGCCAGAAGAATCAGAACAGTCATCAGATTAAATGTCATCATAACCACCCCCCTTGTTGGTAAGTTCAATCAACTGCATGCTGTAATATACAGCTAATTTATGTATAACCCCCCTTTTACAGCACCACACAATTTTTGTTACTGGTTAATATTCCGTAAATAAGCAGGCACGTTTGTTTCTCTCTCATAAATCAGATAAAACCGCGCATGGAGAGCCAGAAAAACCAGAATCAGGCAATCGTCGAACAAATAGTTGAACGTTGGGCAATCGGCAAGCCACTGCTTGAATTGACTGGAAAGCCGAGTGGATACTATCGCCTCACCAATTATTTGCTTGAGTATATTCGTGTCCATAATAAACTGCCCACTGGGGTTCACGCCATGCCTGAAGGACGGGATCGTCTCAATAACCTTGAGCCATCATTCCCTGTTGATTTCAACACCATTACCGGAGGTATCAGCCTCCCCTCAGACCTTCAGTGAAAAGTCATCTGATAAATACCTTGATCAAGAAGAACGATATTTTTACGTAAAATTTAAGCTCCCGTTAAGTCTCCATTAAGAGAGTATTGATTACAATGCCTACTGCAGGTTGATTCGTCTGATTTGCAGGGCAATATTGCAAACAACAAAACTTAAGGAGATGATGATGATGAACAGTAAATCAAGATTCATAAAAACGGCTTTGCTTATGCTAAGCTTCGGCTTTACCACCTCTAACGCTTTCAGCAATGGAACCATCACTGGCATGGTTGAGACCAACGTGTCGAAGTACAAAAAAGATACCGTTATCTATCTGGTCGGTGTCAAGAGTACAATTGTACCGCAGCATAAATCTATAGATCAGGAAAATTTAACTTTTGTGCCTAAAATAACAACGATTCCTGTCGGATCGACCATTCGTTTTAAAAATAACGATAAAATCTATCACAATATCAATTCACCAAGCGGTGCCAAACAATTTGATCTGAATACTTATGATCACCAATCAAAGTCGGTTACCTTTGATAAGCCTGGCGTAGTTCCTTTACTCTGCAAGGTTCACGCTGAAATGTCCGGCTGGGTTATCGTTACTGATAATCAATATGCAACCGTAACCGAGCATGACGGTAAATTCACTATTGCAAATGTTCCTGCCGGTGTCTATGAGATCACTGCCTGGAACGAAAAACTCAAGCCACAAGGCAAAACAATGGTCACAGTTGCTGAAGGAACAACAGATCCTGTTGTTATCAAAATGGCGATATAACACAACACCCTACCCCCATAAAAAACCCACCTCTGATACATAACCTTGCGTATCAGAGGTGGGCAAAAGAGTAATCATATCTAAGCCCGGGATACCTCTAATTTTTTTTCACAATCAAGGTTATCCGGTTTTTATGGTTCAGTCGCTGATATTCAATACTCTCCGTCACGCTCTGGATAATGGTTAACCCCATCTTATCAGGCAATCGATTTTTGTCAAGCACATTCATAGTCTCACCCGTACTTTCAAAAACAACTTCCAGACTCTCTTTCTTTTCTGAATAGGCAAGATTGATATCAAGGAGCGCCCTGGAGAGAACTGGATTGTATATCTGAAGCATCTCTTCAACAAGCAGGAGAAGATTCTGTCGAGTCTTCAGCGGGAGAATCTGTTTTTCACAAAAGAGTTTCAATTCAGCATTCATGGCATAGAGATCATAGTCAGGAGAGGTGATATGACAGCTGAAACTTCTTATCCTGTTTATAAATGTCCTGGTCTTTTCTTTCTGGGGATTGTCAAATATCTGCTGAGGTGTACCCTCTTCGTAGATAACTCCCTCATCCATATAGAGCACCCTGTTTGAAACGTCTCTGGCAAAATCCATTTCATGGGTGACAATCGCCATGGTCATGCCATCTTTGGCCAGGCGACGGATAACTGACAGAACTTCACTGACCATGGTGGGATCAAGCGCAGATGTCGGTTCATCAAAAAGAATGATCTTTGGATCCATAGCCATGCATCGCGCAATGGCAACCCGTTGTTTCTGACCTCCGGAAAGTTCATCAGGATAACTATCAGCTTTTTCGGCAAGTCCAACCAGTTTAAGAAGATCAATGGCCTTACGTTCCGCTTCCTGTTTGCTTATACCAAGGAGTTTTATCGGGGCGATACTCAGATTATCCATCACGGAGAGATGAGCAAAAAGATTGAACGACTGAAAAACCATGTTCATCTTCTGACGGACTTTTGGCACATCGGCCTTTGGATCAAGAATATCCACTTCATCAATACGAATTAAGCCACCGCTTGGACGATCGAGCAGGTTGATACAGCGTAAAAGAGTGCTTTTACCGGTACCGGAAGGGCCGATAATTGAAATAACCTCTCCTCTCTTTATTTCAACGTTGACGTCTCGCAGCACTGCCAAATTTCCAAAACTTTTGGAAAGATGCTCAATCTTTATCATGCGGCAGTTAGAGGTTTTCTTTTGAGTTTAGGGTTTGTCAGCCGTTCTGCATACTCCATGAACAACATCAGAATCCATGAAATAAGAAAATATAAAACGGCAACCATAATGAGGGGAAAGAAGGCATCAAATGTACGACTGCGAATAATGTCACTCGCTTTGGTCAAATCCTGTACAGCGATGTATCCAACAATGGAGGTCATTTTTACCAGCGAAATAAATTCCCCCTTATACACTGGTAAAATTCGCTGGACGGTTTGTGGCAAAACAATAAAAAGAAAGGTCTCAACTCTGGTAAAGCCCATAGCTATACCTGCTTCAGACTGCCCTTTGTCAATACTTTCAATGCCGGATCGAAATATTTCGGAGACATAGGCTGCAAAGTTCATCCCGAAAGCAATAACGGAAACAAATACAGGATCGATATTTACTGAAGCAAAGACCACATAGAATATCAGCATCAGAAACACCAGAACCGGAGTACCACGTAAAATTGAGATATAGGTTTTCGCCAATATCTTGAGTATGACGTTATGCGACATCCTCATGAAACAGACCATCGCGCCAAAGAGTGTGCCGAATAAGGTTGAGAGCACAGAAATAACAACAGTAGTCTTAAAACCTTCCAGAATAAGCATATAACGATTTTCCTGGACGATATTACTCTGAAAGCTGTTGGCAATACCAGTAATAAATGAGGGAATACTACCTTTCAGCCTGCTTTCCGGCACCACAAAACCAGAAGGTGATTTGTGCTGCAATAGCGATGTCTGAGAATATGCTTCGCCGGCACAACCCGAACAAAGCAGAAAGCCTGCTACAACAATAAAAAGCCAACGTTTCATAAAGAGCTTCAGCGTTGCTTCGACTGTTTTCACCAGCCCCTCCATAAAAACCTTTTTATTCATTGATCACTGCTGCAATGCCGCCAACGTAATAAGGATCAGAAAAAAGCACTTTTTTTGCTCGCTCATCGGTAATGGTGATACATGCCGCAATCATATCAACCTTGCCGGAAATCAGCGCAGGAATCATTGCACCAAACTCCATATTGACGATTTCAAGTCTCTTGTCAAGCTTTTTGGCAATATAACGGGCAAGTTCAATATCAAAACCCACAATACCACCTGAGCCATCGACAAAAGAAAAGGGTTCCGTTACACTTGATGTGCCAAGCCTCAACACTCCTTTACTCCCGCTTGATGGAATATCAGGCATCAGAGCAGGATTACCTGTTTTAGGAAACCAGCGCCGCATCATGTCATCATAACCGCCATTTCTTTTAAGCTCACTGACAGCAAGATCAATATTTCTTTTCAGCTCCCGATTATCAGGCTGAACAGCAAATCCGTAATTATCGGTGGTTATCATCTCCGAAAGCACTACCAGTCCCTTGTTTTTTGCCGTAATATTCTTCAGGATAGGCTCATCATAAGCAGCCGCATCAGCATGCCCGGATTTGACCGCCAAAACAGCATCCATAACACTGTTGAAGTATTTGAACTTCACATTGGGTAATTTTGAAAGGACAAGTTTGTCGGCAACGGTTCCGGTCGGGACAGCAATCTCCCTGCCATCAAGTTGTTGCAGTTTGGTGATTTTCTCTCTTTTACTGCAGCCCGAAAGCGTAAAGAGTGAAGAAAAAACTAAAACCAGCAAAATTCCGAAAAATTTACCTCTCATAACAACACTCATTATTGGTTAAATGGATATTTCCGCTTCGGGTATCAGGAATGGCAAAGAGTACGGCAGCAAGAATATAATTGATACTGGGAAAAAAAATAATGCCTGGTGGCTGGTATGGGGTTACCATTTCACCACTGCAACTTCAGGCTGGTGTTTAAAAAGTCAACCGGTTTCTTCCAAATTGAGAGGAAGTTGAACATCCGGTCTTTTGCTTATCTGATGAAGTTGGTATAGATCTTGCCGACAGATTCAGGCCGTGGAAGCGAAGCCCTTGTCTGGTCGCGCATGTTAAGAAGCCACACCATATTTCGCCCGAGAACATCCATAATCTGCACTCCTTCCGCATCCTGCAACACTTCGCCAGGCACTCTTCCGTGAGCGATATTCCAGTAATTAGAGGTTGCAAGAATCATTTCTGAATAGGTCAGATAGTGGTTTAAACTATCGAATGTCGTAGAGCCCCCTGTACGTCGAACAGCTACAACCGCAGCAGCCACTTTCTGACGGAACAGACCGCCATTACTTCCCGCAACATAAAATGCCCTGTCGAGAAAACATTTCATGGTACCCGCAATACCCGCATAGTAGACCGGTGAAGCAAGAATCAACCCGTCAGCTGTTTTAATCTGCTGAATCCAGTCATTCAGGGGATCGGTTTCAATACTGCAGCGTTCATTCTTGTTTTCGGCACACTTCCCGCAGGCCATACAGCCCCTGACAGCTTTGTTGCCAACGTGTATAATTTCAAAATTGATATCACTCTCCTGCAGTTGCCTGCCCACTCTCATCAGAGCATGAAAAGTATTCCCCTCATGATGAGGACTTCCATTAACAGCGATAACATTCATTGTTCTTGTCTCTTGCATTTGTCTTGAAACTACTCTCTGACAGTTTTAAGACTCTCACTTACCGCGCTCTTGAACTCCTTCGAAATCTTGAAACTGGGAACATCCTTTGCCGCCGCAGTAACCTTCTCCCCTGTTCTCGGGTTTCGAGCCTGCCGCAGGTTCTTGTGCCTTATATTAAATGAGCCGAACCCTCTTATCTCAATGCGTTTCCTTGTTTTCAATGAATCAATAATACTTTCAAACAGGCAATTAACAACAGATTCCGTTTCATCATGCGTCAGACCTGTTCTGCGGGAAATAACATTGACCAGATCAGCTTTTGTTGTTGTGGTTCCCATGGCAGTATGTGGTTTTGGCGTTATGAAATGCTGAAAGTTACCTAACATTCAATACATCATCATAGTTTCAATACTTTTAAGTACGAAAACTCTATCTTTTTTAATTTACTGATATTTTGCATAATCCCGATATCGTCAAGGAGAGATAGTTGAATATTTTTTTGATAGTTACCGCAGATCAAGATGCCATTGTGATGTTTTTCGCCCAGAGTCAGTGCTCAACCTGGTTGAGTATGGAGTAAACACTCGAAATCAGCGATTTGAAAAAGAAGGGTTTTTGGATAAAATGAACTCCAGCATGAAGTTCCTGGCAGGATAAAAAAACATCGGCGGTATAGCCAGACATAAAAAGAGTTTTAAGAGAGGGCCTGGTCAACTGAAGCCTATTGGAAAGATCAGATCCGTTCATCCCGGGCATAACCACATCCGTCAGAAGCAGATCAATGCTGCCACTATATTTTTCACTGATCTGAATAGCTTCAATCGGCTTTGAGGCTGAAAGAACCTTATATCCGTACTGTACAAGCATACGCTCGCAGAGATGAAGGATATCAGGCTCGTCCTCAACAAGAAGGATTGTTTCTTTGCCATACTTGATCGATGGCTCAGGTTGTTCACTCTCATCAGGGCCGGAGTAACCTTTATGACGAGGCAGATAGATGGTGAACGTGCTTCCCTTGTTCTGTTCGCTCTGAAAGTCGATACAGCCGTTGTTCTGTTTGACAATCCCATAGACCGTCGAAAGCCCTAAACCAGTCCCTTTACCATGCCCTTTGGTGGTGAAAAATGGCTCAAATATATGAAGGAAGTACTCTTTTTTAATACCACAACCATCATCGGTGACTGAAAGGGTTACATACTCTCCAGGTCTACTGCAGGGAGATGAAGTGATAGAATCAGTTTGATCAACACTTACTATTCCGGTTTTTATAGTAATATTGCCAATACCGTCAATTGCATCGCGGGCATTAACGCACAGATTTATAAGAATCTGGTCGATCTGCGATGGATCAACTTGTACAAAAAGAGCGTGACTGTCAGGGATCCAGGCAATGGCAATGTTTTCGCCAATCAGCCGTCTGAGTATTGTGAGCATCTTCTCAATCATGGTGTTCAGATCAAGAACAATTGGCATCACTGGCAGCTTTCGGGCAAAAGCAAGGAGTTGACGCATCAAGTCAGCTGAACGTTCAGTAGCATTGAGAATATCCTTAAGGTTACGGAGCAGCGGTTCTTCTATAGCATGCCGATCCATTGCTATTTCCACATTACCGATAATTACTCCAAGCATATTGTTGAAATCATGAGCGATGCCTCCAGCAAGCTGACCAATGAGCTCCATTTTCTGTGACTGGATCAATGCTTCCCGTGCGTCCTGTTCCGACAGTTCTGACCGTTTTCTGGCAACGATATCCCAGGCGGTGTCGGCAAGAGATTCCAGCTGGATGAGATCATCTCCATCATAACTCCCCGACTTGTTTCCAACCCCGACAATTGCCAAAACCTTATTTCCCCTAATGACAGGAACAACCAGTGTTCGCTTGACCTCTCTATAGCCATCCGGAATAACCCGGTGATAGTGCGGTTGACTCTCATCGTTATCTATCACTGAGCGTCGCCCCATTATGACATCACTCCATATTTCATCCTCCTGGACTTGAAGATGCACTCCAATTGCATCCCCCTTGTCCACCCCCTTGATGCTCCTGCTTGACCAGGTCTGCATTGAAATTGTCCTCTGGTCATCCGCCACAAAGTGGAAAAACCCAACCGAGCTTTCAGTCATTTTTTCAGCCTCATCAAGCGTAATGTTCAGCATTTGTTCCATAGAATTGTTCTCCGCAATTTCAAGCAGACGGATGCGGAAAGCAATAAGAGATTCGTAGCGTTTACGTTCCGTGATATCATGGATAATCACATAAAGAAACTCTTTATCCTCAAGCTCGATAGTATTACTGAACACCTCTACATCACGAATAGAGCCATCAGCCCTGCTGTGACGAAATGAAAACCGGTTTTGCTCTGACAATCTGGATTTTTTCAAATTGCTGTTTATGAGCTGTGGAGAGATCGAGTTGATTTGCTGCAGGCTCATCTGCCTCAACTCTTCAATCGACCATCCGTAAAACTCTGCTGCCGCATGATTGGCATCAATAATATTGCCTGTATCAGGATCAACAAGAATCTTGATTGCAGAATGACGTTCAAAAAGTTTTCGAAAACGCTCCTCGCTTTGTTTCAGCAAATTTTCCGCCTCTTCCTGCGCTACACGGCTTCGCAACATTGTAATACCATAAGCCAGATTATCGGCAAGTGAGGAGAGCAGGGCTGCCTCCTTTGCATTAAAAGCGTGCGCTATTTCAGAATATATTGTTAGTGCGCCAAACACCTTATCACCATTTTTCAGCGGCAGGCTCCGAAGAGAGGCATAACCTCGACGTATCGCCTCAATACGCCATGGCTCAAACTGTGGATCTTCCTGAATATTAAGTGTGGAACAGGGCTTTCCTGTTCGAACTGCTGTGCCTACAGGGCCCCAGCCATACTGGTCATCTGCCCAGGAAATTATGGCATGTTCAAGGTAGCCTTGCTCGAAACCTGCCTGAGCAACAGGACGTATTCTTTTTGTTGTGTCCTGTTCCGCATAACCAACCCAAGCCATGCGGTAACCGCCTGTTTCAACAATAATGTTGCAGATCTTCTGAATCAGCTCCATTTCATCATCGGTGTGAATAAGTGCCTGATTGCAACTGTTGGTGGCCTGGAGCGCACGTGTCAACCTGTTAAGCTCCTCATCCAACAGCTGGCGATCGGTAATATCCATACCCATGCCAACAAGAAAATAGTTACCATCTATCATCACTCTTCGACCTGTGATCAGTCGCAAACAGATTGCTGGCCCCCCCTGAACAAGTACCCTCGCCTCAAAAAGCTCTTCAGCACCATGGCTCAATATGTTTTCTATTTTTCTGATAATAAACTGACGGTCATCAGGATGAAAATACTGAACCAGATCAGTTCCCGCCATCTCGCTTTCGGATTTCCCTAAAAAATCATCACGCAGATAGGTATTCCACCTGACAAGTCGCGCATCAGTATCCAGCATAAAAAAGGATCCATGAATTGCATCAATAACTGTCTTGCTGAGAAATTGCTCCTGTTCAGCAGTCAACTGCAGATTGTTAAGGTGCTGCAACTGTTCTTTTTCGAAGTTTATTATCGTCATAAAGAGCTCTTTTCTATGCAGGGAAATACAGCGCAAATGATCTGGAAATCATTGCCGCATCGTTCAATCTGTATGTAGCTTCGTAACTCAACGAGAATCAGGGAGTGGCTGTGTAGATAACTTCTAATATTATACAATATTTTCAAATCGCAAAGGGAGTTTATTGATTAAAACGCCCAGGCTACAGCATAACAGAGTGCGCCGAATGTGGAGAGAATAAAAATGAGGACTACAGAACAGCCCCGTGTCGAACGGTAATAGACGCGGTTATAGAGCGCTTTTTTGGGATCGGTGATCCAGCCGTAACCGCGTGGTACCGAGAGGCCCAGAGATTGACGGGCATATCGTTTCCACGACATGCGGGCTGCAATGCGCTTTTTGATCGATGGTACTCGAAATCCGACTTTCATGGCTGCTCCGGTGTGTTTCAATCATGAACCGTGTTGATCGTCCATGGATCCGCAACCTTTTTCAGAATTCATGGTATCATGAAATTGCTACAACTACGTACAGTAATGTAATGAAAATCGTGGACAGTGGGCAACTTACAGCATTCATCAAATCTCCACCACAGTCTTGGGAAGATACTCCTGCCACTTGCTATAGTAAGGATTGATTCGTAACACGATTTTACCATCCAAACAAAACAGTACAGCAGAAAGGTGACAAAATAGAGTATCCAGTTCTTTACAAGCAGCACTCGTTTGTGCTTTCAATCGAGCAGAAGCCACTCACTGGCAAGAGTGATGGTTATTTCTGGAGGAAATTCAACTCTTGGAGGTGGTTCCAGTGTTATCAGCCGTAACCGTACATTCCGAAACTCTGGCGCTGCATTAAGGAGCGCTCTTACCTCCCGTTCTCTGGTACTTGATTGAGTGAGGTCAGTGCAGACCTGAATCAGCTCATCTCCCTTCGTGATATCCCTGGCAAGAAAATCCACCTCATGGCCTGAAGCTGTATGAACATAGCCTATTGCATACCCTCGTCTTGAAAGTTCAAGAAAAACAGCAGTTTCCAGAACATGACCGGTGTTTTCTTTTCCTGACCGATCAAAAAGAGGGATAAGGCCGGTATCAACAGGATAGATTTTTCGGGGATTAACCATACGGCGACGCTCCGAATCGGTTGCAAGGAAGAGCGTGTGGAGGAGAAAAGAGTCTTCAAGATAACCGAGATAGGTGTGCAGCGTATCTTTTGCTACAGAAAATCCCTGAGATTTTAAATCGGCGTGAAAACGGTTAATACTGAATGAACCTGCTGCATTTCCAAGCAATTGACGCACCATCCAGCGCAATGCAAAAGGGTTTGTCACTGCGTAACGCTCAACAACGTCACGCAGAAGCACAACATCGACATAGGACAGAAGCAACTCCTGCCGGTCACGCCCTGTGATGTCAGTTGCTTCGGGAAATCCACCAAACGCAAGATAATTGCGAAGTTCAGCCTCAATGGTTGAGCGATCAGACGTTGTCCACTCTTCTGCAGGCTTTGAGGGTTCAACCTTGTTGTGGCGGAGATACTCCCTGAAACTGAAAGGGTAGACAACCGCTTCCATTGCACGACCTCTCATGCTCGTGGCGACTTCACGTGACAGCAGACGGGCAGAGGAGCCGGAAATAAAAATCTCTGCATTTTCGGTGTCAAGCAAACGGCGAATGAAAAGTTCCCAGCCGGGTACCACCTGTATTTCATCGAAAAAGAGCAACGCTCTCTGATGATCTCTTACTTGCGGATGCAGACGATAGAACTCCTCGACAACAATATCCAGGTCACTGCTCTCCATACCAGCGAGCCGTTCGTCCTCAAAACTGAAATAGAGCATACCTTCACGAGGCACCCCCTGCTTCAACCGTTCAGAAATGATTTGTTTCAGCAGTGTTGTTTTTCCTGAGCGCCTCATCCCGATGACAGCAATAGCTTTACCTTTCACCTCAGGCACTCTCGTATCCCTGAATGTAAATTCCGGCAGAGGCGATGCCTGGACGTCAACAATCTTTTGGCGAATTATGCCTCTCAGATATCCTTTCATAAAGGATGATTTGTTGTTATAGTGTCCGTTTCAAAAGGACAATATAGGTGATTATTTTCTCTTTTCCGATCATAGGCAGCTCAAAATGTAGCTTTTGACTGGCGCCATGCCATGCTATAAGAGTTAGGGTTGATGGAGATCAGGGTGTAGATGCTTTTGCTGGTAACGGCTTAAATGCTCGCCTCTCCTAAAGCGACTCCCCCTGATTATTGGCCCCATAACGTCGATAATGGAGCTGCCCACATGCCATCACCCAGTGGCATGGTCTCTGTGCCATCATAAAGCAAAACGCCCATTTGGAAGAGGTCGCCAGCAACACTTGCCAGTTTTTTCAGACCGCGCAAATCACCAGCATTCACGGTAGCTGAGGCTTTTACCTCGACACCAATCATTTGGCCGGAAGCGTTTTCGATCACCACATCCACTTCAAGCATCTCAAGGTCACGGTAGTAGAGCAATGTATAGTCGCCTTCCGCCGTAGAACTGTGCTTGAGCAGTTCACCATAGACGAAGGTTTCCAGAATCTTGCCAAACCGGCTGCGATCTTGCTGCGCTTCGGCCGCACCAAAATCAAGCAGTGTGGACAGCAAACCAGCATCAATAAACTGCAACTTGGGGGTTTTGACAACACGCTTGAGTCGATTCCTGGCCCAGACCTCAATGCGCTTCAGCAAATACATCTGTTCCAGAACTCCTGTATAGCGTGAAGCCGTCTTGCTGTCCAGACCAACCTGACCACCAAGTTTGGTGTAATTACACATCTGACCTGATATTTCAGCCAGGATGCGCAAAAACCTGGGCAATTGATCAAGCTTGTCGATGCTGGCCACATCGCGAACATCGTGTTGAATAAGAGCATTAAGGTACTGACGCACCCACACCTTACGCCTGCGTGCGTCAGTACGAGAAATCGCTTCAGGATAGCCGCCCCGCAAAACAGCTTCAACCAACTCCTCTCCTGTCACTGGCATGGTGACCTTGAGCAACCTGCCAGCAAAAGCCGCATCGATCCAATTCGCAATGCTCCCATGCAACTCGCTTTGCGACAGCGGCAGCAAGGTGAGCGTCTCCATGCGGCCAGCCAGAGAATCCGCTACCGCAGGCAGTACCATCAAGTTCGCTGATCCTGTCAGCAAGAACCGCCCAGGGCGCCGATCCTCATCAACACTCTTTTTGATCGCCAGCAGCAGTTGAGGCACACGCTGGATTTCATCAATGACAGCACGATCAAGGCTGCGAATCATCCCTACAGGATCACTTTTGGCCGACAACAACGTCAACTCGTCATCAAGTGTAAGATAGCGCATCCCTTCGATTGCCATTTGTCGCACCAAAGTTGTTTTGCCTGCCTGACGCGGCCCTGCAACCAGAACAACGGGAGTGTCGGCCAGCGCTTCAGCAATGCGTATTTCAATCAGACGAGAGTAATGAGAAGATTTATTCATAAGCACTTAAGAACGTAAAATATGGATTCTACGAGCATAAATTATGGAATCGATGGACATAAATTACGGAATATAAACCTGAATATTCGGGAAGAAAGCAAACTGTATTCCCAAAAAGCCACCCAATACCAAACAAAAAATTGCGCAACTGGGAGAACTGTGATCGGAAAATAAGAATCACCCAGGGTTAGCGTAAAAAACACCCATAGCTCGTAGTTTGAAGGTACCAACCAAATCAAACTGCAGAGCTATGAGGAGACAGTTAAAAAAGCTAACCATGTATAACAAAGTTAAAGAACTTTCCCGAAAAGGATTAAGCATCCGCCAAATCAGCCGAAATACCGGCTTGGATAGGGTAACGGTGCGCAAGTACCTTCGAATGACCGAGGAGGAATTCAGTGACTTTCTTGCTCTGCAGAAGCAGCGCCTCCGAAAATTGCAGCCCTATGAAGAGTTTATCAAGAAAAGGGTTACCGACTATCCTGACTGCAGTGCCGCTCAAGTCGAAGATTGGCTGAAAGAGCATCACCCGGATTTTCAGGAGGTAACCACTCGAACGATCTACTCCTTTGTCCAGTGGATCCGAAAGTCCCATGATATACCGAAACCGAAAGGGACACAAACGACCGAAGGGAGGTGAGGTAGAAAATACTCTGTCTGGGGAGTTCCTCTCCTTGCTCCATCGCCTGAAACTTTTTTTCAAAATTCCTTTCCGTTTCGGATCAATAGCAAAGCTTCCCTGCTACCAGGGTTCTGTAACCTTTTGCAGGATTCATGGCATCCTGAAATTGCTATAACTACGTAAGATAAGGTAATGAAAATCGTGGAGAGTGGACAGCCCACCGCATTCTCTTGTGGATTATAGAAACGACACAAATGGGTTCGTTTTGTAAAATTCACCAAACATAAAAGTCGACACAACATCAGTGGCTATTAAAATAAGATAATCTTAATCCATTATATTCACAAAGCAACTGTCTCGAACTGCTTTTGCCGAGCTTTCAATGCCTGCCGTACTGCTCGCAGATCAACAAACTCCTTACTATCGCCATTTTTGGCGTTTACATTGGCACGAAGTTCGGCGTTCTCTCTAAGATAGAACCACTGACACATTCCCATAAAATAGGGCTTCACGCCATTCAAAGTATGAGTAATACTGCCGCTCAATTGCTTTTATTCGAACCAATGAGACCAATGCCTCGTCAGAATTCGATATGCTTTTTGCATAATCAGATATTGAGTCTGTAATGCGACTTTCAAAGTAACTCGCACAAGATAACAAAAATATCTTGCTCAGAAACGCCTCGACACTTTGTGAATATGATGGTTGACCCTGCTGCTGAAGAAATGCAATAAGTTTTTTTTGTTCTTCATACAACGCATCAATGAAGGTTTCTTCTGTGCTTGACATTTTTTTATCCATGAAAAATTATATTTGATCTTCCAAGCCTTTTGGCAACATTTGTCGAACTTGCTGTATCAAACTGTGCTGCACTAACAAATTCCGGATCCATTTTGAGATATTGCAACTTTTCTGGACTTAACACCGGCAAATCAAGTATGCTATTGCTAAATGCCGCTGTGCATTGCGCGGCAAATACAGAGTCAATAAAAGATATATTTACCCTCTCTTCATTGGCCCTGAAGAATGCATTCTCCGGCAAAAAAGAACAGGAAACAAGAAACGCGTTGAAAAGTTTTTCCAGATAATCAACTTTCTCTTTTGAAAGGTATCCTGCCCGTTTTGATGTAAGATTCAGAAATCTTGTCATTGATGGCCTGTATTCAGCACCACACATCATCATGGCAAATGCACGCAGGAGAATTTCGATGTCTTTCATGTGCAAATCAGGCTCTGACAATCCCAACAGTTTACGCCAACGAGAATCCAGGTTGATGCGATACAGCATCTCATAAAAATATGAGTGATAGAGACTTATCCTGATTTCCTGCGGTTTTAGATTAACCCCGCCGGTATTCAGACGATTAAATTGAGCTTGTTCCGTCGATTTGGCCGATCCGGCAAACGCTCTGCAAGCTGAAGATTGAATTTTATAAAATAAGCGTCATCCTGCAGTACGTCATCTGGTATATTTCCCTTTTCATCAAAGATTCTTCGAAGCTCAATACGCTTCTCCTTTTTTGGAAACCGCTGTTTAATGAAGTAGTAGATTGTCATTAAACGCTGATGCCCATCAATCACCAAAAACTTGTTACGCGACTCCTCATAAAGAAAAATCTGTGGAATTGGCAAGCCTATAAGGATTGATTCAATCAACTTCGATGCTCTTTTGATATCCCAGACATAGTTCCGTTGAAATCCAGGAATTTTAACAGCGCCAGACTCTATGAAGCTGAACATGGTTGACATGTTGAAGTCATTTGGTGATGCCGTAATATTGTACTCTTTTATCTGGGAATCATCTACTTCATCAGTTTCGTCTTCAAACCAGTTATTTGGAGCATTAGCTAATTCTTCTTCAGTCTGCATTTGAATCTCCAATATTACAGTTAATGCTTCAGTTATTATTGTTTAACCTAACCCCTTTATACAAAAAAACATACGATATTGATGGTAATTGTCTCAACAGCGTTGCGGCTTTCAATGTCGCATCATATCCTAAATTAATTCGAGTAGCTCGCTTTTGCTCATAGGGTTGTGAATACAATGCACACAGCTGGCGTTAAGGGGCCGCTTCAGAATCCTGGCATTTTCCGATGTTGCAGAAAACGCTTTCGGTGTACATCCCTTCCAACCAGTCAAATTGACAGGAGGGAATGTTTAAACGCTAGCATCCTGTTTGGTTAGTTCATTACAGTAATAGCAAGACTATCTTTAGCCTTTTGAACCGATGCTAAAATCGCATTAGCACTTTTCGTCCATCTGAATGGCTTTGCGTGTTTTGTGTTATGGACTTTTATAAACCGGTGAATTTCATCTCGCAACTCTTT
>JABDHK010000008.1 GCA_012972835.1 Chlorobiaceae bacterium | reverse complement strand
GAGCATCAGTATCGGGGAGACTTGCAGTACGCAAAAGATTTCACGAGCTACCCATTATCGGTATTTGGGGTTATAGCTATTTAGTTATGATAAAAAACATTATCATTATTAAATCTGAAAACAAAGAGTTTGCTCTGATCCCATTCTTCCGGTTTCGACTGATCGTTAATGTGCCGATTTAATACGTAGAAGCGCTGAATAATGAATGCAAAAGATTACTTTATAAGGTGGTTGCTGTGCACGTCACAGATGCCCAGTATTTCATTCCTGAAATCGAGTAGTACGATTCTATGTAAATGCCAAAACAGCTCTATTGTATCCGTCTGCCACAAATCTTGATTTCATACAATAGAGTGGGCATTCGTACATAATCCAACATATTCAAAAGAAATTAATGCCAAATTTCAGCTTTCAGCATATACCTTGTGGTCCATTAGCCAATGAAAGTGAACGGATCGCGATCGATAAATTAAGAAATAAACTCCAAGGATATGTTAAAGAAGGACGTTGGATATTTCTTACAAATATTCCACTCTCTTTTCATGAACAAGGATATTCTGATGAAATCGATATTCTTCTTATTACCCCTATAGGCGTTACTGTTATTGAGGTGAAACATTGGGATGCTGCTTATATAAAAGAAAAATCCCATATCGTTGAGGCGGAAGCTGAAAAACTGAACTCAAAGGTAAAGCGAGTTGCTGGTAAGCTTAAAAGATCTTTCAATGTTGGATTTATAGAAGGGCGCTTCCTTCTAACAAAATTAGATGCAAAATTAATCAATGCATCTCAACCTAAGAAGTATAGAGGGATCGCATGTTATTCTCTTGCTGATTGGAAGGAAATTCTTGATGTAGATAAGAAATATGAATTTGATGAAGCAACTGTCAACGCGATTTGTAAAGAACTGGAGCCAAAAACAAAAATTGCTTTATCCGGTGCTTTAAGAACATTTGTCGGACTAACCAATCTTGAGCTGCTCTCTCTCAAGGATGATCATTTTCACCGGGTATATAAAGGCATCCATATAACAAGGAGAGATCGTGTTTTTCTCCATTTATATGATTTATCGGCAACGACAGAAAAAAACGCTGATGAACGTGCTCGGAGAGAGTATGAGACTATTCAGCGGTTACAAAAATCACCATATTTACCGAGAATACTTGATTCTTTTCAATTTGCGACCGAATATCCTGGGGAACTTTGCTTCTATTCATTGGTCGACCCAATGATACCGTCACTTGCAGAAAAAGCGACTGACTTAAACTGGTTAATAGGACAACGACTGAAGACAGCAGCAAAATGCGCCATTGCTCTTGACTCACTCCATAAACCAGAAGACCCACTTGACCCTGCAATTATTCATCGTAATTTGACGGCTCAAAACATCAGGATCAGAAGCGATGGCCGGCCGCTCTTCACAGAACTCCATATAGCAAAACTGCCCGATGCCCAAACAATTTCGCCAACAGCAATTGCATCAATTGATGATGCCAATTCCATTGCGCCCGAAATAAGATCAAAAGGCATTAGTATTGCCGATAGCCGGTCAGACACCTACTCACTATGCTTTGCGCTCTCACTGCTTTTTCAAAATGACAATTCATTATCACTCCGAGCACAGAAATTATTAGCCTTGGGGCTTTGTGAACAGCCAGAAAGCAGAATATCCCTTCAGCAACTGGCAGAAGAGTTTGAAGTGATTGCTTTTCGGGCAGAACCACTTGATAACAAAGATGCGACTGAAAAATGGGAAGAAGACAATCTTATTACGTTTAAGAATTCATTTTATAAAATTATTAATCGGCTTGGATCTGGAGGTATCGGGCAAACGTTCAAAGTGGTAGAAGTGGACAAAGAAGGCTCCCATGAATATGGTCTTTTCGTAGCCAAGGTAATTGAGAATAAAGAAGAAGCAACTTATGCCTTGAATGCTTACCGCAAAGCGCGCCCTTACTCATCACACCAACATCTTTCAGTCATTCACGAAATTGCTTCTGATTGGAGCCCAGATACTTTTTCAGCGCTGATGCGGTGGGTTCCAGGCATACCTCTATCAGACCTTATTGGAGTTGTCTCACTACATGCTGAAGAGTTAGGTGAAACGCCCTATGAAACATTGGTGCTTGGATGGTTGGAATATATTGCTGATGCTCTTTCTTCACTGCACCTTGCAAATCTTGTCCATGGGGATATTACACCAAAAAATATAATCATATCTGGTGGTGATGTAACATTGATTGATTACGATGCCGTCATTGAGGCTGGATCAAAACCACGTATTGATTCAGCCTCATATAGTTCACCAAGCGTACAGCTATACAAAAAGATTTTTCCTTCGGATGATATCTATGCAATGGCTGCAACATTCTTTCATGTTTTATATAGTCGTGAGCCTTTTCGTTTTGGCAGCGAATTCGATAAATCACATGGTTTGAACTGGGATAGTATCGAAAATGATGACCTCCCATTAGTGAAGCTTTTTATAGAGAAAGCTACACATACTGACTCTAAAGAGCGATTTAGAAACGGAATGGAAGCAAAGGCTTTTTTACAAAAACTATACAGCCATGAAGAAAATATTGAAGTCAATCGAATAGTTATACCATTTGACCAACAAGCTGATCATCTGACACCCAATGTTGTCGGGCGTTTATACGACATCTTGCTTTCTTACCCTGGATCGCTCAAGGGAAATAGGGAGACTCGAGGACTTGATACGGAATTTGCAATGGAAACATACGTTGAAACCGATCTTGATCAGAATTTGTACGATGAAATCATAGAACGCAAAGTCAGCCTGGTGTTATTGTTTGGCAATGCTGGAGATGGGAAAACAGCGTTTCTTCAGCATTTAGCAATGAAGCTTGGCTTACCCAGACAGAATTCTTCCGAACGCCTATGGGATCATACTTTGCCAAACGGAATAAGGATTAAAGCGAACCTTGATGGATCCGCTGCTTATCAAGGTCGTTCTGCTACTGAACTTTTGAATGATTTCTTTGAACCGTTTCATCAATGTAACCCCCCAGAAAACTTAGTCCATCTTATTGCTATCAATAGTGGACCACTCCTAAAATGGATAGAAGACTACGAGCATGAAACCTTATTGACAGAACAACTGAAAGCTTTACTTGATGGTGATAATTCACAATTTGATCAAAGGTTCCGACTATTAGACCTTAATAATCGTTCACTTGTAGGAGGAATTAATTTAGAATTAAAAGAAATATCGACAGCTTTTATTGACAGCCTCCTCGCTAAATTTCTAGGCGATGAATCTCAAGCACTATGGGCAAAATGCATTTCATGCACTTCGGCATCAAGATGTTCCGCATTTGAATCAGTTAGTCTACTGTGTGATACTGAAAAAGGTACTATTGTTAGAAGTCAATTTATTGAGGCGTTGCAAGCAGTGCACCAACGCGGTGAGATTCATATAACAGCAAGGGAACTGCGTGCAGCAACCAGTTATATATTCTTTGGGCAATATTGTTGCGAGGATCTTCATGAAAACCCGGAGCTGACAGGTGGCCACTATTATGATAGAGCATTTAATCCCTTGTCCCCAGGAAGACAAGGGGATCTACTCCGTGAATTAGTTTATCTCGACCCTGCTCTCGAATCCCATCCCAAAATTGATCGTTATCTCCTTGGTCATGGGGAGTCAATCGGAATAGGGGTAGAACAATACCCGAGTCTTGAGCTTGAAAGCTCCAGAAGAAGAGCATATTTCGAGTGGGATAAAAATGCAATGTTGAATATATCTGGAGATTCTACTCTTATTAGGCTCTCTCATGGCAAAAATTTGGAGAGATTTCGGCTATTACCGATTATGATTGAGAGTGAACAAAAGGAATTAATGCTTGATTTGTGCAAGGGCATAGCAAGCCTCGAGCAACTCCCCGGACTTGCATTCGAAAGCGATGATGTTCCTATAAAAGTAATACCCAGAACCCCAACAGAAAGCGCGTTATGGATTAAAAAACCTATTTCACTGTTCTCATTAAAGGCACACTTGCCAAACTCACATAAAGGACTTGAAACATTGCATACTCATATAGAGTTAATGTACCAGTACAAAGATGGAGAGGAAGAAAGTTTAAGGATGGGGGCTGAACTATTTCATATTCTTTTAGAGCTTAAAGATGGTATGCAGCTATCTGATGCAGCGTCAGAAGATATTTTTGCAAATCTAGCAATATTTACTCAACGATTGGCACAAGAAGATAGTAGGGAGCTATATGCATGGAATCCAATCGAAGATGAAAAAATTTTTCGCGTTGGAATCAAGATAGTTAATGAAATTCAAAAAATTTACTGCATACCGCAGACAAAGGAGGATGTGGTATGAATGCCAAAGAGGTCTTTGAATCTGTTCTAACAGTTCCAACTGTACATAAGCTCTGGTCAGCAAATTATGACCCTGCGATTCCTTTTACAATTCAGGGATTTGATATTGGAAGTCTGTTACCTGCTGTCCTTTATATGTTTCGCTGGGGTCATCGAAGAGGAAAGGGAAAGTTTATAGAAACCTATGGTAATCACCAAGATAAGAACGCCATTGCAACAATAAACGGCATTTTATCAATTCTTTCTAATAAGCAAGAATTTGAAGGGTTTAACAATGACGCAACAAAAGCTATTCTTGGTGATATGCTCCTTTCATCTTGTTTAGAAAACAAGAATCACCTACCAGGAAGAGATGAAAAAGTCCAAAGAGCTTTTCCTACCCATTATTTGGCCAGTTGGATTGATTTGCCGGATGATGTTGTCAATTTACGTTTGGTTCCAGAAATGTTGGTAGCACTGCTACTACATCAAGAGGAAGGAGAATGTATCCAGCGCAGTTTAAGGAAAAATTATTTTGGTGTAGGTTGTGGTTTTGACGGGGAGAACATATTGCTCTCTTTATTTGGTAATGGCATGGTGATTGCTGGAGATAAAAAAAGCGATTTACAGTCTGATCATTTTAACGAGAATCATCTGAGTGTAGGTATTGATCAATTGTTGACTATTAGACTTGCACAAGGGTGTGGTGAAGCGCCTTATAAAGCAAGAAGTGGAACTGGAGGAGAAATTAAAAATCGATGGCCTATAGCAATACAGGCAATGGATGCACTCAAGGAAGACTTTAACGTTTTTGTTCAAATATATGGCACTACCATCTCACGCCAGTCATTTTTACAGATGTTGGAATCATGCCTTTCACTAGGTTTGTCCAATATCTATTTTTCAACCTTCAATATGCTGACGGTTTGGAAAAAAACAGGAAAATTACCGACCCATGACGAACAATATTCCTGGCCATTTTTTGTTGACTGCTCAACAGGTAATGATAAAGAATTGCGGATGTTGGCAGAACAGTCAATGTCGCAACTTATACGGCAGCTTAAACGATTGCCAAATATATTAATGAGTATGGGAATAATTGAAACAAAAATCCGCAAAGATAGGCAATTGCGTGAATTGATTCCCAGCGTAACCCCAGATTCTACTGAATTCATAAATTTATTGGGATCAATGTATAAAAATATACATTCGGGTTCAGAACCACTACTCAAAGATCTTGAGGAAACGTGTTTCGGTATTGCTGATGCGTTGGAAGAAAATGACGGAATCGAGCCTGATTTACAAGAATTATTACGCAGTAGTGATAATCCAATAGATCGGCTTGCTGAATCGTTGTGCAAACTTATGGGGGAAAAAAATCTTTTTTATAAACATATCACTGCTGTTAATTCCATGCTACTTATAGACATGCCTAATGGAATGGCACAAAAAAGGAAAATATCTCGTAAAACAGCTGGAAAAACCATAAGCTCGGATGCTCGTTCTATAGTTCTTACAAATACGATGCTCGATTATATCGTACACCGCCATCTGAGGAAAGCAGCAAAACGAAAGCGCCAAAACACACTCACCTTTATTGATCTACTTCATATTCTTAGAGACCGGTACGGTCTCTATGTTGATGAATCTCCACCTAGTATGCAAATTTCCGCAGAGACGTTGCTTCGAAATAAACGCATTCTTGAGCGGAGACTCCGTGATCTTGGAGTATTGGTTGGGGTAAATGATGCGGAAACTATGAAAAGGCTTTGCCCTCGCTTTCGGATAATCGATGAGGCATAACAGGCTATAAAATTTATACTTATTATGTTGAACGATATACAAGCCAAGCTACTTGCCGGGGCATTTGATACTCTTTTAGGGCAGTCTCAGGATGGAAGTATTGCTTTTGTGCGTTGCTTTGATCAAGAAATTATTCATGGCTTGTGTTTATCAACAGCATTTAAACTCAAACAATGGAAATGTTACGGTGTTGTGGATGAGGCGGATACCAACAATCGTCTCATTACTGCTGATATGGCTGTAGAAATAAGAGAAGACAAGAAAGCAGCAGCATTGCTTCTCGTGGATGTGAATACCGCTGGGGCAGGAATGGACGGAATTTACAATGCTGGCCGTGAAATTCCTGAAAAAATCCTTTTTGAAGAATCAAGCAAAGAGGCTCAAAAAAACATCCCTCATGGATGGAAAGAGTTTGTCAAAACAGCTGTAAAAAAAGCTAGACGATTGGGTGGTCACTCAACGATTTCCCCCTTTTTAGAATTCGATTATTACTCATCCTGTAATTCTACTGAAGCAATTAATACATCGCTAATAAAATTAGGGTTATGGCCAATTGCATTCGATACCAAGCCAGATATAAAAGACCTTGACACATCGGTTTTACTTGTTGAAAGACTTTTTTTACAGTCTCGCTCCTCAATGACTGCAGAATCCCAGATTGATGCTCTCATGCTTCAGCAGCCAACAACACAACAGAAACAAGATCTTGTAAAGATAACCAGAAAGAGTACCGAGCTTACCCTTAAAGAGTCTGTTGATGAGTTGTATTTCTATCCACATCTATGGGTAAACGCCATTTACCCTTTCCCCTCAGATACATTACAGAGAATTGAAGTAGTCCCCTGGCAGGGCAAAACAAACAAACCTCTTGCATGGTCAGGGTTGATTTATGATGAGGGGGAAGAACGATTACAATTTATACTTGACCCTGATGCGACTGGAAAAAACCAGTCTAAACTTGAAGTTCGCTGGAATGGACGACCTGACACATTGGCGAAAGGAGCTGTCGAGTATGCTGTCGCTATTGTTTCGGGAGAAGAAGAGCTTGCAGAGAAAAATGTTACACATACAGGAAAAACTCCACAAAAGTGTCTCTTTACGATTGATGATTTTGACCTCGATGAAGGTGCAAAATTTGAAGCATTGGTGAGAATACGAGCAATAAGTGAGCACACCGGAGCATAGTGTGCCACCTCTACCGGAGTAAAGTGTGCCAGCGATTCCGGAGCAATATGTGCCACCCGTACCGGAGAATAGTGTG
>JABDHK010000007.1 GCA_012972835.1 Chlorobiaceae bacterium | reverse complement strand
TTGGATAAAATTGTGTAAGTTCTAACAGCAAATCTGGCCTCAAAAAGGTGGTACACTTTGCCCCGGAATCGGTGGCACATTATATCGCGGAATACCTGGCACACTTTCACCCGGAATGGGTGGTACACTTTCCCCGGAATACTCAACTGGCCACGGAATTAAGGTAACCAGTCGAGTAATCAGCCCTGCTATCTCAGGATTTATGCCGTTGCGATTCATTACAGATGTCTTCATATGCAAGTTCTCCAGTTTTTACGTTGCAGTATGAAGATATTATAAAAGGTAGATCAGTATTTTCCTAATCCCTTAGATACTCTTGATCATGACTGCACACTCAGTTTGCCAGAAAAGCCGTCATGTTCGATGGAAGCCGAAGATAAGGCACTGTTGCTCAAGCAGGACGCCGATATAAGGTTATCAGTACTGTTATCTGCGATTTCGGGACTTAAACACCGGGCTATATCAAGAATAATCGGAAAACCACTTGATACCATAAGAGTATGGTTATCCTCTGGGCGGAAAGCACTGGCATATAGTGCCTGTTTAAAATCCTGGCTATTGTAAAAGGAGGGGTATACTCATGAAAAAGCTACGCATTGCTCAGATTGCACCGTTAGTGGAACGTGTGCCACCAAAAAAATATGGTGGAACAGAGAGGGTAGTCTACCATTTGACTGAAGGACTGGTAGAGAAGGGGCACGATGTTACCTTGTTTGCGTCGGGTGATTCCATAACAAGCGCCCGGCTTGTTGCCCCTATCAGAGAGAGCCTTCGTCTTGGCAGAAAGGCTCATTCGCCAATAATGGTTACTATGATGATGTTGGCTCAGGTCTATGAGAAAATGGCCAATGAGTTTGATATTATTCATTCGCATCTCGAGTATATGACTTTGCCTTATGCCTATAAGACACAGGTGCCAACTGTTCTGACGATGCATGGCAGGCTTGATCTTGGCGATAGCCCGGCAATGCTGAGATCATATCCTGATATGTCCTATGTCTCCATCAGTGATTCACAGAGGCACCCTGTAAAGGAAATTAACTGGGTAAAAACCGTTTATCACGGTTATCCTCCATCTTGCTTTGAATTTAACGATAAGCCTGGAGATTATTTTCTCTACCTTGGACGCTTTTCAGAAGAGAAAAAGCCTCAAGAGGCAATCATGCTTGCACGTGCATGCCATATACCACTGAAAATTGCTGCTAAAATCGATCCGGCTGACAAAATTTTTTTTGAGAAAAAAATCAGGCCACTGCTTGATCATCCGCTGATTGAGTATGTCGGTGAAGTTGATGAAGAGCACAAGGGAGATTTGCTGAAAAATGCGAAAGCTCTGCTGAATACTATAGACTGGCCTGAGCCTTTCGGGCTGGTGATGATTGAGGCTCTGGCATGCGGCACCCCGGTGATTGTAACGGGATGTGGTTCAGCGCCGGAAGTGATTACGCATGGCAAGACAGGTTTTATTTGTGAAAAACGTCTTGACTTTATCGAGGCAATTCATCATGTTGACCGGATATCAAGAAAAACATGTCGCAAGGAGTTTGAACAGCGTTTTTCACGAGATTGTATGGTGGAGAGTTACGAAGATCTTTACTACAGTATGATAGAGAAGAGTCCGGTTATACATTCACTGTACAATCATGTGCAGCAAACGCAGGTTAACGGGTTAAGTTTCCGCTGATACGGAGGAAGAGGTGTATCGATGGTTATTTGATGAGATGCTGTATAAAAATGACCGGTATCGGCGGAATATTTATTTTGGTTTCTTTCTGCTTGGATCACACTACTTTTCGAACTTTTTCATTTTTTCCATCAGAATTTTCAGATGAGCTTTCTGCTGGGTATCCAGAGGTTTCTGGTTGTCTGCAACGTTCACGTATCCCGCTGGAATATTGAAGTCTGACAGAGGAAGTGCTTTTGGCCAGATTTGCATCAGTTCCATGATGTATGGGCCGTTATCATTATATTGCACGATCTTGACAGGGAATCCCTCAATGCCCGCGTTGCTGAGTGTTTTTGCCAGTGAAGTATTTGACAGACGGGGATTTTGCGACTGAAGGATTCTAAATGTTGAGAAATCGCCAAGATCACGCGTGACCCAGAGTTCAAGTTTTTCGGTGCTGCTCGTCAGGCCAATCCGGTTGCAAGTGTAGCCTTTTATGGTTTGCTTTCCAACTCTTGTAAGTTTATAATTACTGTCGAAATCAAGCAGCATGGCGTTTTCTGCAGCAGTTTTGAGATTGACAATACTGTAATTTTTTGCCTGGTGATTAATGACATAAGCCTGGTCTGGCTGCGAGGCCTTTGTGATGACCGATGTTTTTAATTTTTCGGGTATTTTATCCATCTGCATGGTCATATCCATGCGCTGTGTTTTGTTGCCGAAGTAGTAGGTGATTTCAGCGGTACCGTTCGGCATTTTCAGTATCATCTCCATAATGCCGTTAAATTTCTGGGCTGCGACAACAGGATTTCCGGAAGCTGCGGAGAGAAGCAGGGAAAAAATGAGAAGAGCTTTTTTCATCGTGACGTTGATCTTGAATCTATGGTCTGTTTGCCCGGGTTTTTGCACTTAGGGTATCAGGGTGAACATTCAATGTACTATTTGAAAAGTCACGTGACTGAATTTATTTTCTAAAGAGTCTGTTGTGTAGAGTTCAGCTTTTTTATGGCATCCTTCAAAGGATTGCACTGCGAATTTGGGATTTAAAAGAGAAAAATGCAAGAACTGAAAGAGTGGCAAGTGGTCGAACTGCTTAAGACAACTGCGGTTTTTTTTGAGGAAAAAAATGTTGATGAGCCTCGAATCAGCGCGGAGCTCCTTCTGGGGCATATCTTGGGTCAGAGCAGGCTTCAACTCTATCTTCATCACAACAGACCTGTCTATCAGGATGAACTTGATCGGTTCAGAGTGCTTTGCCGCCAGCGGCTTGAAGGTCGTCCAGTTCAGTATATTATTGGTGAACAGTTCTTTTACGGGCTGAAGTTTACTGTTGATGAGCGGGTACTTATACCCCGCCCGGAAACAGAACTCCTTGTTGATCACGCCCTTGAATCTCTTGGCATGACAGGTCGCGGTGGTTCGCGGGAGGCAAAGATTCTGGATATTGGTACAGGAAGCGGGTGCATTGCCATTACTATGGCAAAGCTTTGTCCTTCACTCAAAGCTGTCGCTATTGATTGCTCTCTTGATGCTCTTGATATTGCCCGCCTGAACGCAGCAAACATTGGGGTGGAATCCAGGGTAGAGTTTATTGCTGGCGATATGTTCAGCGAGTTGTTTGCCGCTTCACTGCCAGACTCTCCTTACGATCTTGTTGTCTCGAATCCACCCTATATACCGGAGGCTGAATGGGAAGGTCTTCAAAAAGAGGTTAAGCACTATGAACCTAAAATTGCATTGACAACACCACAAGGGATGGAGTGTTACAGTGTGATTGCGGTACAGGCAAAACAGCTTCTTGTTCCGGGAGGAAAGCTCTGTTTTGAACTGCATGCAGATGCGGCGGAAGCGGTCTCGAATCTTATGACTTTTCAAGGGTTTACCGGGATAACGGTATTAAAGGATTATTCCGGTTTTGACAGGATTATTTCGGGAATTTTTCCAACAGGAAATTAACTTGCTTTCGGAATTGTTTTTTATTATAAAGCTCTTGGTATAATTAACATTACACAGGTGCAGAACAGATTAGTTTGTTTAAATTCACCTGTTTGTTTTGCACTGTTATTGCTTCTAATCACAATGGTATACGTGGATGGATTCTCGTGATCTGACCTTGAGAGAGCGGCATGTGCTGGGTATTATTATCCAGTCCTATGTCGTGACGGCTGCTCCGGTGGGGTCAAGGTATATAGCAAAAAATTATAATCTTGGTTTTTCTGATGCCACGATCAGAAATGTCATGGCCGTACTTGAAGATGAAGGCTATATCAGTCAGCCGCACACATCAGCCGGAAGAATTCCGACAGACAAGGGGTATCGTTATTATGTCGATCTGATTATGACCTTCCAGTGTCTTGATGAGAAAGAGAAAAAAAGGATAGAGGCGAATGTTGGTCAAATCAGTATAGACCGTAAGGGTACCTCATCAGATGTGCTTCTTTCAGCGGCAAAAGTTCTTGGTACCATTTCAAGACAGTTGAGTGTTGTCTTGTCGCCAACGCTGTCTAACGCAATTTTTGAGAAGCTCGACATGGTTCTGTTGAGTTCGACGCGGATGATGGTTATTCTCTCCATACAGTCTCTGTTTGTCAAGACTATTGTTATGGAGCTTGATATGGAAGTTTCCCGCCAGACAGTTGATGAGGTTGTTGATGTTCTCAATCAGCGGCTTTCCGGATTGACACTTTCTGAAATCCGCAGAACAATCCGTCGACGTCTTACTGACAGTGGTTGTGACAACGCACTGAAAAATCTTATTGTGCGTTCAGCCGGAAATCTCTTCGATGAGTCGCCGATTTTTGAACGGCTCTACATTTCCGGCACAGAATACATTGTTGATCAGCCTGAGTTCAAGCAACCCGAGAGGGTTCGTGATCTTATCACCATGATTGAGGATAAGTTCAGCATGGCAAAGCTGGTCGAGCATAGTGGTTCATCGTCCGTCGAGACCATCAGGCCGGCTGGCATGGATATTACCATTAATATCGGCAAGGAGAATAGTGAAATACAGGCGGAAGATCTTACCATAGTTTCAACACCTTATTATGTTGGAAACATGGTAGGAAAAATCGGAATTTTTGGACCGAAAAGAATGGATTACGAGTACGCTGTTCGCGTGCTCAACTATATGGCCGACAGCCTTTCTGCAACGCTGTCGGAAGTTAACTAAACAGAAAATGTATTTATGACAAAGAAAGCAACGGACGGAAAAGAGAGTTATAAAGAAAATTTTGAGGAGAGAGAGAATAATTATATTCCCGAGGCCTCCGCGCTTCCTGAAGGTACTTTCTCTGAGTGGGAATTGGTTCAGGATGTGCCGGCAAAAGAAGAATCCTCCTCTGTTTCGAGAATAGCTGAGCTTGAAATCGAATTGAACAAGCAGAAAGAGCAGGCCGACAAGTATCGTGATGAGCTGCTGCGAAAAGCTGCGGATTTTGAGAACTTCCGCAAACAGAAAGAACGTGAGGCAATGATGTCCTCATCCAGGACTCTTGAGAACATTATCAGGGAAATTCTTCCGGTTGTTGATGACGTGAAAAGAGTTCTACAGCATGCCCCTCTTAATTCTGAAACATCAGGGGAAGCCAGGTTATATATTGAGGGTGTGGAACTAGTGAAAAAAAATCTTGAGAAGTGGCTTGATCAAAAAGGGGTTACAGCGATAGAATCAAAAGGAATGAAGCTTGATGTGAATTTTCATGAAGCAATTTCCCAGATCGATCAGCCGGAAGTTGAATCAGATACCATCATTGATGAGTACCAGACCGGGTACCTGCTGGGTGACAAGGTTATCAGACATGCGAAGGTCATCGTGGCAAGATAGTGCGGTACGTTTTTTATTTCAATGAATTCCATAGACAAGCAAATTTGTTGGTGCTATTATGAAGAGAGAATATTACGAGGTTCTTGGTGTCAGCCGTACGGCCACCAAGGATGAGATAAAAAAGGCATACAGGAAGCTGGCGCTGCAGTTTCATCCTGATAAAAATCCGGACAACAAGGATGCAGAGGAGCATTTCAAGGAGGTGAATGAAGCCTACGAAGTTCTCAGCAATGATGACAAGCGACGTCGCTATGATCAGTTCGGTCATGCGGGTGTAGGTTCTTCGGCCGCTTCCAGTGGCGGCGGACAGTATGGCGGCGGCGCTACGGATTTAAACGATATTTTCAGTGCATTCAACGATATGTTCAGCGGTGGAAAGACACGTGCTGGCGGGGCCCCATTTGGTTTTGAAGAGGTTTTTGGTGGAGGTGGAGGCAGAAGAGGTCGTGCGTCTGGAGGTATTCCTGGGACTGATCTGAAAATTCGTCTCAAGCTGACCCTTGAAGAGATTGCCAAAGGCGTTGAAAAGACATTGAAGATCAAAAAACAGGTTACCTGCAAGGAGTGTAACGGCAGTGGATCCAAATCGGGAGCGACAGAAAACTGCCAGACCTGCCATGGTACAGGAGAGGTGCGGCAGGCATCCAAAACAATGTTCGGCCAGTTCGTCAATATTGTCGCATGTCCTACATGTGGTGGTGAAGGCAGGATGGTCAAGGATCGTTGTACCTCCTGTTACGGCGAAGGGATTAAACTGGGTGAAGTGACTGTCAAGGTTAATGTGCCATCAGGCGTTGAGGACGGAAATTACCTGACCTTGCGTGGACAGGGTAATGCAGGCCCGAGAGGAGGAGCGGCAGGCGATTTGCTTGTGATCATTGAGGAAATAGCTCACGAAATGTTTTCACGCCATGGCGACGATGTGGTTTATTCCCTTGCGGTGAGTTTCCCGGACCTTGTTCTCGGAACAAAAGTCGATGTGCCAACGCTCGATGGAGCAGTCAAGCTAACTATTCCTCCATCGACGCAACCTGAAACCATGCTCCGCATAGCGGGTCACGGGATAGGTCATCTGCGAGGGTCGTCCAGAGGTGACCAGTATGTGAAGGTGAATGTTTATGTCCCAAAAGATCTTTCGCACCAGGACAAGGAGCTTCTTAAAGAGCTGAAGAAATCTTCCGGGATTTCACCATCTGCTCATAATGATAAAAATGCCAAAGGCTTTTTTGAAAAAGCACGGGATATTTTTACCTGAGTCTGACTCGATTGTTCGATAAACACAAATCTATAAACACAAAAGGCCGGTAATAAAACCGGCCTTTTGCAATGGTATTTGAAGAGAGGGATGAACCGTCAGCTTGATGACTTGGCTACAAGGTGATCTTCCTCTTCTATGGCATTTTCAAGCTCTGAGATGTCTACGCCTGCCTGAATTTTTGCAATAGCGGCAACAATTTTCGGTACAACATCGGTATTAAACACTGAAGGCATCAGGATGTCGTGGGTTGGTTCGATGGAGTGGGCAATTGCAATTGCCACGGCCACTTTGATTTCCGAGGTAACCTTCCTTACACCAGATGCAAACAATCCCTTGAACAACCCAGGAAATGCAAGAGCATTATTAACCTGATTCAGCAGATCTGAGCGACCAGTGCCGACGATGCTGGCACCAGCTTCGTAAGCAAGATCAGGCATTATTTCCGGTGTCGGGTTAGCCATGGCAAAGATAAATGGTGAGCTATTCATGCTTTTAACCATTTCCTTGGTGACGATGTTACCTATGGAGACACCGACAAAAACATCTGCCCCGACTAATGTGCTTGCTAAATCGCCAGCATGTTTTGCTTTATTGGTGATTTCAGCAATCTGTTGTTTCGTTGAATTCATTCCTGGGCGTCCTGCATAAATAGCTCCCTGGGTATCAACGAGCACAATCTCTTTAGCCTTTGCAATAAGCAATAGCCTTGCAATGGCAATACCAGCAGCCCCGGCGCCATTGATAACGACATGCAAATCGGAAATATTCCGTCCGGTTACACGACATGCATTGATGATAGCCGACAGAGTAACAATGGCTGTTCCATCCTGATCGTCATGAAAAACTGGAATTGACAACTCATTTTCGAGACGCTCAAAAATTTCAAAGCATCTTGGTGCTGAAATGTCTTCAAGGTTTATGCCCGCAAAGCTTGGTTCGATAAGCTTGCAGAACTTAATGATATCCTCAACATCTGTAGAATTTATGCAGAGCGGTATCGCGTCAATATCAGCGAACTCTTTAAAAATGATTGCCTTACCCTCCATTACCGGCATTGCTGCTTCAGGTCCAAGGTCACCAAGACCAAGAATGGCAGTTCCGTCAGAAACAACCGCAACCTGATTGGCGCGATTGGTTAAGGTATAAGATTTTTCCTTGTCAAGGCCAATTGCTGTGCAAACGGCCGCAACGCCAGGGGTATAAGCCAAAGACAAGTCCTCTTTAGTTTTTACGCTAACTTTAGACCGGATTTCGATTTTACCACGCGTTTTGAGATGTAATTCTATTGATTTTTGTGAATAACCCATATGTAAAATAGCTCCCTTGCCATTATCTGATGGTTATAGTAAAAAATTAGCTTGTCATACTTAATGTACTGTAAACGCCTACAAACACGTTGAAAGTAAGTACTGGATAACAAGGTTATTAAGAAGGCCGTGGAATATAACTTATTTTTTAAAAAGAAATGTTGTTATTCAAATCATTCCTGGCTGATAATTTTTGTTGACTTTCTCATAGAAAGCAAAAAATCTCCCTCTATGGTGTGTTAATCCATAAAAATATAAGGATATAATGATATTCCAATGAGCACTCTCTGTCTCGTGAGTCCATACAAAGCGGAAATAATTATTATTGTGTATTGTAGGCTGTGTTCAGTTCGTGGACATATTTTTCTATGACTGCCTGATCTGACAGCTGGTCTGGTGCAAAAATTTTTTCAACAAGGATGGTGTTTCCAACCAGGTTAAGTTTCAGCTGTGGAAGATAGAGCAGGTTTGCCATCAGCTCAGGACTTCCGCAGGTGAGAAAAAGCGCAACCTTTTTGCCGTTCAGGTTGTGTTTAAGGTTGCTCTGTATCAATGCTCCTATAAGCTGTGATGAGACAAGAAGATAGTAAATAGGGGCACCCATGATTACAACATCAAAATCCTTGATAAAGCTGTAATCTCCGGTGGTTTTGCACTTGGCTTTTTCAACATAAGCTCCTGTTTTTGCAAGTTCCAGGCCAATTGAATCGATGAGTTTTTCGGTAGATCCACCAGCAGTTTTGCTGTCGAACAGGATAATGGCTTTCATGGGATTGGTTGCTGTCTGTGTCATAAGAAAAGGGTTGTTGCAGTGAAACGGCGGACTGGAGTTATAGAAGCAAACAAAGCAAGTTAAGGTAAAAAACTTGAAAATATACTCTCTGCATCACTGGAAAGTCAAAAAAAAGGCACTCTGTTAGAGCGCCTTTTTTTTGTAATTACCTTTTCGAAGAGTAACTCTTATACAAACTTCGAGTAGATATCAAGAAGATCGGTTACTCTTGTTGAGTATCCAAGCTCGTTGTCATACCAGCCAACAACCTTAACCATGTTGCCTGAGCTCATGGTCAGAAGTGAATCAAAAATACAGGAGTGCGGGTTACCGACGATGTCCTGTGAAACGATAGGATCTTCACAGTATTCGAGGAATCCCTTCATTGGGCCTTCAGCTGCGGTTTTAATTGCAGCATTGATTTCAGCTTTTGTTGCCGGGCGGTTAAGAATAGCCGTAACGTCAGTAACGGAACCGTCTGGTACTGGTACTCTCATGGCGAAACCGTCAAGACGGCCAATCAGTTCAGGAATAACCTCGCCGATTGCTTTTGCTGCACCGGTGCTGGTTGGGATGATTGACAATGCTGCTGAACGGCAACGGCGAAGGTCAGAGTGCGGAAGGTCAAGGATGTTCTGGTCGTTTGTGTAGGCATGAACGGTGGTCATGAATCCCTTTTCAATACCAAAACTGTCCTGAAGTACCTTGACCATTGGAGCAAGGCAGTTGGTTGTGCAGCTTGCGTTTGAAATGATCTCTTCCTTGCCGGTGATTGAGTCGCCATTGACACCGAGCACGATGGTAGCGTCAATTTTGTCTTTAGCAGGAGCTGAAATAATAACTTTTTTTGCACCAGCAGTAATATGCTTGGATGCAGCTTCTCTTGATGTGAACAATCCTGTAGACTCAACAACCAGATCGCATCCAAGCTCTTTCCAGGGAAGTGATGCTGGGTCACGCTGAGCTAAAATGGTAATAACCTTGCCGTTGACAACAAGATTACTGCCATCGACACTCACTTCACCATTGAATTTTTTGTGGGTGGAATCGTACTTGAGAAGGTGTGCGAGGGTTTTAGGATCACAGAGATCGTTGATTGCAACAATTTCATAATTCGGGTTGTTCAGTGCCTGGCGAAAAACCAGACGGCCGATGCGACCAAATCCGTTAATGCCGACTTTTACTTTTGCCATAATGTCGTCCTGGTGTAGTATTGAAATTAGTGTTCGTGTTGATTGTGTAAAAAAAATCTCTTTTATAAAAGAAAAATGTTCTTCAAGATATACTATGAAAATTGAAATATTCAGGAATTTTTTTGAAAACTTTCAGATAAAAGGTTTTTCAGGTTGCTGAAGCTGCCATTGCTCAGAATGACAACAACATCCCCTTCAATCACTTGACCTTGCAAAAATGTAACCATATCATCGGGATAACTGCCTGGGTTTTGGCCAGCAAGAAAGACCGTTTTTCCCTTTTTTTGAAGGGTTTTCTTTAAGAGTGAGGTATTGAGAGACTCTTCAGGCGGATATCGATCAGGACGATGAACCTTGCCTATGACGACAACGGCCGCAGACCCGAAACATTCCGAGAGTTCCTGCTGAAAGATGTTTCGAGTGGTTGTGTTGGAGCGCGGCTCAAAGCAGGTTACAACTCTCCGTCCGGCATAGCGCTGTGCGATAGCTTCAAGTGTTACCCTGACAGCCGTAGGATGATGGGCAAAATCCTCGATAAGGGTTATATTTCCGGGGAAGGTACCGACAATTTCCATTCGACGTTTCGGACGCTGGAAAAGAGCCATACCCTGTTTTATCGACTCAAAAGGAAGACCGGTACGGGTTGCCGCAGCTACTGCCGCCACTGCATTCATGATATTGTAGTTGCCAAAAAGCGGAACGCTGATATTTCCGAGGGTCGTGCCGTTGTAGGAGATGTCAAATGATGAGTGCCCACTCTCTATTACTATCTTGCTGGCGCGCCATTCCGATTCTGTTGTCAGCCCGAATCGTTCAACCTTGCAGAAAGCCCTTGAGGCAATTTCAGTGGCAATTGGATCATCTCCATTTACAAAAAGAGATCCGTTTTCAGGAATAAGATTGACAAACAACCTGAAACTGCGCTTGATATCCTCAAGCGAGTTAAAAATATCAGCGTGATCAAATTCAATATTATTAATAATAGCGATGTCAGGGCGGTAGAGCATGAACTTGCTGCGCTTGTCAAAAAATGCCGTGTCGTATTCATCACCTTCCGAAACAAAAAACCCCTCTTCACTGCGCCCTGATGCCCTGCACCCGATGGAGAAATTTTCCGGGATACCACCTACCAGAAATCCAGGCTTGAGTCCCCCATATTCAAGCAGCCAGGCCAGGAGCGAGGTAGTGGTTGTTTTTCCATGTGTGCCGGTCACTACTAACGAGGTGTTTTTATCGATCAGATGCTGCCGAACCAGCTCAGGCATGGAGACAAGCTCAATATGATGATTGAGAGCATATTCAAGTTCCGGATTTCCCCGGCTGATTGCATTGCCGACAACCACTGCGTCCGGTGATGCATGGAGCAGGTTTTCCGCTGAAAAGCCATTGAAGTAACGGATATTATGGTCATCGAGGTAGCTGCTCATTGGAGGGTAGAGCTGCGTATCAGAGCCGGAAATGGCGTGACCAGCATGTGAAAGTGCAACGGCCACCGATGCCATTGCTGTACCACCGATACCGAGAAAGTAGAGGGAACTCATCTGGACAGAGATTGTCTTTCGAATTGCTTTAATATACAAAGTTGTGATGAGCGCATATATACAAAAAAATTGCGTAGAGCGCAACTCTGACACTCTTCGTTCAGGTTATCCTCATTTCGATAAAGAACCGTGCTGTATTGCAAAAGAAATAAAATGAATCTGTATTTTGCAATTCAGTTTTAATAGATTTCAACCAATAGAGTTATGCAATTTATCGACCTGCTTTCGCAGAAAGACCGGATTCGGACACCACTTCTTCATCGCATCGAAAGCATTCTGGACAGTGGCCATTTTATCATGGGCCCGGAAGTCACAGAACTTGAGTCACGTCTTGCCTCGTATGTAGGCTCCCGCTTCTGTATATCCTGTTCATCAGGCACCGACGCACTGCTGATGCCTCTGCTTGCTAAAGGCATTGGCCCCGGGGATGCTGTTATTACAACCCCCTTTACCTTTGTTGCCACTGCTGAAGTTATAAGCCTTGCCGGAGCTACCCCTCTCTTTGTTGATGTCTCAGCAGATACCTTCAACATCAATCCCGACCTTATTGGACGAGCTATTGAAGAGGCCGTGTCAAGGGGATTGAAACCCAAAGCTATTATTCCTGTCGATCTTTTCGGCCAGCCAGCTGACTACAAACGTATCCAGGCAGTTGCTGATGCATACCGAGTATGGATTCTTGAGGATGCAGCCCAGAGTTTCGGGGGCACTTTCAATGGCGGTAAAGCCGGAAGTTTCGGCCTTGTCGGAGCCACCTCTTTTTTTCCGGCCAAACCCCTCGGCTGTTATGGCGATGGCGGTGCTATATTTACTGACGATGCAGAGCTTGATACGGTGTTGAGGTCAATAAGAGTTCATGGGAGCGGCGTCGACAAGTACAGCAATGACCGTATCGGCATAAACGGGAGACTTGACTCAATCCAGGCAGCTGTTCTTCTTGAAAAGCTCACCATTTTTGACGAAGAGCTTGCAGTGCGTCAACGTATCGCTGATTTCTACAGTAAAAAGCTTCACAACAGAGTGGTGGTGCCCAAGGTTCCAGAACCCTATACTTCGGCATGGGCACAATACTCCGTACTTGCCGCTTCGCAGGAAGAACGTGAGCAACTCATGCTGGCACTGCAGAAAGAGGGTATTCCGTCAATGATCTATTACAAAATTCCACTCCATCTCCAGAAAGCCTATTCTTCTCTTGGGTATAAAATTGGCGATTTCCCCGTTTCAGAGGATCTCAGCCGCAGAATATTTGCCCTGCCGATGCACCCATATTTGAAGGAAGAGGATATAGAGCGAATCTGTAAAGTGCTGCTCGCATAAAACTTTTCAAAAGGAGAGCAGGGTGCATATCAGGATTATGCCGATGTCACCTGCTCATCCTCCTTCACTTCACAGTAACCTGAAGTTTATAACTTGCATTCCCTCTTGTACCACCGACTATGATTCGATAGAGACCTGTTTTTGAGAGAGAGCCACTCCACGTTGTGATATCTTTGCCCTCCTCGGTGCCTCGAACTGCATTTTTTGCCTTTGGTTCAAAGAGAGAGAATACGGCATTCTCTTCAAGCGTTGAAATATTGATGGTCATAACCTGCTTTGCATGAGCCTTGATGAGGTAGATATCCCTGTCCCCTCTTACAACAGCAGCGCTTACAATCGCACTGTTTTTCCCTGGAGCAAAATGAAGCGGTTTCTTGAAATCTGAAGCTTGCACGGGTTGCGCCAGAGATAGGCCCAGTATAAAAACGGCAATAAAGAGAGCAATGTTTTTCATCTGTTTGAACGTGAAATTCTATTGGATGTAATAAAACCCCTTACAGCATCGATAAAGAGCTCTGGCTGTTCTTCGTGTGGAAGGTGCCCGCAATCGGGAATGATAACAAGTTCCGCGCAGGGAAGCTCATGGGCAAGCCGGATACTCTCCTCTGTTTTGACCGTAAGATCGTGTTTACCGGTAATGACGAGTGATGGCAGCGACATGGTTTTCATCTGTCTCTCCAGGTGGAGATGATGGGTTTCAAGAAAAAGCTCCCAGAATGCTCTTGACCAGTCACCAGTCATCAGGTCCTTTCGAAACGCGGTAAGAACATCATCGTCAAGGCGTTCTTGTTTGTACCAGAAGCCGCGAATATTGCGGTCATAGAGTCTGGTGATGAGGAACTTCATTAAACGGGAAAAGAGCGGGGTCATAGATTTCATGACAGGCTTCATAAACGCAGGAACTTCGCTTGTGGCATAGCCGCTGTAAATCATGGCACCGGCAAGCACCAGACCTTCCACATGCTGCGGGTAGCGCAGGGCAGTCAGAAGCGCAAGGGTGCCCCCCGTTGAATTTCCAACCAGCACAGCTTTGCTGAAACCAAGTTTTTTTATCAGTGCAATAACCAGGTCGCTCTGGGCTTCAGGCGTGTAACTGACACCAGTGGCCTTTGAAGGTAAAGGGCGTGAGGTAAAACCAAAAGCTGGGCGGTCGAACGCCAGAACTGTAGTTGTTTTTGCCAGCTCATCAAACACGAGCCGCCATGACCGGAGACTCAGAAAACTCCCGTGCAACAGTACAACGAGTGGATTACCGCTGCCAGCCATCCGGTAATGAACATTGAATCCGTTAACCTCAATGAAGCGGCGATGAGAAGAGGTTTGTCGCCCGTTATTGCTGTAAGTTCCCGGGGCGATCAGTTTTGTTTTTTCAAGCATGGTTACAGCTGTTGTATAATGTGGCCAATTTTAAATGGTTAATCTTATTTTCCCTCATCGCACGAATGCAACAGCCCATCCTGCATGCGCATACATCGATCAGCGAGCGCGGCATACTCCTCATTATGCGTTACAATGATAAAAGAGGTAAGTCGTTCCTTGCTCAGGCGGGCCATGAGCTCATAGAGGATGCGGCTGTTGTTGCTGTCGAGGTTGCCGCTCGGTTCATCAGCAAGAACCAGCTTTGGGTTATTCATCAAGGCACGGGCAATGGCGACCCGCTGCTGTTCGCCGCCGGAGAGCTCGGAGGGAAGGTGTTCAAAACGCTCACTGAGTCCGAGACTGGCAAGGAGTTCCCCGGCATGATTTTTTGCTGGCTGGAGCTTTCCCGTAGCGATGAACTCAGGCATTGCCACATTTTCAATGGCGGTAAAGTCAGAGAGCAGGTGGTGGAACTGGAAAACAAAACCAATTTTCCGGTTCCGGAACTTAGCCAGTGCCTTTTGGGAGAGAGTGTATTTTTTATTCATGAAGAGGAGCTCTCCATCAAACAGGATTTCTCCTCCGTCTGGTGTATCGAGGGTACCGAGCATGTTCAGAAGTGTAGTCTTCCCGCTGCCTGAAGCTCCGATGACCGTTATCATTTCGCCCTCGCCGAGCGTGAGATTAATTCCGCGCAGTATTGCTATGCTTTGCTGGCCCGGAAGGGTATAGGATTTACTGATGTTTTTTGCTTCGAGCATCTTCACTATGGTCTGGTTTGGCCGGTTCCCTCGATAATCCACTTATAAGTAGTCAACTCTTTCAGGGCCATCGGACCTCTCGCATGGAGTTTCTGAGTGCTGATGCCTATCTCTGCTCCAAGTCCGAACTGGGCACCATCGGTGAATGCCGTTGAGGTGTTTGCATAGACAACAGCAGCATCAACTCGCTTTAAAAATAGCTCTTTTGCCGCAGGGTCGTCCGCTATAATTGCCTCACTGTGTCGGGAGCTGTAGTGTGCTATATGTTCAAGTGCCTCTTCAAGGGAAGAAACGGTTTTTACCGACATTTTCAGAGAGAGGAACTCTGTACCGAAATGTTCCGGTTCAGCCCGATGCAGCAGCGCTGTTGGGTAAGAAGCTTCCAGTTTTGTGTAAGCAGCTTCATCCGCAAAGAGTACTACCTCTTTTTGCTGCAGTGGTTTCACCAGCTCTGCAAGGTCATCAAGACGGCTCTGGTGAATCACCAGAGTATCGAGCGCATTGCAGACACTTGGACGTCGGGTTTTGGCATTGAAAACGATCTTTTGACCAAGATCGAGATCGCCACTTTTATCGAAATAGGTGTGCACAATGCCTGCACCGGTTTCGATGACCGGAACCTTGGCATTGTCGCGGACAAAGTCGATCAGCTTCTGGCTACCTCTCGGTATGATCATGTCGATGTAGCCGACCGCGTTGAGCATGACAGCTGCAGCCTCCCGTTCTGCGGGAAGCAGGTAGATGGTGTCAGGGTTGATACCGTGCTCCTTCAGGACGGAGTGGATGAGTTCGACAATGGCAATATTTGAATACATGGCGTCGCTTCCGCCCTTCAGCACAGTGGCGTTACCTGATTTCAGGCAGAGGGCAAAGACGTCGAAGGTGACATTTGGCCGTGCTTCGTAAATGATGCCAATCACTCCTATAGGAACCGTCACCTTTTTCAGGTTGAGGCCGTTCGGCAGCACTCGCGCTTCAAGCACTGCATTGAGCGGAGAGGAGAGTGATGCGACATTGCGGATGTCGGCGGCAATGGCATCAAGGCGCGAAGTGTTGAGCAGCAGTCGGTCAACCATCGGGTCTGCCGGATTCATCCGTTCGATATCCTTCTGGTTGGCTTGCAGAATGGCATCATAATGAACGGGTATGCTGTCGGCCAGGGCGAGCAGCAGGTGGTTGATTGTCTCATCAGTGAGGGTGATAATCTCCCTGCTTGCCTGCTGGACGGTGCGGAGCTGTTTTGTTATCGTTTCCTTCATGTCGGACGGAGTTCAGGAGGTTATATAGAGGTAATCGTAATGAATCAGGGGTTTCTGATCCTTCAGCCCCATGATGGCCATTGTTTTTTCTGAGCCGTATTGTGCCATACCGTAGCCAATAACGGTGCCATCTGTGGCGCATACCTTGATAATGTCGCCTTTCAGGAAGCGTCCTTCAATCGACTCGATACCGACCGGCAGCAGGCTGTTGGCGCGCTTTCCGGCAACCAGCGCCATTTCAGCGCCCATGTTGACGGTGACTGCTCCTTTTTCCATCCCTTCGCTGTTGGCAATCCAGCGTTTTGGGCCGTGTGTTGCTTTTTGCGGCAAAAATTTTGTCCCGTTTGGTTCTCCCTCAAGAATCGAGAGCAGAATACCGGGGGTGCGTCCGTTGGCGATATGTACGGTAATGCCGAGACGCGAAAGCTTCTGAGCGATATGGCACTTGGTGAGCATTCCTCCTCGTCCGAATTCGGATTTTCCTGGATGGATATACTGGTGGAAATGTTTGGTCGAGGGGTCAATGATCGGGATGATGGTGCCCTCCCCTGTTTTCATGTCGAAGAGGCCATCAACATGTGAAAGAATGATATAGCCATCAACGTCCATCATTGACGCAATGAGTCCGGAGAGCTCGTCATTGTCGGTAAACATAAGTTCGGTCACTGAAACGGCATCGTTTTCATTGACAACAGGAATGATATTCTGCTGCAGAAGGGAGCTGAAGCAGGTCTGCATGTTGAGGTAGTGCAGACGGTCGCTGAAATCGCTCTTGGTGACAAGGATCTGCGCGGTAACCAGTCCGTGCTTACTGAACAGCTCATTATAGGTGCTGATCAGCATGATCTGACCCGTTGAGGCAAGTACCTGACGGGCTGCAACCGGCGAGATGGTGCCTGAGAGTTTAACCACCGAACGTCCTGCACCGACGGCACCCGAAGAGACAAGGATGATCTGGATTCCTTGCTTCTGCAGTTCCGCTATCTGTACGGTGAGCTGCTGAAGAATTTCAAGGTCAAGCTCGCCGTTTTTACCGGTAATAACATTCGTACCAACTTTTACGACAATTTTTCTATAGATCAGATCTTTCAAAAGAAATAGTTTCAAACGTTAATAAACACCTACCCAATCCAACCACCACCATGAACAACAACAATCAGGCACTTCTCTTTTGTTCACTCTCTTGGACGGCTGACGAAAGAAAGGTAAAGCTCCCCCCGTAAAAAAAGAAAATAAAAAGTGTTGACACCAGGTTTAGTAAATCTGTTGTAAATATTTGCCTCTATCTATACCTGATTGCGACTAACCGGGGCGTTTGTGTGCAACTGAAAAGATATGCATATTTCTTTTCGGATAAGTTATTTTTCCGGCTGAAAATATCAATGCCTTTCTGCAGGTGTTGCCATTAATTTTTTGGATTGTAAACAATGGTGTTGATGAGCCTGATTGATATATCATTGCCGTTGAAAAATCCGGTTTTACAGTTTTCACTGATACTGCTTGTCATTCTTTTTGCGCCGGTACTCTTAAGTCGTCTGAAAATCCCGACTCTTATTTCCCTTATTATTGCTGGAGCGGTGATCGGGCCTCATGGCCTTAATTTAATGCTTCGTGACAGCAGTATCATTTTGTTTGGAACAGTTGGTTTGCTCTATATCATGTTTCTTGCCGGGCTTGAAATTGATGTTGAGGATTTTCGAAAAAACAGCAGAAACAGTATCCTGTTTGGCCTTTATACCTTTTTCATCTCAATTGTTCTTGGTATTCTTGTTGGTTTCTACATTCTTGATTTTTCGCTTTTTTCCTCGATTCTTATCGGTAGTATTTTTGCCTCTCATACCCTCATAGTCTATCCAATCGTCAGCAAGCTCGGTATTTCCAAAGATAAAGCGGTCACGATTGCAATCGGAGGTACCATTATCACCGACACCCTTGCGTTGCTGGTGCTGGCGATAGTTACCGGAATGTCGTCAGGGGAGCAGATGACAGGGTTCTGGATAAGGCTTTTTATAGGGTTAACGCTTTTCAGCTTAATTGTTCTGCTGCTTTTTCCGGTGATAGCCCGCTGGTTTTTCAAGCGCTTTGATGACAGTGTTCAGCAGTATCTCTTTGTATTGGCCATGGTGTTTTTCGGTGGTTTTCTTGCGGAAGCTGCAGGTGTCGAGGCAATTATCGGTGCATTTCTCAGTGGTCTTGCTCTGAACCGTCTGATTTCGCGTACATCGCCGCTCATGAACAGAATTAAATTTGTCGGCAACGCCCTGTTTATTCCGTTTTTTTTAATCGGTGTCGGCATGCTTATCGATATCAGGGCATTTTTCAAGGATTATAACACCATAAAAGTTACTGTGGTTATAACGCTTGCCGCTACTGCTGCCAAATATCTTTCAGCCTGGATTACCCAGAAACTTTTCAAGTTTTCGCTTGATCAACGCAGGCTTATTTTTGGTCTGATCAGTGCTCATGCGGCACTGGCTCTTGCAACGGTGCTGATAGGTTACAACATTATTACCGGGTACACTCTAAAAGGCTATCCCGTCAGACTGCTTGATGAGAGTGTTTTGAATGGAACCATCCTGTTTATTCTGATAACCTGCACTCTTGCAACCATTGTAGGCCAGAAAGGTGCCCAGAATATTGCTCTTGCTGATACCGTCGATGAGCTTCCGGAATTCGGGAAACAGTTTTCTGAAGAGAGGATACTGATTCCCATGAACAACATCACGACGGTTGATGAACTGATCAATCTCAGTGTAACCCTTAAGTCACATAAAGCCCCCAATGGTATTTATGCCCTGCATGTAGCTGACAACACCGTGGCTGATGAGGCAGCAGAAAAGCATGCAGCAAAACTCCTTGAAAAAGCAGCAGTAGCAGCATCCTCTACCGATTACGAGTTACAGAGATTGATTCGTTATGACAGCGATGTTGTTAACGGTATCGCATGTGTAGTCAGAGAGCAGAAAATCACTGACCTTATTTTAGGAATGCATCAAAAAAGCACTATTACTGAAAGCTTTCTTGGTAGTTCATCGGAGAATATTCTTGGGCGGTGCAATATCACAACATTTATCTATAAACCGGTTCAGCCTCTTGCAACGATCAAGCGAACTATTGTGGTTATTCCTGAAGGGGCAGAAAAAGAAATAGGGTTTGTGCTCTGGATGCGAAAGATGATCAATATCATCAGAAACACAGGATCAAAACTGGTGGTTTATGGCACTAAACAGACTATTGCTTACCTGAAGGGTGAGTATTCTATGAGCATTTCACATGCAGAGTACAAAGTTTTAAAGGAGTGGGATGATTTTCAGGCAGTGTCGCGGGAGATAAAGAATGACGACAACCTCATAGTTGTAATGAGTAGAAAAAATCATATTTCCTATCACAGCAAGATGGCTAAGATGCCTCTCTATCTCAACAGATATTTCCAGAAAAACAGTTTTATTTTAATTTACCCGGTTCAGAGCGGTATAGTTGAGGAAACTTTTGAGAGCAAGTCCGGTCAGTCGGTTAAAAAAACTTTATTAAGACTGGATGAAGTGGCAAAAATTTTTGCAAAAGTTTACAAAAGAAAGAAGCGCGACTCATCAGGTGATCAGTAATTTGCCGACTCTCAACTTGCCTGAAACAGGTTTTTGACACATTAACAGAGTAGATTTATGATATTACCAATCAATATTTATAGCGACGATATACTTCGAAAGAAAGCCAAGCCTTTGAAAGGAATAGACCGTGGAATTGAAGAGCTTGTAGCTTATATGTTTGAGACGATGCACAATGCTTCGGGTATCGGCCTTGCTGCTCCCCAGGTCGGGCATTCGGTTCGCCTGCTTGTACTGGATATTTCTGGTCTTACCAGTTATCCTGATGCAGCGCCGATGGTGGTGATTAATCCCCATATTCTTGCTGTCCGGGGATACAACGACATGGAAGAGGGGTGCTTAAGTCTTCCCGGTGTGCGAGGTGATGTGGAACGTCCGGCTGCTATTACCTTGAAATTTCGCAATGAGCATTTTGAAGAGATGACCGGTGACTTTTCCGGTATGTATGCAAGGGTGCTCCAGCATGAGATAGATCACCTCAATGGTACTCTCTTTGTTGACAGGATGGAGAAACGTGACCGGAGAAAAATACAGAAAGAGCTTGATGCTTTGGTTTCGGATAGTTTGACTGCTGCGTACCCCATTGCACGCGAACCACTTATTGCTAAATAATATTGAGTGCCATGCGGATTATTTTTATGGGAACGCCTGAGTTTGCTGTTCCCTCGTTGAAGGCTATTGCTGCAGAAGGTAATGATTATGAGCTGGTTCTGGTCGTCACAGGATCTGATAAACCCCGCAGGAACAAACACTCCGAGCCTGAGCCCTCTCCTGTTAAACAGGTCGCACTCTCTCTTGGCATACCGGTTTATGAAACTGATGATGTCAAAAGCCAGGAGTTTGCCGACAGGGTAGCTGCAGAGAGAGCTGATGTCATTGTTGTTGCGGCATTCCGTATTCTGCCGCCAGCAGTTTTTGAGAAAGCTGTCCTTGGCGCTTTTAACCTGCATGCATCACTGTTGCCTGCCTATCGGGGCGCAGCTCCAATTAATTGGGCGCTTATCAATGGTGAACACGAAACCGGTGTTACGACATTCTTTCTCCAGCAGCGCGTTGATACCGGTAATATCATCATACAGGAAAAAACAGCTGTTGACCCTGCTGAAAATGCCACGGATCTTGCCTCTCGCCTGTCGGTGATTGGTGCGCGCGTTGTTGCCGATACGCTTCATCTGATAGCTTCACACAAGGTGGTGGTATCGGGTCAGGATGAGTTGCTTGCTTCCAGAGCGCCCAAGCTTACCCGTGACAATACGCGCATAACATGGTCGAAGCCGGTCAAGGTTGTTAATGATTTTGTCAGGGCTCTTGCCATGAAGCCAACTGCATGGAGCACCTTCAATGGTAAAACCCTGAAAATATTCAGGGCCAGGCCTGGAGCTTCCTTGGGTGAGATAACTCCAGTATCCCCGGGAACGCTTTTTGTGGACAAGGGACAAATCTATGTATCATGTTCTGACGGCTGGCTTGAAGTGCTTTCGCTGCAGCTTGAAGGGCGCAAACCTATGGAAGCTGTTGAATTTCTCCGGGGTTTCCGTCAAGACCGGGAGCAGCAGCTCTTTGTATAGCGACTCTGCCATGTCACAATTGTATTAATTGATTATATTCCTCACCTTGAATTTTTATTAGAATTTAACGCTTATTTTATGGCATTGTCCAGTACAGAAGTTAACCGTCTCAGGAACTTCTGCATCATCGCACATATTGATCATGGAAAATCCACACTGGCTGATCGCCTGCTGGAAGTAACCCATACCCTTGACCGCACACAGATGGCTTCCGCACAGGTTCTTGATGATATGGATCTGGAACGGGAGCGTGGCATTACCATCAAGAGTCATGCTGTCCAGATGAAGTACACTGCGGCAGATGGTCTCCTGTATACATTAAACCTTATCGATACTCCTGGCCACGTTGACTTCAGCTATGAGGTCTCTCGTTCGCTTGCTGCCTGTGAAGGCGCCCTTCTTATCGTTGATGCTACCCAGGGCGTTGAAGCTCAGACTATTGCCAATCTCTATCTTGCTATCGAAGCCGGTCTTGAAATTATTCCAGTTATCAATAAAATTGACCTGCCTTCATCGGATGTGGAGGGTGTTGCCCGCCAGATCATGGATCTTGTGGGCATTAAACGTGAGGATGTCCTTCAGGTATCGGCTAAAGCCGGCCTTGGGATTACAGAGCTCATGGAGGCCATTATTGCTCGCGTTCCGGCCCCTGCCGACAACAACCATCTTCCTTTGAGGGCTCTGATTTTTGATTCGGTCTTTGATGCCTATCGCGGAGTTGTGGTCTATCTTCGCATTGTTGAGGGATCGCTTAAAAAGGGTGACAAGGTTAAATTTTTTGCCAGTGACAAGGTTTTTCTTGCTGACGAAATAGGGGTCATGGGCATGAAGAGGCAGCCTAAAAATCTGCTTGAATCAGGAGATGTAGGCTATCTGATCTGTTCCATAAAGGATGTCAAGGATGCCAAAGTCGGCGACACGGTGACGCTTCTCGATGCTCCGGCAAAAGAGCGGCTTTCGGGTTACAAAGAGGTCAAGCCAATGGTGTTCAGTGGGCTTTATCCGATTAACTCGAATGAATTTGAGGATCTTCGCGAATCGCTTGAAAAGCTTGCTCTGAACGATGCATCACTTGTCTATACTCCTGAAACATCAGTTGCTCTCGGTTTTGGTTTCAGATGCGGTTTTCTCGGTCTGCTCCACATGGAAATTGTTCAGGAGCGTCTTGAGCGGGAATATGGGGTTAATATCATTACCACAGTCCCAAACGTTGAATATCGTGTTGTCATGACCAACTCGGAAGTTGTGATAGTAGATAATCCTTCCAAGATGCCCAATACGACAAAGATTCATCTTGTTGAAGAGCCCTATGTCAGTATGCAGATTATTACCCTCTCCGACTATATAGGTAACATCATGAAGCTTGGCATGGAGCGGCGAGGCGATTACAAGACTACTGATTATCTCGATACCACAAGGGTAATCATGCACTTTGAGTTTCCGCTGGCAGAGATAGTGTTTGATTTTCATGACAGGCTCAAATCCATTTCAAAAGGTTATGCGTCAATGGATTACGAGTATATCGGCTACCGTGAATCCGATCTTGTGAAACTCGATGTACTGCTGAACGGTGAGGCGGTCGATGCACTCTCAATAGTTGTTCACCACTCGAAGGCTTATGATTGGGGCAAGAAACTTTGCCTGAAGTTGAAAGGAATCATTCCGAAGCAGATGTATGAAGTTGCCATACAGGCAGCTATCGGCAGCAAGGTGATTTCACGCGAAACCATATCGGCCATGAGGAAAAATGTTCTGGCTAAATGTTATGGCGGCGACATCAGTCGAAAGCGCAAGCTTCTTGAGAAACAGAAAGAGGGTAAAAAGCGCATGAAACAGGTTGGCCGGGTAGAGGTTCCACAAGAGGCTTTCCTTGCACTTTTAAATATTGACGAATAGGCTACCGGAATTGTTTCCGCCGTGAGGAAGATTGCAACTTTTTATACGAATTAAAAATAAACATCATTGAATATTCAGAAGGGGAACCCGGAAAAAAAACGTTCGAGGGAGTGGTTTGACGCTCTTGTTATAGCGGCAATATTTGCCACCATTCTTCGTGTCTTTATCATCGAATCTTATCGTATTCCAACTGGATCGATGGAGAGTACGCTGCTTGCGGGCGATTTTCTTTTTGTCAACAAGTATGTCTATGGCCCAAAGTTGCCCTTTACCGACATTCGTCTGCCGGGAGTAAAAAAGGTAGATCGTGGGGATATTATTGTGTTCAAGTTTCCCAAAGATCGCTCACTGAACTATATCAAGCGTTGTGTAGCCATCAGCGGCGATACACTCGAAATTCATGGTCAGCAGCTCTCTGTCAATAAAAAGCTGGTACCTCTGCCACCACATGCCCAGTTTATCGGCAACCGTATGGCTCCTGGAGAGGGGGATTATATGATTTTTCCCCAGTTTTCAGATTTCAACAAGGATAACTACGGCCCGATACGTATTCCCCGCAAAGGAGATGTTGTACGATTGACGCCGGCAACTTTTCCTCTCTACAGAGCGCTTATTGCAGACGAAGGGCATGACGTGAGTTTACAGGGAAGGACGGTATTTATTGACGGTTCACCGGTCGAGCATTACACGGTTCAGTCAAACTACTATTTTGCAATGGGCGACAATCGGGACAACAGTCTTGACAGCCGCTTCTGGGGCTTTTTGCCTGAAAAAGATCTGGTTGGCCAGGCACTTATGGTATACTGGTCATGGAATCCTGATTTGTCACTGCTTACCGAACCAGTAAGCAAAATCAGTTCTATCCGACTGGAACGTACCGGTTTAATGGTTCATTGAGCACTGCGTTTCTCTGCCAGAATTTTTTCGCATAGTGCATTTGTTGTCGATAGGCGTTCTGCAGGGCTGTAAAGAAGCTTTTGGATACTTGGTATTGGTATTTCGATGGTGTTGATGGTTATGGTGTGGCTGCCGTTTTGCACTCTATCGTTCAGTAACCTCACCCTTGTGAGTTCGATATGATTGAGCGTTACGGTGTCGAGCACCAAGCCTGATCTTAGTGATGTTATGCTTGTCTGCCAGGTGTTGCCGGTTGCCCGGTTGACCGACTGGGAGAGGTTATTTTTGAAATCGGCATTCAGATAGATGTTGATGGAAAAATAAAGCACAAGATATCCAGCAGGGAAGAGGACGCCGGGGGAAAGCATAAAGGCTTTCAGCCAGTTTTGGATGAATTTTTTTTTGGGGAACTTGAGGGGCATGATTACTGCTTACTTCTTGCTTCTGCTGTTTTTGGGAGAGTAATGTCATCTTATCTTGTTTTACTATACAAAATATTTTTCTTTATTACGCTGTAACTCATAACCAATTCAGTTGAGTCTTTTTATGTCACTACATCAACGGCATGTGCCATTCCTTCTCAAACCGCTTTTCAAGGAGGTTCATGCTGATACGGAGACGCCGGTTTCAGTTTATCTCAAACTTAAGCGTCCATTTTCATGTTTACTCGAATCGGTTGAGGGAGAGGAGTTGCTTGCCCGGTTTTCCTATATTGCCATAGATCCCTTTGCAATCCTCAAGGGTTCCGTTGATGGAGAGGCCGAGATCGAAATTCTTGATGAAAAATTCAATGATCTTGGGACAATAGCCGGAGAGGAAACAAATCTTCGGTTAATGATTGATCGCTCTCTTGCAGCATTTGATACCGAAGAGATACCGAGGAAAAAAAATGGTGCGCCCCAGATGATCACTTCGGGTGTTTTTGGGTATTTCGGTTACGATTCCATGCATCTTGTTGAAAGGATTCCAAAACCGGAACTCTCGGATCCGGCAGGAATGCCCGATATTTTTCTTCTCTTTTGTGACACGCTTGTGATATTCGATAATATTCTGCGCAAGGTATTTATCGTCTCCAACTACCTTGACGAGCATGACAAGCCTCACGCCTTGAGTAAAATAGAGCTGATTGCCGAGCAGATGTTCCGTCCCCTGCAGCGTGAAGAGATTGCTTTCCAGCCTGAACAGCCTGAGAGTGTTCTTTCCAATACCGGGCGGGATGAGTACCTGCAGAAAGTTAAAAAAGCTAAAGAGCATATTGTTGCTGGAGATATTTTTCAGGTACAGATTTCCCAGCGTCTCCACAGACCCTTGAATACCCGTGCATTTGATGTCTATCGGATGCTGAGAACCATCAATCCTTCACCCTATCTCTACTACTTTGATCTGAAAAAGTTTGAAATTGTTGGTTCATCCCCTGAATTGCAGGTTAAGGTGGAACGAGACAGTGCCGGACGACGGATTGTTGATACCCGCCCTATTGCTGGCACAAGGCATCGTGGCTCCAGTTTTGAAGAGGATGAACGGATAGCTCTTGAGCTGCTTGCTGATGAAAAAGAGCTGGCAGAGCATCTCATGCTTATCGATTTAAGTAGAAACGATATCGGCAGAATTGCCAAGATCGGCACTGTGGAGACCAATGAGATGATGGTGGTTGAAAAATATTCTCATGTCATGCATATTGTCAGTAATGTTCGTGGAGAACTTCGTGATGATCTTGGCTCTATGGATGCCTTCTGGTCATGTTTCCCGGCAGGTACTCTTACTGGTGCACCGAAGGTTCGTGCCATGGAGATAATTTATGAGCTTGAAAAGGAAAAACGTGGATTGTATGGAGGCGCCGTTGGATTTCTTGATTTCAAGGGAAATCTAAAAACTGCCATTGCTATTCGTACCATGGTAATTGAGGATAAAACTATCTACTTTCAGGCAGCCGGAGGTATTGTTGCCGACTCAAGGCCCGAGTCTGAGTATGAGGAGACCATGAATAAAATGAAGGCTGGTTTAACTGCAATTGAAAATATTGAGGCTTTATCGTAACAATAAATAAATCCTGATATAACCGATGAGCAAGAATCAAAAGTTATTGAAATACCTGCTTCTTGTTTTTGCAGGGATTGCTGTTGGAGCGCTTGTCTTTTCCAATGTTGAATTCAACCTTTCCGTTAACGGTACAAAACTCTCCAGCAATCCGAATTTTGCTACCGCAAAGAATACTATTGAAAATTATCCCATTCAGTCGCTCAAAGGCTTCAACGATGCATTTGTGCAGATTGCTGAGTCGGCGACCCCTTCGGTGGTGACGATTTTCACTGAAAAAAAAGTCAGCCAGAGGGTTATGAGTCCGCTTGATTTTTTCGGACGTCCGTTTGATGACTTTTTCGGACATCAGTTCGATGACTTTTTTGAAAAACCTGAGGGTGGCCACAGTGCACATTCAGAGGTTCAGCGAGGCCTCGGGTCGGGGGTCATTGTGACGGATGACGGCTATATTCTCACCAATAATCATGTTGTTGATGATGCAGATGCGGTCTATATCCGCACCTTCGATAACCGGAAAATTGATGCCAAGGTTATCGGCAAGGATCCGAAAACTGATCTTGCCGTCATAAAGGTTAATGCCAAAGGGCTGAAACCGATCATCATTGGTGACAGCGACAAGCTCAGGGTTGCCGAATGGGTTATTGCCATAGGAAGTCCTCTTGGAGAAAATTTTGCCAGAACTGTTACACAGGGTATTGTCAGTGCCAAAGGGCGGGCAAATGTCGGACTTGCGGATTATGAGGATTTTATACAAACCGATGCAGCTATCAATCCCGGTAATTCCGGAGGTGCTCTTGTCAATATCAATGGTGAGCTTGTCGGTATCAACACAGCTATAGCAAGCCGTACTGGTGGATTTGAGGGAATAGGTTTTGCAGTGCCCTCAAATATGGCGAGAAAAGTTCTGACCTCACTGATTACCAATGGTAAGGTTACCAGAGGCTATCTGGGTGTGAGTATTCAGGATATTGATGATAACCTTGCCAAGGCAATGCATCTGAAGGTTGCGGAAGGGGTACTGGTTGGAACGGTTGTTGAAGGCAGCCCTGCTGGAAAAGCAGGTGTAAAAACCGGCGATATTATTCTTGATTTTAATGGAACAAAGGTTACGAGCAGCGTTGCACTTCGTAATGCCATTGCCAGCAACTCTCCGGGGGTAGTGGTGAAGTTCAGGGTTTTGAGGGATGGGGTTATCAAGCTCTTTAGTGTGCGTCTTGAAGAGCAGACAGGAAGGGAAGTTGCTTCCCGGACAGAGGGAAATGAAAAAATCAGTTCAGCGCTTGGTTTCAGGGCAGAGGAGCTTACAGCGGAGAGCGCACAAAAATTCAACAGGAAACCCGGCATCGGCAAAGTGGTCATTACCGCCATTACTCCATCTTCCAATGCTTACCTGGCCGGTTTGCGGCGTGGCGATGTCATTCTTTCAGTCAACAAACAGAGTGTTACCTCATTTGCGCAGTATAGTGCCCTCATTAACACGATCAAAAGTGGAGACCTTTTGTTTCTCCTTGTTGATCGTGGAGGAAGCAAAATCTATTTTGCGTTTAATGTATAAAGTTTTTTTGCCTGAAGGATTAAGAGTTGTACATTACTATTGAAGTAAAGTCAGCAGTGAGCAGCTGACTTTACTTTTTTTTGTTTGCAATGCTCTCCGTTTACCTGTATATGTCATGTTAACGGAGATATATGTTTTTTTCAACAATAACAGTACAAGAGATGACTGACAGAATTTACCTTACCAATGATGGGTATAACCGGTTGAAAGAGGAGTTGTATGTGCTGGTTCATCAAACCAGAAGGGAAGTTCTGGAAAAAATTGCTGAAGCAAGGGCTCATGGCGATCTGAGCGAAAATGCTGAATATGATGCAGCCCGAGAGGAACAGTCACACACTGAAGCGCGTATTGCCGATCTCGAAAATAAACTTGCAGCAGCAACGATTCTTGACCCCAAACACATTAAGACCGACAAGGTCTATATTCTTACTTCCGTAAAACTGCGCAATCTTGACGATCCAACAGAGATCATTGAGTATACCCTTGTCTCTTCTGAAGAGGCGGATACAGATTTAGGAAAGATTTCCGTTCGTTCTCCTGTCGGAAGGGCGCTGATAGGAAAAGAGGTAGGAGAGAAGGTTCAGATAGTGGTGCCCAAAGGGGAGCTGCATTATGAGATATTGGAGATTTTTGTTAAATAGTGTCTGAGCAAAAAGTCACTGTCTCGTTAATAAACATAGGGATACAGAATAATTTGTTTCCTTTCTGCCACTCGATATGTTATATGGCTTGAATCAAAAGGAGTGTGGAATTTCTGTTCGGGGTATGGCTGTTGCTTTGTATGGTGAAGAACATAGACATAGTCTGACCGCAAATGGTAAGCGAATATATCAGTAAAAGTTAAACGTTACCAAATGTAGCAAAAATCTGCTAATAGCTGTATTTTATAGCAGGTTTATCAACTTAACGGGGCGAACATGCAGGTATTTGCTGGTTTCATTGGCGTTTTTATACTTTTTCTTGTTTTTGTTGTAGGTTTATTTTTCGCTGTCAGGGCAGATCGATCAGGGTGGCATACCCGCAGGCTTCGATCCAATAACCTGAGTAGAATCGATGGCCCTCAATCCTACATTACAAAAAAAGATAACGCGCGCAACAATCTAAATGTTCAATTGAGCAATGACGAAGGCACTGCAAATCCTGAATATTGGAATGAGCCTCCTTCAATTGATACCGGATCCAGTGAAAGCGGCAGTAATGGAAGCCGCAATTATAATGCTAAACCAGAATCATCTCAACCTAAAAAAATTACGAATATGGCAGATTTACAGGCAGTAATCTCAGACGTACAGCCTCTACTTAAGGATGTACAGACTTTAGGCCCAATCATTGAGAGTGTGCTTGGATTAAGTGACAGCATCAACGCTAAAATCAATGAATATGTGTCGGTAGGTTCCGAAATCGCGAACTTGCTTGTAACCCTCAAGTCTCAATTCAACACCGTTACGACTGGAGGAAAGGTTGATTTTGCAGGGCTCAACGCGACACTCAGCGGGCTTGAGAAGAAAGTTTCGGTATTGATTCCGGATCAGCAGCTACAAAATCCAAAGTACTAAGAGAACACAACCATTTTATTATATGAAGAAAGCTCTCGTTGATGGGAGCTTTTTTATTTATTTACCTGAAATTCGTACATTCCGGAGTTCGTTTTCGCAGCAACTTAAACCAGATCTCCTATGGGTAAACGTCAAATCATCTATCGTCAGGACAGGATTGGAGGTAATCAGGGCCTGTTGAATCGTGAAATCAACCTGGTAACCAACGAGGCGCGTGTGTGGCATGGAACCATTATTGCTGTTGGTGGCAACGAGGTTGAACTTAAAGATGCTCGTTCGGGAAAACACCGGTTCACTCTTGATCAGATTGATCGGATATATTGTGATATTAAAACGGATTATTAGAAATGCGCAGAAAAATTGTTGTTGGTAACTGGAAAATGAATAATACCGTAGCTGAATCGATAACACTTGCTACGGATGTTATCGAAGCACTTGGTGAAGGGTTTTCAGGTTGTGATGTTGGTTTGGCACCCACTTATCTTGCGCTGGATGCTGTAGGACAACTGCTTGAAGGCAGTGAAGTTCAGCTTGTTGCGCAGAACTGCCATTATGAAAATGACGGGGCATTTACCGGCGAGGTATCGGCCAGAATGATCAATGCTATCGGCTGTTCCTATGTCATTATTGGTCACTCGGAACGCCGTCAGTTCTTTGGCGAAACCAATGCCACGGTGAATCTCAGGATTAAAAAAGCGTTGAGTGAAGGATTGAAGGTTATCCTTTGTGTTGGAGAAACTCTCGCAGAGCGCGAATCTGGAGTGACTGAAACCGTGATTTCCACTCAGGTACGCGAAGGTTTAGCGGGTATCAGCCATATAGGAGCAATTGTCATTGCCTATGAGCCGGTGTGGGCTATCGGTACTGGAAAAACAGCATCCTCCGCTCAGGCTGAAGAGGTGCATCTCTTTATTCGTACCATTATCGGCGAGCTCTATGGCGAGCCAGCCTTCCGGCTTGTCCGTATTCAGTACGGTGGAAGTGTCAAGCCTTCCAATGCTGTAGAACTCTTTGCAATGCCAAATATTGATGGTGGTCTCATTGGTGGAGCCAGTCTCAATGCAGACGATTTTGCCGCTATTGTCAAAGCCGCATCAGTGTAATAACGTTTTACCCAGGTAACGGACAGTGATTCCGCTCACTGTCCGCTGCCAACTCTTTACTCCCCACTCCGCCCTCAGACCTCAGCACTTTCTTTCGACTTTTTCATCGAACAGAAATCAGGGCCGCACATGGTGCAGAAATCAGGATTTTTTTCCGTGTGACCGCTCAGAGCCATGCTTTGTGAATGCACTTCACGGGTTTTCACCGGATCAAGCGAAAGGTTGAACTGATCTTCCCAGGCAAAAGCATATCTCGCTCTGCTCATAAGTTCGTCATGCAGCCATGCAACGGCATTTCCTTTGGCCAGGTCGGCCCCATGGGCGGCAACTTTATGGGCAATAACTCCTTCACGGACATCGTTTCTGTCCGGCAGGCCCAGATGCTCTTTCGGCGTTACATAGCAGAGCATTGAACACCCTTTGCTTGCTATCAGTGCGCCACCAATGGCTGAGTTGATATGGTCATACCCTGCGGCAATGTCGGTAATCAGTGGGCCAAGCGTATAGAAGGGGGCTTCATGGCAGTATTCGAGCTGCTTATCCATGTTTTCTTCAACAAGGTTAAGAGGTACATGACCTGGTCCCTCAATCATCACCTGTACATCGCATTGCCATGCAACTTTTGTCAGTTCACCAAGCACCTTGAGTTCACCGAATTGAGCTTCGTCGTTAGCATCAACTATTGAACCGGGTCGCAGGGCATCACCCAGCGAAACACCAATATCGTAGGCTTGCAGTATCCTGCAGATATCTTCAAAATGAGTATAAAGAAAGTTCTCCTGTTTATGGGCTTTACACCATTTCGCCATGATCGAGCCACCTCTTGAGACAATACCAGTCAACCGCTTTTCGGCAAAGGGGAGATGTTCACGCAGGATTCCGGAATGAATGGTAAAGTAGTCGACACCCTGTTCAGCCTGTTCAAGAAGCGTATCGCGATAGAGTTCCCAGGTGAGCTCTTCAGCCTGGCCTCCTGCTTTTTCAAGTGCCTGGTAGATGGGAACTGTCCCGATAGGTACCGGTGAGTTCCTCAGAATCCATTCGCGGGTCTTATGGATATTTTTCCCCGTGCTGAGATCCATCACAGTATCAGCACCCCAGCGACACGACCAGACAGCTTTTTCCACCTCTTCCTCTATTGATGAGCCGATTGCGGAGTTGCCTATATTTGCATTGATCTTGACACGGAAATTTCGTCCGATAACCATCGGCTCCACTTCAGGATGATTGATGTTTGCCGGAATGATAGCCCGTCCTCTCGCAATTTCATCTCTGACAAATTCTGGAGTTATCGGTACACTCTTGCTGCCACCCTTTGAAAACAATGCAATCCACCCTTCAAGCTGCTGGTTCTCCCTGATGGCAACATATTCCATTTCAGGTGTAATAACTCCTTTGCGGGCAAAGTACATCTGGGTGATCCCGAAACCATCTTTTGCTTTTTGTGCTATTCTTGTGGTTGTTGTTCCCGAAGAAACTGAAAAGGTTGAAGGGACGGTCTCTCTCTCGGTAAAGCCCCAACTGTCACGAATGGGGGGGAGTCCCTTTTCAGGGTCAACTATGATTGACGGATCAGAATATGGCCCGCTGGTATCATAAAAAGGAAACGAAGAGAACTCCTGATTGCGGCAAATATAGGTTCTGCTGAGTCTTAGTGTTCTCATGCCGACCTCAATCGGATAAAGGGTGCCTTTGATAAATGTTTTTTCAGAGGGAATCCCGTAAATGCGTTGCTCCGGGCAGGAGCTCTTGTCAGTTGCGTTGGTCATAGAAGATGTTTAATCAGGCAGGGCCATCTTTTCTTGCGTCAGCATTACCTGCATCAAGTTACAAGGGTTAACTCTCACTTCAAGCGAGAACACCCCCAAGATGAGAATCTAACAACACAATACCGAAATTCACTTTATTATACAAACATCGGTGGTTGTCATGATTTTTATAATCAGAAATCAATTGTTTTTGGATAGGCTGAATAAGAGTTATGATGCTCATCATTGCGGAAGAGAGAAATAAAAATTTTACCTTTTCTTAAGCACCAACCAAGCGTTGCTGCAGGTTTTGAAAATTATTTCTTCCATTAATCGAAGAGGAAACTATGCTGACAGAAACCGAATCACAAGAGCGGATATTGCGGCTGCAGGGAATGCTTCGGAGCAAGGATATCCAGGCAGCTCTTTTCATCCTGCCGATTGATGTCTACTATTTCTCCGGTACTCGCCAGAACGCCATCCTCTGGATTCCGGCGGATGGTCATCCGATGCTGCTGGTGCGCAAAAGCCTCTCGCGGGCCAGGGAGGAGAGCCCGATTGCTGATATTCGCCCTTTTCCTTCAAGCAAGGAGTTTGCCTCTGTTTTTAGTGAGGGCCAGAGATGCATAGGCATGACGTTTGATACAGTTCCGGTTCAGCAGCACACCTATTACTCCAGGACGTTGCCGGGGCGAAGTTTTGTGGATATTTCAATGATGGTGCGTGAGCTTCGCTCAGTCAAGTCGAGCCTTGAACTTGAGCTGCTTCGTTTCAGTGCTGGCAAACTTGCTTCGGTTTTTGCCGAGGTGCCGCACTTTCTGAGAGCGGGGATGCGCGAGCTTGATCTCTCTGCCGAAATGGAGTATCGTCTCCGCAAGGCAGGACATGAAGGATATATACGGATGCGGGCTTTCAACCAGGAACTTTTCTATGGTCTTGCAGTCTCTTCCGGAGGGTTAAACGGCGGATTCTTTGATGGTCCGGTGACAGGAAAGGGGTTGTCGAGCGCTTCACCCCATGGTGCATCCTGCGATGAGATTCAGCCGAATCAGCCTGTTCTTTTGGATTTTGTCGGTGTTTTCAATGGTTACATGGCCGATATGACCCGTACCTTTGTTATCGGAACGCTTGATCCAGAATTGCAGCGAGCGTTTGATGTAGCGATCGAAATTCAGGAGATGGTACGCCAGGACATGAAGCCAGGAGTAATCGGTGAAGATCTCTTTCTTGCAGCAGCTTCAATGGCTGAGCATGCTGGACTTGGTTCCTGCTTCATGGGTATGCCGGGTGAACAGGCTAAATTTGTTGGTCATGGTGTGGGACTTGAACTCGATGAGTTGCCGGTGCTGGCCAAAGGGTTTAGCATGCCTTTGCAGGCAGGTCAGGTGATTGCGGTTGAACCCAAGTTTGTAGCGCCCGGTAAAGGGGTAATTGGTATCGAAAATACCTTTGTTGTTACTGATGAGGGCGGCCTCAGGTTGAGTGATCTTCCTGACGGGATCGTTTTTCTGGATGCTTGAATTTCAGATATTGTTGAAAAGGTGAGTTTTTTCATTGACTCATCGAGGTTTACGGTATAACGACAAAACGGTAGAGAGCAGAGCATTGTTTCTTGATAATTGGTACTTTCGCGATATTTCCTTTATCATGCTTGTATAATCCAAACATATGGAGAATTGATATGACGATACTTTCCAGTGTTACACACCGCCATCCGGATATTCTCAGTGGAGCTCCTGTGTTCATGGGTACTCGTGTTTCGGTTCGTTCCTTGTTTGATTATCTGGAGGGGGGCGACACTTTGGAAGAATTTTTACATCAGTTTCCTTCCGTAACACGCGAACAAGCTATTGCGGTGCTTGATGCGGCCTATGAATCAGTTACAGCCGATGCGCATATTGCTTGATGAAAATTTCCCTGTTGATTTTGCGAAAATGCTACCAGGGCATGAGATAGTAACGATCCATAGCCTTGGTTGGTCAGGTATTAAAAATGGCGACCTTCTTCGTCGCGCATATAGCGTCTGTGATGTATTTATCACACTTGACCGAAATCTGGAGTTTCAGCAAAACATCAAAATCCTGCCTTTCGGTATTGTATTGGTGCGTGCTCGCTCCAACCGTATTGCCGATCTTGCTCCCCACATTACAACTATTCTGGAGGCAGCTTCTCGTGTTGTGCCAGGTCAAGTCGAGAAAGCCGGTGCATAACCGTTAGCCTATCATGAGTGAGAGCAAATCTGTCGCTGCCGGTGAGGAGCGCATTACCGGGATTGTTGAAAAGGTGAGCTTTTTCAGCGAATCATCTGGCTTCAGTGTTTTGCGTCTTGTTGTAAAAGGGGAACGTGAACCTGTGACCGTTGTTGGCTGTGTTGCTGTCGTCAATGCTGGTCAGCATATTGAGGCTGTCGGTCTCTGGCAGAACGATAAAACCTGGGGGCTGCAGTTCAAGGCAAGCCATATAGCGGTCATAGCTCCCGATACTCTTGAGGGGATAAGCAAATATCTCTCTTCAGGAATGGTGAAGGGTATAGGGCCACATTTGGCAAAGGTGCTCATTCGTGCCTATGGCCTGGAGGTTTTCACTGTTATTGAGGATCACCCCGGAAAACTGCTTGAACTTCCCGGTATCGGGCGAAAGCGCCTTGAGCAGATTGTGGCGGCATGGACGGAGCAGAAGAGTGTCAAGGAGATTATCATGTTTCTTCACTCCCACGGGGTTGGTACGGCTCGGGCAGTCCGGATTTACCGCGCTTATGGAGCTGAAGCTGTTGCTACGGTGCGTGCTAATCCCTACCGCTTGACGATTGATATTCCGGGAATAGGCTTTAAAACAGCCGATCAGATTGCCCGGAATATTGGCATAGCCTCTGATTCTCCGCTGAGGGCCCGGGCAGGTATCTCTTATGTGCTGCAGGAGCTCTCTTCTGAAGGGCACTGCCGGATTCCTGAACTCAAGCTATTTGAAGCTTCCAGGATGCTGCTGAATATTCCTGCACCGATTCTTGTTGAGGCGATTAGCGCAGAACTCTCCATTGGCGCTCTTGTTGCAGATGAGGATCAGGGAACAAGAAACTTTTATCTTAAATCGCTTTTCCGTGCAGAGACGGGAGTTGCCAGCAGTATACGCCGAATCATGCAGGGCGTGCTTCCCTGGCGCACTGTCGACCCGGTTGAGGCTATTGTGGCAGCGGAAAAACAATCAGCCATCGAGCTGTCGGAATCGCAGCGCACTGCGGTATCGCTTGCACTCTCAAGCAAGCTGATCATCATTACTGGTGGTCCTGGTGTTGGAAAAACCACAATCATCAACACCATTCTTAAAATTCTCGGTAAAGGAAAGCTGAAATTTCTTCTCTGTGCACCAACAGGCAGGGCGGCCAAACGTCTTTCCGAGTCCACCGGCATGGAAGCGAAAACCATTCACCGGCTTCTTGAATTTGATCCCTATGCCCGCGACTTTAAACGGGGCTCATCATATCCCCTTGATGCCGATCTTGTTATTGTTGACGAAGCCTCCATGATTGATATTGTGCTGATGAACCGATTGCTGGCCGCTATTTCCGACAGTTCTGCTCTTATGTTTGCCGGTGACGTTGACCAGCTTCCTCCAGTAGGACCTGGCTTTGTGCTTGCAGATATGATTCAATCCTGTGTTCTTCCTGTGGTGCGTCTCACAGAGATCTTCCGCCAGGCCGAAAGCTCCAGGATTATTGTTAATGCTCACCGAATCAACCGTGGAGAGTTGCCTGCCGAGTTTGTCGGAACAGAGCTTTCCGATTTTTATGTGGTTCCGTCATTCAATACGGAAGAGATTCATCGTCGGCTTCTTGAAGTGGTCGCCAATCGAATACCCGAACGCTTCAAGCTTGATCCCCTCTGTGATATTCAGGTGTTGACACCCATGAACAAGGGGCCGCTGGGCACAAAAGCCCTCAATACTCTTCTGCAGGAAAGATTGAACCCTCATGCCATGCATAAAATAGAGCGTTATGGAACTCTCTATGCAAAGGGAGACAAGGTGATTCAGATGGTCAACAACTACGACAAGGAGGTTTTTAACGGCGACATAGGAGCTATAGCAACGGTTAACAAGGAAGAGAGTTCGCTCACGGTGCTCTATGACGAAAGAGAGGTACTCTATGAGTACAACGAGCTTGATGAGATTGCCCTCGCCTATGCCATCACCATTCATAAAAGTCAGGGTTCGGAGTATCCTGCTGTGGTGATACCGCTTTCCATGCAGCACTATTCGCTTCTTGAACGGAACCTTATCTATACGGCAGTGACAAGGGCTAAAAAACTGGTGATGATCATTGGCGATCCCAAAGCTCTTGCTACGGCAATTGACAACAGGCGCTCTTCGCAAAGACTTACAGGCCTTGCTGCAAGGATTACCGGTGAAACGGAGTGTAACCTCCAGCAATGATCATCCTGCTTTTTTGTTATATTTCGTGCCGTATGCTGACTATTCCTGATATTCCCGCAACCACGAGTGCTGTTTTATGAAGAGAATCAATCTTGTCCGCCTCTCCCTTTTTCAGATGGGCTTTGGCATCATGCTCGGCTTTCTGCTCGATACCCTCAACCGGGTCATGACCACCGAGCTTCGTATTTCTGCAACCATTGTTTTCGGCCTGATAAGTCTCAAGGAGTTGCTGGCGATTTTTGGTGTCAAGGTCTGGGCGGGTAACCTTTCCGATCGTTCACAAATATTTGGACTGAAGCGTACACCCTATATCCTGCTTGGCCTTCTCTGCTGTGTTTTTTCCTTCATGCTTGCGCCATCGGCGGCATACGAAGTTAAAATTGCAGGAGTGGCACTCTCCGAGATGCTTCCAGCCATGATGAAGGATATCGGTCTTCTGAAGCTTGCCATTATTTTTCTGGTGTTCGGCTTTGGTCTGCAGGTTGCCACAACAGCATACTACGCCCTGCTTGCCGATACAGTAGGGGAGGAGAATATCGGAAAGGTTACCGGAGCGAGCTGGACTCTGATGGTGCTTACCACCATTATTTCTACCCGAATTGTCGGATCGTTTCTTGATGTCTTTACCCCTGAACGCCTCATGAAGGTTGCGGAAATCGGTGGCCTGATTGCCCTTGGTATCGGACTTTCTGCCGTGCTTGGTATAGAGAAACGCAACGCCGAAGTAAAAGAGGGGAAGAACAAGCATGCTATATCTTTCTCTCAGTCTATCATGCTGCTCTCATCATCTCCCAGAACCCTGCTTTTTGCCTCCTATATCTTTATTTCGATTTTTGCGCTTTTTGCCAATGAAATCGTTATGGATCCATTTGGCGCTCATGTTTTCAAGATGAAAGTCGGTGAAACCACCAAGCTCTTCCGTCCCACCATGGGCGGCACCCAGCTTATTTTTATGCTCATCACAGGCTTTCTCCTTAACCGCATCGGGCAGAAACGCGGAGCTTTTATCGGTAACATGTTTTGTATCGTTGGCTTTGGTCTGTTGATTGTAGCAGCTTTTATCCGAGATGTGCAGTTCCTTCGCATTGCCCTTGTGGTGACTGGGATAGGCCTTGGAGCCTCAAGCGTCTCGAATATATCCATGATGATGTCCATGACGGCTGGCCGCAGTGGTGTCTACATCGGACTCTGGGGTACGGCGCAGAGCCTTGCCATTTTTATCGGCCATCTGGGAGCAGGCATTATCATTGATACGGTTTACCATCTCTCGGGGCAGTATGTCTGGGCCTATGTCGCAATTTTTTCAATAGAAATCGTTGCATTCACCATTGCAAGCCTGGTGCTCCCGCATATTTCTAAAGAGGCGTTTGAGGCTGAAAGCGAGTTAAAGATGGCGGAACTTGCCCTTGCACGTAAAATCTGATTTTGCCGGCCCAATAAACGGGTCTGACACACTGGCGACTGAACCAATCGTCATTGTATCCTTCTTGCGGGATGCGCTTACTATTTCCAGATTCATGATCAGCTTCACTGTGCATTTTGTCGACACGCTTGTAACCTTTTATAGCACCGGCTTATGCTCAATCAATATGTAAGCGATGGTGCCCACCATGCGTAATACTAACGAGATTCGTTGGGCGTGGGGCTTGCTTGCCGTTTTGGCTGTCGCGGACATTCTGGGGTTGGCGTTGACGGGCATGGACGTGAGAATTGTCCCGTGCCTGAGTGTGGCGGCTTCGACCGCCGTTCTGTTGCTTATCTCCTTTGTTTACAAAACAGTAAGGCTGGAGCCCCGTCTTGCCTATTTCGCCGTTACCGGAGCGCAATTGAAGGTCTATGTAGCTCTGGGGGGCGTGTTGAGTTATCTTTTGACCGCAGGAAATCGGCCTACAATAGATGCCGAGCTTGTTACCGCCGATCGCTTGCTGGGATTCGATTGGACAACGATGTATGCGTGGGGCAAGACGCATGTTGCCCAGCATCTTGTGCTGATTTGCGCCTATTATAGCGTTCTTCCCCAATTGATCTTGATGTACATACTCCTGTTTACCAAGGGGTTCTTTGATCGGGCGCGCGAGATGTTTTGGCTGTTTATCCTGACGAGTCTCGGTTGCGTGGTTGTTTCCGGCCTGTTTCCGGCGGCGGGCGCTTTTGGCACATTCAACGTGCAAACGGCGAATCCTTCTCTCCAGCATTTCCTGGCTCTGCGCGACGGCAGTATGAAAAGCATTGATTTGCAGCAGATTCAGGGCCTGGTTTCGTTTCCTTCCTTTCATCTGGCACTGGCGGTTATCTTAGCCTATGCGGCGCGCGGCATTCCCGTCTTGTTTCCTTTTCTTCTGGCATTGAATGCTTTTGTGATTGCAGCGACGCCTCTTGTAGGAGGCCATCATTTCGCGGATTTGTGGGGCGGCGCTTTATTGACTCTGGGGGCTATCACGGCGATGCGGCGTTTCTCCAGTTCCTTGCCACAAAATTTGGATTCATGATGTCTTTCGATAGCCCTTCCCCTGATTGCGGAAAAATTCTTGCACTTTATAATCAACACGCATGTTGATGAGAGCCTTGGGCTGCGGTAATTCTACCAAGGCTTTAAAGCAATCAACCACCATTGATCCATGCATACAAAATCGCACAACTGTGCGCACGGTGGTTATCAATTTACCCTATAAAAATAATACACACAGTAATAGATATCTCTTAAGATCTTTTATAAATAAGAGTTACATGGGTAAGCTTTTTATTGATTTCATGGCACTATAATTGATATTAATAAAGCGTATACCAGAACATGATTTTAGCAAGTCTGAAGAATGTAACTCAGAAAAGAAGGTTTTTGATTTGGGACAATAGAGGTATTTATATATATATTATATATGTTTTATTTGGTCAAATGAAAGAACAAAATCATTGTGAGGTGAAACTATGATGAACAAAATCTTCGACATCAAATCACAAAAAGGCGTAACCATGATCGAGTACGCCTTGATTGCTGCATTGGTTGCTGTTGTTGCGATTGCAGCTCTTACTGCTGTTGGAACTAAATTGACAGCGATATTTACCCAAATCTCCACCACGATATAGTGAAGATACTGGTTGTTGCTCTCGACATCGCACTCACTCTGGGGGCGATGGAAACTCTTGCACTTGTTGGAGGTAATTAGAGTGCTATTTTTATAACTATCTCAAACAAGTTTCATTGATACTTAATAACCTTATTGTTTATAGGGGTATTGCAGGTGAAATAATCATTGTGAGGTGAAACTATGATGAACAAAATCTTCGACATCAAATCGCAGAAAGGCGTAACCATGATTGAGTATGCCTTGATTGCTGCATTGGTTGCTGTTGTTGCGATTGCAGCTCTTACTGCTGTTGGAACTCAATTGACAGCGATATTTACCCAAATCTCTACCACGATATAGTGAAACTGCCCGTCGTCGCTCTCGCCATCGCACTCACTCTGGGTGCGGTGGGAGCTTTTATAGCTGCCCAGACGATGAGTGTACCCCAAACTTCGGTGTCTAAGGTTATTATCGTTGAGCAGCCCATTGAAGCCGGGAAAGCTATTAAGGCTGATCAAATTAAAACTATTGATTGGCCCAGTTCATCCGTTCCGCAAGATGCATCCACTCGCACAGCCAACGTGGTGGGTCGAATTGCCCGCGTCTCCATGATTCCAGGTGAGACTGTTTTAGCTGGCAAATTGGCCCCCAAAAATGCGACTGGCGGCTTATCCTCACTCATCCCGGAGGGCAAGCGCGCCATTACAGTTCATGTAAACGAGGTGATTGCGGTTGCCGGATTTGCCCTGCCAGGTAGCTATGTGGATGTTTTGGTTAGCAGCAAAGATGCCAACAGTCAGCCTTTTTCGCGAACAGTGCTATCGCGCATCAAAGTATTGGCCGTGGCCCAGGAAACCACTGCTGACCCAAATAAACCAAAAGTGGTCGATGCCGTAACCCTCGAGCTAACGCCGCTTGAATCCGAAAAGCTCGACCTGGCCCGCAACATAGGGGTGCTTTCTCTTGTCTTGCGCAACGAACTCGATACCAGCGTAACCAACTCCATGGGTGTCCGTCTGGCAGATATTATGAATACAAAATCCCCTGCTGCAACTACCTCTTCGCCTCCTGAAGCGGTACTGGCTACCCACACTAAGCCGGAACCTTCGCGTAAAAGCCGTGGACCCGAAGAAATCCGTGGCATCAGCCGCCAACCTGTTGTCACACCATAGCCAACATGCCCATGAATTTGATATGCCTGAATCGTTTGGCCTGCAGGACGAGTATTCTTTTGGCGTTTTCCTGCACACTATCCGTGGTTGCAATGGCCTCTTCCTCTCCCTCCACTGTACCTGTGGCCTCAATGGCTTCTCCCTCGATCTATCTTGTGACTGTGGGCGAATCCAGGGTCTACCGGCTCGAACGACCCGCTACACGAGTTGCTGTGGGCAACCCCGAGGTAGCCGACTATATTTTGCTTAACCCCTCCGAGCTTTATCTGCTGGGAAAAAAAACAGGCGCAACCAATCTTATTGTCTGGGACCGAACAGGCAACTTCACCTCCACACCTTTGCAAGTCAGCCGCAACATCAACCCCATAAAAGTCATGTTGAAAGTCGTCTTACCGAATGAGACCGACATTCAGATCTTTGCCTGGGGGCCAGCGTTGGTAGTGGCTGGCTCTGTTTCTAACGCCCTGGTTGCAGAAACCGTCAACCGCTTGGTAAAAGCCTATTTGGGTGGCACGGTTCCGGGTGTCAACCCTGAATCCACCCTGGCCAATAGTGCCTCTGCCCCCGGCTCTGCAACACCTGCCAGCTTAACTGGCGTGTCCAATAGTGCCCCTGCCTCTGGCTCTGCAGCGCCAGCCAGCATGCTTGGCGCGGTCAATGGTGGCTCTGCGGCACCTGCCAGCATACCTGGCCTCGTCAACCTCCTCAAAGTCCGCGATCCGCAGCAAGTCCGACTCGAAGTCCGCATTGCCGAAGTTTCCAAGACCTACATAGAAAGTTTAGGTTTCAGCTGGACGCAAAACTCGGGGAATACCCAAGGCAGTCTCATGACAGGGTTTGTGAGCAACGCCACGCTCAACCTCCTGTTTAAACGGGCTTCAGGTGTCAACCAGCTCCAAGTTGAAGCCCAGCGCCAACCCGGATTGATTAAAATCCTGGCCGAACCCACCATTGTCGCCATGAGTGGTCAAGAAGGGTATTTTCTGGTCGGCGGCAAAATTTATACGCCCACCGTCAGTTCCAACGGAGCAACAGACTACGTCGAGCGCGCCTATGGTGTTGGTTTGCGATTTACGCCCACCGTGCTGGATGCAGGTCGTATTTCGCTTAAGGTTGTACCCGAGGTCTCTGAGCCAGTCACACAACCTGTCACTGCTGGAACCACAAACAATTTGCCCACCTTTAAAACCAGCACCGTTTCCAGCACCGTCCAAATGAACGAGGGCGAAAACCTAGTTATTGGCGGTCTTCTGCTCGACAATCTCACCGAAGTCATACAGGCTGTGCCCTTGCTGGGTAACATTCCCATTCTCGGCGCGCTTTTCCGACACACACAGAAGAATTCTGAAAAGACCGAACTCCTGGTTATTATTCGCCCCACCTTGGTCAAAGGCAGCGCTTCCTCGCCAGAGCTCCCCACCGACAGGTTTGTCCCGCCTACTCAAAAAGAGCTTTTCATCGACGGAAAGCTTCAAGGTTTACAAGTAAAATGATCACCATGCGCACAGATGTTGCCATGCTTCAGGCCCCAACAACGGAGCACGCTCAATCCCAAAAGGGAAGTGTGTTGGTCGAATTTGCGCTCATCCTGCCCGTGTTTCTGGCTCTCCTCATTGGTGTGATCTTTTTTTCTATTGCCCTGTACAACAAAACCGTGCTCACCATGGCCACTCGAGAGGGCGCGCGTGCCGGATCCAAGTATGTTGCAAACCGGACAAATACCAGCATCAAGAGCAGCGCTACCACCGCTGTCACAAATGCCTGTCAAAACAACCTCATCTCTTTTGGGACTGCCATGACCCCCACTATCACCTTTAATGCTGATCCGATTAGTGACAATAACATCACCGTCACAGCCAGCGGCAATTACACCGGATTCTATATTTTTTCGGGCCTTTCGATCTCTGCCCGAACCACCATGAGGCTCGAATAACCATGGCACGGTCACACCACATCATCAAATTGCCGGACCGCCAGCGCGGCAGTGTCGCCATTTGGTTTGTCCTGTGCTTGCCGGTGCTCTTGGGCTGTGCCGCTTTGGCGGTTGACCTGGCCCGCCTCAACCTGACCCAGGCTGAGCTTCAAAATGTTGCCGACGCTGCTGCTGTGGGTGGCGCTTCTTCACTCACTGACCCTGGCGCGTTGCCTTTCAACTGGGGCGCGGCCAACAGCATGGCTACTTCTGTGGCAAAATTAAACGTCGCCAATGGTCACAACATTACAGATGCGACCATTGAAGATGGATACTGGAACATAGTTACCAAATCGTGGGTTGCGGTTACTACTCCTGACGTACAGCCCGTTGGATATGTTCCCGCCATCCGCGCCACGATTACTATCGCCAGCGGCCAAAACAATGGGCCCTTGCCTTTGTTTTTCGCCCCCTTTTTAGGTAAGAATACCCAAACCGTTTCTGCCAGTGCTATTGCCGTGATAGCCTCACCCGCTGCCGGTACGGGCATGTTCCCCTTTGTGCTCAACATGCCCTTGTTCACTAATTGGTGGAACAACGGCCCCAAGATAGATCCGAGCACAGGCAAACCCTACGTTTTCGATATTACCTCCTCCTACTTCGGCGGCCCGGCGGGTTACTGGACCACCTTTCAGAGTACAAATAACAGCGCTTCATTCATTGCTGGTCTCTTCACAACAGGTAATACCAGTTCATTAGGCATCCTCGACAATACGTATATCCCAACGGGCCTCAAAGCCTCAGATTTCAAAAATATACCCTCCTATGCATCAGTTCAATCCTCACCCGGCTATTGGAAAGATGTTGCCGTTTTCGTGGTCAACAGCATTGATTATAAATCACAATTACCCATTGTGGCGATTGGCGGTTTACGCATTCTTGGCACCCAAGGAAATGGTGCCAATACCAAAATACTAGCTCAATTCCTCAACGATGTGCCCGCTCCCGGCACCAACCCAGGCACGGGCATCGCGCCGTCATACGGCGCCTATACTCCTCCATTACTTGTACAATAAACACACATGAACATTGTTACTTACTCTCCCCAGCCTTGGGAGGTTCCCGATACACAACTTGAACTTGGTCAACACCAGGTAGTCCGACTGGTGGGCGGGCCAGGGGGCATGGTGCGTCAACTCACAGCCCAAAAACCTGACCTTGTATTTATAGTGGGCTTTGAACCCACCGAGCCACACTACATTGAAGAGGTTGAGAAACTCTGTCTCGCTCTACCGCATGCGGCCATCGTGGCACTGCACCCACAAGCACAGCCCGAACTTTTGTTATCTCTTATGCGTGCTGGTGTGCGTGAAGTCATTGTCGACAGCGCTTCCGAAACCCTGCAACAAGTTATCGAACGCGGTCACCTTCGTGATAAAGGCGCCAGCATTAGCCCGGGTAGGGTTTTTGGATTTGTCTCTGCCAAAGGGGGGGATGGCAGCTCTTGCATAGCGGCCAACTTAGCTTTTGCGCTCTCTCAAGAGCCCCACACCCGTGTGCTGGCGGTCGATCTCTCTTTGCCTTTTGGCGATCTCGACATGTACCTCACCGGAGATAACCACCCTCAGGATTTGGTCGACATCTCCAGTCAATCCAACCGGCTTGACCTGTCGCTACTCGAAAGCATGGTGCAGCATCTCAGCCCCACGCTCAACCTCATCCCTTCGCCCATCACGTTTGAAAAAATCGTCCATATCGAACCCGAGCGGGTGAGCGAACTCATTCACATTGCTGCTAACTTTTACGACTACATTCTGGTTGACTTTGGCTCATTTCTCGACCAGGTCGGCATTTTGGTGCTCGATCACCTTGACGAACTCTGCATCGTCTGCACTCCATCGCTGCCATCGCTGCGTCGGGCGAGTCAACTGCTCAAACTCTGGAAAGAAATTGAAAAACCAATGTTGCGCATTGAAATTATCCTCAACCGCGATGATACAAGTGTCACCCTCTCCAGTACCGAAATCGAAAAAGTCATCGGCAGACCAATTAACCATCGTTTCCCCTCCGACGCCGAAGCCATGCAAGAATCTCTCTTGATTGGTAAGCCCCTATTGCAAGAGGCACCAAAATCTAAACTTTCCAAAACCATCATCGACTGGGCTGTGCACCTCACAGGCAGCAGTCATCATAAACGCTCGTTATGGCAACGCTTAAAGATCAAATAGCTCACTGGAACCTCTCCCCCAAACGGGTTGCAGCTCCACCTGCATCGGCGCCTGAAACCACTGAGGCGCAGGCACAACCTTCCGTCGTTGAGGCTCTAACACCAGCACCGGCGAAGAAAACCAACGCATCACCGGGGGGTGACTATTACGCGACCAAAATGAAGTTGCACCAAAAGCTGCTCACCCGCATCGACCTCAACTCCATCGAAAACCTGACACCCGAGCAGCTGCGCAACGAGCTTGGTGGCTTGCTTGTCGCGCTCATCGAAGAAGATGATATCCGCTTCAATAATCAAGAGCGCGCCAGATTGGTGGCTGACCTCAAAAATGAAATCATGGGTCTGGGACCTTTAGAGCCCTTGCTCGCCGACCCCACCATTTCTGAAATCATGGTCAACGGCTACCAAAAAGTTTATGTCGAAAAAAAAGGATGCATTCAGCTCACCGACATCCGCTTCAACGACGACGCACACCTCATGAAAATCATCGACAAAATTGTCTCTCGTGTGGGGCGGCGCATCGATGAATCCAGCCCCATGGCCGATGCCCGCCTGCCCGATGGGTCGCGTGTCAACGCCATCATACCGCCATTGGCTCTCGACGGCCCTGTCCTCACTATTCGGCGCTTTGCGGTTGTGCCCCTGCAAATGCGCGACCTCGTTCAAAAAAACACACTCACACCAGCCATGGCCGAACTGTTGTCAGCTCTGGTTAAAGTCAAGTGCAACATTATCATTTCAGGGGGAACTGGTTCGGGCAAAACCACACTGCTCAACATTCTCTCGAGCTTTATTCCCCATAACGAACGCATCGTCACCATCGAAGATACTGCTGAACTGCAGCTTCAGCAAGATCATGTTATTCGCTTGGAAACGCGCACGCCAAACATTGAAGGTAAAGGCGAAATCACCATGCGCGCACTTGTGAAAAACTGCTTGCGCATGCGGCCAGACCGCATCGTGCTGGGCGAGGTTCGCAGCTCCGAGGTGATCGACATGCTGCAAGCCATGAACACCGGCCACGATGGTTCACTCACCACCATTCACGCCAACAGCCCGCGGCATGCCCTGGCCCGGCTCGAAAACCTGGTGGGCATGGGTGGCCTCAATATACCCGGCAAAGCCCTGCGCGAGCTTATTTCTTCGTCGATTCACTTTATCGTTCAAGAAACACGACTAAGTGACGGTAGTCGCAAGATCGTCAGCATCGAAGAAATCGTCGGCATGGAAGGCGAGATCATTACCACCCAGGAAATCTTTAGCTACAAGCGCATCGGCACTAACCCGGATGGATCTTTGCAAGGAGTGTTCAAAGCCACGGGCGTTCGTCCCAAAATGTATGAAAAAATTCTTACTTACGGCATCGGCCTCAGTGATGGCATGTTTGACCCCGGCGCCAACGACTAACCTCTATGCCCATTATGACCACGTTTTTGATTTTCTTCTTTGCATTTGTGTTACTGATGCTTATCATCCTGCTGCTCTATGCGGTGTGGGTACGCTTTTTCGAACCCCGCAGCCAAGCTAAAAAACAGCGGTTGCAGGCCATCCACAACGCCGTTCACCGGGGTGGTCAAAGCCCCGACAGCGCGCAAACCACCCTGCAGAAGAGTGCACTCGACACCTGGCTGCGCTCACGCTCCAGAACATTTGAGCAACTTGAAAACCTGCTCAAACGCGCCCACAGTCCGCTCACAGCCGAGCGCTTAATGGGCCTCATGCTCGCCTTGTTTATGGTGGTTGTGGTGTTGGGTCTTCTGCGCCAAATGAACCCCTTGATCCTGCTCGTGCTGGCCGTTGCCATTGCCAGTACGCCGGTTCTCTGGTTATCTCGACAATCCAACCAACGCCGCCAGGCTTTCGGAGACAAACTCCCGGAAACGCTCGACTACATTTCGCGCGCAATGCGCGCTGGCCACAGCCTTACCGCCGCCATCGGCATGGTTGGCAAGGAGTTCCCCGATCCCATAGGTCACGAATTCAAAACTGTCTTCGATGAAATCTCCTTCGGCATCCCATTCAAAGACACCATCGGCCATCTTGCCGATCGCGTTCAAAGCTACGACCTTAACTTCTT
>JABDHK010000006.1 GCA_012972835.1 Chlorobiaceae bacterium | reverse complement strand
TGTTAGGCACGCCGCCAGCGTTCGTCCTGAGCCAGGATCAAACTCTCCGTTGTAGAGTTTAATCTGTTTGATCCGGCTAAAAAATACTTTGAGTCATAGACCCAAAGAAATTGACTTTGGCGTTTCACTTAGCAACAAATTCAAAGAACTTGACCGTATTCGATCAAGGGAAACTAATGTACATCTTTTCTTAGTCTTTGCAAAATCTTTTTTTCTTTTTCTTTCAGCCTTCAGCTCTTTTTCAAAACCAAAAACTGATCATCAGCATCTCGCTTTTCCCTTCATCTCACTACCGTCAAATAACATGCCATCTTTCAGGCTTTACCCACTTCCAACCTCACTTTCGCTCATTCTTCAGTGGGCTCCTAATGTATCACCCTTCCCCATCACTTCCAAACCTTTTGTTCATCTTTCTCATAAAATATTGAAAAAAGAGAGCTTATTGGGCAGATTCATGCTCAACCGGAAGAAAAGAGGGCATATCTACCGTCAAATCAAGCTGATGAACTCCCCTTGCATGCTCTTTGGCCGCTGCCACAAAGCCATGGAACAGGGGATGCACTTTCTGTACCCTTGACTTGAGTTCTGGATGGAACTGCACGGCGACAAACCAGCGATGATCTTTCAACTCAATAATCTCTACCAGATCTCCGTTTGGTGACGTTCCGGAAAAGATCATTCCGCCTTCCTCAAAATTTTGGCGGTAACTATTATTGAATTCATAGCGATGGCGATGCCGTTCGTTGATAAGAAACTTCCGGTAGACTTCATGAGCCTTTGATCCCTCCCTGATAATGCAGGGGTAGCTTCCCAGGCGCATGGTGCCTCCCTTCTCCTTGACCTTTTTCTGATGCTCCATGAGGTCTATGACGGCAAAACGGGTGCGTTTGTTGAACTCTGTAGAGTTGGCATCCTGGAGGCCGCACACGTTACGCGCAAACTCTATTGTAGCACACTGCATTCCAAGGCATATCCCCAGAAAAGGGATATTCTGTTCCCGCGCATGCCGGATAAACTTTATTTTCCCTTCGATACCCCGATCTCCGAAGCCAGGCGCTACCAGAATACCGTTGACACCCTCAAGCTCCTTTGCAATATCAAATGTTTTCGACTCAGCATCCTCAGCCCGGAGAAGCTTGACTTTAACCCTGACGTTGTTACTTGCTCCGGCATGAATGAACGATTCGATAATCGACTTGTAGGCATCGGGGTATTCGGTATACTTCCCACAGATGCCGATGGTAACCTCACCCTCTTTGGGAAACTTGACCTTGTTGCAGAAGTCACGCCAGTATTCAAGGTTTGGCTCCTTGTATTTTTTCAGGCCCAGCTTTTTAAGAACGCGCAGATCAAGTTTCTCTTTCAGAAGCATCAGCGGCACTTCGTAAATGGTATCGCAATCGTTAAGACCAATAACGTCGAGTTCGTTGACGTTGCAGAAATGGCCAACCTTGTTCTTGATATCACGAAGTAACGCCTTTTCACTGCGGCATACCAGAATATCAGGCTGTATGCCAACTCCAAGAAGCATTTTAACGCTATGCTGTGTGGGCTTTGTTTTCAGTTCGCTTGCAGCCTTGATATAAGGAACAAAGGTAAGATGGATGTTCAGCAGATTGCGGTCGCCCATCTCAAGTTTCATCTGCCTCATGGCTTCAAGAAAAGGGAGTGACTCAATATCACCGATTGTACCCCCGATCTCAGTGATAAGCACATCAAGATTGCCGTTTTTGGCCTGCTCGGCCATTCGATCCTTGATTTCATCAATGACATGAGGAACAACCTGAACTGTTGCACCGAGATATTCGCCCCGCCTCTCCTTGTCGATAACCGATTTATAGACCCTCCCCATAGTCAGGTTTGAGGCCTGCGTTGTCGATTCATCAAGAAAGCGTTCGTAGTGACCAAGATCAAGGTCGGTTTCAGCGCCATCATCGGTAACGTAGACCTCGCCATGCTGGTAGGGGGACATGGTACCAGGGTCAACATTGATATAGGGATCATATTTCTGTATGGCCACCTTCAATCCTCGGGATTTAAGCAGCATCCCGAGAGAGGCTGACAGAATTCCCTTGCCGAGCGAGGAAATTACCCCTCCGGTCACAAAAATATGCTTCACATTTTTCGGTCGAGCCATGACAGCGTTCGTCGTTGATTAATTGGTAAAATCTGGTTATTGCAGCGTTTTATGGGTGCCATCGCAGAAGGGAAGTGTAGCCGAACTGCCACAACCACAAATCGCTACGGTTTTTTCCTCTTCGATTTCCACTTTACTGGGATGAAGACCGCTGCCTTTGTGAGCTCCATCACAGTAGGGTTTGTTCCGAGAACTTCCGCATGCACAGTAATATTTTGTTCCCGGCTTTTCCGTTATGATATAAGGTTTTTTCTGCTCCATTCTTCCTCCTTGGTTTCCGATGACATTACTCCCTCTCTTTTATAAATAACAGTGTCAGACAAAGAGATCAATCTGACCATCAGGATCTTCGATGGGTAGTTCAGTATCCCCTTCATCATCGCTTTTCGGTACTCTTGCAAGTGCGGAAATAAGATCCCCTGCCATCAGCCTGACAAGACGAACCCCAGAAGTGTTCCTTCCGGTCAAACGAATGTCGGAAACATGCTGACGATTCACGATCCCGTGTGTGGTGATAATGATAAGATCATCGTCGTCGTTGACATCAAGCAGACCAATAAGGGCACCAATTTTCTCGTGAGCCTTGAGTGTAATGACTCCTCGTGCTCCACGCCGGGTCAGACGGTAGTCCTCCACACGGCTTCTCTTGCCAAATCCATTGTCGGTGACAGCCAGCAACGCGGTATCGAATCGCTTGGTCGTTACCATTGAAATACATTTTTCTCCCTTGTCGAGCGTGATTCCCTTGACACCCATAGCTGTACGACCCATAGAACGAATTTCCGCCTCGGGAAAGCGCACAACAAAACCAGAGCTCTTGGCAAGAATAATCTGATGTTCACCGTCGGTCAGACGGGCATCAAGCAGCTCATCCTGTTCTTCGATAGTAATGGCAGCTATGCCGTTCTTTCTTGGGTGGGAAAACTCTTCGAGTGCTGTTTTTTTCACGATACCGTTGGTCGTTGCCATAACAATGAAGCCCGGTTCGTCAAAATTCCTGATATTAATATATGCCCTTATTTTTTCGCCCGACTGAAGCTCCATTATGTTCGCCAGTGCCCGGCCCCTTGCCGCACGTCCTGCTTCCGGGATTTCGTAGACTTTCAGCCAATGACATCGACCTCTGCTGGTGAAGAAAAGAATATAGTTGTGCGTTGAGGCAATAAACATGTGCTCAATAAAGTCATCATGCTTTGCCTGTGCACCAGTCACACCTTTACCACCCCTTGCCTGACGTCGGTACCCTGAAACCGGAAAGCGCTTGATAAAGCCGTCGTGGGTAATAGTAATAACCACATCTTCCTGGGCAATCATGTCTTCAATGGAGAAGTCCCCTTCCTGCGGCACAATCTCGGTACGACGGGCGTCGCCGTAGACCTCTTTGACTCTCAGGAGTTCTTCGCGGATAATCTGCATCTGCTTTTCTGGACTGCCGAGAATAAATCGCAACTCTTCAATAAGGGCAAGTACCTCAGTGTATTCAATATCGATTTTTTTGCGCTCCATACCCGTCAGGCGCTGCAGGCGCATCTCAAGAATAGCCTTGGCCTGAACTTCTGACAATCCGAAACGCTCTATGAGCCTCTCCTGGGCAGTTGAGGCATCAGGTGACTCCCTGATGGTGGATATTACCTCATCAAGATTGTCAAGACAGATCTTCAGGCCTTCAAGAATATGAGCCCGCTTTTCGGCAGCTGTGAGGTCAAATTGCGTACGGCGCAGGATAATCTCGTTGCGATGTTTAATGTAATAGACCATCATCTCCTTGAGATTGAGTATCCTCGGCACTCCATCAACCAGCGCCAGCATAATCACCCCAAAGGTATCCTGCATCGGGGTATGCTTGTAGAGGTTGTTAAGCACAACCTTGGCAACAGCATCCCGCTTGAGTTCAATAACCAGTCGCATGCCATCGCGATCAGATTCATCGCGGATATCGGCAATACCTTCAAGTTTTTTATCGTGAACAAGCTCGACAATTTTTTCGATCAGCCGGACCTTGTTGACCTGATAGGGAAGTTCTGTAACAATAATGGACTCCCTGCCGTTTTTCTGGGTAACCTCCACAAGAGCACGTGCCCGAATCACCACTTTACCACGACCAGTCATGTAAGCCGAACGAACACCTTCATATCCATATATAATACCGCCGGTTGGAAAATCAGGGGCGATAACATATTTCATGAGATCGCTCACTTCAAGTTCCGGATTGGCAATCAGGGCAATCATGCCGTCAACAACCTCTCTGAGGTTCTGGGGGGAGATATTGGTAGCCATGCCTACCGCAATACCAGACGATCCGTTTACGAGCAGGTTGGGAATCGCCGAAGGCAGAACCGTAGGCTCTTCAAGAGAGTCATCAAAGTTCAAGGAAAAATCAACAGTCCCTTTTTCAAGGTCCTTAAGCATTTCTCCAGCAATGCTCTTCATACGAACTTCAGTATATCGCATAGCCGCCGGGGAATCGCCATCAACCGAGCCGAAGTTTCCCTGGCCGTCAATAAGAGGATAGCGCAGGGAGAAGTCCTGCACCAGGCGAACAAGACTGTCGTAAACAGCCGTATCACCATGGGGGTGAAACTTTCCAAGCACTTCACCGACCACACGGGCTGATTTTTTATGAGGCTTGCCTGCCTGCAGACCAAGCTCGTGCATACCGAAAAGTACCCTCCGGTGAACCGGCTTCAGACCGTCCCTAACATCAGGTAGAGCACGACTGACAATGACCGACATTGAGTAATCGAGATAAGAACCCCGCATTTCTTCTTCAATACTGATCGGGACTATTCTTTCACGCTGCATAGGTAGATCCTGGGTGATAATTGATATAAATAACTCAACGGCGTAATGTATAAAAATCCGCATGAATTCTTAACGATACAGTGCCCGCAACAAGAGCTAACCGAAGAAAAACGGGCAAAAATATCAGCTCAGTGTAACTACCGGTGCATCAGACCAGAGGGATTCAAGATCATAAAAATGGCGTTCATCAGGCATAAAAACATGCACAACAACATCAATATAGTCCAGTAGAATCCAGTGCATGGAATCCATCCCCTCAACATGCATCGGACGCTCACCATCGACCTTGAGCTCATCAATAATATGCTCCGCTGCTGACTTTGCCTTACGATCAGAATCAGCTGTCACAATTACAAAATAATCGGTAACCGAGGTCAATCCCCGGAGATCAAGAATCTTAACCTCTTCACACTTTTTCTCCAGTGCCAGTTCTGCTGCTCTTCTCGCCAGTAACTCACCGACACCCACCTCTTTTGCCAGGGCGGCACTCTCTCTCTCTTCCTCTTTCAAGCTACTCATAAACCTCCATCCTTCATATGTGAACTATATTTTTCAACAACTTACCACCACCATGCAACAAAACTGCAACAAAATAGTAATAACGGTAACTCCTGAACATACAAAAAAGCCTGCTTACTGGCACAAAAAAAGCCAGGGAGTCCCCGGCATGGTCTGGCAGAATATAGGAGTTACGGCATGAATGATTGGGAAAAAGCCCCAATAGAATTGCTCACATGGGCAGATCAACCAGTCATCATTTCCCGCCGTTGGGGCTGAACATTTGCCGGTAATCGGGCGTAACCCCGTTAAGTTTTGCAGCATCAGCTCCGGCAAAAAGCCTTTCAGCAGCAAAAAAAAGTGAACTGGCAGAAAACATGTCCGCCTCCCTGTAAACTGCACTGGAACCAGCAAGCAAAGGAGCGATTTCGTCGAGCCCTCGCCCGATAATAAATGTTCCGACATTACTGGAGAAAGCAGCGGCGGCTATATCAGCAGCAGAACCTCTCTTGACCTCATCATGCCACAAGCCCGAAGAGAGTTTTCTGTACCTATACGACGCATAGTAATACTCCCCTTTGCGGGATGGAATAACGGCCATGACTGTATCGGTTTCGGCATGCAGTGAGGCAGCCATTGCGGGCATTGTGGGGACAGGAACCAGCGGGATTCCGAGTCCGTAGGCAACCCCTTTGGCAATCGCCATGCCTATGCGCAATGATGTAAACGATCCGGGGCCGGATGAAATTGCTATGCAGTCAAGCTGCTGGAGGTTGAGACCGCTTGCCGCCATGACCTGTTCAATAAGCGGAACAAGCTTTTCAGCTGCCTTACGCCAGTCAGCACTCTTTACCTCGGCAACAACACCGGCGTTCATGACCGCTACACTCAGTGCAGCATGAGTACACTCTATGGCAAGAATTTTCATAACGGTTTACGTTTAATAACAATTCTCCGGCTGTCGCTCCCGGCATATTCCAAAGTAACCGTTACCGAATAGAGTGGTGCATATTCCGCAAAGCGGTCAGCCCACTCCACAAAAGCAAAATCGCCGCTGGAAAGATATTCGTCGAAGCCAATCCCTTCAAGCTCTTGAAGTGAGTTGATCCTGTAAAGATCGAAATGGTGCAGTGTGACCGACTCGCCACCCTGCGACCCCTCATAGATGTTAAAGAGGGGAAATGTCGGACTTGAAAGTTGTTCATCACAGCTGAAAAACTCTGTAACTCCTCTCATAAAGAGGGTTTTACCGGCACCGAGCTGCCCTGTGAGAGATACAATATCTCCCGGCTGCAAACCCGATGCAAAGTGCCTTCCAAACCGACGGGTCTCTTCAGCAGAGGAAGAGAGAAACTCTTCAGTCATAGGGACTCAGTCGAGGGGATTAAAAAGAAGACCCGTCATGAGTTTCGGGTAGAAAAAGGTCGATTTCTGCGGCATGACCTCTCCTGTTTCGGATACTGCAAGCACTTGTTCAACCGTTGTCGGCTTGACAACAAATCCAACCTGAATCCGACCGGCAGCAACAGCTTCGAACACCTCCCTGTCGTCTTTCACATAAACCAGATTAGTTTGTTTTGCCATTGCTTCCGGAGATATTCCAAGCAGCCGACCCAGCACAAGATCATGCAAAAGCACCAGACCAAGAGACTTAAGCGCCTCAGGCCGTGCCGGATCGAAAAGAGGGCTTGGATCTCTGTTCAGACTTATGCCGTAAACATTGCCACTGGTAACAACACCATAGGTATAGCTTGACTGCTCATGTTCAAGAAAAGTTTTCAGGGCAGCTCTGTCCTGCAGTTCGGTAACCGTAAAAAACTCCTGCAGTCGCGCCTTTAAACCAGCCGCATCAAACCCATCCAGAGTGTGTACCAGCCTGTGAATCGGAAAAATAAGCAGTCCTTCGTCATAAATATTGGCCAGATAGGTCAGGATAAAGTTATAGGGCTCGTGACCGGTATGTATTGGGTTTGCTGCAGCACACTCGTTGCGATAGTTCACGCCGGTCTCGTAGCGGTGGTGACCATCAGCGATATAGACGCTTCGCTGCAGCAGTGACTGCTGAAGCTGCTCGATAAGCGCCGGATCAGTAATCCGCCACAGCTGATTTCTCACCTCCTGGAAAAGGGCATCAATAATTGGCTCATGGGTTTCAGTGAAAGCTTTCAATACTCTATCGGCGGTTTTCGATTCATCGGCATAGAGACCGAAAATGCTGCTGATGTTTGTTTTTGTTTTTCTGAAAAGATTAAGCCGGTCAGCTTTGGGACCTGAAAGGGTTTTTTCATGAGGCAGTACCTTTTTTTCCGCAAACTCATGGAGCCTCATGGCGGCGAAAAAACCACTTCGGGTATGCCAGTTGCCTTCAGAGTCCTGGAATGTCTGAAAATATGGGTAGATGGCGGGCACAGGGTCATGCTGGAGTTCACCATCCAGCAGCCACTCGCCGAGTCGCGATGCCGCTGCTGCATAGGGGTCAGACTCCAGCGGAAGTTCAAGCCTTATGGCATTGAACGGTGAACTTGCATAGAGCTGCTGCTGAAGTTCTTCAGAGATAACATCGTAGGGCGGACAGATAAGCCCGGAAGCGTTCGACAGCAATTCGGAGTTATAGAGAATTCCCTTAAAAGGTACAATTTCAGGCATAAGAATCAATATTTAGAAGATTATTATCAAGGGATGAACACTGTTCTCATGGTAATCCAGAAATCGTCATGCCCATCCTTCACCAGCACAATAATTTTCCTGTTTTTACACAATTCAAGAACAGCAAGAAAGGTTACAACAAGAATGATACGTTCAGTTACACCCTCCAGCACAGAGAGAAATGAGAGCGGCACCTGATCCTGAAGTTTCGATAGAATCAGCATCGTCTGCTCTTCGACCGTTACCGGAGCATCCTGGACACTGCGAGTCATTGGTTGTGGCATGCTTTGAAGAGCGGATTTATAGGCATGGATAAGATGGTATAGTGTTGGCCGATTGATCGGTTCATCCAGTTCATCGATCGTCTCAGACTCAAACTCCTCAAAAAAGCCCCGGCCAAAAAGGTTTTCCCGAACTTCAGCAAGCTGATTCAGGGCTAATGAAGCCTCCTTGATCCGTTTGTATTCCAGTAACCGCTGGACAAGTTCTGTCCGCGGATCAAACTCATCGGTTTCGGCACCATCCACATCTTGACGTGGAAGCAGCATTTTAGCCTTGATGCTCATAAGCATGGAGGCCATATAAATGAATTCAGCTGCAATTTCAAGATTCAGACTTCTTACATCCCCTATGTAGCCAATAAAATCAGCAGTTATTCTGGAGATCGGAATATTATAGATATCAAGTTCATCGCGCCTGATAAAAAAAAGGAGCAAATCCAACGGCCCTTCAAATTCTTCAAGGCTGATCCTGAACATTAACGGGTAGGTGCGTTGACATTATGTATTCCAACAAGATAGAAAAAGCAGAATAACTTGTCCAAATATTCATAGTTCAATGCACCATCAATTCGGAACATACAATAATAAATTAGACTACTCATGCCGGAAACCTATATTACAAGTGTTGCGCTATATTGCTTATTTATTACTTAGACGACTTTTAGCAGGGCCTCCATGAGAAGGATTTTATGTTTTATCACACTCTCCGCGGCATTTATGCTGCTACACGTCAGCATTGCCCTGGCTGAATCGGCAAACAGCTTCTTCAACAATGGATTTGAAAAACACCTTCATGGTGATCTTTCAACTGCCATACAATTATACTCTAAAGCCATTGATAATGACCCTCAATTTGTCATGGCCTACCAGATGCGGGGCGCAGCACAGCAGCAACTGAAAAAATATGCTCAGGCCATCAACGACTATTCAATGGTCATTACCTGCGGAGAGCCATATTTCAAGGCCGTTGGATACTATAATCGGGGAGTGGTAAAAAATATAACCGGAGATTATCAAGCTGCTATCCTTGATTTTTCACAGGCCATTGAACTCGATAAAAGAATGGCTGCGGCTTTTTTTCATAGGGGTATTGCAAAAAGCAAAACAGGAGATTTGGCCGGTCATCTGGAGGACTTCCGCCAGGCGGCAAAGCTTGGCGACAACAATGCTGAAAGCTGGCTGAACACCTACTATCCAGATTGGAAGCAAATGCCCTTTGCTGTTGGACCGACATAAGGGCAGAGATAACTTCCCCGCCCTTATGTATTGGTTGACTGTGGCTATATCGCCCTGCCGCCACGCTCCCTGGTTCTGATCCTTATACACTCCTCAAGCGGGGTAATAAAAATCTTTCCATCTCCAATCTCTCCAACACCATGACTTGCAGCATGAATGATCGTGTCGACAGTAATATCAACAAATTCATTGTTGACGGCAATATCAATCCGGATTTTTGGAATAAGATTTGGTGCTATTTTCTGGCCTCGGTAAATTTCGATGTCCTCCTGCCTCCCATGACCGGTTACACGGCTGACAGTAATTCTTGTTATATCCGCCTGAATCAATGCCTCACGAACATGATCAAGCCGGTCCGGCTGAATGATTGCTGTTATCAGTTTCATTGCAACAAATTAGTTAAGGTTGATTAGACCATATCCATGCTCACCATGCATGCTGTGATCGAGACCGGACATTTCATCATTCTCGCTGATACGCAGACCAATAGTTTTTTCAACGAGAAAGAGCAGAATAAATGACATAAACGCGGCATAAACAATGGTCACACCTACCGCAGTGGCCTGAACTCCAAGCTGCTGCCAAACAGTCCAACTCCCCCCGACTTTGACGGCAGCTTCAGCCATCCATGCTGGCCGGATAAAAAAAACAAGGGCAAGAGCACCAACAATTCCACCAACACCGTGAACACCAAATGCATCAAGACTATCATCGTAACCAAGCTTGTTTTTGATGAGAATTGCGGTGTAACAGAAGATAGCAGCAAGAGCACCAAGAGCAAACGCACCAGATGGCTGAACAACTCCAGCGGCAGGGGTAATAGCAACAAGACCAGCAAGAATTCCAGATGCAACTCCAAGACTGGTAGCCTTGCCATGCTGGATTATCTCAATAACCATCCAGGTAAACGCCCCGGCAGCAGCAGCCACTTGCGTGACCGTAAGCGCCCGTGCTGTTGCAAGGTTGCTGGCGATAGCACTGCCGGCATTAAACCCAAACCATCCGACCCACAGAAGGCCTGCACCGATAAGGGTCATCACAAGATTGTTCGGTTGCATGACATTATTGGGATAACCACGTCTTTTGCCGAGGTAGAGTGCGGCGACAAGAGCGGTAATGCCGGAGGAAATATGAACAACTGTACCACCGGCAAAGTCAATTGCACCTGCTGCCCCAAGATTGAACAGAAATCCGTCTGATGCCCACACCCAATGACAGATAGGACTGTAGACAAAAATACTCCAAAGAGCAATAAATACGGCAAATCCTTTAAAATTAACCCTTTCGGCAAAAGCACCGGCAATAAGCGCTGGTGTTATAATGGCAAATTTCCCTTGAAACATCGCAAAAACATATTCAGGAATATGCGTAGACATGATTGCATCATCAATACCCTGAAGCATGAAATACTTACTATCCCATCCAATAAATCCACCAAGAATACCGGGACCAAAACTTAGCGAATAACCAATCAGAGGCCAGAGAACGCCAATAATCACCATTGAGGCAAAACTATGCATCATGGTACCAATCACATTTTTAGTCCGGACAAGTCCGCCATAAAACATGGCAAGTCCTGGAACCATAAGCAGAACCAGTGCAGTAGATGTCAACATCCAGGAGGTGATTCCTGTATCGGTGACCACGACTGCGGCTGCGGCAGCATTTGCGGTACCCTGCTGACACAATGATACGGCGAGGAGAAGAAGCAGCGATGTTAAAAGTTTTTTCCTCATACATAGATTAAATAAAAATTAAATCCACCTAAATAAATAATGATAACTACGTATATGTAGTTATTTTATTAACCAAAACCAAAGCATTGGTAATGATTATTACGAATATGTAGATTTACCAGTATTATCAACTCAGGGGCAATGATTCTGTTGTACTGAAATAGAGCCTGAGTATCTCTTTTCCCGACAATGAAAAGAGGTACAGAAATCGTTATGCAAAACGTATAAATTTATAACCGAAGTACATTTTTATTTTTGAAAACCACTGGCAATTACAATAAATTACTACCTGAAATCAGCCAATGGTTGTCTGATCGCTATTCAGGTAATTTGTGCCTTGGTTACCTGCTGGTGCCTCTTGCTATCAATGCACATGCATACTGAGACTAACAATGAATATTTACATTGGTAATTTGCCTTACACTGTAACTGAAGATGATCTTCGTGATGCCTTCTCTCAATTCGGACAGGTCGACAGCGCGAACATCATAAACGACAAGTTTTCAGGACGTTCCAAAGGGTTTGGATTTGTTGACATGCCCAATGAAAGTGAAGCTCGTGAAGCCATCGAATCCATGAATGACAAAGATTTGAAAGGACGCACTATAAAGGTAAACGAAGCGAGACCTCGCGAAGAAAGGCCGGAAAGAAGAGAGCGCTACTAAGCTTTTAATTATTTTACGTTAAGGCCAGACAGAAATCCCCTCCTGTATGGCCTTAAGTAGTTTTGATGGAAAGTGAAACCAATTACGACCGGACAAGAAAAACACTGAGATCTTCGAGAAGAGCTTGCAGATCCTCTTCATGTTCGACCTCATCCTGTAAAATCTGCACGGCAAGATTATAGGTTACCGGGTCTTTGAGCCCGATCTCTCCGATAATGCTATTGTACACATTTATTGCGCACTGCTCACCAGCAATGTTCTGCTCAAGAATCTTTTTGATAAAGGGATCGTCTGGCGCATCGTAACCGCAATTTGACCAGGTAAACCAGTCGCGTGGTGTGGTTATAGGTGTACCGCCAAGTTGAACAATTCTTGTGGTTAACATACCGGCATGCCGAAGCTCATCGGCTGCATGCTGAAGCAGTTCGGTAATCGCTGCATCTTTCATTGGCCCCTGTACCACCTTTGCTCCAAGCCAATATTGATAGTAAGCGAGCCATTCATCGGCAAATGCCTTGTTAAGCAGTTCCAGTACTCTTGGTAGATTCTCTCCGACAATTTCCCGTCCTCTTGTGCCCATGACACACTCCTGTTTTTAAACGCGCTTGTTAAATTTTTTTATTTCTTGTTCGTTATAAGGTCAGCAAGTGCATCTGCCAGTTTCGGATAGCTGAAAGCAAAACCTTGAGCATGCAAAACACCTGGTTTAACTTTCTGGCCTTTAACCGCGTATTCTCCCCCCTCTCCCATAAGAAGCTGAACGGCAAACTTCGGCACCGGCAGCAGTGCTGGCCTGCCAAGAACATTGCCAAGTCGAGCAGCAAAATCTTTCATGGAAACAGGCTCTGGACTAACCGCATTGACCGCACCCCGGTAAGATGGATTATCAAGCAACTCCAGAATACAGGCGATCTCATCATCAACATGAATCCATGAGATACACTGAAAACCTGAACCAATCGGTCCACCGAGAAAAAAGTTGAAGGGTGTGAGCATTTTCTGGAGCATTCCTCCTTTGGTGGAGAGCACAATGCCTGTTCTCAGCAAGACAAGACGCACGTCGTTATGCTCAACCTTTAGTGCCTCTTGTTCCCAATCGATGCAGATTTTTGCAAGAAAATCCCTGCCGCCCGTTCCTGACTCTACAATATCCGCAGTATCACTGCAACGCTCAAAAGAGCCATAGTAACCAATGGCCGATGCGGAAATAAAAACCTGAGGTTTTTCCAGCGCACCAGCAATCGCCGATGCTAAATGACGGGTGCCAAGAATTCTTGAATTATAACACTCTTCCTTGTGAGCTTCACTCCAGCGGCTTTCAAGCAGAGGTTTTCCTGCCAGATGAATGACCGCCTTTGCCCCATTAATAAAACCAGTCCACTCGCCGCTTTCCATGTCCGAATCCCATTTGACATATCCTGCTGCGCCTGGAATTTTCCGGGCTGCACTCTCAGGTGAACGGGCAAACAGAACCACCCTTTCACCTCTTCCAATTAACTTCAGGGCAAGATCTGAACCTATGACGCCGGTAGCGCCGGTAATTATAATATGGCCATGCATAGACTCTTTCAGTTGAAGTGAACATTCACGTTACTTAAAACGCTGCTTAACCTGTTACTGAACCTGAAATTATAAATATTAATTCCCCAGAGATGCGTTGGGAGGAAAAAACAATTAAACCGGGAAAGGTTCTTACACCTTACCCGGCTTTATGCTTAAAAATTGTCTGGAAGGAAGGAACGGCATTACTGTAATATTACTCAACAGTTACTGATTTCGCCAGATTTCTGGGACGATCAACATTGCAGCCTCGGAATGTGGCGATATGATAGGCAAGAAGCTGCAGAGGGATAACCGTTAAAAGTGGCGTGATTGGCCCGGAAGAGTGTGGAATAAAAATAACATGTTCGGCAAGTCGGCTAACCTCCTGATCCCCTTCATTGGCAATAGCGATAACCCGACCTTTACGACTGCGCACCTCCTCAATATTACTGAGAATCTTGGCGTAGGTACTGTCACGGGTGGCAATAAAAATAACTGGCATATCCTTGTCAATCAAGGCAATCGGACCGTGCTTCATTTCAGCAGCAGGATAACCTTCAGCATGTATATAGGAGATCTCCTTGAGTTTCAGTGCACCCTCAAGAGCAACAGGGAAGTTGTAGCCGCGCCCTAAATAGAGTGCATTCCGTGCATCCTGGAACTTTTCGGCTATATCCCTGATCTGACTGTCGAGTTCAAGAATACGCGTGGCTTTTTCTGGAATATGAGAAAGCTCTTTAAGATTCAATGCAATTTCGTCATGGGAAAGGGTTCTTCCTTTACTGAGCGCCAGAGCAAGCATATAGAGCATGGTTACCTGGGCCGTAAACGCTTTGGTTGAAGCAACGCCAACTTCAGGTCCGGCATGGGTATACATGCCACACAAAGTTTCACGGGCAATGGTGGAACCAACAACATTACAAATACCCATGACAAGGGCTCCTTTTTCCTTGGCAGTCCGGAGAGCTGCAAGAGTATCGGCTGTTTCCCCCGACTGGGAGATAACAATAACCACGTCATCGACGCCGACTATAGGATTGCGGTACCTGAACTCAGAGGCATAGTCGACCTCGACTGGAATACGGGCAAACTCCTCAATAAGATATTCGCCAATAAGAGCTGCATGCCAGCTTGTACCACAAGCACATATAACAATACGCCTTGCATGCTTCAGACGATCGAGATAGTCCTCTATTCCTCCAAGACAAATCCTGCCTTCAGCAAGTCGAACGCGCCCCCTCATGACATCGTGCATGACTGCTGGCTGTTCAAAGATCTCCTTAAGCATGAAGTGCTCAAAGCCACCTTTTTCTATTTTTTCCAGAGAGAAATCAAGTTCAGTGATAATTTTTGACTGTTCGACATTCTCAATGGTCTTGACCAGGTAGCCATCTTTTTTCACCACGGCAAGCTCACCATCAGCGAGATAGATAACTTTATTGGTATGCTCGACAATCGGAGCAGCATCAGAAGCAATAAAATATTCCCCCGTACCAATACCAATCACCAGAGGACTTCCTTTGCGAGCAACCACAATCTTGTCGGGCTCCCGCGAAGAGATAACACAAATACCATACGCACCATCGACATGACGAAGAGCGTTACGGGTGGCCCCTTCCAGGTCAAGCAATGGATCACTCTTCCATATTCTGTCGATCAGGTGAACCAGCACCTCGGAATCGGTCTCACTGAAAAACTCATACCCCTGAGCGATAAGCTCCTGCTTCAGCACTGAATAGTTTTCAATAATCCCATTATGAATAACAGCGATATCTCCTATGGCATTCTGGTGAGGATGAGCATTGGAGTCACTTGGCTCGCCATGAGTAGCCCACCGGGTATGGCCAATGCCTACGGTAGCAGCCTTCATCTCCTGACTGAGCCCCTCAGCGGCAACTTCGAGACCACTGACGCTTCCCTTCTGTTTCATAACTAAAAGAGTGCCATTCAACAGGGCGATTCCCGCTGAATCATAACCCCGATATTCAAGCCGCTGTAACCCCTTAAGGAGCAACGGAGCAGCTTCGCGCCACCCTATGTATCCAACAATACCGCACATAATATTATTATTTTAAAAGTCGTTAGGGGCCAGGGAACCACACTTCAGTGAGATCAACAGCTCTCTCTCTCTGAAATTATGGATAATTTGAAAAAAATGCAGCTATAAAACTTTCGTCATCTCTTCATAAATATTATTTGCCTCCCGGGCAACCGCGCATTCATAGTCGTCTATACTTGAAAATGACCCGGAAGGATAGATCAGACTTCTGCTGACATTGATAACAGCACTTTGCCTGTCACTGTCAACACCAAGATTGACTGCATCTTCAAGCGAACCGCCCTGTGCACCTACACCTGGAATCAGCAGAAAAAGAGAGGGAAACTCACGACGAATGTCACCAAGGAGTGAGCTTTTGGTCGCTCCGACAACCACACCGCCATTTCCGTTCCTGCTCCATGACGCAACCTTGCCAAGCACAGTGCGATAGAGTGGCACTCCACTCTCCATCGTCTGTTCCTCAAAATCTTCCGAACCTTTATTCGAGGTGAGACCAAGAACAAACACCAGTTTATCCTCATAGGCAAAAAATGGTTCAAGGGAATCGAACCCCATGTATGGGGCAACAGTCAGGGCATCAAAGGGCCAGTGTTCAAAGAAAGCCTGGGCATATTTCCTGCTGGTATTACCGATATCCGCCCGTTTGGCATCGGCAATCGTCATAATGGTATCGGGAATATAGTGAAGTGTTTTTTCCATATCAGTCAATCCCGCAATACCACGTGATTCGTAAAAAGCGGTATTGAGCTTGTAGGCTATGGTAACATCACAGGTAGCTCTGATAACAGAGCGGTTAAACTCAAGGACAGGGTTTTCATATGCTGAAAAAAGTTCCGGAATTTTTTCCGGATCGCTATCAAGCCCGACGCATAAAAGGGATTTCAACGATAATATTCTGCGGTTTGCCTTATCCCGAACTACACTCATGAACTACCTCTATCTCTCTTTTATATGATATACTTACACTCCACCATGGTTTTAACACAAGAGTGATGAAGACAAAAAATGCCGCGTTAAGACCGGCACCCTCAGAATGCAGTGAAACTTATAACTGCAGAAATACATTTTCATCTTGGTAATATATAATATGTTTTATTACGAGATGCTTCTTTAAATGGAAGATTCCCTTAAATTGAACTCCTGATTCCGCGAACGGTGAATACGCTACTGAGTCGCTTTATAATAACCATGATTGTTGATTGATGGCAAAAAAACTAATTAAACCTTCAAATCCTTATAAAAATTTACCGGAAAACAACACACCACGACCGAAATTTTCGATTATGTATTATGTGGTCGTTATTGTTCTTCTCATAGGAGTTCAGCTTGCTTTTTTCTGGTCTGGTTCAACACTGGAAATCCCCTACAGTACATTCCGCAAACTTATTGTAGAAAACAAGATTGAATCGGTAAAAATTGCCCAGGAGAGGATCTATGTCAAGCTTAAACCGGGAGCTATCACTGGTCTTGCAATAAAGGAGCAGCAGAAAGATGGGCCTGGCATTTTTCTGCCTCAGTCTTCATCAAAGCAGGAAGAGATTTATGTCAATACAGTGCGGGACGAAACTCTGATACAACTTCTTGAAAGTAAGGGAATTAAATATCAGGGTGTACCGAGCAGCACCTGGATCAGTGAACTGCTCCAATGGATACTGCCTTTTGGTCTGCTGATCGGTATCTACTTTTTTGTCTTCCGTCGTATGGGCGGACCGGGCTCTCAGTTCATGAATATAAGCAAGAACAAGGCCGCACTCTATGAAAACCTTGACGAACACACCCGTATCACCTTCAAGGATGTCGCCGGACTTGATGAGGCAAAAGCTGAGGTCATGGAGGTAGTAGACTTCCTTAAAGATCCGAAAAAGTATACAACACTTGGCGGAAAGCTGCCCAAGGGAGTACTGCTGGTTGGCCCTCCTGGTACCGGCAAAACCCTTTTGGCCAAAGCTGTTGCCGGAGAGGCTGATGTACCGTTTTTCAGCATCAGCGGCTCGGACTTTGTAGAAATGTTTGTCGGCGTTGGAGCTGCAAGAGTACGCGACCTGTTCAAGCAGGCAAAGGAAAAAGCTCCCTGTATTATCTTTATCGATGAAATTGATGCTGTCGGACGGAGCAGGGGAAAAGGAGCTATGATGGGCGCCAATGACGAAAGGGAGAACACCCTCAATCAGCTGCTTGTCGAGATGGATGGATTTGCAACCGACAAGGGTGTTATTTTGATAGCTGCCACAAACCGGCCTGATGTCCTTGATTCGGCATTGCTGAGACCAGGCCGTTTTGACCGCCAGATCATGGTTGACAAGCCAGACCTGAAAGGACGTATTGATATTTTCAAAGTACACACCAAGGCGCTTTCGCTGTCAACGGACGTCAATCTTAAGGCACTTGCCTCACAGACACCTGGATTTGCAGGTGCGGAAATTGCCAATGCCGCCAACGAAGCTGCCTTGCTTGCTTCACGTCGCAACAAACTGAGCATCGAGATGAAAGACTTCGAAGATGCCATTGAACGTGTCGTGGCTGGCCTTGAAAAAAAGAACAAGGTGATCAATCCTCGAGAGAAGCAGATTGTCGCCTATCATGAAGCCGGCCATGCCATTATCAGCTGGATGATGGCTGAAAACGACCCCGTTCAGAAAATATCCATTGTTCCAAGAGGAATGAGCGCGCTCGGCTATACTATGAACATCCCTCTCGAGGATCGTTATCTCATGACAAAAAGTGAGCTCCTCGCGCGCATTTGCGGTCTTCTCGGCGGACGCATTGCTGAAAAGATCATTTTCAATGAAATATCGACAGGCGCGCAGAATGACCTTGAAAAGGTAACCAGTATTGCTTATAACATGGTCATGGTTTATGGCATGAGCGAAAAACTTGGCAACCTTTCGTTCTTTGAAAGCAATAATCCCTATTATGGAAGCCCCGGCATTGATAAAAAGTACGGAGAGGAAACCGCACGACTTATCGACAGGGAGGTAATGGCAATCGTGGAAGAGTCGCGCATAAAAGTCATTGAGTTACTGACACTGCACCGCGAAAAACTCGAACAGCTTGCTAATGAACTGCTGTTAAAAGAGATGCTGCAGTACGCCCAAATTGAGGAGATTCTGGGTAAACGCCCCGAAGGGCTCTTTCCTGTTTTTATTGAAGAAGAGAACGCGCCTGAAACCAACGGAATTACAACCATTCCGACAAGCACCGACCAACTCAGCGAGACAGAACAGGCAGAGCTTGAAGAGGCAGTTGCAAGACTCAAAGAGGGGAGAAAAATTCCAGAAAACTAAGGGAAGTGTCAGAAACAAAAAAAGGCAGGGATTTCCTGCCTTTTTCTTTCTTTGTCTCTTCGTGAAGATGTGGGTCCCGAGGGATTCGAACCCCCGACCTACTGGGTGTAAACCAGTCGCTCTAACCAGCTGAGCTAGGAACCCATTAAGAGGCCTCAATTATAATATAATTTTACGGGAATACAAAAAGAAAAAACCACTTCATGAAGAGTCTCTCTGCCAGTTATTTGTAAGCCTTCACTAAAAAGCATAAATTCAGGCCGATAATTCACCGATAAAACGGCAACTTTTTTTTACTCATTATGAGATCACTATCCATCCTTGGTTCTACTGGCTCAATTGGTCTCAGTACACTTGATGTTGTCAGGCAGCACCCGGACAAGTTCAGCATTGCCGGCCTTGCTGCAGGTCAGGACGTTACCCGACTTTCAGAGCAGATCCAGGAGTTCCGTCCTGAGGCGGTTTCCGTAAAGGATGAAGAATCGGCAAAAAAGCTTCAGGGTCTTTTAGGAGAGCACAAACCGGAAATTTTTTTCGGTGTTGAAGGAGCCTCCACAATTGCCTCTGCCGATGGTGTGGATATGGTGATCTCTGCCATTGTCGGTGCGGCCGGCCTTGTACCAACAGTCCGTGCGATCAAGGCGGGCAAACATATCGCTCTGGCCAACAAGGAGGTTCTTGTTGTCGCAGGACAGCTTGTATCTGATCTTGTAAAAAGACATAACATCCAGCTGCTGCCGGTTGACAGCGAGCACTCGGCAATTTTTCAGTCACTCGAAGGTCACCGGACTGAGGATGTCGAACGCATCATCCTTACTGCATCAGGAGGGCCGTTCCGCAATACCCCCGCTGAAGATCTGAAAAACGTCGGTCTCGAACAGGCTTTGAAACACCCGCAGTGGACAATGGGCGCAAAAATCACCATTGACTCTGCAACCATGATGAACAAGGGTCTTGAGGTTATTGAGGCACGGTGGCTCTTTAACATGCCAGGCGAGAAAATAGGCGTCGTAGTCCATCCCCAGAGCATCATTCACTCAATGGTTGAATATATTGATGGCTGCGTCATAGCTCAACTTGGTTCTCCCGACATGCGGGCACCGATTGCCTATGCCCTCTCTTATCCGGAACGGTGCGAAAGCGGCATTCCAAAGCTTGACCTGGCAAAAATCGGCACACTAACCTTTGAGGAACCGGATATGGTTCGCTTTCCTGCTCTTCGTCTTGCCTTTGAGGCTCTGAAAGCAGGCAGAACCTATCCTGCTGTTCTTAACGCTGCCAACGAGATCGCCGTCGCTGCTTTTCTCAATAAAAAGATTGGATTTGCCGACATTGCCGCAACAGTCGACAAAACCATGCAGGCACACGAGGCATATACTCCGGTTGAGCTTGGTGAATATCTTCAGGCTGACCGATGGGCACGTGAAACGGCAACAATATTTATTGCATAAACCTGTAAACCAAACGGAAAAAGAGGGCGCCGCCAGTTAATGACGGCAGTATCGCTTTTTTACTGAAACGAAGGATAGTTATGGATTTTCTCAGCTCTACATTTTTTTTCATTATAGCCATCTTCATTCTTGTAACCGCCCATGAACTCGGCCATTTTCTGACCGCGAAACTTTTCGGTATGAGAGTTGACAAATTTTATATCGGTTTTGATTTCTATAATCTGAGATTCTGGAAAAAGAAAATCGGTGAAACCGAATATGGTTTGGGCGTCTTTCCCCTCGGGGGATATGTCAAGATAGCCGGCATGGTGGATGAAAGCCTCGACACCAATTTTCAGGCTTCGGAACTGCAGCCTTGGGAGTTCAGGGCAAAACCGGTCTGGCAACGCCTCATTGTTCTTGCCGGAGGAGTAACGATGAACCTGATTCTTGCCTCGGTAATCTTTATCGGCATTACTCTTGTTCTCGGTGAACCCCGTACAAGCGTCAACAATCCTGCCTTTGTTGAAAAGGGATCGGTCTTCGAGGTAATGGGAATGAAAACCGGCGACCAGCTTATACTTGCAAACGGCAAATCCGTTGCAAGCTGGGAGGAAGCACTTGATCCGGAACTCTTTAATGCCAAGTCACTCAACTTTACGATCCTTCGCAATGGCAGCCGAATAACCCTGGATGCGCCATCAAACATCATGTCGAGGATCAACGATAATCAATCTCTCGGCATCCGTCCCACTGTACCTCCGGTTATAGACGAAGTACTTCCAAAACAGCCCGCCAAACTAGCAGGTATAAAATCCGGTGGACTGATTACTTCAATCGACGGCAAACCGGTCTCGGACTGGATAGAAGTAGTTGGTATTATCTCTGCTCATGCAGCAAAACCCATTACCATTACCTGGCAATACCTGGAACCAGTGCCGGGCCACAAAATAACTGCTGCAGAACTCCGCGCTCAAGGCAAAACATTTGTCACCACCGTTGTACCCAGCAACGCTGGCAAAATAGGTATATCTCTTAAACAGGTACTTGCTACAGAAAGAAGAAAACTCAGTGTCGGCGGTGCAATGCTGAGCGGAATTGGCCAGACCTGGAAAATGAGCGCCATGACAGTTCAGGGATTTGTTAAAATCTTCACGGGCCAGGAAGATTTCCGCAAATCAGTCGGCGGCCCTATCAAAATTGCCAAAATAGCGAGCCAGAGTGCTGAACAAGGCCCCGTCAGCTTTCTCTATTTTCTTGCCATGCTCTCCATTTCTCTCGCAATCATCAATATTCTGCCGGTTCCAGCTCTTGACGGAGGACAGTTTATGCTGAACGCTCTTGAAGGCGTTATCCGAAGGGAGATCCCCTTTGAGATTAAAATGCGTATTCAACAGGTCGGTATGGCGCTGCTCCTTGCGCTTTTCGCCTATATCCTTATCAATGATATTTTCAACCTCTGAGGCTGACACCCGAATCAATGCTTGAAAAACTACAATTTATAAAAGAAAAACATCTCGATCTTGAACAGCTGCTTGCCGATCCAAAAGCAGCAGCCGATCAAGCACGCTTCAGAAAACTTAACAAGGAGTACAGCGACCTTAAAGAGATCGTGCAGGCATACGACCATTACGCTCTGGCAAAATCAGAGCTGGACGAGTCACTCCAGCTTCTGCATAACGAGCACGATCAGGAGATGAAAGAGCTTGTCGAGGCTGAAATTAATGAACTGCAAAACAAGCTCCCCGAACTCGAACAGAGGTTGAAGGTACTCCTGCTCCCAAAAGACGAGGCGGATTCTCGCAATGTCATTATCGAAATCCGGGCGGGCACCGGGGGTGAGGAAGCCGCACTTTTTGCCGCTGATCTGACAAGAATGTACCAGCGGTATGCTGAGAAACAGGGTTGGCAGTGCGAGGTACTTCACTTCAATGAGAGTTCCGTGCCTGGCGGATTCCGCGAAATTACCATGGGCGTCAGCGGTCATGATGTTTACGGCACCATGAAGTATGAAAGTGGAGTCCACCGGGTACAGCGCGTGCCCGACACCGAAACACAGGGTCGTATCCACACTTCGGCAGTTAGCGTGGCGGTGCTGCCGGAAGCCGAGGAGGTCGATGTCGAGATCCGAAGGGAAGATTTGCGATTTGACACCTACCGGAGCGGAGGAAAAGGTGGACAAAATGTCAACAAGGTAGAGACCGCTGTAAGAATCACCCATATGCCGACTGGCATTGTCTCAGCCTGCCAGGAGCAGCGATCACAGCTTCAGAACAAGGAGAGGGCCATGCAGATGCTCCGAACAAAACTCTTCGACATTCAGCTTGCCGAGCAGCAGCAAAAAAGAGCTGACCTGCGCCGTTCTATGGTAACAACCGGAGACCGGAGCGCTAAAATCCGTACATACAACTACCCGCAATCACGCGTAACCGATCACCGTATAGGCTTTACCAGCCATGCACTCCCGCAGATTCTTCAGGGTGACCTTCAGGAAATTATCGAAGCCCTTAAAATGCATGACCAAGCCGAACGCCTTCAGGCCGAACTTCAATAATCACGCTCTCTCGGAATAAAGCAAACCTTCAGAAGGTATAGGTTTTCACAGATTCTCCTTATATTTTATCAGATTAAAAACGCATGGAAATTTTCCAGCTCTCTCGAATAAAACAAAACCCATGGAACGCTGACAATGGAGATGCATGCTACAGGAGTAAGTAAGGGAGAGTGGATATTTTTCGAAGATTTTGATAGGACAACAACCTATCTTGCCGATGTAAAAAAAATATTGAGCTTCAACCCTTTCTGCCATAGCGTAGAACTAACCGACACTGAAAACGTCTATAAATGGAATTTTCGTGTCACCGATCCACAAAATAATCCCTTTGATATCATTTTTTTGGTTGAACAGTCCGATGAACTGCAGGTAGAACTTCCCGACCACATCGAATGCTCCGACCCTGATGAGCTCACCGATGAAATGATCAAGCGCTATACTGTCTGCAAAAAAGTTCGCTGGAAACACCACAATGCCAACCATAAAATTTCAGACCCTAAAAATTATCTCTTTGAGGGGAAAGTTTCTGGCGAAATGGATATTCATCGCGCCGGGGAACATAAAAGCAAAGTGCATTTCGATTTAAGAGTCGATGTCCGTTTTCTTCTTTACCCTGCATTCAGGATCGTCCCAAAAAGAATTGTTCGAACAATGGTGAATGGAGGAATGTCATTGATTATGCAGACAGCAACAAACAGCATGTTTCACTCAATGTCGAAAGATTTCTGCAAAATCCAGAAGATATAAAAAGAGTGGCTGAGAAATGAATTTTCAGCGTAGAGAGCGTGTTACATTTCTTTTCAGGCTTCTCAACGTAAACAGCCATCACGGTTTTATTTTGTGAGAACCATTGTCTTCACCGGAAAAGGAGGGGTAGGCAAGACCTCCATAGCAGCGGCAACTGCTGTAAAAGCTGCAGCAATGGGCTTTAAAACCCTTGTAATTTCGACAGACCCCGCTCACAGCCTCGGGGACTCCTTCGATATCGAGCTTGGTCCATCTCCCATCAAAATTGCCGAAAACCTCTCCGGACAGGAAATAAGCGTCTATGGCGACCTGAACCTGAACTGGGAGGTTGTCCGGGCTCACTTTGCACACATCATGGAGGTGCAGGGAGTCAAAGGGATCTATGTCGAGGAGATGGGTGTCCTGCCAGGTATGGAGGAGCTTTTTTCGCTCTCCTACATCAAGCGATACAATGAATCAAAAGAGTATGACCTGCTCGTTGTAGACTGCGCTCCTACAGGCGAAACCCTCCGGCTGCTCTCCCTTCCGGAAACATTCGGCTGGATGCTGAAGATGATCAGAACCCTTGAAAAATATGTGGTAAAACCAATGATACGCCCTCTTTCGAAAAGGGTTAGCCGACTCCATGACCTGGTGCCCGAAACAGAGGTCTATGACCAGATCGAGCACCTCTTCTCTTCAGTCGAAGGAATCATAGGACTCTTGTCGGATGGAACACAAACAACCGTGCGTCTTGTCATGAATCCCGAAAAGATGGTTATCAAGGAGTCAATGCGAGCGCTCACCTACCTCAACCTCTACGGTATAAACGTTGACCAGGTGGTGATCAACCGGGTCTTCATGGATGATATTGATGGGCACTACATGGAAGAGTGGAAAAGCATCCAGCACAACTATATCGAGCAGATTGAGCGCTCTTTCGCCCCCATCCCGATTACAAAAGTACCTCTCTTCCGCCGGGAAGTACTCGGCCTTGAAATGCTGAAGCAAGTTGGCGATGTGGTCTACGGCGATAAAAACCCTCTTGATATTTTCTATCACGAAGAGCATACAACCATTACCAAAATCAGCGATGGTCACTATATCATGAAAGTCCGCCTCCCCTTTGCTTTCGACAACAAAATGGAAACCAATGTCGTACAGTTGGGTGATTCGCTGACACTGAGAATCGGCAACTACCAGAAAAGTGTCATTCTGCCGCTCTTTCTTGCAGGAATGCGGGTTGCTGAAGCAATCTATGAAGATCAATGGCTGAAAATCGACTTCAGAAAAAAAGAAACAGGCACATCACCGAGCTGAAAAAAGTATAACCCCAGCTCTTTCAGTTTATTTCATTGGCTTCGAACGAAATATTTCTGATCTTTGGGGGAAAACTTTTTATTGATCCATGAACAAACAACTTTTGCTGGGAGCTGAAGCCATTGCTCTTGCTGCTCTTGACGCCGGCATCTCAGGTGTCTATGCCTATCCTGGAACCCCTTCGACTGAAATCACCGAATACATCCAGAAAAAAAGTCACGCTATAGACCAGCCTGTGCGATCCACCTGGTCTGCAAACGAAAAAACGGCCTATGAGGCTGCTCTCGGCATGTCCTATGCCGGGAAACGGAGTCTTGTCTGCATGAAACATGTCGGCCTGAATGTGGCTGCCGATCCATTTATCAACTCTGCCATTACCGGCGTCAACGGGGGGCTTGTCATTGCCGTTGCCGACGACCCCTCAATGCACTCGTCGCAAAATGAGCAGGACAGCCGTTTCTACGGAAAATTTGCCATGGTGCCTCTGCTTGAACCATCTTCACAACAAGATCTCTATAATGCAACCAGGCACGCTTTTGACCTCTCAGAATCTGTCAAGCTTCCTGTACTCCTCCGGCTTACCACAAGACTTGCGCATTCACGTGCAGGAGTGGAACGCAGTGCAACACGCATGCAGAACCTGCTCCATGCCCCCTATGCACCCGAACGATTTGTGCTGATGCCGCATAATGCCCGTCGGCAGTACAATCTGCTGCTCGGCATGCAAGAAGAGCTTGAAAAACGTTCAGAAAACTCATGGCTCAACCGGCTGATTTCCGGCTCAGGGCCAAAAGGTGTCATTGCATTCGGCATTGCATACAACTATGTAATGGAGATACGTCAGGCTTATGCCCTGGACTTTCCAGTTCTTCAGATAGGTCAGTATCCGCTCCCGAGGAAGCTTGTCGAAAGCCTCTTCAATGAGTGCAATGAAATTCTCGTTGCCGAAGAGGGCTACCCTCTCTATGAAGAGCTGCTGAGAGGTTATTTCGGAGGAAACAACATCAGGGGCCGACTGGATGGAACACTTCCACGTGCTGGAGAGCTCAATGCTGATATTATTGCCAGAGGACTCGGTATTGAACCAAAGAAGGTAAGAGCGATACCCGGCATTGTTGTAAACCGTCCTCCTGAACTCTGTAAAGGGTGCGGTCACCGCGACCTTTACGACGCGCTCAACAAGGTTATGAACTCCTTTGCAGAGCACCATGTCTTCTCAGATATCGGCTGCTACACACTCGGCGCTCTTGAACCTTTTAATGCAATTCATACCTGCGTCGATATGGGAGCATCAATCACCATGGCAAAAGGAGCGGCTGATGCCGGACTCCGGCCTGCCGTTGCGGTAATCGGCGACTCGACCTTCACACACTCCGGCATGACCGGTCTGCTTGACGCCATTAACGACCGCTCACCACTTACGGTTATTATTGCCGATAATGACACAACAGCCATGACAGGCGGTCAGCAATCGTCAGCAACTGGTTCAAAAATTCTGGATATCTGCCGGGGACTTGGCGTTGAGGAGCAGCATATCAGAACCATTATACCGCTGAAATCGCACCTTGAAAAAAATATAACGATACTCGCGGAAGAGATCAGCTATGAAGGCGTCTCGGTGGTCATTGCGCAGCGCGAATGTATTGAAACTGCTGCACGGAAAAAACGAACCCAGGCAGCCAGATCGTAACTGCAAAACTATGAATATCAATATTATTCTTGCTGGAGTTGGCGGACAGGGAATACTTACAATCGCTTCCGTGATTGACCGTGCGGCACTGCAAAGTAGCCTCACCATCCGTCAGACAGAGGTGCATGGCATGAGCCAGCGTGGAGGTGCGGTACAGTCACATCTTCGGATTTCGAACAGGGAGATTTATTCTGATCTTATCGCTGAAGGTACCGCAAACCTGATCCTCTCGGTGGAACCTCTTGAAGCACTGCGTTATCTGCCACTTCTTGCTTCCGCTGGCCGGGTGATAACCTCGACAGATCAGTTTATCAACATGGAGGGATATCCGGCAATGGAAGATATACTCACTGAACTGCACCGCACAAACCTTCCTGTGCTGGTCAACGCAGCAGAACTTGCACGTGAGGCCGGTAATTCGAGAACATCCAACATGGTCATGCTCGGTGCTGCCTCCCCGTTTATCGGTATTGCTGCCACACATTTTGAAGAGGCTATCGAATCGCTCTTTCATGCAAAAGGCCCGGAAATTGTGGCAGTCAACATCAGGGCATTCAGAAAAGGAGAAGAGTTATCTCAACATCAAGCCACTACGCCATGATCTGGAACAGGCATTTTGAGTGTATGGAGCGGGAAGAGCTCCAGAAACTTCAGGGGAACCGCTTAAAGGAGATGGTAAAACGGGTCTATGACTCGGTTCCATTCTACCGCAACAAACTGCAGGAGGAGGGCATCGAACCCGATGACATTATGTCAATCGACGATTTGAACAAGCTGCCCTTCACAACAAAGCAAGACCTGCGCGACAACTACCCATTCGGCATGTTTGCTGTTCCCCAGCCAGATATTGTCCGTTTTCATGCCTCAAGTGGTACAACAGGAAAGTCAACCGTCGTTGGATACACCCATAACGATGTTCAGATGTGGAGTGAAGTTGTTGCCCGTTCGCTCACCATGGCTGGTGTCACCAAAGCTGACATCATCCAGGTCGCCTATGGCTATGGGCTTTTTACCGGCGGTCTTGGCCTGCACTATGGTGCTGAAAAAGTGGGCGCTTCAGTCATTCCCATATCCGGTGGCAATACAAAAAAACAGCTGCAGCTCATGGAAGACTTTGGCTCTACAGTCATTGCCTGTACGCCATCCTATGCAGCCTACATCGGGGAATCCCTTGTTGAGGAAAAAATAGACCGCAGCAAGATCAAACTTAAAGCTGGCATCTTCGGTGCCGAACCATGGACTCAGGAGATGCGCACTCAAATTGAGCAGGTGCTCGGCATCAAAGCTTACGACATATACGGCCTCACTGAAATCATCGGGCCAGGCGTATCAATGGAGTGTCATTTTCAGCATGGCATGCATATTTTTGAAGACCATTTTATTCCTGAAATTGTCAACCCCGAAACCGGCGAAGTCCTCCCTTACGGGGAACTTGGCGAACTGGTGTTTACTCCGGTAACAAAAGAGGCTATGCCGCTTATCCGCTACCGCACACGCGACCTGACCCGCCTCCATGCTGAAAAATGCGAGTGCGGTCGAACGCTGGTTCGCATGGAAAAATGTGTAGGACGCACGGACGATATGCTCATTATAAGGGGTGTCAATGTTTTCCCTTCGCAGGTGGAGTCGGTACTGCTTGAAATGAGTGAAACAAAACCCCACTATCTCATTGTTGTCGACAGGGACAACAACCTCGACAGGATGGAGATACAGGTGGAAATTGAAGAAGCGTTCTTTTCCGATGAAGTGAAAGAGCTGGAAGGGCTTCGCCAGCGCTTAAAAGCCAATATAGCCAGCACCCTTGGTATCAGCGCCGTAATCAGACTGGTTGAACCCGGCACCATAGAACGCAGCATGGGCAAGGCAAAACGGGTCATCGACAAGCGTCATTTACATTAAAAACAGGAGTTGCCATGATTATCAAACAATTATCGGTCTTTCTTGAAAACAAGACTGGCAGGCTGACTGAACTGACTGGAATACTTGCTGACAACGATATCAATATCTCTGCCTTCAGCATTGCCGATACGGCTGATTACGGTATTCTGCGCATGATTGTAGGCCGCCCTGAACTGGCCGCAGAGGTACTTAAGAACAATGGCTTTACCGTTAAAATTACCGATGTTGTAGGGATGATAATTCCTCACAGTCCTGGAGGACTGCACAAGGCGCTCCAGATCATATCCAGCAACAACGTCGCTATAGACTATATGTACGCCTTTGCCTCTGGAGAGTGCAAAGCCACGGTCGTTATCAGGGCTGAATCTTTAAAGAAAATTATCGATGTCCTGCAGGAACACAAAATGGAGCTCCTGAGGGAAGGTGATGTCTATCAAGTTTAATATTTACACTGCCATGCCAAGGTTTTCAAAATCCGTATCAGCTCTCCGTTCCTCTGAAATCAGGGATCTTATGACCCTGGCCTCAAGACCAGACATTATATCATTCGCAGGTGGTATGCCCGGCAATGACCTTTTTCCCGTTCAAGCCGTTGAAGAGCTTTTTCGGGAACTTGACAGCAAAACAAAGCAGGCGGCATTCCAGTACGCTCCGACACCCGGTCTGCCATCACTCCTTGAATCACTTGAAGGCTTTCTCGAAACAAAAGGTTTACCGGTAAAGGAAAACAGACTGCTCATCACAACCGGTTCCCAGCAGGCACTCAATATTCTCGGCAAAGCCTTTATTGATCGTGGAGAAGCTGTACTGGTCGAAAACCCCTGTTTTATCGGCGCACTCTCAGCCTTTCGCTCCTATGAAGCTGAACTCAGAGGAGTTCCGGTTGATCGCGAAGGCATTGTAATTGACCGGTTGAGCCAAGAAATCCAGAGAAAAGAGAGAGCCAAGTTTCTCTATATCACCCCCTATTTTCACAACCCGGCAGGAGTACTCTACACCACCGAACGCAAAGAGCAGCTTATAGCCTCACTTCAGGGAACCAACATTCCGCTCATTGAAGATGACGCTTACGGAGATCTCTATTTTTTCGAAGAGGATCGTGACCGACTCAAGCCGATCAAGGCGATTAATCCGGACGGCATCAATGTTTGCTATACCGGCTCATTCTCCAAGATTCTTGGCCCCGGCCTGAGACTTGGCTGGATGCTGGTGCCCGAAAAGATTTACCAGAAATGCGAACTCATCAAACAGTCAGCCGATGCCTGTTCACCAAGTTTCACTCAGGTGCTCGCCGATGCATTCATTCGTTCCGGCCAGATATACAGCTATGTTGCAAGTGTCCGCCATGAATACAAGAAGAGAGCCTCCACAATGGTTGCCGCCCTCAGGGAGCACTTGCCAAACTATGTGCAGTGGAACGAACCACGAGGAGGATTCTATATCTGGCTTACCCTCCCAGCCACAGCCGATGCGACCCAAATCATGACCCTCGCCATCAATGGCGGAGCAGTCTTTGTCGCCGGTAAAACCTTCGACCCCGCCGGCCAGCAAAACAACTCCCTCCGCCTCTCCTACTGCAACAACACCCCAGAACAGATCGTCGAGGGTATCCCGATTGTAGCCAACGCCATCAGAGCTATTTGTGGCTAAAACCCATAAGTCACATTCGTCCCTTGTGTCCTTTCAGTCACTTTCCCCTTCTTCCCTCCCTTACTGAAACCTCTTCTTCACCCCAAGCTTTTCAATCCTCGAATAAAGTGTCTTCGGATGCATCGCAAGCCGCTCAGCCGCACCACCTTCCCCGCTCACCCTGCCATTCGAGTGGTCAAGAGCATCAAGAATCAGCTCACGCTCCATCATGGCAACATCACGTTCAAACTCACGCATGCTTCTCCGCTCTCCTGCAACAGGGCGTTCAGCATGCAACTCAGCGCGAGAGAGCAGCTCTGAAAAATCAAGCGCAACTCCTTCTGACACAATAACCGCCTGCTCAATCAAATGGGCAAGCTCACGGATATTGCCCTTCCACTCACGTGCAACAAGACGCTGCATATCACGCTCCCTGAATACCCGAACCGGCTTGCCAAACTCCCTTGCAAATTTAGCGGCAAAGTGCACCGCAAGCATCGGAATATCTTCACGCCGCTCACTAAGTGAGGGAATGGCGAGAGGAAAAACATTGAGACGGAAAAAAAGATCCTCCCGAAACCTCCCCTCAGCAACCTCTCTTTCAAGATCACGGTTCGTGGCCGCAATCACTCGCACATCAACCTTGATCACCATTTTCCCCCCAAGCCGCTCAAGTTCACGCTCCTGAAGCACACGAAGCAGCTTAGCCTGCAACTCCAGCGGCAGCTCGCCAATCTCATCAAGAAAGACCGTCCCCCCCTCGGCCAGCTCAAACTTGCCAATCCGACGCTCCACCGCACCAGTAAAACTCCCTTTCTCATGCCCGAAAAGCTCCGATTCAATCAGTGTGCCCGGCAGAGTCGCACAATTTATCTTGATCAATGCACGCTTCCTACGGGTCGAAAGATTGTGCAGGGCACGCGCAAACAGCTCCTTTCCCGTCCCAGTCTCTCCCTGTATCAGCACCGTGGCATCTGTATTCGCAACCTGACTTACCCGCCGCAATACCGCCGTCAAAGGAGCGCTCTTGCCGATGATCTCCTCAAAATTGTGATCCGCATTGATCTCCTCAATAAGACAGGTACGCTCCCCTTCAAGCTTGCGGCGAAGCTCATCAATCTCCTCAAAAGCAAGATAGTTCTGCAGGGCAAGCGAGAGCTGAGACACAATCAGGTTGACGGTAGTCTGGTCATGCTCATCAAACGATCGGGAAGTATCCGAAATAATCAACCCCGCACAACTCCCCGGAGTATCCCACAACAACACAGTCAGCAGAGAGCAGACACCAAACTTCTCCCTCACAACAGCCAGAATCCGGTAGCTTGCACAAAGCCGCACAAACGCCTCCCCACAAAAGCATCCAGGATTCTTGATCAATGAAAAGCTCTCCCGCGCAATCTCTTCAAAATTGGCAACATCCAGCTTTTCATTCGAAGTTATTGGAAAAAAACCACGACCATCTTCACGCATGAAATTATCATACACAAGATATCTGCCATCACGGCCCATGACACGAATTCCAAGAAAGGTACACGGCACCACTTTATCAATCTGTTCACACACAGCAAGCATCATCCGGCTTCGATCCTTGATGGTAAGCAGGGCATTGTTTACCGCAAGCTGCATCACCGTCTGCGCTTCACGAATACGCAGCTCCTCATAGGCAAGCGCATTACTCACAGCAACCGCAACAGGCGACGAAAGCAAAGCAAGCAGCTCCCTGTCACTCTCCGGCCACTGTTTTTCATCTCTCATCACAAAAGTCAAAAACCCGATCACCTTACCCCCCGTACGTAACGGCGAAAGAACAACTTGGCGCATACCAACATCCAAAAGCACATGCGGCACCGGAAAATCCGCAGGATACCGATCAACAATCTCCGCAATACTAAACACCGACACCGACACATCAGTTAAATGCGTCTCAATCCACGACCCCGCAACAGGCCTCTTCCTCCGCTCAACACTCTCCGGCAACTGAAACCGAAGCATCTCAAAAAAAACATTACTATACCGCCGCTCCTTGTCAAGCGTAATAATCACCACCGAATCAAACGCAAACACAAGCCGCAACTTATCAGTCACCACACGAAACAACTCATCAGGATCCCGAATAGACCCCACCGCATCACTGATATACAACATAAGCTGATGCGCCTCAAACACCGAATCAACCCTCATAACAAAAAAATAAACCCAGTTATTCCGAAATCTCAATCCCCCAAAATAAAGAATTTTCCGACTTTTTCAGAACCCATACCTCCCATAACTCTTATAAGTACCATTAGCCCCTCCCTTTTTCTCTCCTGGCACACTATTTGCTGAACTACCCCCAATAGCTATCACAAAAAAACAACCAGCACCCATGCACAGCCCTCTTCTCAGAACAGCCGCAATAGCAGCAACACTCATGCTCCTCGCCACACCATGCCGTGCAACCAGTGCCGAAAACACCACAGAAGCACCCCTGACCATAGAACAAACCATACGCCTTGTCATCGAAAACAACCATATCCTAAAGGCCGGAGCCGATGATGTAAAAGCGGCAAATGCCCGCATTACCCAGGGCAGAAGCGCATATCTTCCACAGATCACCGCTACTGCAGGCTACACCTACCTCAACCCGGTCCCGGAAATGAGTTTCTTTGGAAGTCCCATGCTCAAGTTTGCACCCAACGACAACTACGAAGCCAAAATCACCGCCAAGGCAACACTCTTCGATTTTGGCAAACGAGGATCAACTGTCGATCTTGCACGCACAGGGAAAAAAACCGCCGAACAGTCACTTGAACTCTCCCGGAGAGATCTCTCCTTTCAGGCCGTTCAGCTCTTTTACGGCATCCTCTTTTTACGCGAAAACATAACGGTCGAACAGAAAGAGATAACCGCCCTCAACAAGGCGCTTGACTTCACCACAAAACGCTACCAGACAGGCGCTGCAACCAGATTCGATGTCCTTTCCACCGAAGTGCGCATCGCAGCCGCAAAAAGCAAAATGCTCGACCTGAACCATGAGCTGCTCCGCCGGGAACTTTCCCTGCGGCATCTCACCGGAATAGCCGACAATCTCCCGCTCACCATGCAGGGATCCTTCTCCGTCACTCCTGCAGAACGCAAAGAGAGCGAACTGCTCACCCAAGCACTGGAGCAGCGGCTTGAGATGAAGCTCTCCATTGAACAGGAACATGCCGCCAGACAACGGCGATCCATTGCCATGCATGATGGTCTGCCCGTGCTCTCCGCCAGCGCCTCCTACGGCGTCACCAACGGCCTCCTGCCCGATATCAATGAAATCCGTGAAAATTTTGTCGGCAGCCTGCATCTGGAAGTGCCTCTCTTCAGCGGCTTTAAAACAAGTGCCGAGCGCCAGGAAGCAACCGCCCTCATGCACGCCGCCGCTCAGCGAAAATTTGACACAGAGCTGCAAGTCAGGAGTGATGTCGAAGAGACCATCCACGCACTGAAGACCTCGTCAGAAAAGATCACAACAACCGAAGTACAGGTGCAGCAGGCCAAACTTGCTGCTGAACATGCAAGAACCCGCTACGAAAACGGCATGGCGACAGTGCTTGACCTGCTCAACACAGAAGCATCACTCTCCGAAGCAGAACTTGCCAGACTGCAGGCCAACTATGCCTATGTCATGAACAACTACACACTGAAACGGGCAACCGGGGAGATATTCTGGTAACATGACCATACCACGAAAAAAAATACTCTGCGCCGTAGATTTTTCCGCATTCTCGGATGCTGTAGTGCAATATGCCGCCACCATGCATCAGGCAGCAATGGAGCTTACTCTCCTCTATATAGCACCCCGCAGAAGTGATGATGACCTCACACTGAAAAAGCACCTGCATGAATTTTCCCGCTACAGTGAAATGCTTGCACAACACAACGCACACGCCCTTTTTACCGTTCAATACGGTGAGCCTGCAGCGGGGATTCTCTTCTATGCACAAGAGCATGCTATGGATATGATTGTACTCGGCTCACACGGCACCAACGCCATAACCCGGCTTCTCGTGGGAAGTACAACAGAAACAGTGATGCGCAGGGCATTTTGTCCCGTTGTAATACTGAAAACACCAACAAACACTCTTACAACTGCAGAACAAAAGGTTCAGAACGATTCTCTTCACGACAACAACCAGAAATAACATGGAACATCCTGAATCAAAAACAAAGCCTGAAAACAAGAACTCCGAAAAAGACCCGCTCAAGGCTTCAAACCCCCTGCGCATCATTATTGCCGGCATCCTCATCACAGGCGCCCTCATCTGGGGAGGAAAAACCCTCTACCACTCATTCCTCTATGTCGAAACCGACAACGCCCAGATAGAGGGGGATGTCTACCCGGTCATCTCACGTATCCCCGGCAAAGTGCAGGAAGTTCTGGCAACCGACAACCAGCTGGTGCACCAGGGCGACACCCTCATCCGCCTCGAAGCCGCTGACTACGAAGTCCGCCGCGACATTGCTGCAGCAGCCTTGGAGAGCGCACAAGCTGCTGTAAAGGCAACCACCAACCAGGCAAATGCCTCCAGTGCTTCAGCCAGCGCAGCCGCAGCAACAAGCCGCAAACAGCAGGCCGACCTTCACCGAGGCGAAAATCTCCGTCACCAGGATGTCATATCACAGGCAGAGTTCGACGCCGTCAAAGCCGGAGCACAAGCCGCATCAGCCCAATATGCTGCCGCTGGCAACCAGTCACAGGCTGCCCTCGCCCAGATACCGCTGCAAAAAGCCGAAGTCAAAAAGCGTGAAGCCGAACTTCGCCAGGCCGAACTGCAGCTCTCCTACACCAGCATCACCACACCAGCCAACGGCCAGGTAGCAAAAAAAAATGTTCAGCCAGGCCAATATGTAGCCCTCGGCCAGCAGCTCATCGGCATAGTCGGCAGCAAGGAGCTTTGGGTAGTGGCAAACTTCAAGGAAACCCAGCTTGAAAACATCCGTCCCGGCCAACCCGTCACCATCAAGGTTGACGCCTACCCCGACAAAGAGTTCAAAGGAAAGGTAGAGTCACTCTCATCAGGCACCGGCGCCAAATTTACTCTACTGCCTCCAGATAACGCAAGCGGTAACTTCATAAAAGTCACGCAGCGGGTGCCAGTCAAAATCATCTTCACTGAAAAGCCAGACAAAGATCATCAGCTTGCCGCAGGAATGAATGTAGTCGTCGACATAAAAATTCAATAACCACCTTTTTGTTATTTTGAACCCCCTCCTTGTGAGGTGAAAGAGCCAGAGACAAAAAGCAAGCCAACTGGTGAAGGATCCAGGAACAAGGCAATAGGAATCAAGCAACATCATGGCACAACCAGTACAACAGAACGGCATATCGGTAGCAGCAATGCTCCCCAATACAGCCCAGACCTACGACACCGGATTCCGGAAAATCATCATCACCCTCACCGTGATCGTGTCGGCCATGCTCGAACTGATCGACACCACCATTGTCAACGTAGCACTCACCCAGATCAGCGGCAACCTCGGTGCCAGCATCGACGACGTCGCCTGGGTCGTCACCAGCTACGCCATAGCCAACGTCATAGTCATCCCCCTCTCAGGATTTCTCGGCAACCTGCTCGGACGCCGTAACTACTACATCGGCTCCATACTCCTCTTTACCTTTGCCTCACTTCTCTGCGGCATGGCCCCGAACATCTGGGCACTCGTTATTTTCCGCTTTCTGCAGGGCCTCGGCGGCGGAGCACTCCTGCCAACCTCCCAGGCAATCCTTTACGAAACCTATCGCCCCGAAGAACGAGGCAAGGCAACCGGCATCTTCTCCATGGGACTTGTGCTCGGTCCCACCATAGGCCCCCTCCTCGGAGGCTTCCTTGTCGACTATTTCTCCTGGGACTGGTGCTTCTTCGTCAACATCCCCATCGGCCTGCTTGCCGCATGGTCAGCCTTCACCTTCCTCCGGGAACCAAAAGCACAGCACTCCGTCTCCAGAATCGACTGGACAGGCATCGCCCTGCTTGCTGTAGGCATCGGATCCCTCCAGTTCATTCTCGAACGGGGAGAGTCCAAAGACTGGTTCGAAACCCCATACATCACATGGTTTACCATCATCGCCGCAATAGCATTGATCGCATTTGTCTGGTGGGAGCTCCACACCAAAGAGCCCGCCGTTGACCTCCGCGTACTGGCACGGAGCAAAAACCTCGCCATAGGTGCTGTGCTCACTTTTGTCGTCGGTTACGGCCTCTACGGTTCACTTTTTGTCTTTCCGGTCTTTGTCCAGCGCCTTCTCGGCTTCACCGCACTCCTCACCGGCATGGTGCTCTTTCCCAGCGCCATGGTAACCGGCATGATCTCCATGCCCCTCGGCATCGCCATGCAGCGAGGCATCAATCCCAAAAAACTCATGGCAATCGGCATGGTAGCATTCACACTCTTCTGCTGGGAACTTGGCCAGCAAACCATGCAGTCAGGAGCAGAAAACTTCTTCTGGATACTTCTCCTCCGCGGCTTTGCACTCGGCTTCATCTTCATACCCGTAACCATGCTCGCCGTAACAGGCCTGCACGGCAAAGACATCGGACAGGCAACCGGACTCAACAACATGGTACGCCAGCTCGGCGGCTCCTTCGGCATAGCACTCACCAATACCTATATCGCCAGACGAGTAGCAGCACACAGGGTAGAGCTCCTCAGCCACCTCTCACCCTACGATCCCGCAGCAGTCACAAGGCTCCAGTCCGTGCAACAGCTCGCCAGCACCAAAGCAGGGCTCTCACAAAGCGAAGCAGAACTCGCCGGCATCAAAGCACTCGAAGGAACTGTAACCGCCCAAAGCCACCACCTCGCCTATATGGACGCCTTCATGCTCATCGCCCTCCTCTTTGCCCTCGCCCTGCCACTCCTCCTCCTGATCAGAATACAGAAAGGAGAAAAAGCCGATCTCTCATCAGCACACTGAACCCCCGGGAGCGCTTAGCCCCAGCTCGGTAAAACAAAGCCAGTATCACTCCGCGCCGCACCATAACTCCCACCTCGCAGCAGATTATAACGAAGCATTGGAATGGCACAATGTTATTTATCCGGGACAAAATCCAGAACAACCGAGTTCATACAAAACCGCTTTCCTGTAGGAGGTGGCCCATCATCAAAGAGATGGCCAAGGTGTGCGCCACACCTCCCGCAGAGTACCTCGTTCCGCACCATTCCGTATGAACGATCCGGAAGATAGGTCACACTGCCTTTTCGCACTACCTCAAAAAAACTTGGCCAGCCGCAGGTTGAGGCAAATTTTGCATCAGAGCGAAAAAGGGCATTGCCACATGCCGCACAGTAATAGGTACCCTTACCGGTATAGTCCCAGAACTTGCCGGTAAACGATAATTCAGTCTTTTTTTGACGGGCGGTGGCATAAACTTCCGGAGAAAGTACCTTTTTCCACACGGCATCCGGCAGGTTGAGTTTCGCGGTATCAGTCCGCGAATAATAGGGATTGGATGGCTGTTGCTTTTCCATTTTTTTGAGATTCTTGATTTTTTCAGCAGGCGCAGTCGAAGAGCACAGTAGTAGCGCAAATACAACCAGAGTTACAAAAAACTGTTTCATGGCGAAAACTTAAAATAGGTGTTTGATCTGAATGCCCATTTATCTTCATAAAGCCTTATAACGATGGTAAGCTGTTCGGACACTTTTGCCGGAGTAAACCAGAACCAGCGAAGCAAGGATCGTGACAACGCAGCCGATACGAATGGCAAAGCCTGTCCCGAAGTGTTCCGACAGATAGCCGATCTCAAGGTTCCCTATCGGCATGAAACCCATGAACACCATCATATAGAGACTCATAACCCGTCCCCGGAAGCGATCGTCAACGGTGCTCTGAATGGTGGCACTCATGGTTGAAACTGCGGAGACCAGTCCAAAGCCTGCGAGGAAAAGAAAGAAAAATGCCACAGGGAGCGATGTGGTAAAGGTAAAGCCAAGCAAAGCAAATGCGAAAAAAATATTTCCACCGGCAATAAATACCAGCCGGTCAATTTTTTTGGAGTAGATAGAGACAACCACAGTACCGACAACGGAACCAAGACCCGAAACTCCGTAAAGGTATCCAAGACCGGAAGCACCCATACCAAACCTGTGTTTGGCGATAACCGGAAGCATGGTGACATACGACCAGGCAAAAATTGAAATAACAGCAATAAACAGGACAATGGTTCTTATCAACGGATGCTCCCATGAATATTTCAGCCCTTCCCTGATCGCCTGCAAAGGATGCAAGAGGGTTTTCGCCCTGACCTGTTTTGGCAGATCTTTCATGGAGAGTAAGGATATGATAACAGCAAAAAAACTGACTCCGTTCACAAGAAAAGCAACACCCGTCCCTGTGGATGAAATAAGAAATCCTGCAATAGCCGGCCCGATAACCCTTGAGACGTTATAGATAGCCGAATTCATCGCAATGGCCGATGGAAGCTCCTCCCGATCAACTATTTCGCTGAGAAAAGCCTGCAGGGCAGGAACATTGAGAGCATTGACACACCCGAGGAGAAACGCAAGAGTAATAATGATCCAGATCGTTACCATACCGGTCATTGCAAAAATGCCAAGCACAAAGGCAAGTATCATTGCAGAGGACTGAGTCCAAAGCAGAATGGTACGTTTGGGATAGCGGTCAACGATAACCCCTCCAAAAAGGGAGAGAAAAAGTGTAGGAATGGTCGAGGCGGCAGCAACAACTCCAACATCAAAAGCCGATCCGGTGATTTCAAGCACCAGCCAACCCTGTGCCACCATCTGTATCCATGTACCAATCATGGAAATCACCTGCCCCGGAAAATAACGCCTGAAATTCAGGCTCTGGAATGCAGGAAAAGCAGAAAGCAACTGTCGAGAAAACCCGCTGCTTCTTTGATGTTCAGGCTTACAGGAATTGTTTATTGTAGGCTCTTCAGCAGGTAAGGTCATCGCAGCAAAACATCTTCATTTATCTCTTCATCATAGCTCAAAGGTATCAAAAGAAAGCGGGAAATCCTGCCACCTTTTCGTGATTGGCAAAGTATGAAGACAAACTCGGCTATGCGTAATATGGGTGCAACCTGTTTGTAACAACGTCGCATAACACGATATTTTTATTCTTTAAAAAATAATAGATGTACATTTACGTCGCCATTGCGATGATCGCGATAATTACAACGGCAATTACTTTTCTAAACTAAAACAAAAAGGAGTTCAGCCTATGAGTGTTGTTAATCCGGAAGCTATCGGGTTATTTGGACTTATGGTCACTGTCTGGGTATTTGGCCTTGAGCAGTTGGGATTCGGTCTTGACAAGGATACTGATCATGCAAAGCTGGGAAGAAATCTTGCCCATATCGCCCTTTATTTCGGTGGTGTCGCACAGCTTTTCACGGCCGCCTGCCTCTACCTGTTTGATGTAGGCATGCCGCCTGAAGCAAGAGTTTATGTCGGAACCATCTTTGCCACCTACGGCTTCTTCTGGGTTGTCGTAGCTATGCATTTCTACAACCCCGGAGACAAGAAGATTTACGCTCACCTGTTTCTTGGTATTTTTTTCATGACAGCGGTATTCAGCTACAAAGCAATCATGATGGGCAAAATATGGCCATTAGGCACAGTTCTGCTGCTCATCAATGTGCTTACCATCCTGCTTCCGTTCGCCTGGTACAAACAGAATACACTCATCACAAAAATCTGCGGAGCAACCAACATTGCCATCGGACTCTGCGCCATTCCACTTCTGTTCCACTCTCTGGGAGTGTAACCCTATCCTTTATTGCCCGAAACAATCATCAGCGTTACGATTGTTTCGGGCCGTACCCATCATCGATAAGCACCGCTCCATTTTCCTGATTATCTTTACACTTCTCGTCATTGCTTATTTCAGCAATCTTCCGCATATTCTGTTAAAACAGTAGAAAATACATTATCGGAACAGGTTAACTGATTATAGCACTGCATGTTTCCGTATTGGATGGCACTCCGATGCTCTGGAGTGAGGGAAACACACCGGGCAATCTCGTAGAACTTCGGCTGGCATTACACGGTATTGGTATCTCTTTCACCTTTAGTAAAAACACAACAGAAGAACTTGTCGCATGGCTCCCTTGCCGGGGAAAAGAGCCTCTACTCTCATCTTCCCTTATTGGTGATGAACCCGACAAGCGCCGCAAAGAGAGTCTCCAGCCTTTTCTCATTACCGCACTTCGGCTTGACCTCAACTCCTTGCAGGAACTTTTGCTTCTTTCCAAAAAGGGGAACATCCCTGGAAGCGGTGTTATTTTTGGCAACTCGATTATCTGGGTTCGTCAGGTAGTAAGCAGTGCCCTGAACCTCGTTTCAAGCCAGTTGTTTCTTCCTTCGATCATGCTGCACAATAGTGTCAGGGAAGCCCGATGGGTTCCATTTCCTGACACTGAAGCCTCTATAGTGCTTGGAAAACTTGCAGAAAGCATGCCTCCGGTATGCCGATCTCTCAGCAGAACTGATACACTCCCCCCTGAAGAGGCAAGATCATCAGTGCTGAAGAAGCTGCTCTCTTCTATTGTGGATATCATAGTACGATGTTTTTATGAAAAAAACAGTCTCTTGTCAGGTACTCAATCTGAAAGCATTCATGAGGCCTGGTTACAGGCGCTTTTGAGTACTCAGCCTCAAATAGTATGGGATAAAGTGCGCGAAATTGAGGATCTTGGCCGCCAGCTCACACTATGGCGCCGTCCAATCGATGTGCTTGAGTCTTCCCCGTTCACCTTCTGCTTCAGGCTTGCAGAACCACCTGAAACGGGCAAAAACAGAGATCTCTGGCAGGTGATCTATCAAATTCAGTTAAAAACCGACCCAAGTCTGATTCTTGATGCTGGAGATCTATGGAAGCCAGAGAGCACAGCATCACAACACATTAAATCCTATGCAGACGATAGTGCCGAATTTATTCTGACGGCATTAGGTCAAGCATCCGCGCTTTATCCAGCAGTCACCGACAGCCTGAAAAAGAAAAATCCCGCGGGTTTTACCCTTGATGCAGAGGGGGCTTACAGCTTTCTTTCAGAGTACGCCGATCTCCTTCGCAGGGCAGGTTTTATTGTCATGCTTCCTTCGTGGTGGAGCGGTCGGGGAGGATTCAACCGGATTGGTATTAAAACAAAGGCAAAAGTGCCTGTAATGCAGGAAAGCGGCTCCTGCCTGACTCTCGATACTATGATTGCCTGCGATTATGCTGCAGCTCTCGGTAACGACGAACTTGATCTGGATGAACTGAAAATGTTGGCGGCCTTGAAAGCGCCGCTACTGAAAGTGCGGGGGCAATGGACACAACTCGATCAAAAAGAGCTTGCTGCGGCTGTTCGTTATCTTGAAAAAAAACCAAACGAAAAACTCTCTGCCCGCCATATCCTCACAACAGCACTTGGCGCAAAAAGAAAAGAGGATGGAGTACTTGTTCGCTCAATTGAGGTCGATGGATGGCTTCAGGATCTGCTTGAAAAGCTTTCCGATCATAGCCAGTTTGAGATCCGCCCGCAACCTGATCGGCTTCGGGGAAAGCTCCGGCCCTATCAGGAGCGGGGCTATTCATGGCTCTCTTTTCTTCGGGAATGGGGACTTGGCGCCTGCCTTGCTGATGACATGGGCCTCGGAAAAACTATCCAGACTCTTGCAATGATTCAGCGAGAACGGGATCTTGGCGAGAAAAGAGCAGTACTGCTGATCTGTCCGACCTCCGTTGTTAACAACTGGCGGAAGGAAGTACAACAGTTCACGCCAGATCTACCCATACTGATCCATCACGGCACCGACCGTTTAAAAGCCGCCAAATTTCGCAAGGCTGCCAATGAGTCCGCGCTTGTCATTTCAAGCTACAGCCTGCTGATGCGAAACATTGAGCTTTTTTCAGAGATATCGTGGGCAGGCGTTGTGCTTGATGAGGCACAGAACATAAAAAACTCTGAAACCAAGCAGTCAAAAGCAGCACGTTCGGTCAAGGCGGATTACCGTATTGCCTTGACCGGCACACCTGTCGAAAACCATGTAGGCGACCTGTGGGCACTGATGGATTTTCTCAATCCAGGTTTTCTCGGTACCCAGCACTTTTTCAGAGAAAACTTTTATACCCCGATTCAGTGGAATGGCGATAGTGAAGCATCAACCAGATTAAAAAAACTAACCGGCCCCTTTATTCTACGTCGCATGAAAACCGACTCCTCAATCATTTCAGATCTGCCCGATAAAATTGAAATGAAGGAGTATTGCACGCTCACTAAAGAACAGGCCTCACTTTACAAGGCAGTTGTTGACGAGCTGCACGAAAAAATCAAGTCTGCGGAAGGCATTGACCGGCGAGGACTGGTACTTGCCCTTCTACTGAAACTTAAACAGGTCTGCAACCATCCTGCTCATTTTCTTGGTGATAATTCAGCCATCATAAACCGCTCCGGCAAATTGCAGCGTTTGACAGAACTGCTTGATGAAATCCGTGAAGCCGGTGAAAAAACTCTTGTTTTTACCCAGTTTACACAGATGGGCACAATCATACAGCGATACCTGCAGGAGCTGTTCGGTGAAGAGGTATTTTTTCTGCATGGCGGTGTCAGCAAAAAAAAGCGGGACCAGATGATCGAAACCTTTCAGCAAGAGAGCCACTCTCCAGGAATCTTCATACTTTCACTTAAGGCTGGCGGAACGGGCCTCAATCTTACCTCAGCCAATCATGTCATTCACTATGACCGGTGGTGGAACCCTGCCGTAGAGAATCAGGCTACTGACCGGGCATTCCGTATCGGGCAGAATAAAAACGTTGAGGTTCATAAATTCATTACTGCAGGAACGCTCGAAGAGCGTATTGATGATATGATCGATAATAAAACAACCGTAGCCGGTAAAGTTCTCGGAACCGGAGAGCAGTGGCTAACCGAATTGTCAAACAACGATTTGCTTAACCTGATCATGCTCGGTCAAGAAGCATCGGGAGAATAACCTTATGTCTGCATGGTATACACACTACAGCTCTATACCCAAAGCTGCAAAAGGGGGCATCAAGGCACAAAACAAACGGGGCGCGCTTGCCTCCACCTGGTGGGGAAAACAGTGGATTAAGACGCTCGAAAGTTTTCCAATCGGGGCAAGACTTGCGCGTGGAAAATCCTATGCCCGAAGCGGTCAGGTCACCGATCTTGTTATTACCTCCAAAGGAGTATCGGCGAAAGTTCAGGGTTCAAGATCACTACCTTACTCGATTAAAATCCAGCTCAACCATTATTCAACAATCGAGCAGGCCACCCTGACCGCCAAACTTGCAGCAAAACCAATCTATATAGCACAACTCCTCAGCAGTGAAATGCCTGAAAGCATAGAGCAGGTATGTAAAACTGCCAAAGTCCCTCTCTTTCCAGTGAAATACCATGATCTCGAGACCACCTGTACCTGTCCCGACTACTCGAACCCCTGCAAACACATTGCCGCGGTTATCTATCTCATGGCCGAAGCCTTTGACCGTGATCCATTTCTCCTCTTCACCTTACGGGGAATAGACAAAAATGCCTTTATCAAAGCTATCGGCAACAAACCAAGGTGAAAATGGAACATGGCGAGCCTTTAGTTCCACCGGAACCACTTCCTTCCGACCATAGCTTCTGGGGCATGACCACGGGAGCCGAACACACTATCGACCATGCTCTTCCAAAGGTACATGCCTCCATGATAAAACGCCTCGGACCAATTCCCTTCTGGCGTTCATCCAGAAACTTTATTAGCTCAATGGAGTTTGCATATATACAAGCAACCCTCTCCGCTGAAAACCTTATCGGGCATTCTCGTGAAGAGAAAGAGAGTGCCCGTTGAAAACATTACCAAAAATGCGTAAGCCCTCGAATGGTGTTTTGAAGATTTCGCACGAATTGCTAATATAGTGCTGACATGAAGAACGTATCACCTTAAGCGTAACTTCTTTTTTTTAGCACAAAAACCTCTACATACCATGGGCTCCCACATTTACAAGAAAATTGAAATTGTAGGCTCTTCGCCAACAAGCATTGAAGAAGCTGTCAATAATGCTGTTACCAAAGCTTCTGAATCAATAAGAAATATCAAGTGGGTTGAAGTATTGGAAACCCGCTGTCATGTAGAAAACCAGAAAATTGCCTACTGGCAGGTTTCGGTAAAAATCGGCTTCACCCTCGACGAAAACTGAGAGATTGATGAGTATAAACAGAAAAGGCACCTTTGAAGGCGCCTTTTCTGTTTTATAATTTAGAATACGCATATCAGAGATCACGAGTGTAATCTTCCGGTGCCAGTGACCAGTGTTCGGGAGACATCCAAAGTGTCGAGAGCATCAGCTCACGGATATGGGTAAACTCCTTTGGCAGCCTGTCATAAATCATGGCAAAAAGCTCCTCATGTGAAAGCAGCTCCTTTTTCCATGCTTCACGGTCTACCGACATCAGTTTTGAAAACTTCTCTGAAGTCATCTCATCAAGACCGGTCCAGTTTATCGCCTCATACTTTGGCATCCAGCCAAGAGGACTTTCAACAGCGGCAGCATGTCCACGCACACGACCAACAATCCATTGCAGGACGCGCATATTATCGCCGAAACCTGGCCAGAGAAACTTGCCGTTCTCATCTTTGCGGAACCAGTTGACACCAAAAATTCTTGGTGGTTCCTGAAGAGTACGGCCAACATGGAGCCAGTGATTGAAATAATCACCCATGTGGTAGCCACAGAAAGGAATCATGGCAAAAGGATCGCGGCGAACATCGCCAACTGTACCTGCTGCTGCTGCAGTTTTTTCTGAGCCCATTGTAGCTGCAAGGTATACACCGAAATTCCAGTTTGCAGACTGATAGACAAGAGGAACGGTATCCCCACGGCGTCCACCAAAAATAAAGGCACTGATTGGCACCCCTTTAGGATTTTCCCAGTCGGGATCAAGCGAAGGACACTGATTTGCTGGGGAGGTAAAGCGGGCATTAGGATGCGAAGAAACCCTTCCACAATCAGGAGTCCAGCGATTACCCTGCCAATCGATAAGTTCATCGGGAGCGACCTTGGTCATTCCTTCCCACCAGACATCTCCGTCCGGAGTCATGGCAACGTTGGTGAAAATACAGTTCTTGGCGAGTGTCGCCATTGCATTCGGATTTGACTGTTCCGACGTACCGGGTGCAACGCCAAAGAAGCCATACTCCGGATTGATCGCATGAAGCCGACCATCCTCACCTGGCTTGATCCACGCAATATCGTCTCCGATTGTAGTCACCTTCCAACCCTCAAAAGAGTGGGGCGGAATAAGCATTGCAAAATTGGTTTTACCACAGGCACTCGGGAATGCAGCTCCAACATAGGTTTTTTCACCTTCAGGTGATTCAACACCAAGAATCAGCATATGCTCTGCAAGCCAGCCTTCATCACGAGCCATAGAGGATGCAATACGTAATGCAAAACATTTCTTGCCAAGCAGAGCATTACCACCATAACCGCTGCCGTAGGAGACAATCAAGCGCTCTTCAGGAAAATGTACGATATATTTTTTGCCATTGCAGGGCCATGCGACATCAATAGCACCAGGCTCAAGCGGTGCACCTACTGAGTGCAGACAAGGTACAAACTCTTTGCTTTCACCAAGCAGCTCCGTGACCTGGCGGCCCATTCGAGTCATAATGCGCATGTTGGTAACAACATAGGGAGAGTCGGATATTTCAACGCCGATATGCGCAATAGGTGATCCAAGAGGTCCCATGCTGAAAGGAATAACATACATGGTTCTGCCAGCCATACAACCGGTGAAAAGCTCATTGAGAGTCTCTTTCATCTCTTTGGGTGCGACCCAGTTGTTGGTCGGGCCTGCATCCTGGCGGCGAAGGCTGCAGATGTATGTTCTGTCCTCAACCCTTGCAACATCACTTGGGTCAGAACGGCAGAGATAGCTGTTTGGGCGCTTCTCTTCGGAAAGCTTGATGAAGGTACCGCTCTCCACCATCTTCTGACAGAGAGCATCGTACTCTTCCATGGAGCCATCGCACCAGTGTACAGAACTCGGGCGACAAATGTCAGCGGTTTCCTGTACCCACTGAATCAGCTTTTTGTTTTTCACATAATCCGGAGGATTAATCTGAAGTAAAGTCATAATCTTTCTTTCGCTGTCTAAGGGTTATAAAAAAAACGTCCGCACCCAACACTGGCTGCAGACGTTATAAGGGAAATATATATCCGGATACTACACTGTATCCTGACCTGAAAATCATCAATCATGTGATGAAGGCTTTATTTCTTTGTTTTCTGTTTCCTGAGAGCATCAACAATCATTTTTTCAAAAACCTCTTGACTTCTTGCCCCGGTAATAACCTGAGTAATCCGGCCTGAAGAGTTCACAACAAAAGAGGTAGGGATTGCCCGTATTCCTCCGTCAACGTACCGGCTGAAAGCATTGACTATCTGCTCGTTAGCCATAACTACAGGATAAGTAATTTTGTTTTTTTTGATAAACTCGCGGATAGCCGGTTCGGTCTCATTAACCGCCACGCCAATAAATGTAAATCCTTTGCGACCAAATCGATTCTGAAGGGTAACCATATCAGGAATCTCCGAACGGCAGGGGGGGCACCATGATGCGAAAAAATTGATAATATATGTTGTACCTGTAAGGTTGGTCGAACCAACTGTTTTCCCATCAAGAGAGATAACTGAAAATGCCGGAGCAGGCGGAACACCCTCTGCTGGAGAAGAGGCAAGCAGCTTCATTGTTACACCGGTCAATAAACAGCAAGTGAGCATCAGCGCCCGTAGAGAATACCTAACCATCTTCACCATTTTTTTCCTGGTTCCAGTTATAAAGAATCAATCACTATTTCCCTTGATCTTTAATATACAATTCTTCTTTTTTTTGACAGCTATAAATGGTATGTATTTATCTTTGTGTTTCTGTATCAAAAAAATTATATTTCGGCTTGATTTTTTTATATGCTTAGGCCACCTTAGCTCAGTTGGTAGAGCAACTGTTTCGTAAATAGTAGGTCGTGGGTTCGACTCCCGCAGGTGGCTCGTATCCTGGACTGCCATTACCAACGGGATGATCTGATTCATAATTCCCGGTTAAGAAAGGCCCCGGGCATGAATGCCTGGATGTTTCAACGTTTGATTACTCTATAAAATCCTATCCACACTGTCACTATGCAAGAAGGTAAGATTTCCCAGATCATCGGCCCAGTTGTTGATGTAGATTTTCCTGAAGGACAACTGCCGTCAATTCTGGATGCATTAACTATTACAAGAGCGGACGGCACAAAGCTCGTTCTTGAAACACAGCAGCACCTCGGAGAAGAGCGTGTAAGGACTGTTTCAATGGAGAGCACTGACGGCCTTGTCAGAGGTATCAGCGTCACCAATACAGGAAGACCAATTCAGGTACCTGTAGGTCCGGAAGTTCTCGGCAGAATGCTGAACGTTGTCGGAGAACCAATTGATGGTCGTGGAGCAGTTACTACCAAAAAAACTTACTCAATCCATCGCCTGGCGCCTAAATTTGACGAAATCTCCACAAAAGCTGAGATGTTCGAAACAGGCATCAAAGTTATCGATCTGCTTGAGCCATACTCTCGCGGTGGAAAAACCGGCCTTTTTGGTGGAGCCGGTGTAGGCAAGACCGTTCTTATCATGGAGTTGATCAACAACATTGCCAAACAGCAGTCGGGCTTCAGCGTTTTTGCCGGAGTGGGCGAGCGTACCCGTGAAGGAAACGACCTTTGGCACGAAATGATGGAATCTGGCGTTATCGATAAAACAGCTCTTGTGTTCGGACAGATGAACGAGCCTCCAGGTGCCCGCCAGAGGGTTGCCCTGACCGGCCTCAGTATTGCTGAGTATTTCCGTGATGAAGAAGGTCGCGACGTGCTGCTCTTTATCGACAATATCTTCCGCTTTACCCAGGCAGGTTCTGAAGTATCCGCTCTTCTCGGTCGTATGCCAAGTGCTGTAGGTTACCAGCCTACCCTTGCAACGGAAATGGGTGAACTCCAGGACAGAATCGTTTCAACTAAGAAAGGTTCAGTCACCTCGGTTCAGGCCATCTATGTCCCTGCAGATGATCTTACCGATCCGGCTCCAGCCACAGCGTTTGCTCACCTTGATGCAACAACAGTGCTTTCCCGTTCTATTGCAGAGCTTGGTATTTACCCTGCGGTTGACCCTCTTGACTCAACATCACGTATTCTTGACCCGAACATTGTCGGCGATGACCATTACGACACAGCACAGGCAGTCAAGCAGCTTCTGCAGCGTTATAAGGATCTGCAGGATATCATCGCTATTCTCGGTATGGACGAGCTGAGTGACGAAGATAAGCTTGTTGTTTCCAGAGCACGAAAAGTCCAGCGATTCCTCTCTCAGCCATTCTTTGTTGCCGAGGCCTTTACCGGTCTTGCCGGAAAGTATGTCAAGCTTGAGGAGACCATCAAGGGCTTCAAGGAGATCATTGCAGGCCGTCATGACAATCTGCCGGAAAGTGCATTTTATCTTGTCGGAACCATCGAAGAAGCCATTGAGAAAGCAAAAACTCTATAAACCAACCGAAGCATCATGGCGAATTCCGATAAAGGGTTCAATATAGAGATCGTCACTCCCCAGAAACTCTATTTTTCAGGGGAGGTTATCAGTATTACAGCACCGGGCGAAAGTGGACAATTTCAGGTACTGAAAAACCATGCTCCCCTGCTTTCTTCACTGAAAAACGGCAAGGTCAAACTTGCACTGGCAGATCGCACCGAACAGTCATTTTCCATCTCGGACGGTTTTTTTGAGGTCAGCGGCAACAAAGCCATTCTGCTGACCGAAAACATTTCCTGATTTCATGTAAATGAATAAAAAACATCAGCATCTTCACGGGTGCTGATGTTTTTTGGTTTTATGAAAAACCTCACACCAAAAGCCCTGCGCAAGGGAGATACCATCGGGCTTATCTCTCCTTCGTCACATTGCGCTTATCCTGAAAAAATCGGGCAGGCGATCCTCTATCTCGAAAAAAACGGTTACAAGGTCAAACCCTCTCTCCACCTTAACCGTATTGACCCTGACCCGGCTATTGCCGACAAAGAGAAGCTGCACGATATTCACAGCATGTTCAGCGACCCGGCAGTCCAGGCAATATTCTGCGTGCGGGGAGGAGCTGGTGCCGCCCGCCTCTTGAACAATATCGACTACAGCCTGATAGCTGCAAACCCGAAAATTCTTGCCGGTTATTCAGATATTACCGCGCTCTCCCTGGCCATCTACACAAAAACCGGACTGATAAGTTTTTCCGGTCCCATGCTTGCAACTGAACTCTATGCGCCCACCCCCTATACCGAAGAGCATTTCTGGGGAATGCTCACCTCACCGAACTATGCGCTCTCGCTTCAAAACCACCAGAGCCATCCCGTTACCTGTTTCAGGGAAGGAACGGCTGAAGGCCAGCTCATCGGAGGCAACCTTTCAGTACTCTCCTCAATGATAGGCACCCCCTTTCTTCCCTCCTTCCGTGAGACACTTCTTTTTCTCGAAGACATCAACGAGCCGGCATACCGAATCGACCGCATGCTCTCGCACCTCTCCAATGCAAACCTTCTTTCAAGGTGCAACGCCATACTTTTCGGCCAGTTCTACGGAAACCCCGAAAAAACCGGAGAGGATGAACGACTGAAAAGAGTTTTTGAATATTACAGCACGCTCAACAACCATGCAACTGTCCTCTCTGGACTCTCCTATGGCCATGTACTTGATTTGATGACAATCCCGGTCGGTGCCCGCTTCAGGATAGAGATATCCACGTCAGGCAACTTTTCACTCGGCGCACTCGAAGCGGTTATTGAAAAGTAGACAGAGTAGCCGCCACTGTTGTATCTTAGAGAAAGTATTGCCTATTTTAAACATTCACAACCAAAGCACGGTATAACCATGAACTCCTCCCTTCTTGCTAGGTGGACAGCATCCATACCGGTGCCAGTAACAAAAGAGAGTGAACAAAGCTCAGGAACCGATACGCTCGATGCATACCGCGTTGTGCTGTTCAACGATGAAGAGCACTCCTTCGACGAGGTAATTGTGCAGATCATCAAAGCAACCCAGTGCAGCCGTCAGAAAGCCGAACGCTGTACCTGGGAGGTCCACACCCGCGGACAAAGCATCGTCTATTTCGGGCAGATGAACTCCTGCCTGAAAGTTAGCTCAATTCTTGAAGAGATCGCCCTGAAAACAGAAATCCAGACAGGGTGAGATGCTTTCCTGTAGAGTAACGTCCATACAATCACCAGATTTCATTTCCAACCACTTCGCCCGTATCGGTTTCTCTATGTAAATTATTGTCTGTTACACCAGCAAGTAATATTGCAAGCTCCTGCTTTTTGTCAACCATCGGGCGGATAACAATTTGATTTTCTTCAACCATAATTTTCACAACAGACACTGCATCCATCGCAACAGCCTTCGGCATCCTCAGCGGTTTTCCTTCGATCATATCCGACGCGGCAGTATTATCGTGATTGCTCGCTACAACAAGCGTCTTGACTGATGCAGACAGATTTGTTGTTTCAAGGCCAATCTCGATGCAGAGCTTGCCGTTTTTTATCTCGACGGTCATGGCCATGAGTGTGTGGGTTTTTGTAAGTGCAAATTTGAAGGGAAATATAGCGAATAGAAGTAATGCGAGCAGGGGCTCTTATTAAAGGAAGGTTTTCTGAGACAGCAAAATCGTGCTCCCGGCAGGGTCAGGAGGATTAATTTTTCTTACTGCACTATACAGTTTTTGTCCTCCCACCACAGGGATATTAAAAAAACGTTTTCATTTTGTTCGTAACCCATTTTATTCCTTTTATATGGCGTATATTTTAGCTGAATAACCGTGTCTTTTTTGCGTTATTCTCCATCAAGCGTTCTCTTGATCTGAGAGTCCCTTTGTATAGGACAAACAGACCCATACGAGAATGGCACAATACAATCAGAGGAGCCGAATGAAAATTATCGACAACATCAACACCCTGCTTGGCGACGATCTGAAGGCTTCCATCCGCCCCAAAGACAAGCTCAAAATTGCAGCTTCCTGCTTCTCCATATATGCTTATGATGCATTGAAATCAGAGCTTTCAAAGATTGAGTCGCTGGAGTTCATCTTCACGGCTCCAACATTTGTGGCCAATGAGGTCACTGACAAGTTTCGCAAGGAACGTCGAGAGTTTTTTATCCCCAAGAACGATCGTGAACGGAGTCTTTACGGTTCAGAATTTGAAATCCAGCTTCGCAACAAGCTCACCCAGCGGGCTATTGCACGCGAATGTGCTGAGTGGATGCGGCGAAAGGCTGTGTTCCGCTCGAACAAGACAAAAGCGCCCATGCAGCAGTTTGCCTGCATCCAGTCACCACAGCAGGATGTTGCCTATATGCCTATGAATGGCTTTACTGCCGTAGACTTGGGTTATCAGCAAGGTGACGCGATGTCGAATCTTGTCAACCGGTTTGAGGAACCTGTCTTTACAGCGACCTATCTACAACTTTTCAATCAGATTTGGAATGATCCGGAAAAGCTTGAAGATGTAACGGCTGTTATTTGCGATCATATTGCTTCAGTCTATCAGGATAACTCGCCAGAGCGCATCTATTTTTTGATGCTCTACAACATTTTCAGCGAGTTCCTTGAAGGTATTGATGAAGATGTTCTGCCTAACGACCTTACAGGTTATCAGGAATCGCTGGTCTGGAAAAAGCTTTTCAATTTCCAGCGAGATGCAGCAACCGGTATTATCAACAAGCTCGAAACCTACAATGGCTGCATTCTGGCTGACAGCGTCGGACTCGGCAAAACCTTCACCGCTCTTGCAGTCATTAAATACTACGAACTGCGCAACCGCTCCGTTCTGGTACTGTGCCCCAAAAAGCTTGCCGATAACTGGCTGAACTACAACAGAAACCTCAAAACAAATATCTTTGCCAAGGATCGGTTCAATTATGATGTGCTCTGTCACACCGATCTTTCCCGCACTTCGGGGGACTCTTTCGGCATTCCTCTGAACCGGATCAATTGGGGAAATTATGACCTTGTCGTCATTGACGAGTCACACAATTTTCGCAATAATGACGTTTTCAAAGAGAGAGAGACCCGCTACCAGAGGCTGATGAACAAGGTTATTCGCGAAGGGGTCAAAACAAAGGTTTTGATGCTCTCGGCCACCCCGGTCAACAATCGTTTTAACGATTTAAGAAATCAGCTTGCCTTGGCTTATGAGGGAGATTCCGAGAACCTCAGCAAGAAACTCCGAACGAAGAGGAGCGTTGAGGAGATATTCCGGCGTGCTCAGGCTGCGTTTAACCTCTGGTCAAAACTTCCGATTGAGCAGCGTACCTCCCAGGCTATTCTCGGCAGCCTTGATTTTGATTTTTTTGAACTACTCGACAGTGTTACCATCGCCCGGTCACGCAAACATATCCAGACTTACTACGATACCAAAGATATCGGGCAGTTCCCTGAACGGCTTAAGCCGCTCTCGTACCGATGCCCGTTAACCTACCGGAGCGATGTGCTTGGGCTGAATGACATTTTCAAGCAGTTGGCGCTACTCAAGCTTGCGGTTTATGCGCCAATCAGCTACATCTTGCCAAGTCGGCTCAGCAAATATGAAGAGTTGTATGATACGTTGGTAGAGGGTGGCAAAAGCAAACTGAGACAGGCGGACCGCGAACGAAGCTTGCAGGCGCTGATGACAACAAACCTGCTCAAACGGCTCGAAAGCTCGGTAGAGTCATTCCGGCTTACTTTGGGTAGTTTGCTGCGCAAGGTGGTTGGTGCAATAGAGCTTATTGATGCGTTTCAGCAAACCGGATGTTCGGCAGCAATCACTGACTATACCGCTGGGCTCGAAGCTCTGGAGGCAGAAGAGGATGATTTTGTTTTGCCTGAAGATGTTAAAATCGGAGGGAAAGTTCAGATCAGCCTGAGTGATATGGATGTTGAGCGCTGGAAACATGAACTGGCAGTAGACCAAATTTTGCTTGACGAGCTTCTTGCTTCAATGCAGAAAATCACGCCCGACGATGATGCTAAGCTGCAACATTTGAAAAATCTTGTACTGAACAAGATTGCGAACCCCATTAACGATGGGAATAAAAAGGTACTGATCTTCACCGCCTTTGCCGACACCGCCAATTACCTCTACAACAACCTGGCTGAGGATATTCTGCATACCAACGGCCTGCACAGTGGCAAGGTAACCGGCAAGGATGCACCGAAATCAACGCTCAAAAAAAGTTACGATTTCCAGTCTCTGCTCACTCTTTTTTCACCGAGAGCGAAAGAGAAGGCCCTTGTGCTCCCTGAAGAGCCGAGAGAGCTCGATATCCTCATCGGTACTGACTGTATTTCTGAGGGGCAGAACCTTCAGGATTGCGATTACCTGATCAACTACGATATCCACTGGAACCCGGTGCGCATTATCCAACGATTTGGACGTATTGACCGAATTGGCTCGCAGAACACAACCATACAGTTGGTCAACTACTGGCCGGATATTTCGCTCGACGACTACATCAATCTCAAGGAACGGGTCGAAAACCGGATGATGATTGCCGACGTCACGGCCACCGGTGACGACAACCTTCTTACCGCACAAAGCAGTGATGTCGCATACCGCAAAGAGCAACTCCGGCGCCTGCAGGATGAAGTGGTCGAACTTGAAGAGCTGAAGACCGGCGTCTCCATTACAGACCTTGGATTGAATGAGTTCAGGATGGATCTGCTCAACTCTGTCAAAGCATACGGCGATCTTGGCGACTTGCCCAAAGGGATGCACGCCGTTGTTCCCGCCAACCCGGCAGCAGGCATAAAACCTGGAGTCATTTTTACCCTTCGTAACCGAAACGAAAGCGTGCATGTGAGCTTGCATAACCGCCTGCATCCTTACTATCTAATTTATATTGGACGGGATGGTGAGATTATTTCCAATCATACAGAGGTCAAAAGACTCCTTGATCTGGTGAGAATAAGCTGCAAAGGGCAGTCGGAACCCCTTCAAACGCTTTGCCGCCTTTTTAACCAACAGACCGACGAAGGACGCAACATGAAGGCTTACTCCGATCTGCTCAGTAACGCTATCCGCTCAATGATGGAGGTCAAAGAGGAAAAAGATCTTGATAGCCTCTTTTCAGGTGGAAAGACTTCTGCGCTGCTTAACACCATCGCTGGTCTTGATGACTTCGAGCTTATCGCGTTTTTGGTTGTGCAGGAGGAAGGATGACGTCCGTGCTTTTTGAGTATCCAAAAAGTTCGGCATTTGGCCGGATAGTGCCGAAGAGCAAAATCTATGAGCATGTCTCTCCAAGCAAAGCCTTGAAAGAACTCTTTGTTGGCCAGGTTGACCAGATTGTCTGGCAGTACAAGCTTGCACCCGAAACGATCAACTTGCGACAAACGCCTTCCGTGCCGGAAATAGAGATTTTCACCATTATCCTGAAAGATGGCGAGCTAAAACACGATGTACTCCGCTCTATTGACCAGGCGATTCCCTTTCCGCTTCTTTTTGAACTCCTGTATGGTGATAAGTGCAAAGTGATTGCAGCTTACAAACGCCCGAGCGAAGCTGATGCAGCCAAATGGGTCGTCAGCGACTATTTTGAATCCGCATGGCTGCCCATTGAAACGCTCCGCACACCATTGCCGGTAGTCCTCAATCTTGAAGCGCTCTACGAACAACTGCTTGCACCATTGATGCCCTATCCCGCCCGACAGGGTGAACGGTTGCAGCAACAGGTTGAACGGATGAGCATGATCCGTTTCAAGCAGCGAGAACTGGAGAAATGCGAAGGGCGCCTCCGCAAGGAAAAACAGTTCAATCGCAAAGTGGAGATTAATGCAGAACTGCGAGAGTTGAAAAGGGTGCTGCAATGTGTACTTTCATGATCGACGAAATACAGAGAAAAATGAAACCGGATGGTACACGATGACCGAATTAACACACGACCGGAGCTCGTAGTGTAAAGAAAAATTTATTGTACATTTGCAATATTTGGACGATCAATCAGGAGTAATGTTATGATGACTCAACATGAATTCGTTGATGCGATTATCTCTGTAGCTCAGTCTAAAGGCTACCTTGTCGAAAATAGCAGAAATGGCAAGCAAATTGATTTTGGTCATAAGAAGCTACATGAAGGACACTTGATAAAGCTATACCCCAGTATCCTTGCTACAGGAGCCAATATTTCCTCTCTTATCGAGTCAGTAGCTCCAGGTCGCCCTTGCAGTCACAAGCCAATGAGGGAAATTGTCGCTACAGTGAATAAACTTAACAGTACCATGTTAAGCCGGAAATCACTGAAGTAAGCAATTTTGTAACTATGCGTTTTCGCCACGATGTAAACATTTTCAAATTTCTGGTGATACTCCTGTGGGCTAAACACTGAATTATCAATTGTCTCTATTTTTGAACAGTGACTGACAACCCGATAGTTCTTGACGGGGGTTTCCTATTTATTAATATAGATGGAGCCGAATTTCCATGTCTCCTTTCTTGTGGATCATTCAGCTTGACTTTTTGATTGGGCTGTATTGACGTAAAGGTGCAATATGGTATTCATGATAAAAGCCAGCGATAAGATCAGTTTCAATTTCATGTCGGTGGACTGATGTAGTCTCTTGTGATAAATACACATAAGAGAATAATAATTCTGCTTCTGAATCAGCCAATGGTGACCTAGAATGGGCCATTAATCTGTTTTTGATCTCCCCCGACTCGCCTATATAGATAACCTGATTTGTGCCTGTACTGATGATTTTGTAAACACCGCTACCCTTTTCCATTTTTTTAACTACTTCCGGCAATAGTTGTTCAGGAATACACCAATCAAGGTTCATCCAATCAAGTGATAGGGCATCCTGTTTGAACGTTAATGGCTTGGTGCCATAACTACAAAACTGCTCTGTTTGTGGATATGGCGGATTTATTTTTCCACCGATCCGACCTTGCTTTTGGCTTGACGACTTAACATAATTAGAATGGAAATTCCCATAATTGCACAACGTCGATCGTCCGGCTTCGCTTCTGGATAGCCATAAGATATAATCTTCTACGACTTGTCTGGTTTGATAATCGCATTCTAAAACCGCAACAGAACACTCATATTCTCCGATTCCTTCATTACGCCACACCCATAGATTTGGAGCGGCAGTATGCGGGTCATTAAATGGCATTGACTCAGCAAAAGTTCCCTTTTGCAATTGTTTTAATCTTTCCCTGAGATTTCTGCCGGTTTGTCCTATATAAACCAGTTCATTACATTTCTCTGCTCGTATTCTATAGAAGCCAGGACGGGATGTTACAGATTTGAGTGTTGCTGTTTTTGTAAATGCAGTCCAATCGCTCCAGGATAAACCACCTAAGTTCAATTGAAAATATTGTTGTTCCATGGTTTACGTTTTTAAATTATTCAAAATCCCCCGTGGTAAGCAACGGGGGATCCCATAGATTTAAACTATAGTGGTGATGACGATTGAACGACGCGACTCTATCTGTAAATTAAATAATGAGCTATTTATATCCTAGCTTTCAGAAACCAAAAATTGCACTCTATCATTAAAAGCTAATCTATTATGACAAAAAAAGGATCCCCAGAAACCCCTTTGCCTTTGATTCTTTTTACAAGACTCATTTTCATCAAAACACAAAACAGAAATGTTGTATTACAATCATGCCCTGCCGGGCTTGCTTTTGAGTTAAATATCTCTGGTTTATAGGCTTTTAAGTCATTAGTTGACATTTTTTTTCCGCTAAAATCTGAGTATGACTGATAAAGAACTTCAAGAGGCACACTAATAGGCGACTTTTTTCTTATATATTTAACTATTCCATTTTTTACGGACATTACTGTTGAATCTCCTTTTTGGGGATTCAGAAAAATAGAACCAACTTTAATTTGCTCATGAAAAGCTAAAACGAACTCAGAGAAATCCATATGTAATAAAATTTATTTGTTTATGAAAATAATATCATTTTATATTTTACCATCAATCAAAGCCTGAGCACAGGTGTATTGCCAATTTGTTTTTTGCGTTGTTATAAATCGCTCAAAGCAATAGCCACGCTCTGCAACAGGTGTTTGTGTTGCGTTGTAAAATATTTTCTTTAAACCACTTAAATCGGCTGTCAACTTTTTAAAAAGTGGTTGGTAATCTTTTCCACCAACAAAAATAATATCCTCACCATCATTTACTATTTGACATAAATCATCATAACGATCTTTTTTCTTTCTTTGAGCATACGATTCAACGTTTTTTGCATTACTAAACGTAATATCATAATCGGGTATAAGAAAATCCGCAGCAATCAGTCCCCAACCTGCTGAAAGAATAAATACCTTTTCTATACCAAATCTTTTGACTAAAGCTTGATACACTTTATGATCATAAAGCTGATACGCTGGAAAAAGATGAAAAAGATTTTTTTCAGCACTTTTATTGTATTCCAATAAACGCTCTCTCCATGTTTGCTGATTATCAGAAATATCATCAGGGTGAGCATAAAAAATATGCTCACTTTTTGGGGCTTTCTTTGGATCAGCTACGAATTTGACCAATTGATGATCCGCAGTGTAAAAACCGGCATTTGGTTGCTGTTGTTTTTTTGTTCCAGCGCATTGAATAACAATCTTCATACCCTGCTCCTTGATTTAATTGTTAACAAACATACTTTTTTAATCATCAACACCAATACTGAAACCTGAATGTTTTCCACGACACTTATTCCATTCATCCCGCCCCAAGCGACAAACACTAAAAACGCCCGCGTGAGGATATTTAAGCTTCAGCATCTCAATCATCACCTCAACAAATAAGAAGAAAAAATAATTCAAAGTCAAGGAGAAATGGAAAATTGAGAAATTTTGTTATCACTTATCACTTATCACTTATTAGTTATTAGTTCTGTTCTGTTGTGTTGTGTATCTTTTTTGATATCCATAACTATGTTTGATATTACTGTACATGTTGATTATGTATTATATACTACTTATTATGTATTCAGTACACACCCAACTATTGAATGGTTATTTCATGTACACATACTCATCCACTGAATCCGATTTGTTACGGGTATTGGTAACAGGTCGTCTTGCAGAAGTGGAAAGATGAGTGCGTTGCAACCCCTTATGATTTCCCATAATGTTATGAAAGAAAATTTTACTATACTGCACGTAAATTATTGAACAACCCCCCCCCACGCATCTCGTCGGCTCTGCGCACCATGGGGGGTTACTTGTTTTCGGGGGTAGGGTATGCGCTTTATAGTGGCAATAAACTGGTATTGATATGGAAAAACTGAAAATGCACTCGCCAAATTTGACTGACAGCAATATTGCCCGCATTCGAGAGCTGTTTCCCGGCTGTGTCACTGAAGCGCGTGATGAAAGCGGCACCCTGAAGCTGGCTGTTGATTTTGATCAGCTCAAACAGGAGCTGAGTGACTCTATTGTTTAGGGACCGCAGGAGCGCTACCACCTTAACTGGCCGGGGAAACGCGAAGCGCTGTTGACCGCAAATGCACCGATTGCAAAGACCCTTCGCCCGTGCCGTGAAGAGAGTGTTGACTTTGATACCACGAAAAACCTTTTCATTGAGGGCGACAATCTGGATGCCCTGAAGCTTTTGCAGGAGACCTACCTCGGCAAGGTCAAGATGATTTACATTGACCCACCGTACAACACGGGTAATGACTTCATCTATGAGGATGATTTTGCGGAAAACGCGGATGAGTTTTTGCTGCGTTCAAACCAGAAGGATGATGAGGGCAACCGGCTTGTTGCCAATACGGAGTCGAATGGGCGCTTTCATTCGGATTGGTTGAGTATGATATACCCAAGATTGAAGCTGGCGAAGAAACTGCTGAGTGATGATGGAGTCATATTTATATCCATTGGTGACGAAGAATTGTCATGCTTGAAACAAGTCTGTAATGAGGTCTTTGGGGAAGCAAATTATAGAAACACTATTGCTATAAAACGAGGTGCTAAGAGTGTTCAAGCTCAATTTGATAAATGGGATAAATTAGGAACAGCGTTCGAGTATATTCTGCTTTACTCAAAACAATCTATGTATCGCTTTCCTAAAATGGAACGTGAACTATATGATTTTAAATCAGGTACTTGGAATAATCACTGGAGAGGTACGGATAGGCCAACAATGCGATATGAAATTTTTGGCATAATTCCTGAATCTGGCCAATGGCGCTGGAGCAAAGAAAGAAGTTTTATTGCGATCAAAAATTATCAAAGATTACTTAGTGATGTAGGAAAAAACGAACAAAATTTAACACAAGAAGATATTGATAATTGGTATAGTACACAAAATCAAGACACGGATCTTTTACGCTTATCATCAACAAAAAAGCCTGAACACTTTATACCACCTACAAATTCAACGTTGTTAAACGATGTATGGTTTCATATACCATCAGGTGGCAGCTCTATCGTGAAGCAACTCATGGGTTTTAAGGCTTTTGATAACCCAAAGCCTTTAGGTTTAATTCGGCAGGCTTGCTTATTTTGTTCTGACGACGCTATTATTCTTGATTTTTTTGCAGGTTCTTCAACAACCGCACATGCCGTAATGCAGCTCAATGCTGAAGATGGTGGCAACCGCAAATTCATCATGGTTCAGTTGCCGGAACTTTGCAATGAACAATCTGAAGCTTTCAAAGCGGGCTACGAAACCATCGCTGAAATTAGCAAAGAGCGTATCAGGCGTGCAGGAAAGAAAATCAAGGATAACGGCGCAAGGATGAAGGATGAAGAAAGCACCCTTTTTTCTGATTCTGATAATTCATCCTTCATCCCTCATCCTTCATCATTAGACGTTGGTTTCCGCGTTCTCAAAGTCGACTCCTCCAACATGGCCGAGGTTTATTACACTCCTGATGCCGTCAAACAGGAGGAGCTTTTTAATGCCGTTGACAACATCAAACCCGACCGCACACCGGAAGACCTGCTCTTTCAGGTACTCCTTGACTTGAGTGTTGACTTGAGTCTGCCAATCCGCAAAATGAAAATTGAAATTGGAATGGTGAATAGTGAAAAAAAGAAAGAACGCGACCTTTTATCCGAAGCTGAAAATTCACCATTCACCATTCATAATTCACCATTTAAAACATACGAGGTATTTTTTGTTGACGAGAATGCTCTGATCGCCTGCTTTGATACCGGCGTGAGCGAGGAGCTGGTCAAAGAGCTGGCACAGCACAAGCCTTTGCGCGTCGTGTTCCGTGATACTGGCTTTACAACCGATACGGTCAAAATCAACGTGGATCAAATCTTCAAGCAGTTGTCTCCCGGAACTGAAGTGAAATCAATCTGAGGAGGCAATGATGGATCAAACTCATCTTCAAATGCTGTTGAACACCCTGATTGCTTCCTGGGAAAACGAAGTCATTGAGTTTAAGCAGGCAGGAAAAGACTATTCGACCGATGATATTGGAAAGTATTTCTCTGCTTTGGCCAATGAAGCGAATTTGCGTGGAGAAGAGGCCGCCTGGCTGGTTTTTGGGGTTCATAACAAAACACGGCAAGTTGTCGGCACCGACTATCGGTTGCAATTTGAGCGACTGCAAAGCACGAAAATGCAGATTGCTGAAAATACAGAGCCAAGTATCACTTTTCGCAATATTCATGAACTTCAAGATCCCAATGGGCGAGTAGTTTTCTTTGAAATCCCCGCAGCTCCCCGGGGGTTGCCGATTTCGTGGAAGGGGCATTATTATGCACGAGCTGGCGAAAGCTTGACCCATCTTGGTTTGGATAAGCTTGATGAAATCCGGCAGCAGACTATGTCGAGCGACTGGACTGCTCAGATCATCCCTGAAGCGACAATAAACCATCTTGATGAAACGGCATTGGAAAAGGCACGCGCATCGTTTGCCCGTAAGTACGCCAATCGGTTCTCATCTGATGAAATATCACAATGGTCACTACCGGTTTTTCTTGATCGCGCAAAACTGACACAGGATGGCAAGATTAAGCGTTCCACGCTTTTGCTCTTGGGTAAACCGGAATCAGCCTATTATCTCTCTCCTCATCCAGCCCAAATGACATGGAAGCTTGAAGGGCCTGAACGTGCGTATGAACATTTTGCGCCACCCTTTTTCCTCACTACTACTGCGCTCTATCAGAAAATTAGAAACATTCAGCTTCGCATACTTCCTGATGATGCGTTACTGGCTATTGAAGTTGCCAAGTATGACCAAAAAGTTGTCTTGGAAGCATTGCATAACTGCATTGCCCATCAGGATTATACCCGTAGTGGTCGCATTATCGTTACTGAACAGCCGGACAAACTGATTTTTGAAAACGAAGGTTCTTTCTTTGAGGGAACACCGGCTGACTACATCGCTGGCAACAAAACTCCTCGACGTTACCGGAACCCGTCCCTTGCGCAGGCTATGACTGAATTGAACATGATTGATACCATGGGGTATGGTATTCATGCCATGTATTCAGGCCAGGCCCGTCGATATTTCCCTATGCCGGACTATGACCTCAGTGACCCGCACGCTGTAAAGATGACGGTTTATGGACACGTCGTTGATCCTGCTTATAGTCGGATGCTGATCCAAAAAACCGATCTTCCGCTAACAGATATACTCTGCCTGGACCGTATCCAGAAAAAGCTGCCGGTGCCAGTAGCAACCATCCGTCATTTAAGAAGATGTGGACTGATTGAAGGAAGACAACCAAACATCCATGTTTCGGCTGTGGTGGCGCAGGCTACTGCAAGTAAAGCTGAATATATCAGAACCAGAGCACAGGATGATGCTTTTTATGCAAAGCTGATCATTGACTATCTAACAAAATTCGGTAAAGCTTCAAGGGAAGAAATAGACAAATTGTTGTGGACAAAATTAAGTGATGCCTTGGATAAGGAACAGAAAAGTAAAAAAGTCGCAAATTTACTTGCAAATTTACGGCGATCAGAACGCATTGATAATGCCGGAACCCGGAAATCTCCTATTTGGCAACTTGCAGAAAAGAAAGTGCAATAAAACGGCTCATTTGCAGAAAAGAATGCAGAAAGAACTCACAGGAAAAGTCCTATGAAATTCAAGTTCAAAGTACAGCCTTACCAAACCAACGCGCTTGACTCCGTTGTTGATTGTTTTGCAGGGCAGCAACTCACCTTGCAAAACTCTTATACTGTAAAAATCAATGTGAATCAGATCTTCAGGCAGTTGTCTCCCGGAACGGAAGTTAAATCAATCTGAGGAGGCAATGATGGATTATGAAATGACAATCGGTGGCACCCTCTTTGATCGAGTTGTCCAGATTCTCGAACAAGCTCGTTCCAATGTGGTTCAGTCAGTTAATACCAATATGGTCACGGCTTATTGGCTGATTGGCCGGGAAATAGTTGTTGAGATACAAGGAGGCAAAGAGCGCGCAGTATACGGAAAACAGGTCATTGAAACGCTGTCATTACAACTGACGGAGCAATATGGTCACGGTTATTCTGTTCCCAGCGTTAAAAGCTTCAGACAATTTTTTCTTGCCTTTCAGGATCGGTTTATCGAGGTCTCTTCCCAAACGGAAAGCGATCTCTTTTCCTCTCTTCAAAAAAGCTACCCGCCGGGTAGCCAATTCGCCACGAACTTCTCTCCACAACTGACATGGTCGCATTATCGTGCTCTGATGAGAGTATCGAAACCTGCGGCTCGGGAATTTTACGAGCGGGAAGCCATTGAGTGTGGCTGGAGTAAAACGCAACTGGAAAGGCAGATACAAACATCATACTATGAGCGAATTATTGCTCATCATGGAGAACAAGGGCTGCTGACGGCCAATCGCGAACGGTTGACGGGTGAAAAACTCAGTCCGGTTGACGTGCTGAAATCGCCTATGGTGCTTGAGTTTCTTAATCTGCCTGACACTCCGGATCTTCATGAAAGCGAACTGGAGCAGGCCATTATTCGAAATCTGCAATTCTTCCTGCTGGAACTGGGTAAAGGATTTTCCTTTGTTGCCCGCCAAAAACATATCCGATTTGACGATGATGATTTTTATGTCGATCTGGTCTTCTACAACTTCATTTTGAAGTGCTTTTTATTGATCGACCTGAAACTTGGCAAACTTACCCATCAGGATGTTGGGCAGATGGATGGCTATGTTCGCTTGTTTGAAGATCAGTTTAAAGTGGAAGGCGACAATCCAACCATCGGCCTGATTCTTTGCTCCGACAAGAGTGAGGCGGTAGCCAAATATTCGGTTTTACATGAAAGCAAACAGATATTTGCCTCGAAATATCTCAAATACCTCCCGACGGAAGAGGAACTTAGGCTGGAGATTGAAAAAGAACGGAGGCTGATTGAAGCAAGTCTGGCTGACCGGAAAGGGCTCTTATCATTCGATGAAAACAGTATGCCGAATGCAGAATAAAACAGCTTATTTGCAGAAAAGAATGCAGAATAAAATTGGTCAATTGCAGAATAAATGCAGAATAAATTAACCGTAAATTTATTCTAAAAAACATCTTACGCAAGCACACCCCTCTTGAGGCTTGCAGAAAAGAATGCAGAAAGAACTCCAGGAATAAAGGTCTATGAAATTCAAGTTTAAAGTCCAGCCCTATCAAACCAATGCGGTTGATTCAGTTGTAGACTGTTTTGCCGGGCAGGTCAGCACGCAACACAACACCTATACCATCGACCCTGGCAAGGCGCCTATGCCATTGGAATTCACGGGGTTTAAAAATGCCGAAATCCTTTTGAGCGAGTCGCAACTGAAGGAGAACATTCGCGAGGTTCAGCAGCGCCAGAACCTTCCTTTGTCTGAGGCATTGATTACGAGTGCAAAGTGCAGGGTAAATCTTGATGTCGAAATGGAGACCGGTACGGGTAAAACCTACTGTTATATCAAGACTATCTTTGAGTTGAACAAGCTCTATGGGTGGAGCAAGTTTATTGTTGTGGTACCGAGTATTGCCATTCGTGAAGGAGTCTATAAATCACTGGAGATCACGGCCGACCATTTTACCGAAAGCTTTGGCAAGAAAGTTCGATTCTTCATCTACAACTCAAAGCAGTTACATCATATCGAAAGTTTTTCGTCTGATGCAGGCATCAATATTATGATCATCAATATTCAGGCTTTCAATTCAAAAGGGTCTGATGCAAGGCGTATTTATGGTACTCCCAAAAAGAATGCTCGGGGTGTGACTGAAATGGTAGGTCTTGATGATTTCCAGTCGCGCAGACCGATTGATGTTATCAGCAGCAACAGGCCTATTCTCATACTTGATGAACCCCAAAAAATGGGAGGCGACAAAACAGTCGATTCTTTGCAGGATTTCAAACCACTGTTGATTCTGCGTTACTCGGCTACCCATCGTATCAATCATAACAAGGTTCACCGGCTCGATGCACTGGATGCGTATAACCAGAAGCTGGTCAAAAAGATAACGGTTCGTGGCATAACGGTAAAGGGGCTTGCAGGTACGAATGGCTATCTCTATCTGGAGTCTATCGAAATATCTAAAAGTGCACCGTTGGCTCGAATCGAGATGGAGGTGAGGCAAGGCAGCGGGATCAAGCGGGTTGTGAAACGGCTTGAAAAGGGGCGTGACCTGTTTGATATATCTGGCGAGCTGGATCAGTATAAAGGCTTTGTCATTTCAGAAATCAATGCCCGTACTGATACCGTTGAATTCAGTAATGGCCATCTTTTGAGCGCTGGTGAAGCAACCGGGGATGTTAACGAATCGACCATCCGCCGCATTCAGATCAGGGAGACCATCAAGGCTCATCTTGATAAAGAGAAGCTGCTTTTTGCTCAAGGCATCAAGGTGCTGTCGCTCTTTTTCATTGACGAGGTAGCGAAGTACCGTGACTACAGCCAAGCCGACGAAAAGGGTGAGTATGCACGCATTTTTGAGGAGGAGTACGAACAGCTCAGGGCTGAGTATCTTGGCGAACTGGCTTTGGATAATGTGCCCTACCGGAAATATCTGGAACGAGATATGCCGGATAAGGTTCATGAGGGATATTTTTCGATCGACAAGAACAAGCGGCTGGTTAATCCGGAGAGCAAGCTGGTGAAAGATGAGGAGAGCGGCACTAAAACAGCGATCTCTGATGATGTGGATGCCTATGACCTGATCCTGAAAAACAAGGAACGGCTGCTCTCTTTTGAAGAACCGGTCAGGTTTATCTTCTCGCATTCAGCACTGCGTGAAGGGTGGGACAACCCGAATGTCTTTGTTATCTGCATGTTGAAGCACAGTGATAACACCATTTCGAGGCGGCAGGAGGTGGGTCGTGGCTTGCGGCTCTCCGTTAACCAGAGTGGTGACAGAATGGATCATCCGGCAACCGTGCATGATATTAATGTCTTAACGGTGGTTACCAGCGAAAGCTATACGGAGTTTGTAACCAACTTGCAGCGGGAGATCAGTAATTCACTCTCTGCCCGTCCGAGAAAAGCCGACGAAGCCTATTTTACAGGAAAAATCATCCAGACCGAATCAGGCCCGGTGGAAATAAATCCGGTGATGGGGAAGCAAATATATAAATACCTGCTCAAAAACGATTACACCGATGATGCTGATGACAGCATAGCTCCTGCCTATCACAAAGCGAAGGCTGATGGCACTTTGGTTCCGCTACCTCCAGAGCTTGCAGCACAGGCTGAGCAGATTTACAAACTGATCGACAGTGTTTTCAGTGAGTCTCAATTACCCCAAGTGGGAGACGACCGGAAGCCAAAGGCGAATCCGCTGAACGACAACTTCAACAAAAAAGAGTTCAAGGAGCTCTGGAACCGGATCAACCATAAGGCTATCTACCGGGTTGAGTTTGACTCCGCGGAACTGGTTCGCAACTGTATTCGTACACTGGACAAGGAGCTGCGGGTCAGCCCGCTCCAGTATACCATCCATGCCGGCACTCAAAAAGAGCAGATTACCGATATCCAGCTCCAGAGTGGCGAGAGTTTCAAGCTTGAGGAGACTACGGTCGAGAGCAATAAAGTTTTCATTCACTCGATGGTCAAGTACGACCTTTTGGGTAAGCTTGCTGGCAACACCGATCTCACCCGCAAGAGCATTGCTGAAATTCTCGGGGGTATCCACCCCGTTGTGTTCAAGAAGTTCAGTGAGAATCCGGAACACTTCATTGCTGAAGCTACCCGCCTGATCAAAGAGCAAAAGGCGACGATTATTATTGAGCGGTTGAGTTATGATGAAATTGCCGACCGGCATAATATTGACATTTTCACCACGGGTCAAAGCAAGCAAGACTTCTCAAAGGCAAGTGAAAAACTGAGGAACCACATCTACGATTATGTAGGCACCGACTCAAAAATTGAAAAAGCTTTTGTGCATGAGCTTGATACCAGCACAGAGGTTGTCGTTTATGCAAAACTTCCACGCGGCTTTCTCATTCCCACACCTGTTGGCGATTACAATCCGGACTGGGCGATATCTTTCAAAGAGGGAGCTGTCAAGCACATCTACTTTGTAGCAGAAACCAAAGGCTCAATGTCCACCATGGAACTTAAAGCAATTGAGAACACAAAAATCGAATGCGCGCGAAAATTCTTTGAGGAGTTCAATCAGAGGGTTGACTTGGATAAGGTCAAGTATGATGTTGTGACTGATTTTGGAAAGCTGATGGAGATTGTGGGAAGAAATAGTGGTGTGTCGTGAAGTGGTGTGGATGATGTCGGGATAACGCATACAAGCTCCTCTGCTGACAAATTATCCTCCTTTGTTTATTATATTCAATGATTTATCTATTGAACGGAAATCCCTCAGGGATTTTTTTAACATTTTGAATGACCATGAGCAATTCTGAGCAGAAACGGGTGCAGAGTGTGAATTTGCCGCCTGATAAAGTAATGCATAAACTGGTTTCACTGGCCAAGCGACGCGGGTTTATTTTTCCTTCGTCGGAGATATATGAAGGGCTCTCTTCGTGCTTTGACTATGGGCCTCTCGGTATTGAGCTGAAGAGGAATATCAAGGATCTGTGGTGGAACTCAATGACACGCCGCCACCAGAATATTGTGGGCCTTGATGCCTCGATCATGATGAATCCAAGAGTTTGGGAGGCTTCCGGCCATGTGTCGAGCTTTAACGATCCAATGATTGATGACCGGACGACCAAGAGGCGCTACCGGGCTGACCATCTGATTGAAAACCATATTGAAAAGCTCCGCCGCGACGGCAAAGAGGAGGATCTCCTCAGGGTACAGAACACATACGAAGCAGCTGCCGGGGCGACCGATTCAAACCGGGCACTCTATGAGCTGATCATTGCCGAGAAAATCAAGGCTCAGGATACGGGGTCGGGTGACTGGACCGAGGTGCGGCAGTTCAACCTGATGTTCCAGTGCAATATGGGGGCAGTGGCTGATACATCAAGTATTGTCTACCTGCGACCTGAAACTGCACAGGGCATTTTTGTAAACTTCCACAACGTACGGGAATCGTCGCGCATGAAGGTACCGTTCGGTATCGCGCAGATCGGCAAGGCTTTCCGGAACGAGATTGTCAAAGGAAACTTCATCTTCCGCATGGTGGAGTTTGAGCAGATGGAGATGCAGTACTTTGTAAAACCTGGCACCCAGGCCGAAGCGTTTGAAGCGTGGAGAGAGGAGCGTTTTAACTGGTACACCAGCTCTCTTGGTATCAGCAGGGAAAAACTGCACTGGTACAAGCACGACAAGCTGGCTCACTACGCTGACCTTGCCTACGATATCAAGTTTGAGTTTCCGTTCGGTATTGAAGAGATCGAAGGGATCCACTCAAGAACTGATTTTGACCTTAAACAGCATCAGGAGTTTTCAGGCAAAAGCATGGAGTATATCGACCAGCTCACCAACGAGCGCTACCTCCCCTATGTTGTTGAAACCTCTGCCGGATGCGATCGACTCTTCCTTGCGCTTCTTTCCGATGCCTACACTGAGGATACCGTTGACGGTGAGGAGCGGGTGGTGCTGAGGCTGTCGCCAAAAGTAGCACCGGTAAAAGCCGCTGTTTTGCCACTCATGAAAAAGGGCGGAATGGGTGAGGCTGCGGCAACGCTGCGTGATGAGCTTGCGTCTGACCTTCTTGTCCACTATGATGATGCGGGCTCTATCGGCAAACGGTACCGGCGGCAGGATGAAATCGGTACCCCTTTCTGTATCACCGTTGACCACCAGACGCTGGAAGAGCAGAGCGTAACCGTGCGTTACCGCGACAGCGCATTGCAGGAGAGGATCGATATATCAAGAGTCAAAGAGTTTCTTGCTTCAAAACTGGCTTAGGAAGCATCAATGATGGTTAATTACCTTTTATAACAGTGCGTTACGATGTTGCAGTCATAGGTGGAGGGCCTTCAGGGGCGGTTGCCGCACGAGAACTGGCAAAGGCTGGTGTCTCGACCATTCTTGTCGAGAGAAACCTTGATAATGTCAAACCATGCGGAGGTGCAATCCCCCTCGGCCTTATCGAAGAGTTCAACATTCCTGCTGAACTGATCGAAAAAAAGCTCTCCCGCATGAGGGCTCGCTCCCCGAAAGGGAGGATCATTGAGATGCGTATGCCGAACGGCTATGTTGGCATGGTAAGACGTGAGAAATTCGACAGCTATCTGCGCTCAGAAGCTGAAAAAGCTGGAGCAGTGATTGTTGAGGCACTGGTGAGTTCCATCAAGCCCTCTGGCAGTGGTTTTGTCATCAACACCCTTAACAATAAGGTAGCTCCTTTTGAGGCTCATCGAATTATCGGTGCTGACGGAGCAAACTCAAAAACAGCTGATGAGCTGCACTTTCCGCCCAACGAGCTGAAGGTTATTGCCATGCAGCAGCGCTTCAAATACACACCTGCCATACAGAAATTCAGTGATATTGTTGAAATCTGGTTTGACGGCGAAGTCTCTCCCGACTTTTATGGCTGGATCTTCCCAAAGGCGGATCACCTCGCCATCGGTACCGGCACAGAGGACAACCGGCACAATATCAAGGCACTCCAGAAACGCTTTATTGAAAAAATAGGGATTACCGACAAACCCTACCTGGACGAGGCGGCTAAAATCCCGATGAAACCGCGTAAATCGTTTACTGCAGAGAAGTCAATCCTGATCGGTGATGCTGCCGGGCTGGTAACACCGGCTAACGGAGAGGGGATTTTCTTTGCCATGCGCTCAGGGAAACTTGGTGCTCTGGCCATGATTGAACACCTGAAAAAGAATGCTCCACTGAAGAGCTATGAAGATGAGTTCCGCAAACTCTACGCTCCGATCTTTTTCGGACTTGAAGTACTTCAGGCAGTCTACTACCGCAATGACCGGCTGAGAGAGAGTTTTGTGGCTATATGCGCTGACAATGATGTGCAGCAGATCACCTTTGACTCCTATCTCTATAAAAAAATGGTGCCCGCCCCCTGGTCAACCCAGATGAAAATATTTTCCAAAAACATCTACCACATGATCAAGGGTTGTTAAATGCTTCTCTCTTTTCCGAACTGGATTATCCATATCTCTTCTGCCCTTGAATGGGGCATTGGCGCCGCATTGATCTTCCAGTACGGTAAATTGACTGGAAGGCGCAACATCCGTCACTTTGGCCTTGCCATGCTGCCGCACTGGCTTGGCAGTTTTTTTGTGCTCGGTTATCACCTCTCCACTGACTCCATTCCTCTTCTGCTCGATATGTCGGAGGTCATTAACTTTTTCGGCAGCATTTCACTCCTGTGGGCTACCCTGAACCTGCTGAAAACAACAGGAAAAAGTTTTGCTGCTGGATATTCAGCCGCATGTTTAGCGATCATGTTTACCGGAAAACCGCAATCCTACATGGGTGCGGATATCTTCGATACCATTCTTCAGCTTTCAAGCGTTGTCTATATCACCTTTCTCATACTGCTGGTGGTACTCTACCGCCGGGATCGGACTGTTTTTTCGGGGCTGACCGTGGCTGGCTTCTGGTTTGTGCTTGTCTTTATCTCAGTGACCGTATTCTGTATCTACCTTGCTACTGAGGTTCGGGGATATCCGACACTTTCACATGACGATCTGCTTCACGGGTTGGCTGAAAGCCTGCTGAGCATAAGCAATCTTATGATTGCCTTTGGAGCCCATCGTAAAATCCGGGAGTATAAAGCGGGATTGCTGCAATATCCTCAGGGATGAAGAATCCCTGAATACTTCCTGGAATCGGAAAGCACTTCAACAGCTTTTTTCACAACAGGATCATGATCGAGCTCAGCATGTCGGGCAAGGTGCTCGTTATAATGACGAATAATCTCCTCTTCAAGCACCTGCGCAACCCTCTCTGACTGCTTTGCAATTTCCTGCGCCTTCAACCTGTCAATTTTCTGCTGAAGTTCACCAAGACTCTTCATCAATTCAACATTTTTTTCCGATGAAGTTTTCGTCAAATAATCCTTCAGTTCATTAAACCGCCTTTCACTCTCAGAGGTGTAAACAAATTTTCTGTTCCGCACAAATTCCCCGAACGAAACCATCAACGCCTTGCGATCAAAGGGCTGACGAGGCATAACGGGGTGAGATGAGGAGTAGATTGAGGAAAAAAGGAAAATCATGCCTTTCTTGCGCAGCATGGAGAGATAGGGAGTAGCCGCCGGATCTGCAAGCTCAATATCAGGTGTAATCCCGCCGCTGCCATAGACTTTTCTCCTTCCCCTGGTATAGAAAATCTTGACTGAGTTATCCTCTTTTGCCTTTTGAACTACCTTGCGTGAATCCGGCACCGCTTCTTTCTCTTTCTGGATCAAACGGCCCGTGGGAGTATAGTATTTGGCGGTAGTAAGTTTAAGGGTGTTGTGGTAGGAAACCGGTATAATTGACTGCACCAGTCCTTTACCATAGGAACGATCACCGATAATTACCCCACGGTCGAGATCCTGGATTGCGCCTGATACAATTTCGGATGCGGAAGCGCTCTCAGCATTGATAAGCACTGCAAGAGGCAGCGCTGCATCAAGGGGTGGAGCTGTTGTTACATAGGATTTTATGCTTTCCGGAGTACGCCCACGAAGAGAGACCACCAGACTCCCTTTGTTGACAAAAAGCGAGGTAACATCAACAGCAACCGTGAGAAGTCCCCCTGGATTGTTTCTGAGATCAAGAATAATACCTTTCATCAGCATGTGCTGCTCTACCGACTGCCTTTGAAGACCCTGAATGGCTTCACGCAGATCATCAGCCGAACGAGTGCTGAAACTCTTCATCTCAACATATCCAATACCATCAATAATGCCTGAATAGCTCACAGGGCTAACCCGCACCTCTGCCCGAATCAGCTTGACAGAGAACGGTGGCGAACCATGACGCTGAAGGCCGAGCGTAAAAGAACTCCCAGCCGTCCCTTTCATCAACGACTTGACCTCATCAAACGATGATTTCTTGAGATCCTTGCTGTTGATGGAAATAATATTGTCACCGGATTTGAGAGCTGCCTTTGCTGCAGCCCCCCCCCTCAACAACTGATGTAATATAAAACATGCCTTCAATAGGCGAAATGGTAACGCCAATACCAGCATACTGGCCACTGGTCATATCATCAAGCTCACCAGCATCCTCTTCGTCAAGAAAAACCGTATAGGGATCAAGCGTATGCAGCATGCCATCGATACCCGCATACATCAGACTGCTGACATTGAGCGTATCAACATAACTTTTTGAAAGCTCACGATAAACCTCACCGAAAAGGTCGATACTTTTAACAATATTAAAGTACTCTTTTTCATTCGGGTGGGTCGCTGAGTAAAGAGTTGCGGAAGGTACACAACAAAAGCAAAGAATGGCCACAAGGAAGCCCAGCATTCTCTGCCGCAAGCCCCCCTTATTCTCTTCCTGGCTCTGCACGATTTACCTGAGAGCCTCTTCAAGAGCTGTCGCACTATCGGTCCGCTCATCACGATATTTGATAATAACCGGCGTATAGATCGACAAGCCATGTTCCGACGCAAAATCACCCTTGATCTTGCGTGATCCGGCAACTACGACAGCCCCAGCTGGAATGACAAGAGGCGCCTCGGCTGTTTTTCTGTAAATGGCATTCAATGCAAGATCATAAACAGGCGTAGAACCATTGAGAATGACTCCGGTACCGATAACCGCACGCTCTTTGACAATAGTTCCTTCATAAATACCACAGTTGCCACCAACCATTACCTCATCCTCGATAATAACTGGCATAGCTCCAACCGGCTCCAGCACACCACCGACCTGAACGCCAGCAGAGAGATGCACCTTCTTGCCAACCTGCGCGCAGCTGCCTACAAGGGCATGGGAATCAATCATGGTTCCTTCATCGACATAGGCTCCCACATTGACATAGGCCGGAGGCATCATAACAACAGAAGGTGCCAGATATGAGCCATCCCGTACTGCAGATCCCCCGGGAACAATACGGACACCGTTGTCAAGTGTTATTGATTTGAGCGGATAGGTATCCTTGTCTATAAAGGAAAAGCCTCTCTCTTGTCCATCAAGCGGCACATGGCTTTCCTGGAGTCTGCCAAGTCGCATGCCGAGTAAAATACCCTCCTTGACCCAAGAGTTCACCACCCACTCCCCGTCTCTATTCTCAGCCGCTCTCACCAGACCATCATTGAGCAGCTGCTTGAACTGATCAAACACTCTGCGCGCTTCTGGGATTTCCCATAACGCAGCTGCACCAAACGCTGAAAACCGAAGAATATCCTCTTTCAATAAATCATACTGTCCCATAAGCCTCTCTCAAATTATTAGATATCGCCGTATTCCGCGGTAATATCCTTGTTGTTTTTTCGGCTGTAAAATCTGAAATCATCGCTTCTGAGGCTCTCATCCGCCTTTACCTGTACAAAGAGCATGTGCTGGAGAAACCATTTCAACTCTGTTTTCATATCGCTGTTCTGAAGCGGCTCGACAACCGTCGGGCTGACATAGAGATCGAGCTGCTGAAACTTCATGGAGTGCTGAAGCGCATACTTTCTCAACCAACGCTCAATCTGGTTTATTGTTGTAAACCTGGCCTGAACCACGCCACTTCCGCCGCAGGCAGGGCACTGATCGCCCATCCGCTGCATCAGGCTCGGTCTAATCCTCTCACGGGTAATCTGCATGATTCCAAAATCGGACATGGGCAGAATGTTTGATTTTGCCCGATCGTTGCGCAGTTCGGTTTTCATGGAGTCGTAGACCTTCTTGGCATTTTTTTGATCAAGCATATCAATGAAGTCAACAACAATAATGCCGCCGATATCCCTGAGCCTCAACTGCCGTACTACCTCACGCGCAGCCTCAAGGTTGGTTTTCAGTGAGTTCTCTTCCTGCTCCCGCTTCGCAGCATACCTGCCGCTGTTGACATCAACAACCACCATGGCTTCAGTATGCTCGATAATAATGTAGCCTCCTGATTTAAGCCACACTTTACGAGAAAAAATCGATTCAACATCCTTGGCAATACCATACCCTTCGAAGAGAGGAAGCTTTCCCTGGTAAAAGGTGACATTTTTCACCATTTCAGGCGCCGCCCACTGGATATAGTTCAGTGTTTCTTTGTAGATGACAGGAGAATTTGCCACGATTTCAGTAACATCAGAATTCAGTGAGTCGCGCAGAACACTTGATATAATGGTGTCCTCCTTGAAAATCAGCTGAGGAGGAGTGGCATCCTGCAGTTTTTCCTCAATCTGTTTCCACTTGGCAAGAAGCTTTTCAAGATCCTGCTTCAACAATGTCTCCTCCTGGTCTTCGGCAACTGTTCTGATAATTGCTCCGAAACCTTCAGGAAGCATGGAACGCACAAGTTTTTTCAGCCTTGCCCTCTCCTTGCGCGCAATAACCCTTCTGGAAACCGCCACCTGGCCGCCGCCAAATGGAAGAAGCACCATGAAACGTCCCGCTATGGTAATATCGGAAGTGAGGCGAGAACCCTTGCTGCTGATTGGCTCCTTGATAACCTGCACAAGAATGGAGTCGTTCGGCTTCAGCTTTCCAGCAATAATCTGAGTGTACGACTGACGCTTTTCAGCCTTTTCCTCTGCATCTCCTGACTGCCTTTTGCCACCGCTGCGTGCAGAGGCTTTCACACTCGGCTCAGCAACAGACCCAGTACCTGATAGCCCATCAAACAGTGAATCATCATCTACTCCGACGGCGGCATCATCATCATCGTCATCTTCAATCAGCGCACGATAATCCTCACTGGTTGTCCCGACATCGGAAAAATGAAGAAACCCGTCAGACTTCTGCCCTATATCGACAAAAGCCGCTTTCAATCCCTCAATAACCTTATGCACCCGACCAAGATAAATGTCACCGATACTTCTCTTGCTTTCGGGGCGCTCAATAATCAACTCGACCAGACGACCCTCTTCCACAAGCGCAACCTGTATCTCGTCACCGGTCTTGTTCATCAGCAATTGCTTATTCGAACTCTTCTTCATTCGCTCACTCTTTTATAATGGTAAGAACCAGGGGACAGATGCCCCTTCTATAATTTAAACAGCCAGTTATGGCAGAAAACCATCTATCTCATAAACACACAACGCTGCCATCAAACACTGCAAGCGTCAACATCACAAACCATCAATGCGTTTCAACAGGAAAGCCGGCAGACCGGGATAACAACGGGCCTGCAAGCCAACAATCAAGATAAGAAATAATAATAAGGAAACAGCAAAACCACCCTTGAACTGGAACACCCGGCTCATGGCTTTTCATGCTTCATGACGAATAGGCTTCGTCAAGGAGTGTTACCTCAAAAAAATTCCCTGTTTTGTCATTCTGTATGGCCGGCACACCAATAGCTTGTCCCCGACTTGCTGAGTGGCTTGCTCGGTCACCGGGTAGCTCTGGAACGAACGGTTAATTTACAGTGGTCTAGGTTTTTGGGAGGAGGTCACTCCCTTCCACCGCTCAAATATTACAACAGGAATCTGCCTGTCTGAAGAATACATGGTTGACATTATGCATTCTCCTTTTCAAGGCCATCAATAAAGGCGGAAATCTCTTTATTCAGATGGAAATCATCAATACCTTTCTTCAAATCAAGCAATTGCAGATTTGGAAACATGCACGCAATAGAGCTTTTCTCTTCAGGTGGCCCTTCAAATATCGCAAATGCCGGAATCGGCTTCTCCCGTTTTGAAAGCATTTTTCTGCATTCAAGCAACTGCCTGCGTACCCAAAGAGTGGTACTACTTCCATAGATGACAATCAGACCATCACACTCAAGAGGATTTACTTCAAGATCACTTCTCGTGTCCGATGGATCTCCACTGGCAAGAGGGCGACTGTACCCGACGCCCTGTCGTTTCAGTTCATCACATACTTTTTCTGCAAGTGGCCGATCCGAAGACGTCATGTTGACAAAAATCAACGCATTCAAATTGGCTGGCTTTTTCACCGGTAGTGGTTTCACTTGTGGCGGTTTCAGGATAAAATCCTTAACTGCCCGTTTAAACTCTTCGATACCTTCTGCTCTTACCTTGTCGCCGCTTACCAATAATTGATGTTCTTGATCCTGAATTATTGCAATATCAAGGTAGGGACTGCGCCACTGAAAAACAGGTTTTCCGGAATTTCTGGCAATTTCATACTGCAACTGTAAATAGCTATTTGGAGAATCCTCTGGTTTCTTCTCTGACCGCCCGTTTAGCAACTGCACAAAAACAGCGCATTCAGAGAGATCTTGTTCTGTGTATAACCTCAAATTGGTCGTTTCCAAGGTTGGATCCAGAGAGTAGCTGCTATTCGGAAGAACATAAATTCCATATTGATTGAGGTAGCTTTTAACGCTTGCTCTTTCCTCTTCCTAATCGTTAGTAACATCAGCAAGAAACACGGAACGTTCCTTTGATTGTATGGGCACTTCAGGGGAACCCGGTATTGGATCCGGAAGTGCTTCTGTTGGTGGAAATGATGTAATAGCATTGAAGAGGTCGATAGCTTCATTCCTCTGGGGATTGCAGTAATTGACAAACTGAACTGTTTTCAATTCCGAAGGGAGCTGGCTCATCTTAACATTATCGCCAACAAACACCGGCAAGATGTGTTTACGAAGACGAAGCGCATAGGTGTACTCAAGTGTACAGGCTACTGAATCATGTGATTCCTGACTCAACGCAAGAACAAAGATGTCACAAGCGCGTATTCTGGTCAGGATTTCATCCCACCATTGCTGCCCACCTGAAAGTTTTTTGTCGATCCATAGCTCGCAGTTTGGAAACTTGCTCAAATCATTGAAAAGCACTTCGACACTTTTGTTTGTTTTACTGCTATAGATCAGGAATATCTTTTTCATAATTCACTGCTATATTCGTTGCTGAATTTCATGTACTGCCAAGTTACCGAAGTCACATCCTGCCAAGTCACAAAAGCACGAGGACGAGGACTCAGAGCGCGGCATGAATGGTACAGTAATTCCTTCTTCTGGTAAAAATCCATCCTCTATGATATTCAGCCTTCTGTTTTTTTTTGATATCTTTACAGTATTTTGAGATGAGATGTTGGTGTTCTTCAATCATTTCTTACCTGAATCGTTATGCCGGAAATATCGGAGCAACTCTCCTATGAACTTCGTATCGGAGTAACCGGTCATCGGAATCTGTCAAGGCAAGCCGCTGTTGCAGAAGCTGTCGACAGGCTGGTTGACCGTCTTGACAAATTGATGGGTCATAATAAAAATCTTCCACTTGAATGGATCGTTATTTCACCCTTAGCAAAAGGTGCTGACAGAATTGTTGCTCGATCAATCTTGAACAAAGAGCATGCTCGTTTGAAAGTACTCTCCCCCTTTTCTCTCAATGAATACCGGAAAGACTTCACCAACCCTGAAGATTTGAAGGAATTCAATGAACTCCTGAAAAAAGCCGATCCTCCGGTGGAAGAGCTCGGAAAAAATACCTCTGATTTGACCAAATTTCAACGTTCTGCAGGGTACCTACGCGTTGGGAGAGAGGTTGTTGATGCCTGCGAAATCCTGATTGCCATCTGGGACGGCAAGCCTGCAGAGGGGCAAGGCGGAACGGCAGAGATTGTCAGCTATGCCCTTGAACGGGGGCGTACCGTACTCCGCATTGATGCAGAAAACCCCACCGCCCCAGTCAAACTGCTTCTGGCGCTGAAAAACGAGGGGGAACAGGAACGCAGTCTCGACTTTCAAGAGCTCACATTACCTGATACGGCAAGGAAGCTCTCTCTGAACTATCATCAGTTTATGGAGTTTTGTAGCAATCCATCGTTACCCAAGGAAAAACTCAACGATTTGACAGAACAGTGCCGTCAGGAGGTCAAAAAGGTTGCCGACAAAGCAAAACTGGACCCCGCTCGACTGAAACCGATTATCGACTACCTCATACCGACCTATGCACGGGCAGACGCACTCGCCGCACATTACCAGAAATGGCATTTCTGGTTAAGCATAGTTATCCATATTTTATCCGCGCTTGCCGTTTCTATTGCGGTGTTTCAAGTGATCCTTTTTCCACAGCTGATAGGGTTGATCTGGCTGGAAGTCATTGCAATGCTTATCGTACTACTAATGAGTAGCAGGAACTCCTGGCATGAAAACTGGATCGATTACCGATTCCTTGCAGAGCAATTGCGCACCGCCATCTTTACCGGTGTACTGGAACTCAATGCTTTATCAGGCCCGGCTAACGCTCCGAAAACAATGCCCTTTTATAATAAACCCAAAAACTGGATTGAGTTTACCATTGCCAGCCTGATACAGAAAGTCCTCAGGCATCCGTGTTCGACTGCTGATTTCAGCGTTCTCAAAGAGTTTGTCATTGAAGGTTGGTTGGACGATCAAAGAAAATGGCACATGAAAAATGCTCACACAAAGAAGCACACTGAGGATCAACTGCGTGGAACGGTACTCTTTTTCTTCTGGGGTACTCTTCTGATGGCGCTGTTCCATTTGAGCGAAATTGGACATGAGCATAGTGCGGCAACGAACAAAATTTTGTCGTGGATGAGAACGTTGGGAACATTATTCGCGATTCCATTTGAGATTGCGACAACGAACAAAATTTTGTCGTTGATGAGCAAGTGTAGTACAGTCTTAGCAATTGCTTTACCTGCATGGGGCGCGGCAATACACGCTATCAGCAAACAGCTGGAGTATGATCGTGTGGCTGAACGATCAGAAAAAATGGCCGGTGAATTGGGTCGATTGGTAACTCTCGCAAAAGAGAGTGACAATTTGAACGATCTCAGGGAAATCATCCAGCAAGCTATCCGTACGGTCAATCTTGAAAATTACGAGTGGTGGGCGCTCATCAGCTTCAACCCACCTGAGCTGGTTGCATGAGATGGTGATGTCGTCACATCCTGCCAAGTCAGAAAAGTTTGAAGAGGTGCAGTTCGATAGTCCGAGATGGTGTCAACGATGACGAATTCGGAATAGGGCCAACATGGGCGTGAACCGACAGGAACCGTTGCGCCTGCCTTGGTGATTTGAACTTTAGCATCTACCGTTCTGATCAACTGCCAGCCAGGCTGCTATCTCTGCAAATCGAGCACTTGTTTGCCCTTCGCGGTAGTGCGATATTGTTGTTTTTTGCTTCTTGGAGTGTTGGGCAAAACTTGTTCCACCAATCCCAATTTCAGCAGATGCGAAAGGGCCTTTTTAAAATTACCAGTACGGGATTCATAGCCAAGAAGGTCAAGAAGCGATGAAGTACTTTGTACCATTTCCAGGCAACCTTCCACTATCCGTTGCTGTACCTCAGTCAATGAAATATTTGCCTCATCATGGGCCTCATCATGGGCCTCATCATGGGCCTCATCATGGGCCTCATCATGGGCCTCATCATGGGCCTCTAATGATAATCTTATCGCCGAATTTTCTGCACCTCCAAATTCCGGGACCTTAACCATAATACGAAACACATCACCCTCGATCATCTCAGGATTTGCGCCACCATATGCTTTGCCGTATTTCATCATTTTGCGCATTCCAGAACCCAGTTCATCGACCCATCCAATCTGGCGAAAGAATTTGCATATCACCGGATTTTTTGGATACGGGGTGAAGGTGTCCGGGTTGAGTACTCCGAAACCATGAGGCTTGTTGCTATTTTCGGTGCGTACCTGACCGTATTCAATGATGAACTTGGCCGGAAAAGCATTACGGTATTCCCGATGGATAAGAATATTGGAGGCAACTTCCCGAAAAATAGCTTCACGAATGCTGATACGCTGTATCCCTTCAAGGTAAAACGTGTCAGGCAGGTGCTTGCGTACAAAGGCCATGATGCGATCATGACTCTCAATCAAATTGGTATCAACAAAATCCCGATCGTCATAACGGTCAAGGTTAACCTTGCGCAAGATCATGTCGGTACGATGATATGGCACTGCAGAAAGAATTACGCAGTCCTGACCCAGGAGAAGAATACCAGCAAGAGTAACACCGCAATTACCGGTTTCATGGTCAGTCTGATAAAGCTGGGCACTTTTGATTAGTTCCATATCATCCATGTTGAGCCATGGATGATCTTTGTTCCAAGCGCCCGCCAGTCTGCGGCATCGGTCAATCAAATCTGACCGAAGGTCAGATAGTGCCGCAAAGGGGTATATCTTATTTTCAGAATAGGTTGCTTGCTTACGGTGATAGAGGTCTGCAACCATGCGGGTATGATCAGTAATATCAAAGTCACCATCTTCATTCCGATCGTAGATACGACCATTACAGCGATGTACCTGTGAGCTTTCAGGCACATAAATGCGCAGAATCATTTTCCCGCTCAACACAACCTCCTCGACAGAAAGATAGGCTGGTGGATTAATTTTTTGCGGGTTGTTGATGGCTGTGACAAAGTCCTTTTTTATCTGGGCCAGCGCTGCAATATTGACGCCTGTGACTTCTCCGGCATCATTAATTCCAAGCAAAATCGTCCCCCCACGCCGATTGAGAAAAGCACAAACGGTCTCATAGACATCACGAGTAATCTGGCTCCAACTGGTTTTGAACTCTGTTGTCAATCCTTCGCCCTGATGGATCAGCTCCCGTATTTGGTGTTCTCTTCCGCTCACTTTCGGATTATTCCTTTTACATTTACATAGATGAGTAATAAGTGTATATTATACGAAATATAACAAGAACGACAAACATATGCTCACCGACTATGAATTCCCCCTATGGGAAACAATAAACATTATCTGCGGTATTGATGAGGTTGGCCGGGGACCTCTGGCCGGACCAGTGGTTGCGGGTGCGGTTGTGTTTCCCCGCTGCTTCAGGCCTGATGGAGGTTTGCTGGAAAAGTTGAATGACTCCAAGAAACTTTCTGCTAAAGTGCGGGAGGAACTCGTTCCTGAAATAAAAAGGAATGCCCTTGCCTGGGCGGTTGCAGCTGTTGAGCCGGAAACTATAGACCGAATAAACATCCTGCAGGCCACCATGCTTGCCATGAACAATGCTGTTGAGTTGCTTTCGGTACGACCGGATCTTCTGCTGGTTGATGGCAACAGGTTCAAGACAAACCTCGGGATTCCCTATACAACCATTGTAAAGGGAGACTCCAAGGTCTTTTCAATTGCCGCAGCTTCAGTGCTTGCCAAAACCTGGCGGGACGAACTTATGGTCGCATACAGCACCACATGGCCGGAGTATGGTTTTGACCGACATGTCGGCTACGGCACCGGGGAGCACGTCCGGGCTATTATTCAGTATGGGCGGTGCCCGATTCACCGCACAAGCTTCAAGCTCAGGCAACTTGATGAAAAATAACGCATCCAATGCTTGATCCCCATCAGCTCGGACAAGAGGGTGAACGACTTGCGGCTGAATACCTGGCAAAAATAGGGTACCGCATTATTGAGCGCAACTACCGCTACCATCGCAATGAGATCGACATTATCGCCCGAGATCACAGAACACTCTGCTTTATTGAGGTGAAAACCCGCTCTACTGATGAAAAAGGACATCCGTCAGAAGCTGTGTCACTCCTGAAGCAGCGGGAGATCATCAAGGCTGCTCGGGCCTACCTTGCTTTTTCCGGTGAAGAGGAAACAGATTGCCGCTTCGATGTTGTTGCAATAATGGTTGAAACCATGGAGGAAAACCCTCTCTCTTCGTTTGTTATTGAGCATTTTCCCGATGCTTTCTGGGCGACCTCCTGAGCACATAAGGCAACAATAATGATGGCATTTTTATTATCTTGAAGAACAGTTTTATTCACACCAGTTATAGCTGATTCTTATGCAGGAAGCCGATATCAATATCCCAGCACCATCTACTCAATCCGCAATTCCAGTCCCTTCGAGCTACGGAGCAAACAATATTCAGGTTCTTGACGGCATTGAGCATGTACGTATGCGTCCTGCCATGTACATCGGTGATATTCACAGCAGAGGCCTTCACCATCTTATTTACGAAATTGTCGATAACTCGATTGACGAAACTCTCGGCGGCTTTAACGACTATATTTTTGTTTCCCTGAATCCGGATGGTTCTGTTACCGTCATTGATCGTGGACGAGGCATCCCTGTTGATATTCACCCTGAAAAAGGAAAATCAGCCCTTGAGCTGGTTATGACCGTTATTGGTGCCGGCGGTAAATTCGACAAGGGTGCCTACAAGGTTTCGGGAGGTCTGCACGGTGTTGGCGCTTCGGTGGTCAATGCTCTGTCCGAATGGTGTGAAGTTGAAGTTTACCGCGATGGCAAGGTCTATTTCCAGCGGTTTGAACGTGGTGTTCCCCAGGGTGATGTCAAGGCTATCGGATCGAGTGACAAGCGTGGCACAAAAACCACCTTCATGCCGGATCATCTTATTTTCAAGATAACCGAGTTCCGCAAGGATATCATTATTGATCGCATGCGGGAACTTGCGTTTCTCAATAAAAATCTCAGTATAACCGTTCAGGATACAGAGGGCGAACAGGAGATCTTTCATTTTGAGGGTGGCCTGAAGGAGTTTGTCCAGTTTACCGATCAGAACCGCTTAAGCCTGCTCAAGGAGCCGATCTATATCATCGGAGAACGGGACACCACCATTGTTGAAATAGCGCTTCAGTACAACGACACCTACCAGGAGAATGTGTTCAGCTATGTCAACAATATCAATACGCAAGAGGGTGGAACCCATGTCACCGGATTCCGCAAGGCGCTGACCAGAACACTCAATGCTTATGCCCAGAAAAATGAGCTCCTGAAAAATCTTAAATTGTCACTTACTGGTGATGATTTTAAGGAGGGGTTGACAGCCGTGATCTCCGTCAAGGTTGCAGAGCCACAGTTTGAAGGCCAGACCAAGACAAAACTCGGCAACTCTGAAACACAGAGCATTGTCGAAACCATTCTCAATGAGCAGCTCTCGGAGTACGCCGAAAGCAACCCGAACGTGCTCAAAATGATTATTGAGAAGGTTAAGGGCGCTGCAATGTCAAGGGAAGCGGCCCGTAAAGCAAAGGAACTTACCCGCAGAAAATCTGTGCTTGAAAGTTCAGGACTTCCAGGAAAACTGGCTGATTGTTCGATCAATGACCCGGAACACTGCGAGCTTTATATTGTTGAGGGTGATTCGGCAGGTGGCAGTGCCAAGCAGGGAAGAGACCGGAGTTTCCAGGCCATCCTTCCTCTGAAAGGCAAAATTCTCAACGTTGAGAAGGCCCGCCTGCACAAGATGCTTGAAAACGAGGAGATCAAGACCATTATTCTTGCGCTCGGCACAAGCTTCGGGGAAGATGAGTTTTCAACAGACAAGCTGCGGTATGGAAAGATCATCATCATGACCGATGCTGATGTTGACGGAGCACACATCAGAACACTCCTTCTGACATTTTTCTTCCGCCACATGCGTGCACTTATCGATGCAGGAAGGGTCTACATTGCACAGCCGCCACTCTATCTGGTTAAATCAGGCAAGGAGCAGCAATATGCCTGGGATGACGATGAGCGCAACAGTATTTCGGATTCAATGAAAAAAATGCAGAAGGGAAAGGCTAATATCCATATCCAACGATACAAAGGTCTCGGAGAGATGAACCCGGAGCAGCTCTGGAGTACCACCATGGATCCGGCTCACCGCTCGCTCCTGCTGGTAAGCGTAGACAACGCAATGGAGGCCGACCATGTCTTCTCCACGCTTATGGGAGACAAGGTTGAACCTCGCAGAGAGTTTATAGAAAAGAATGCCCGCTATGTTCGCCGCTTAGACGTCTGAGACTCGAACAAAGACCTCCTTGCGGAGCATCTGAACCCATTCGTTGAAACGACGACGGTTTTTATCCTCCAGGGCCATCTCAGCAAGAAGGGTGTAATCTTTTTCAGGATTCAGCCGGTGCGCAGGAACACGTTCATTCAACATGAATATGGCATAGAAGGAGTCGCCTTGGGGCGGATCAATTTTCTGGGGCTCACTGATGTCTCCATTTTTTTTCAGCGTCTTGATAATCGCCTGCAGTTGCGGGCGCAAAGTTGTGGGTGAAAAAATCAAGCTGGAAGAGCCTGATGTTGAAATTGCACCGCCAAGTTTAGCTGACATCTGATCATCTGAATATTTTTTGGCCATATCAGCAAAGGTCGCCTTGCCGCCAAGCACATCCGTGCGCACTGCATTAAGCTGCCTGATCACTCCGGCATAATCTACCTTGGAGCGATCAAATCCAATGAGAATATGACGGACATGAATTGAAGTAACATCCTTGTTGAGCATCTGAATAAGATGAAAACCGTAGCGAGTTTCAACAATATCGGAAATTTGACCCTCCTTAAGCTCATTGGCAGCATCCTCAAAACTCTTGATCAGCTGACCTTTCTGGACATACCCAAGATCACCCCCTGCCCTTGAAGAGCCAGGATCCTGGGAGTACTTGCGTGCCAACTCGGCAAAATCTGCACCTGCTTTAAGCTCACTTTTGATCTGCTGAATCATGGTGAGTGAATGAGCCCTGCTTTCGGCAGTCACTGACGGATACTTGAGGATTTGCGATACAGCAACACCGTCAGGTATTTCGGAGAGTCGATCCTTGTTTTCCTTGTAAAAAGCCATCATTTCATCATAACTGATGGTGACACCTGCAGACTTTTTCCTTCGCAGTGTATCAATCAACTCCTGGTTACGCATCTCCTGATGAATTTCCTCCCTGATACTGGCAGAGGATTTGCCAAAACGGGCCTGCATCTCATTACGAGATGAGAACCTTGAGCTCAGCTGCTGAAAACGATCATTAGTGGCTGCTTCAACGGCATTTTCGTCAATTTTCAAGCTGTCAATTTTTGCTTTGGCAAGAATGATCTTCTGATCAATCAAACCATCAAGTATTGTGCGTGACAACCCTTTGACCTGTGAAAGCTCTGGATTCTGCATGCGAGCCATGAGTTCCCTCGCATCAATATCCGATTTCAGAATGGCATCGTGGCCGACGACCGCATAAACCCGATCGGCAATACGAGCAATCGCAGAGGGTTGCAGACATAACGATCCAGCAGTAAACAGCAATGCTGCTCTTATCAACCTTGTTTTCATCACCACTCTCCCCTTACATATAAAAAAATTGTTGAATCTGTTGCCCAAAGGAGCGTGCTTCTTCAGGAGACCTTGCTTCCTCTCAGGTGAACCGGGCTTTTTGCCAACCGGAGCCAATCATAGACAAGAGGAGCAGCTACAAAAATCGATGAATAGGTTCCTATAAGGATCCCGATAAAAACAGCAAAGGCAAATCCTCTGATTGCAGGTCCAGCAAAAATAAAGAGTACCAGAACAGAGAGCAGCACAGTTCCTGATGTAATAATGGTTCTGCTGAGCGTCTGGTTCATGCTTTCGTTAAAGATCCGTTCATAATCTGACTGCTTCTGTCCACGAATCCTCTCTCTTATACGGTCGTACACAACAACGGTATCGGTAATGGAATAGCCTGCTATGGTTAGAAATGCCGCAATGATACTTTGATCCATTTCCAGCGGCATAAAATCAAACAGGCCTCCCAGAATACTGAAAAGTCCCAGAACAGTCAGGATATCATGAAAAATAGCAATCACCCCGGCAGTCGCAAATTTAAGTTCAAAGCGGAATCCTACATAGAGAAGAATTGCCAAAAGCGATGCCAGGAGAGCTTTCAGGGCCGACCATTTCAAATCTGAAGCTATACTTGGCCCAACAGCATCAACCCGGACAATTTCATGGTGATTTCCCTTTAGGCGATCATTCAGGGCATGTGAAACCAGTGACTTCAAATCACTGGTTTGGCCATTAAACACGGTACTGAACAGAAAGGAACGGTCAAGGCCATACTGCTTCAGCGATCCTGAAACACCAGCTGCATCAAGGACTGTACGAACAGTACTGACATCGATATTTTTCTCAAAGCGTATCAACACTTCCGATCCGCCCCTGAAGTCAATGCCGTAATTCAAACCTTTTACCGCCAGCGATATCAGGCCTGAAGCCAGAATAACAAGTGAAAAAACGTAGGCTATTTTACGGAACCGTATAAAATCAAAGCTGGTCTTATGAAAAATCCTCATGAGTCGAAGGGTCTAAAAAAATAAATTAACCGAAACTTTTTTGTGTCATAAGGTTCCTGCCGAGCAGGAAGGAGAATATCTCTTTTGTCACAACAATCGAAGTAAACAAGCTGGCTGCCGTACCGATCATAAGGGTAAGGGCAAAACCCTGAATAGGTCCTATACCATAGGTATAGAGAAGAAATGCTGCAGAGAGTGTGGTAACATGTGAATCAAGAATCGATGAAAATGCCCGGTCATAGCCTAATTCAATGGCAGATTTAAGCGCCTTGCCTCCATCAAGCTCTTCGCGTATGCGCTCATAGATCAAAACATTGGCATCAACTGCCATACCAATAGTTAACACAATACCCGCAATACCCGGCAGCGAAAGGGATGCATTAAAACCAGCCAACACTGAAAGAACAATGACAATATTGAGCACAAGCGCGATATCGGCTGCAATACCGGCTTTTTTATAGTAGACCAGCATGAAAATGGAAACCGCACAAAATGCCCAAGCCAGAGAGAGTACCCCTGCACGGATATAATCGGCTCCAAGCGATGGTCCGACAGAACGTTCTTCAATAATTCTGACTGGTGCAGGAAGAGCGCCTGCCTTGAGCACAATTTCAAGATCTTTTGCCTCCTCAAGGCTTTCAATACCGTTGATAACAGAGTTGCCACTGGGAATTTTTGATTGAACTACGGGTGCACTGTAAACGGCACCGTCAAGCACAATGGCAATACGCTTTCCAATATTTGCACCGGTAATTCGAGCCCATTTTGCTGTCCCTTCAGAGTTCATGGCCATCAGCACTTCTGGTTGTACCCCCTGTGAACCAAAAGTAGCTTTGGCTTCTGTAATCACGCCACCAGTAAGTTCCGGACTCTTTCTGACAAGATAGATAGGATAGAGTTTTTCACCGCTTTTACCAATCTCAGGCTTGGCGGCAAGCAGTAGTTCCGTGTCCTGAGGCAGCAAGGCCAGGATGTCGCTGCGATGGAGCAACGAGACAACCAACTCCTTGGAGTGCTCGGTAGTATAGGCTGAACCATTCTGAAAAACGCCAATGAGATCATAGAGTGGTTTGGCAGAGGTCTGCATAGATACAGACGGTGTCAGTGACTTAAGCTTCCCTGATACCGCAACAGAATTGCCCGCAACCAGAGAGGTTTTCGGTACTCCACTATTCTGAACTAAATAGGTGTTGATACGGTCAAGTGTCCTGACCAGTATTTCCGGATCACGAAGAAGCCTGAATTCAAGTTTAGCCGTGCCTTTCAGAAGATTTCGCACTCTGTTTTCATCCGAAACACCCGGAAGCTCTATAATGAGTTTTCTGCTGCCCTGTGTGGTGATGACCGGTTCGGCAACACCGTACTGGTCAATACGATTGCGGATAATCTCCTTTGCACGGTTCAAAGCATCTTCTGATTCCTTCTCAAGTTTTGCAACAATTTCCTGGTCTGAGTTACGGATATCATAAAAATAGCGGCTCAGGCGCATATTCTCACCTTTGAACTCGGCTGAAATAAGGTCAATGACTTTTGCGTCGCTTTGAGAGGCCTTCTCCCTTACAGCTTTCATGATAGCAGTGAACTTCGCATCTTTATTCCACGCTTTCTGTTCAAACAGATCCACCTGGTCAACTTCCATAACCAGATGCATGCCGCCCTTTAAATCAAGACCAAGCTTAAGACTTTTTTTGCGGGCATTCTCAATCTCATCTCGATTGCTTAGAAGATATTTAAGGCTATCCGGTGCTGATTTTATACTATTGAGCTGGTTGGAGAGGGAGTAGTCACGCCAGGTTGGCCATAATGACCACGCTGCCACAAGAGTAACAACTGCAATAAGAAGAAGATTAAAACGTTTATTTTTCATTGATGGCATCGCTTTACGCTCGAATAAAATAATTCAGCCAATATATAAAATGGGGTATTGATTAACTAACTGTCAGAGAAAACCCATGATCCAGGCACTGAATCAGAAAAACGGATCTCCATACCATAAAAGCGCTTTCGTACTTCCACAGAACACCCCGAGCCTGAAAAGATATCTTTTCAGATGAGCTTATTATTATATACAGTGTTGTTATACTATTAGGAAAATCACAATAATACACATATAATACGCCTTATTGCGATTTATATTAGCACCAACACTCAAAGAATATAAAGCACTATTATTTGTATCTTCGGTACCGATATCTTAAGCCACCAACAAATGTTTCACGTGAAACAATGCACAAATCATGTATGATATAATAGTAACCGGAGCTGGTCATGCTGGCTGCGAGGCTGCATTAGCCGCTGCAAGAACGGGATGTTCCTGCCTGCTCATCTCTTCTGATCTTACGGCTATTGCACGAATGTCCTGTAATCCAGCTATCGGGGGTGTTGCAAAAGGTCAGATCACAAGGGAGATTGATGCTCTCGGAGGAGAGATGGCAAAAGCAATTGATGCGACGGGTATTCAGTTCAGGATGCTCAACAAAAGCAAAGGCCCGGCAATGCACTCTCCAAGAGCACAGGCCGACAGAACACTCTACTCTCTTTATATGCGTCGAATTATTGAAAGTGAAAATAATATCGACCTCCTTCAGGATACAGTGACAGGGATTGAATGTTCATCAGGTCAGTTTACAGGAGTCATACTCTCTTCGGGACGAATCATTAAGGGCTCTGCTGCCATTCTTACCTGCGGAACATTTTTGAACGGGCTTATCCATATTGGAATGAACCACTATCCCGGAGGACGAACTATTGCAGAACCTCCGGTATATGGTCTTACCGAAAGCCTGGTCAACCTGGGATTTAAGGCCGGAAGATTAAAAACAGGTACCCCACCAAGAATTGACGGACGGAGTGTCGATTACAATCTTGTTGAGGAGCAAAGAGGAGACGACGATCCTGTTGTTTTTTCATTTAAAACAACCCCGCCACTCAACCGCCAACAGATAAGCTGTTTTGTTACCAAAACAACAGCAACAACACATGCGATTTTAAAAACAGGGTTTGACCGATCACCTTTGTATACAGGAAAAGTTCAGGGAGTTGGTCCGCGATACTGTCCATCGATTGAAGACAAAATCTGCCGTTTTCCGGATAAGAACAGCCACCACATATTCCTTGAGCCGGAAGGTTTTGATACTCATGAGATGTATGTGAATGGATTTTCAACTTCGCTGCCTGAAGAGATACAGCTTGAAGGCCTTCAATCTATTCCTGGACTCTGTAATGTCAAAATGATTCGTCCTGGATATGCAATAGAATATGACTACTTTTTTCCATACCAGATCAACAGAAGTCTCGAGACAAAACTGATTGAAAACCTCTACTGTGCCGGCCAGATAAACGGAACCTCGGGTTATGAAGAAGCTGCCGCGCAGGGATTAATTGCCGGCATTAATGCATCTCTCAAACTTCATCAGCGCCAACCGCTGCATCTTAAACGCTCTGATGCCTATATCGGTGTACTTGTTGACGACCTTATCACCAAGGAAACTAATGAACCATATCGAATGTTTACCTCATCGGCTGAACATCGACTGATGCTACGCCATGATAATGCCGATATCCGACTCCATCACTTTGGCTATAACTCAGGGCTTCTTGATCAGGAGAGATTTTCAGCTTGTAACAATAAAATATCACTTATCGAACAGCTCAAGCAACTCTGTTTAACGACAAGAGTATCGCCAGAAGAAATTAACCCTTTGCTTACTTCTCTTGGTTACCCTCCTGTAACGCTGTCACAAAATGCCTCTACTCTTCTAAAGAGGCCCGGAATTTATATGCGGACTCTTGTTGAAACATCACCCTGTTTCGGAGATAATGTCAGAGCAATAACTGATGATCTCTCAATCTATGAACAGGTAGATATCGACCTGAAATATCATGGATATCTGAAGCGTGATTTATTAATGGCTGATAAAATCATTAGACTTGATTCTCACATAATACCATCTTCATTTCAATATGATGGTGTGGCCGGTCTATCAAATGAAGGCAGGGAGAAGCTTACTAAACATCGACCAGACACAATTGGGCAGGCATCAAGAATTCTCGGTGTTTCTCCATCAGATATCTCAGTTCTTATGATTCGACTCGGACGATGATCAAGAAAAATATGTTTCACGTGAAACATATTTTATCTTTTCACTCTTGCTATTAAAGAGATTATGTAATTATGGAAAGCATTATTAATGAGATCATGGGCAACGATTTGTTGTTCGGCAAGGATAAAGAGGAGCGTATTGTCGGGGCTTACCAGCTTTCAGATAGCCAGATAAGAGTTTTTATTCGACAAAACGATAAGGTGCTGTTTCATGATGAGCAGTTTTTTCCATTTTTTTTTCTGTCAGAGAGCGCTTTGCTTGATGGGTTTGTACCGGAAGGTGGCGATAAATTCTGGCTGGTTAAACTCAGCGGATCAAATTATTATCAATCTCTTGCAATTTTCAGAAGCTGGAAAATATACAGGAGCGCTCTTGATTTTATCAACAAGAAAGCACTTATAGACTCAAAAGAAAAAACAAATGATGACATACCAACCGACACAATATCTCTGATCTATAATAAAGGAGATGCTGTCACACAATATCTTCTTCAAAGCGGAAAGACTCTTTTCAAAGGGATGATTTTTGATGATCTTTACCGAATGCAACTTGATATAGAGACCAATTACGAACCTGTAAGAAAAAAAACAGGGAGTTCCGGATTTGGTGAGGATGAAATTATTATTGTTTCACTGAGCGACAGCCGTGGTTGGGAATCTGTTCTTCATTCAAAAAACCGAGATGAAAAAGCTCTGCTTGAAGAACTTGTCCAGTTGATAATAACAATGGATCCTGACGTAATAGAAGGGCACAATATTTTTAGTTTCGATCTTGCTTATCTACAACGACGATGTGAGCGAAATGGAATTCCTTTTGCAATTGGACGCAACGGGCTTATACCTAAAAGCTACCCGGCCAGCATTCGTTTTGCTGAAAGAAGTATCGACTACCCTTTTTTTGATGTTCCGGGAAGACATGTTATAGATACTCTTTTTCTTGTACAGGGCTATGATGTGTCCAAACGCTCAATGCAGAGTTATGGACTGAAGGCTGTAGCGAAACATTTCGGTTTTGCATCTCAAGACAGAACCTATGTTGATTACAAGGACATTGCATCCCTCTGGAATAATAATCATGAGAAACTTCTCGCTTATGCTCTGGATGATGTTCGTGAAACAAGGGCACTCTCATCTCTCCTGTCAGGAAGTAATTTTTACCTCGCACAGATGCTTCCCTATACCTATGCCATGACATCGCGTATTGGGCAGGCAGCAAAGATAGAGGTTCTTTTGGTGCGCGAATATCTGCGCCAAAAACAATCAATTCCTAAACCCACCTCAGGTCAGCAGCATTCTGGTGGCTATACCGAAGTGTTCCTTAAAGGAATTCTTGGCCCTATTGTCTATGCTGATGTTGAATCACTGTATCCTTCAATCATGCTCTCCTATAATATCAGCCCAAAAAGCGACGAGCTGAAAGTGTTTCCTGGAATTCTTAATGATCTTAAGGAGCTTCGATTTAAGGCAAAGTGGCGTGCACAGGAAGAAAAAACTCTCGGCAACTGCGCGCTTGCTTATAACTTTGATGCAATGCAAAGTTCTTTTAAAATTCTTATCAATGCTATGTACGGATATTTAGGATACAGTGGAGGGATTTTTAATGATTTTTTTGAAGCTGACAAGGTTACCTCAACAGGGCAGAATCTGGCAAAAAAGATGATTTTTGAATTTGAATCACGAGGCTGCAAAGTCATTGAGGTTGACACTGATGGCCTTCTCTTTGTCCCCCCACCAGGAGTTACAACGGATATTGCTGAAAAAGAACTTGTTCATGAAGTATCCCAGCTCATGCCACAAGGAATCAATATCGGTTTTGACGGGAGATTCAAAAAAATGATATCCTACATGAAGAAAAACTATGCGCTTCTTGGATATGATAATGTAATGCACCTCAAGGGTTCTTCTTTGACGAGCAGAAGCGGAGAAAAATTCGGCAGGGATTTTGTCAGAAGAGGGTTTGAAAAACTGTTAACAGAAGATATCACTGGACTCCACGATTTGTTCACTGAATACAGGAATAACATTCTCAATCATGAACTTGATGTTTCAGAATTTTCAAGAACTGAAACCCTGAAGAATTCCATTGATCAATATCTTGAAGACGTAAAGACAGGTAAGAGATCAAAATCTATTACCTATGAAATTGCCATCAAAGCTGGAATGGGCATAACAAAAGGCGACAGGATTACTTATTATGTATCAGGAAGTGGTGCAGGAACAGCATCCTATGACAAAGGAAAACTGGCATCTGAATGGAATAAAGAAAAGCCTGATGAAAATACTTACTTCTATCTTAAGCGGCTTGATGAACACTGCCAGAAATTTCTTCCGTTTTTTAAACCACAGGATTACAGTACAATTTTCTCTACTGATACACTTTTTGCATTTTCAGCAGAAGGTATAGATCTTGTAAGAGAAGTCAGGAATAGCGAAACAAATCTTTCTGCTGGTGAATTTTCTTTGTAACAGTTACCAGTGATGTTCTGTTGATCTCTTGAGTTTGCAACATGGAACTGTCAAGGATATTTTTCGGTAGTATTATGGTAACTCCTTTATTTTATATCAATTCTCGAAATATAACATGTCAGACAATATTGTACTTCCCATTACAGCAGATGTAAGCTGGATAGGCGTTCTTGACCCAGGCCTTATCACTTTTGATATTGTGATGGAGACAAAATACGGAACTACCTATAACTCCTATTTTATAAATGCCGATAAGAAAGCAATTATAGAAACAACAAAAGAAAAGTTCTGGCCAACTTATCTTGCTAAAATAAAACAAGTTGTCGATCCTGCTGATCTTGAGTACATCATTGTTGACCATACCGAGCCAGACCATTCTGGAAATATCAAAAATCTGCTCGCATTAGCACCAAACGCTACAGTAGTCGGAAGCGGCAACGCCATCAAATTTTTGCGCGATCAGACCGGACATGACTTCAAATCCCGTGTTGTGAAAACAGGTGATACGCTCTGTCTCGGTAATAAAACACTGCATTTTATTCTTGCACCAAACCTTCACTGGCCTGACACAATTTACACCTGGCTTGAAGAAGACAAAATCCTCTTTACTTGTGACTCATTTGGATCACACTTCTGCCATGAAGAGATGTTTGATGATGCAGTCGGAGAATTTGAAGACGCTTTTACCTACTACTTTGACTCCATCTTGAGGCCATTCAGCAAATATATGCTGCAGGCAATTGAAAAAATAGCGCCACTTGATATCAAGATGATATGCCCAGGCCATGGCCCTATCTTGAGAACTCACTGGAAAAAATATGTTGATCTCTCTTTCAGGTTTGCTACGACGGCAATCGCACTTCCTCATGAAAAAAATATTTTGATAGCCTATGTCTCCGCTTATGAAAACACCGCATTAATGGCAGAAAAGATTGCGGAAGGACTTAGCCAGTCATGTGACTTCAATATTGATATATGTGATATAGAATCTGTTCATTTTTCAACACTTGAGGATAAAATAGCTCACTGTTCAGGTATTATTGTTGGTTCTCCAACCATCAACCAGAACATATTACCGCAGATCTATCAGCTCTTTGCAGCGGTTAATCCTATTCGCGACAAGGGAAAGCTTGCTGCAGCATTCGGATCCTTTGGATGGAGCGGTGAGGCTGTAAAGATGATAGAAACTAATTTTACAATGCTGAAGCTGAAGGTTTTTGAAGAGAATATAAAAGTTAAGTTCAAGCCTCATGAAGAGGAATTTTTGAAGTGCAATATATTCGGAAAAGCTTTTGCGGATAAAATGATTGAACGGTACCAGTTAAGCTGCAATCTCTGAATAAATAAATGGTTAGCGGTAAACGCCGCAATTGAAATGCGTGGCGGCGTTTACTATTTAAAAATTATATCCTGCACCAGTTCGCTCTCCAAAGCCTCATTCAGTCTTGCAAGAATATCCTGTTTACGGTAATTAAGTTCCATCCTCCATGAAGGATTCTTGACTTTGATAAAGAGTTGTCCATTAGAAAATCGCTCAATGGTTGTCGCTCCTGAAATAGTCTCTCCTACAACCGTGTGCCATATCTGAAGTGTTTTATACTGCTGGTAAGCCTCAACAAAACCCAACGTATGACACATATCGCCAAGAAGTATGGATATTTTTTTGGGATTACTGGTTCTTGACACGCTTATTTCTCCTGACTATTTTTCAGATACTCCATTGAGAGCGCTGTCATGTTTGGATGCTGCTTGTTTTCTGCTGAAGTAATGATTGATTGGCCGAATGTATCAAGAATGTTGAAAATATCAGCGGTTCTGGTTGCATCAAGCTCGCTGAACACATCATCAAGCAGACAGAGAGGTTTTTCTCCAAGAATTTCGTAAAAAAAACGATGTAGTGAAAGTTTAAGAGCGATAAGAAAAGTTCTCATCTGACCTTGGGATGCATATTTTTTTATCTCTTTCTCATTCATCAAAAAATGAAGATCATCACGATGGGGTCCAGTCATAGTCTGTGCCCTGAGTATTTCCTGTTTTTCAGTTTCTTCAAACTTTGCAAGAAAAAGGGAATAAAGTTCATCAACAGAACTCTTGTCTTTGATTTTTCCCAATGAACAACGGTAGGTTATCTGTGGATGTTCATGATAAGAGAGACGGGCATAGAGCTCTTTAAACTGATAAAAAAACGCATCTATAAATTGTATTCTTGTATGAACAATAGATGCTGCTAAGCGTGACAGATTTTCTGTCCAGAGAGATAGTGTATCATCATGGACAAGTTTCTTATCATAGAGTTGTGAGAGCAATGCATTGCGCTGATGCAGAACCCTTCTGTATGCCAGGAGGTCGTCGAGATATCTGCGATCAGTCTGGCAGATGGCATTATCGATAAAACGACGGCGTTCTGCAGGCGCTCCATTCACAATGACAATCTCCTGAGGAAAAAAAGTTATGCATGGAATAGTGCCAATATGACGTGAAAACGGTTTTATCTCGCTATTATTAACAATAATCTGCTTTTCTTTCTCTTTTGTGTAGGATATTTTTACAGTGAGACTGTTTTCGTTTTCATCATAAAAACAACTGTCGAGCACAAAATAGTCTTTAGAAAATGAGAGTGATTCATTATCTGTAGTGCTCAGAAAACCCTTTGTGAGTGCACAAAAATGAATACCCTCAAGCAGAGAAGTTTTGCCCGATCCATTTGGACCGTACAAGAGAGTGATCCCTGCTGATGGTTTAAATGTTAAAAAGCGGTGATTTCTGAAATTCTCATAACTTATACGCTGCAGTCTCAATAATTACCCCTTCCATTCAAGTATTTATTCTGACAGGCATAACCAGAATAATCAGTTTATCATCCTCTTCTGCCTTATGTGGCTTAAAAATAACTGCTGTCGTTGGACTTTTCAGTTCAATACGGATCTCGTTGTCATCAAGGTGTGCAAGAGCTGCTTCAATAAACCGGGAATTAAAGCCAATCGTGATATCTTCACCTGTGTAAGTACACGATAACTCTTCCTGTGCAGCTTCTCCTTCATTGGTATTTTCAGCCATCACCTTCAGCATTTGACCTTCAACAACCATCTTGATATCACCGATACTCGAAAAACGACCAACACGTTTTACCGAATCATATATTAATGAACGATCAATGATCAGATGTTTATCGTGTTCAACGGGAATAACAGCGTCATAATTAGGATAGGGCTCAATAATAAGAGCTGCATCAAGCACAACATTTCCACTCATAAACCTGACAAATCTGCGATCAGCATCAACACACATTGTTATAGATTCAGTTGGAGCAAGCTTCTGCACTATCGAAAGCACTCTTGCCGGTACAACAAATTTCTGCTTTTCCGATACATCGATGGATGAACTTTTTCTGTTTCTTACCAGTCTGTGCCCATCAGTTGATACTGCAGTGATGACACTACCTTCAAGTTCAAACAAGACACCCATCATGGCAGGTCTCATACCATCCACACTACAGGCAAACAGAGTTTTCTGAATGAGGTCAACCAGTTCATTTGTTGGAAGCTCGAGCGAAATGTCATAACTCTTTTCAAACTTTTCAGTCTTACTCTCAAACTGGCATGGAATTTTATATTTGCCTTTGTCTGTTGTGATGTTAACGGTACCATGATCACTGATTTCCTGTCGTTCAATCACAAAAGAAACTGCGGTATCATACATGCTCCTTAAAAAATCCTGCAAAGTTCTGGCCTTAATCCCAATATTTCCACTATCTGATGTCTCAACATCGATTTTTGCCGTGATTGAAAGTTCACCATCGGTTGCAAAAAAGGTAAGCCATCCAGATTCAATGGATAAATGAACATTTTCAAAACGTGCATCAATGGCTTTTGCCGGGATTGCTTGTGCAACTTTACTGACCGCATCCTGCAGTTGACGAATTGAGGAAGTTAATTTCATCTGCTCCAACTTTAACTAATTAAGTATTTATAAAAATTTGTTGTTGTTGTTGAGTGTGTTGATATCTGGATAACTCGTAATAAATAATTTCTATTTTATTATAAAAATATCATTTAAACAATAAATAACACCACATAAAACTGTTCACAACCACCACACTATAGCACTACTTTCTTGTGGGTAGCTTGTTGATGATTATCCCTCTTTAAATATAGTGTTGACAGCTTGCAGGTTATCAAGAGGTAGTGCACATAAAACCAACACATTACCAACACCAGAGATCACATGGAACTGATCTCAATTCTTTTTTTGATCTCTTCAATTTTTTTTCTTTCTTCGGCCAACGACTCAACGCGTTTGGTAATCGTGTTCACTGCATGGATAACCGTTGAGTGATCTCTTCCGCCAAAATGAAGGCCAATTGTCTTGAGTGATGATTCGGTCAAATGTTTTGAAAGGTACATGGCTATCTGGCGCCCGACAGCAATCTCTTTCTTTTTCGATTTACCTTTCAAGTCATTTGGGGTAATTGAAAAGTAAGAGCAGACCGCTTTTTCTATAGTGTCGAGTGTCAGTCGTTTTGTTGTATGCCGAATAATATCTTTGAGGGTTGTTTTGGTAAACTGGAGATCAATCTCTCTGTTATCAAGAGATTGTGCGGCAAGCAGTTTAACAATACACCCTTCCAGCTCTCTGACATTCTCAGTGATATTGGTTGCAATAAACTCAATAACAGCCTCTTCAAGATTCACTCCGCTTTGAAGTAACTTACTGAGAATAATAGCTTTACGTGTTTCGTAGTCAGGAGGTTGGATATCTGCTGACAGTCCCCAGTTGAAGCGTGATATCAGGCGGTCTTCAATTCCCTTGATATCTTTGATCGGCCTGTCAGCTGAGAGTATAATTTGTTTGTTTGATTGATGCAGGGTGTTGAAAATGTGAAAAATTTCTTCCTGTGTTTTTTCTTTGCCAGAAAAGAACTGAATGTCATCGATAATAAGCACATCAATGGAACGGTAAAATGAGGAAAATTCCTGTATTTTTCCATTCTGGATGGCATTGACAAAGTCGATTGCAAATTTTTCACTTGACACATAAAGTACCCTTTCCGAAAGGCGGTTCTCCCGAACACTATTACCTATAGCCTGCATCATATGTGTTTTTCCAAGACCGACACCGCCGTAAATGACCAGTGGATTAAAGGCATTCTGGCCAGGGCTTTGAGCAACCGATTTTGACGCGGCAAATGCTAATGAGTTGCAGTCGCCCCTGATGAGTGTTTCAAAGGTGTATTTAAGATTTAAATGTGTTTCAAATCGTGCCAGGTTGCGTTGAAAGTCGTCTGTGCTTTTTGAGCGTTCAGCTGAAGCTATACTTGAAGCAATGAAATCGCTATTCATTGCGTTCTGGTGCGGTAATTCTATGGTGACAGGCTGCCCTTGTGATTTATCCATAACTATTGAATACATCAGCCTTGCATCGGGTCCTATCACCTCCTTAAGCGCCTGCTTTAAAAAAGAAGAGTAATTTTCTTCAATCCACTCATAAAAAAACTGGCTTGGAACCTCAATAGTAAGCTCACTGCCAGAAAAGCTGAGCGGCTTGATGGGAAAAAACCAGGTTTTAAATGCAAGCGGATTTATTTTTTCTCTGAGAGCATTCAGACATGCCTCCCAGACCTGTTGCTCCATAGAGGAGCCTTTCTGGGTATTGGTTTGTGGATATTCAGGAAAAGCTTTTGACGTAACTTCAAGCATAACAAACGGAGATTTGAGAGGTAAGGATCGACATTGCCAGAATCCATCAACATTTACTGTTCACAAGTTAGTGTTTTAAGTGGATAAAAAACAATTTCCTTTATGAAAATCCTTTCCTATGAGGGGAGATGGAAATAGAGAGTTTTCAACACAGTATCTTATTGATATTGTTTATCTTAACTCCTCAATAACAAAAAGTAGTCAACATGTGTTGATTCTTTAAAAGGTAGGACTATTAAGAGGTTTTGGTGCGCGATGTTTTTTTATCAACAAGTTATCCACAATGTTGATAACTTGTTGTGAAGCTAATTTTTTTACAACACCAAAACATTATTTTGGTAAAATAAAAGCGGTTGTTTTGGCTGGTAATCCATGTCACTTAGCAGAAGCATTTGTTATTGATTGTTCATTATGCTAAATTACGCGACCTGTACTATTGAATTATTATAAATAAGTTGGAGCTATAAGCGATGAAAAGGACCTTTCAGCCTCGGAATAGAAAAAGAAGAAACAAGCATGGTTTCAGACAGAGAATGTCCACCAAGAATGGCCGGAGAGTTCTTTCTGCCAGAAGAGCCAAAGGGCGTCACTCTCTTTCAGTAAGCAGCGCAATGGGTACAGCCGGACAGTAATCGACCGCAGTGTCAACTCATATCCCTGGTTGGCTGATGAATAAAATTGCTCCTTCACGTTTTGAATAAGTTACACGTCCACTCTCTGCGAAAGCATGAGATTTTGAGGAAAACACTATTGATTTCACTCCTTTTCAGGAGCGGAAAGGGTTTGAAAGGCGATTTTTTAAAAATGGTATACGCCTCTTTCAATCCTGAGGGCAATGTTGTTCAGGGATTTCCAGCCATTCTCTTTGCTGTGAGTAAAAAAACACTCCACTCTTCTGTTCATCGCAACAGGATAAAAAGAATGATGAGAGAAGCTTACCGGCTTGAGAAATCGTGTTTAGAGTGTAGAGTGGAGTTTCCGCATGATGGCATTGTTCATGGGCTGCTCTGTATTGCATTTATTTATACAGGCAGAAAACAAACGTTCCCAAACCTTGATGCATTCCGGGTGGAAGTCAGGAAGTTATTGCAGAACATGAGTCTTTCTTGAAAAGCGAGCTGCAGAGATTGGCATTGCGTTCTTACAGGCGAACAAGACGGTATATATGTTTTTATGCTGCATAAAGGATGAGAAAGCATGAGTAGCTGGACGATTGTAAATCAGGTGCCGATTGTTGCGATAAAATTTTATCAAAGGTTTCTTTCTCCTTTGCTTGGCCCCTCCTGCAGATATTTTCCTACCTGTTCAAGTTATGCTCTTGAAGCTTTTCAGCAGCATAATTTTTTTTATGCATCTTGGTTGACGGTGTGGCGCGTTCTGCGATGTAATCCCTTTGCAAAGGGAGGTTTTGACCCGGTGCCCATAAATAAAAAAAGAGTTTCACAGTAATAACAAAAGTGAGTGGTAATGGATAGAAATTCAGTAACCGGTCTTGCGCTGATAGGCTTGATCATGATTGTCTGGCTTCAGTTTATGTCGCCAGAAAAAAAAGTGGTGAAGCCTGTAGCAGCTGTGAAAACAGAGCAGGCGGAGCGGAAGGTTGAGGAAGTTCGTGCAGCTCAGATTCCCATTACCGAAAATCTTGGCGTCTTTACTCAAGCAACTGCCGGGAAGGAGCAGGTTCTTAAGGTAGAAAACGATCTTTTTCGTGCAACACTGTCCACAAAAGGCGCCACATTGAAGTCGCTGGTGCTTAAAAAGCATCTTGACAGTAATCATAAGGCGTTTGACCTGGTCAGCAATGAGAAAAACGGTGCTCTTTCCCTTCTTTTTCTTACCAGGGAAGGTAAAAAAATAGATACACGTGACCTTTATTTTCGCAGTGTAACGCTTGATACTCTTAAGACTATCGGCGGCAAGGAGAGCTATGCAGTGCGTTATCACCTTGATGTTGCTCCCCAGCAGGCTATTGATATTACCTATCTTTTTGGGGGAAACAGCTATAAGGTTGATTATGACATCAAGCTGACAGGATTTGCAAATGCACTTGCCGGCAATGAGTACCAGCTGCAGTGGGACGGAGGTTTAGTCTATTCGGAAAAAAACCGTAAAGATGAGGCTCAAAGTGCAATTGCTAGCGCATATCTTGGTGGAAGTCTGGTCAAACTTACTGCAAGCAAGGAGAATCAGGTCTACCGTGAAGAGCAGTCAGGGGAAGCTAAATGGGTTGCTGTTCGCAATAAGTATTTCGTTGCCGCACTTATACCTCAGGGTCGTACTGAAGGGATTTTTCTTGACGGTAAAAGAAAGGCCGATGATTTCGCGGATTATGTTGTTGCCCTGAAAATGGGAGTTCCCTCTACGGGCAATGTTGTTGATAATCGTTTCAGCCTCTATCTCGGCCCACTGGATTACAATATTGTCAAAGCACAGAAGGTTGATCTTGAAAAGATCATGGATTTCGGATGGGACTGGCTGACCAGACCATTTGCCGAGTATATAATATTGCCGGTATTCAGCTGGATGAATACCTTTATCGGTAATTATGGGCTTATCATAATCATTTTTGCTTTTTTGATCAAGCTTGTAACCTATCCCCTTTCCATTGCTTCAACGAAGTCAATGAAAAAGATGTCAGCCCTGCAGCCTGCTCTCAAGGAGCTTCAGGAAAAGTACAAGGATAACCCCGCAAAACTGCAGAGTGAACTGGGTAGAATTTACAAGGAGGCTGGTGTGAACCCGCTTGGCGGGTGTTTGCCGGTGCTGTTGCAGATGCCCCTGCTCTATGCAATGTTTTATGTTTTCCGTTCCTCAATCCAGCTTCGTCAGCATGGCCTGCTTTGGGTAAAGGATCTCTCTATTCCTGATTCTATTTTTGATTTTGGCTTTAGCCTTCCCATGTATGGCGATCACATTGCAGTTTTCCCAATATTGATGGCTGTTACGGTTTTTGTGCAGCAGAAAATCACGCCTACCACCCAGACCAATGAGCAGATGAAAATCATGGTCTACATGTTTCCTGCCATGATGTTGCTCTTTTTTAATAATATGCCGGCTGGTCTTGGCCTCTACTACCTGATGTTTAATATTTTCAGTGTCGCTCAGCAGTTTTATATCAACAAAACTACCACAGCTGACGATATGCCGAAAGTTAATCTTGGAACCTCTTCTTCTGGCTCATCCCTGAAAAAGAAAAAAGGGGGAGCTAAAAAGTAAATAAATTATGGCGCTGATTGAGCAGGCTGATGTATGGCTGTTCCATCTGCTGAACCTTCATCTGGTTCATCCGGCAGTCGATGATCTCATGGTGTTTCTCACCAGAGAGAGGCTGTCGGGGCATATTTATTTTATGGCAGCTCTTTTTATTGCCGTTAGAAAGGGAAAAGAGGGTTTTTTGATTATTCTTTTCACACTTCTTGCTGTTGGTCTGGCCGATTTTGTTGCATCAGGCATTTTCAAATCCCTTATTCAGCGTGAACGCCCCTGCTTTGCTCTTGAGCATGTCCGTCTGCTTGTTTACCAGATGAGGAGTTATTCCTTTGCCTCTTCCCATGCGGCAAACTCTTCTGCTGTTGCCGGAGTAACATGGATATTTTTTCATCGGGGAGTGCTTGTTGAAAAACTCTTTACGGTTGTCATGATACTCTACGCCTTGGCCATAGCCTTTTCGCGGGTTTATGTCGGCGTCCACTACCCCGGTGATGTTCTTGGAGGAATGGTGATCGGACTCTGCAGCGCAAGCCTTGTCTATCTTTTCGTCTCATGGCTTTGGAAGAACAAGATTCAGCTGCTTATCATGCGCAAAGAGAGTTGCTGCAATGGCTGAAATGTACTGGGGCATCGATCTTGGTGGCACAAAAATCGAGGGGGTAGTGATCGACAGCGCCTTGAAGCCACTGATACGTCGCAGAATTCTCACCGAGGCATCCCGAGGTTATTGTCATATTCTTGAGCGCATCGGTCAACTGGTAGAGATGATCTCTCTTGAGTCCGGTATGCTTCCTCCCGAGGTGATAGGCATAGGAACCCCCGGACGCTATGATGCAGAGCTTGGTGTCATGAAAAATTCAAATACGGTATGCCTTAATGGCTGCGATCTGAAACGCGATGTAGAGGGGGTTCTCAACAGAGCGGTAGCGATAGAAAACGATGCCAACTGTTTTGCTCTTGCCGAATCGATGTTTGGCGTAGCGTCATCACTCATGCGCGATTCATCAAAAACTGCTTTTGGCATTATTCTCGGTACTGGTGTAGGTGGAGGGATTGTCTGCAGAGGCAAGGTGCGGCACGGTGCCCACGGTATTGCCGGAGAGTGGGGCCACAACGAACTTATCTCCGGAGGAGAACTCTGCTATTGCGGCAGGGCTGGCTGTGTCGAGACGGTTATTTCCGGCCCGGCGCTTGAGCGTTATTATCAGCAATTAAGCGGACGGTTCTCCCCGCTGGAGAAGATTTCTCAAGAAACGGGAACTGACACTGCTGCGGCTGAAACTATTGAACGCTTGCTCTATTATTTCGGTAAAGCACTTGCCCAGGTGATCAACATTCTTGATCCGGATCTCTGCATTCTCGGAGGCGGAGTAGGGCGTGTTGAGCAGCTCTATTCAAAAGATGCTCAACACGCCATTGAACGACATTTGTTTAACAGCGAGCTTAGAATCCCTCTTTTTCGGCCACTTCTCGGTGACAGCGCCGGTGTTTTTGGCGTCGCGTTACTGACCCGTACCGAGATTAGCTGTTAAGCATGAGGATTGGGTAAAAAAATGATTTCAATCCCGTTATATTGCTATCTCTTGAAATAGTGTTTAATAATTTAGACGGAGGTAGGTGTGGAAAATAATTGCGAACATTGTGTTTTTTATTGCGTGGCAAGCAGAAAAAACAACGGTAAAACAGCAGCATCTGAGTGCAGATTAAATCCTCCGGAAGTTTTTGTTGATATAAGCAGCCATCGATCCGGTACCGACATTGTTGTACAGTCTCAGAAATGTTCAGGATGGCCCGAAGTGCAGCCAAGCCATTGGTGTGGGCAGTTTATTAGCAAGCCTGAATCACCAGAGGAAATTATAGAAATTCTCGAACAGCAACAGTAGCCGGACAAGGTTCACTGCCACACTCTTCAGAACAGGGGTGTGGCTTGAGCTGGGCTTTGAAACATGATGCCGAGCTGGGGCTCGGCGTTCCCGGGTTATAGGTTTAGCCAAGGCACATAAAAACAAGGTATTATGGCGATTACGGAACAGACGAAATTAAAGAGAGACGATATAATAGAGTTGAGAATAACTGATCAGGCGGAGAAAGATCAGTGTTTTGGACGGCTTGAGAATGGTATGGGGGTGATGGTTGGCGGTATGCTTGCCGTCGGCGATCTGGTTTCAGCACGGATAAAAAAAGTAAGGCAGCGGTATATAGAGGCTCTTGTGGTTGAGGTGCTTGAACCCTCTCCCGACAGGACTGACCCATTGTGCAGCTATTTTGGGATTTGCGGTGGATGCAAGCTGATGCATATCCGCTATGAGGCGCAGCTTCTGTATAAGGAGAAAAAGGTGCGGGATGCGCTTGAGCACATCGGAGACTTTGTTGCTCCTCCGGTTGCGTCTGCGCTTGCCGCTGCGGCTCCGTTTCATTACCGCAACAAGATTGAGTTTTCGTTTTCCAACATGCGCTATCTTCTCCCCGAAGAGCTCTCGCAGGAAAAACTCCTTCGCCCAAAGGATGTTGCTCTCGGCTTTCATACGCCGGGTAACTTTGAAAAGGTGCTCGACATTGACTACTGCTTTCTTGCAAAGCAGTCGATGAACAGGGTGCTTGTGTTGACCAGGGAGTTTGTTCTGGCCAACGCCCTTACGCTATACTCCGCCAAGGCACATACCGGATATTTACGGAATCTTGTGGTGCGCTTCAGTGAAGATCGTGAAGAGGTTATGGTTAATCTTGTTACCTCGTGGTATGACGAGGATATTATGCAGCGATACCGGATGCACCTTGAATCGGGTATGGAGGGCGTGAAGATGACTGTGCTCAATAATGTAACGCAACGATTGAACAGTGTTGCTACAGGCGATGAGGAGTTTACGCTAAGCGGTGTGGGATATATTACCGAGCGGCTTGGTGGCCTTGATTTCAGAATATCGGCAAACTCTTTTTTCCAGACCAACTCTTCACAGGCAGAGGTTCTCTACAAGTGTATCCTTGATGTTGCCGGGCTGAGTGAAAAGGATACCGTTTACGACCTCTATTGTGGCACTGGAACCATAACCCTTTATCTGGCAAAGCACTGTCGCCAGATAGTCGGCCTTGAAGTGGTGGAAAGTTCCATTAACGACGCACGTTCCAATGCAGTGTTGAACGGAATCAATAATGCGGCTTTTTATAAGGTTGATCTCAAGGATTTCCATGCCCTGTTAGGGAGTCTTGAATGCTATGATACCCCTGGGGTGCTCATTACCGATCCTCCAAGGGCAGGGATGCAGCCAAAGGCACTTGCTACAATGATCCGTCTCAGGCCGAGGCGTATAGTTTATGTCAGTTGTAACCCGGCAAGCCTTGCGCGCGACGGGAAGGAGATATGCGCACACGGCTACACGCTTCTATCGGTGCAGCCGGTTGATATGTTTCCTCATACCAGTCATATCGAGAGTGTTGCCTGCTTTGAGAGGATAGCGCTGTGTTGAAGGGTTATTTGCCACCAGCCTTGAGGAGCTTGCGGCGCTCTTCAGCTGATAATGAACCATAACCTCGTTCAGAAATTTTGTCGAGGATAGCATTGATTTCTGCTTCGGAGACCGGGGGCTCTATGCTGTTCGGTCGATGAAGGCGCGGACCGGTTTTCTTTTTTCCAAGAGAGCTGATTTTATCCGTCAGTCCGGAAAATGACCATTCAGCTCGTTTTATGGAGATGTAGATGAAGCCAATCAGCATTCCGCCGAGATGCGCAAAATGGGCGATATTGCTGCCGCTGCCCATGGCCCGGCTGCCGAAACCAGAGAAAAATTCAATGAGCGCATAGCCGGCAATAAAATATTTGGCCTTGACGGGGAAGAGAAAATAAAGCAGAATATAGCGGTCAGGGAACATCATGCCGAAAGCAAGCAGTACGCCGTAAATAGCCCCTGAGGCCCCAACCGTTGGGTATGGATCACCGACGGTTGCCAGCAGGTTGATTGCTGCTGCTCCGATGCCACAGACAAAGTAATAGGTGTTGAATTGCCGGGTGCCCCAGTAGTTCTCAATTTCCGCTCCGAACATCCATAAGGCAAACATGTTGAAGAAGAGGTGAGTGCCCCCCCCGTGCAGAAACATGTAGGTCACAGGCTGCCAGATTCGGAAGTTGCCGGAGCCAAGGGGCCAAAGCGATCCAAGGTTGAGAATGGTTTCCCCGAATGGCGTGAATTGCAGTGCAAAGACCGCAATGTTAATGACAATAATGGTTTTGATTGCAGGGGGTATAAACTGAAAGCCCCCGGGACTGTATGGCTGGCTGGAATAGTTCATCAATAGCTGTAGTTCTGCCCTGTCCCGCTGTTGATCAGCGGGAGTGAGCGTCTTAAAGATAAATTCCGTAAAGAGTTATTCTGTACGGAACTGGTTAGTCGTTCAGCGCGGCAATGCCTGGGAGTTCCTTGCCTTCAAGGAATTCAAGGCTTGCACCTCCTCCTGTGGAGATATGGGTAATCTCTTTTGCGAGACCTGCTTTAGCTATTGCAGCAGCAGAGTCACCGCCGCCGACAATAGTTGTCGCTCCTTTTGTGGTTGCCTCAGCCAACGCCTTTGCGACTGCCATGGTGCCTGCCGCGAAGTTGTCAATTTCAAACACGCCCATTGGCCCGTTCCAGAGAACTGTCCGTGCGGAAAGAATTTCGTTGCGGTATGTTTCAGCAGAGAGTGGCCCAATATCAACGCCAATCATATTTTCAGGGATATCGGTGATCATGACAGCATGGCTATGGGCCTGTGCAGAAATTTCGGGTGCAACAATAACATCAACAGGCAGAAGCAGCTTGATTCCCTTGTTTTTTGCCTCTTCAAGAATTTTCAGGGCAAGCTCGACCTTGCTATCCTCGACGAGAGACTTCCCTGTCTGGTAACCCTGTGCCTTGAAGAAGGTGAAGACCATGGCGCCACCGATGAGGACGGTATCGACTTTTTTGAAAAGGTTTTCAAGGACATCTATTTTTCCTGATATTTTTGAGCCACCAAGAATAGCCACAAATGGCCTTTCCGGCTCCTGAAGAGCTTTTCCCAGATAGAGCAGCTCCCTCTCTATAAGATAGCCTGCTACGGCTGTTTCTATGAAGTGTGTTATTCCTTCTGTTGATGCATGGGCCCTGTGTGCGGTACCAAATGCATCATTGACGTAAACCTCGCCGAGCGATGCAAGTTCTTTTGAAAAAACAGGGTCATTAGCCTCTTCTTCGGAGTGAAATCTCAGATTTTCAAGCAGGATTACTTCCCCGTCCTTGAGAGCGAGAACCTGCTGCATCACTTCAGTGCCGATGCAATCGTTTGCCATGGCAACCGGTGACCCGAGAAGTTCGGCCAGTCTTACTGCCACAGGGGCAAGCGAGTATTCCGGGTTGACTTTTCCTTTCGGCCTGCCCAGGTGGGACATTAAAACCAGGCGTCCGCCCTCATTGAGAACTTTACGAATGGAAGGCAGGGACTCAACGATTCTTTTGTCGTCGGTAATCGTTTTATTGTCGTCGAGTGGAACGTTGAAATCAACGCGCATTATTACTCGTTTACCTTTGACTGCTATGTCCGACAACGTTTTTTTCTGCATTGCTTATTCGATTGATTGAAAAAAAATACTTTTTGTAATGTATCTAATCTACAACATAATCAATTTACTCAACAGCGGTAAAGGGGATCCACATACTTGAGCATGATCATCGGAGTGTATCGCGTCGGGCGATCTGGTACTTTTTGATGTTGTTCTTATGTTCTGCCAGCGATTCAGCAAAATTGTGTCCTCCTTTTCCGGTGGCGACAAAGTAAAGGTACTTTGTATTTGCAGGGTTCAACACAGCAACGATTGATGGAGCACCGGGGTTGCATATCGGTCCGGGAGGGAGTCCGTTATGACGATAAGTATTGTAGGGAGAGTCTATTGCAAGGTCTTTGAAGTAGAGTCGGCGGGCAGCTCCTCCAAGTGCAAACTGAACGGTCGGATCGGCCTGCAGGCGTATATTATGTTTCAGGCGGTTAAGATAGACGCTTGCTACAAGGGGTTTTTCCTGATCTACCGGGGTTTCGGCTTCAACGATGGAGGCGAGGGTCAGCAAAGCAGTTTCACTCAGGCCCTTTGCAGAGGCTTGACTCTTCAGGCTATCAGTATAGAAATGCCTGAACCGACCGATAAGAAATCCGGCAGCTTCTTCAGGTGTACTTGCCCATACAAAGTTATAGGTACCAGGGAAGAGATAGCCTTCTGCACTCTTTGCGTTAATATGGTATTTTGAAAGCACTCTGCTGTCGGAAGCAGCAGCCATGAAATGTGCTGCATCCATATCAAGTTTCCGGGAGAGGATGCGGGCAACATGCTGGAGATCTATCCCTTCGGTGATGGTGACACGAACCTCATCCTGCTTGCAGGTGTGCAGATAATATAAAAGCGAGAAGTTGGACATACCTGCCGGGATGGAGTACCTGCCCGGTTTGATATTGTGCAGTTTTGGGATAATGTGACCGGTAAAGAGTATCATCCACCTGCTTTTGACAGAGCCGTTCCGATGCATTTCATCGACAATGGATTTGAAGCCTGTCCCGCGGTGAACAATAAGGGATGTGGTGTGTGACGATGTATTGAATCCCGGCAGAAATAAAATGCATGCCAATGCACTCAGCAGAATTGCAGTGCCAGTTATCAAGAGTTGACGTGGAGAAGTTTTTATTGAGGCCATTGTGAGGTATTTCTATCAGCTGGTGTGTATATCTGGCTGACTGTTTTTCCACTCATGCTGTAAAAGGCGACTCTCTTCAAGGATGCAACGGTAGATTTTTTCCAGCGTATAAGCTTTCAGTGGAGAGTCAGCATGGATGAGCACATTGTTCAGAACCTCTTTTTCCCGTTCAGGTTGAAGTACCTCTTCTCCAATTTGTGACTTCAGGGAGCTGATATTTTGCGCGCAATGTAACCTTTCGCAAAGGAGGAGGGATAACTGCTGATCAATGACATCGATTTTTTTTCTCCATTCGTCCAGTTCATGCCAATGTACGGTATTGTTGATGGTGCTTTCAGACATCATGATCGGGTGGTTAAGTGAAGCGTATAAATGCCACACAAGAGTATTAAAAAATGTGACGGGATCTGCCTACGGTTTGTCGTGCGTGAAGAGCTTCATCCATCGGTTAACTTCTTGATTGCTTAGCAATTTTTCGTTGAATTTTTTCTCCTTCATGGAGAGGTGTTCCGGGCGGATCTGTTTATTTTGGAGGGGTAGAGTGCGCCCAGAGTTTTTTAGTTGTATCGCAAATTCCTCAGATTTTATGCATTGTGCGCCGAAGGCTCTTGCATACCGGCGAATCTCGTCGTCTGAACTTACAATAGTAACCAATTTTACTTGTGTGTTCAACGATTTTACGTAATCAATAATCCATTGGTCGGCGCTTTTCGACGCAGGGGTAAAAACAATATGCAGAGGAGCGCCAAAAGCACTCTCTCTATAAGCGCTTTTTCCATCGTAAACAACCGTGACCGGGCATTTTGTCTCGTGTTGAAAAATGAGCAGCTGCTTTTCTGTTTTCTGACGCAAAATGTCAAGAGATGATGAGGACGAAACAGAGTAAAGCTTATACATTAAATTATATCCGTCCACCACAATCTCGCTGTGCCCTTCTCTCATGGTGATCTTCTACATTTAAAAATATACATAGCAGCTATCGTATAAAATAGCTGAATATTTTTTTAGTGCATCCTTTTTTTATACATTTTAAGTGGTAGGAAGTGGTAAAAAATGGGTGGAATTTCTTGTTTGTCATGGTTATTTTATGATTTATGTCGGCAAGTAGATGAAATATGCTCTTTTAGTGAAGGATGCTTGGTAACAGGAGCTAACGGGATTGCCATCATGGCAGGTTTTATTGGAAAAGAGAGACATGCTGTTGATGAGAAAGGGCGACTGATGATTCCTGCCAGGTTTCGCAGGTTGTTTCGGAAGGAGGCGCCAGTTGAAGTGGATCAGAGGGAACAGGACTATTTTAATGGGCTCTATATCATGAAAGCGCCTGATCGCTCCCTTGAACTTTATGAGCCATTTATCTGGGCTGACATGAGAAAAACTATCTCTGCTCTTTCTGATTTTAATCCAGAAGAACGTCTGCTGAAGACATTGATGTATGAAAGTCTTGATACGATAGAGCTTGACCGCCAGGGGAGGGTTCAACTGTCAAGAGAGTTTCTTGAGCATGCAGGGATTTCAAAAGATGTCGTGATTATAGGTGCTGATACAAAAATGATTATTTGGGATCCGGAATGCCTTCTGGCGGTGATGCAGGAGAGTGCTGGGCGTTTTTCCTCTCTTGCGGGCAGGTATTTTTAACATCCATGGCACAATATAAATTTCACGAGCCGGTACTTCCAGCCGAAATTATTGACTTGCTTGTCAGAAGACCCGGTATTTATGTTGACGGGACTCTTGGAGGTGGTGGTCATTCGCAGGCTATTTTGCGTGCGATTCTTGAGGCTGGTTATGGCGAAGGATCTCTGCTTATCGGGATTGACCAGGATGATGCTGCGCTGCATGAGGCTGCTGAAAGTCTCAGAGGGTACGACGCAATGACTGTTCTGGTTAAAGGGAATTTCAAGGGTATTGAAGGTATTGTCAAGAGTGTCTGCGGCGCAAAAGGTTTAAAGCCAAAGGTAGCAGGGATTCTCCTTGATCTTGGTGTCTCATCGTTCCAGATTGATAGTGCGGAGCGGGGATTCAGTTACTTCAGGGAGGGGCCGCTTGATATGAGGATGGATAGGGAAACTACCCTGTGTGCCGGAGATATTGTCAACACCTATGAGGAGAAAGAGCTTGCAAGGCTTTTTTACCGGTATGGAGAAGAGCCTCGAAGCCGAAGCATTGCCAGGGCAATTGTTGCATACAGGCTTAAAAACGGATCGGTACTCGGGACGCAGGATCTCGCCGGGATAATACGCGATAACGCAACCGGCAGGGATAAGATTATCAAGACTCTTTCAAGAGTATTTCAGGCTTTGAGAATTGAGGTGAATGGTGAGCTTGATGTACTCCGCCATGCGCTTTATGATGGTATTGATTGTCTTGATAATCATGGCAGGATGGCGGTCATCAGTTATCACTCTCTTGAGGACAGAATAGTGAAAACCGTTTTCGCCGAAAAAGCATGGAGCGACTGGGGGCCAAAGGGGGTTGGGTTGAGGGAGCCTCTGGCAAGGGGTACCGTCTCACTCATTACTCGAAAACCTCTTGTTGCAACCCAACAGGAGATAGCTGCAAACCCGAGAGCCCGAAGTGCGAAATTGAGAGTCATTGAAAAAATTTCATAGGGAGATTATCGTGGATGTCAATAGTGGGATTGTTGCCTCTTTAAGCAGGTTTCAGCCGCGCATTAACAGTTTCAGGGAGAAGATACCTGATGCTGTGGTTGTTACCGAAAATTCGGGATTCAGGGAGCTGTTAACCAATGCGCTAAAGTTTGATATCGGCGCGTTGTTACGCCCGAAGACCTTTGTCTATCTCCTTGTCGGGACAGTGATGTTTCTTTTCCAGACATATAATACACTTACCATCATCAATCTTGCCCAGCAGAACGATAAGCTTCGCGAGCAGATACATATGAGTTCAAGTGTCATCACTTCACAGGAGTTGAGAGTGCATGAACTGCATAGTATTCACAATATTGCACAAGATGCTGCATCACTTGGGCTGGCAGCCTCCAATGTTCCTGCTGTAGAGCTTGGGCTGTGAATGATTTGCCTCTAAAAGAAGGATGCTCATGAATGAAAAGCATAACATCGAGAGCTTGGATGATCATGAGTTCGGTAAGCGGCTTGGTATCGTGGTTGCGGTTTTTGCAATATTTGTTATTGCAATCGTTGTCATGCTGCTCAATATCCAGGTTATTAATGTCAAAAAATACAAGCAGAAAGCAGTACGGCAATATGAGCGTGTCATAACAGAGAGTGCACAGCGAGGAGTTATTCTTGACAGAAATTCTCGCATGCTTGCTGAAAGTATTGAGTCCGTCTCATTCTATGCTAATCCTGCAATTGTCAGGCATACACCGCTTTTTAATGAGAAAGGCAAGTCGGTTATTGACAAAGTAACCCGAAAGCAGAAGGTTTATGATAACTCTATAGCTGTTGCAAACTTGTTTGCCCGACATTTAGGAGGTAGTAAGGGATTGTACCTCAAAGAGTTGCGTCGACGAACAGGAATGGCTGTGCTTGGTCGGAAAATTCCTATGGCAAAAGCACTGCGACTCATGCATGAGAACATTCCTGGAGTCTGGTTTGACAAGGAGAACCAGCGATATTATCTGAATGTGGCAGCTCAGGTGATAGGAAGTACCGATATCAAAAACAACGGGATCAGCGGGCTTGAGCTGCAGCTCAACAAGGAGCTGAAAGGTGTTGACGGGACGAGAATTTATCAACGTTCAGCCACTGGCAATCGTTATCCCTCACCTGATGCTAAACAGCAGGATCCAGTTAAAGGTAACAGTGTTCAGTTGACCATCGATGCCGATATTCAAAGTATTGTTGAAGACGAACTGTTGCATGCGGTCAATAAATTTCATGCGGATGCAGCATCAAGTATTGTCATGGAGGTTCGTACCGGGGAGATTATTGCAATGGCCAATAATCCATCATTTGATCTCAACCAGAGGTCGACCTGGTCCCCTGAAAAATCGCGTAACCGGGCAGTAACTGACAGTTATGAACCGGGATCAACCTTCAAGCTGGTCATGGCTTCTGCCGCTACAGAAGTTCTTAAAAGAAAAGCTGAAGACAGGGTGAGTGGTATGAGCGGTATTATGCCCATCTACAACCTTTTTATCCGGGATCATGAACCATTAGGAAATATAACGTTCCGAGAGGCAATCATGAAATCAAGCAATATTGTTGCTGCCAAGACCGCACTGGCCGTCGGGAGCGAGAAATTCTATGCTTATACCTTGAATTTAGGGTTTGGAAGAAAAACTGGTATTGGACTGGTTGGTGAATCGCCGGGAAGGGTACGGCCGCTTGCCCGATGGGATAGAACAACGCTTCCCTGGATGGGATACGGTTATCAGGTTATGGCCACTCCGCTGCAGATATTGCAGGCTTATGCAACTATTGCCAATGATGGTAAGTTGATGAGGCCTTATATCATCAGGAAGGTTGTCAATGCTGAAGGTAAAATTGTCTGGGAGAGTGCCCCTAAAATAGTCCGGACGGCGGTTTTGCCTCAGACGGCACGATATCTTGGCAAGGAGTATTTTAAAGCTGTGGTAGATAGCGGAACGGCAAAGAGTGCAGCTGTGCCGGGAGTTACCGTCGCAGGCAAGACGGGAACAGCAAGGCGTGCTGCCGGAGGTTCGTATTCAAAACCTGTCTATGTCTCCTCATTTGTCGGATATTTTCCTGTTGAAAATCCGCGATATGCCATTATTGTGGTTGTAGAAAATCCAAAAACGGCATATTATGCCGCAACGGTTGCCGCTCCGGTTTTTTCCGGCATCGCGTCAAGAATGATGGCCTGCTCGGAGGAGATGCAGAAAAAGCTTTCCTTCTGTTCTCCTGAACAGGCACTTCTTGATTCCGTGTCAACCGTGACAGTTCCTCAGCTTATGGGGCTACAGGGGCGGGATGCAGAACGGTTGCTGAAATGGTACAATCTGGAGGTGCAATTTTCGGGAGATTTAGATGGATTTGTTGTTTCCCAGAGCATAGCCCCAGGTCAAAGAGTTGAAAAGAAAAGAATGATAAGGGTAACGCTTGCAGGAAGGAACATGAACAAAAAATCCTCATGACGAGGTTCCGGGAGAGTTCCGGTCTGCAGGAGCTGCAGCTGGATGAGCTGCTTAATGGTATTACCTATGAAGAGTCTACCGGCATAAGAGTCGGTGAGACCATTCACACGCTTACCAGTGATTCGCGAGAGGTTCTTCCTGGATCACTTTTTGTGGCAGTTAGAGGATATTGCCGTGATGGTCACCACTATATTGGCAGTGCTGTTGAGCGCGGAGCTGTTGCGGTTATCTGTGAGGAGTTTCCTCATGATATCGGCTCAACCTGCCTCTTTATCAAGGTTTCCGACGCGCGCAAGGCCCTTGCCGAGGCTGCCCGTATCTTTTACGGAAAGGCCTCTGACCAGCTGCTGATTATCGGGGTTACCGGGACCAACGGCAAAACCACAACGTCCAGGCTGATTACGGCCATGCTCAACGCCACAGGCACTCCTTCAGGTTATATTGGCACGAATCTTTGTATGATCGGAGAGCGCGAGATTGCGCTTGAGCGTACTACTCCGGAGGCTAATGGTCTGCACTCTCTCTTTAGCCAGATGGTTGAAGCAGGGTGCCGTGCAGTAGTCATGGAGGTCTCTTCACATGCCCTCGTGCTGCAGAGGGTTTACGGTATTAAGTTTCATGCGGTACTTTTTACCAATCTTACCATGGAGCACCTTGACTTTCATAACTCCATGGAGGAGTATGCTTTAGCCAAGCAGCGGCTTTTCGGTCAGCTCAGCCCGGAAGGCTTTGCTGTGTTTAATAGCGACGACCCTTATGCCTTTCAGATGGCCAAAGGGGTAGAGCGTGAAAAAATATACTGCTGTAGTCTGCAGGGTGTCGATAGATCACCTCTTTCCTGTGGCAAATATTTTAAGGCAGAGATAATCGAAAGCACCATTACTTCAAGCAGGGTTTCCCTGCAATTTCCTGATGCGCTCATCACAATGCTGGTAAGGCTTCCGGGCATATTCAATGTTATGAATGTGCTTGAGGCTGCAGCCATTGGGTTTGGCATGGGGGTTGCGCCCGAAGAGATATGCCGTTCCCTTTCTGCAGTTTCTGCGGTGGACGGGCGCATGGAGAGAGTTGGAGAGAGCCTGGGGTTGTGTGCTTTTGTTGATTATGCGCATACTCCTGATGCACTTTTCAAGGTGCTCGATGCTCTCAGCAGGCTGAAGCCTGAGGGCTCGCGACTTGTGGTGGTTTTCGGGTGCGGTGGAAACAGGGACAGGGGAAAGCGCTCTGAAATGGGTCGTATAGCATCGGAAATAGCCGATGAAGTTATCATTACCTCCGATAATCCACGCGATGAGGAGCCCGAGGCTATTCTTGATGAAATTGAGCGTGGTATCATCAACGGTCATTATCGCAAAATCATTGACCGGACTGAAGCTATCATGACGGCGGTTTCGATAATCCAACATGGTGATATTCTTCTCGTGGCAGGAAAAGGTCATGAAAAGTTTCAGGAAATTGCAGGATGTAAATATTTCTATTCAGATAAGGATGTGTTAATAAAGTCTATGAGGCAACGTTGTTCCGGATATCCGGAGAAGGAGAAAAAGTGAAAGGGGTAGTGACTGTAAATGATTTTCGGACTATCGGAGAGGTTATTATTGCGGAATCGGAATTTCCTCCTTGTGAAATTGCAAATCCGGTTGTGGTTATTGATTCAAGAGAGGTGAAGGGTGGGGAGCTCTTTATTGCCCTCAAAGGAGAGAAAACGGACGGGCACTCTTATATTGAAAGCGTTTTTGAAAAAGGCGCATGCTGGGCCATGGTCAGCCGTGAGTGGTATGAGAGAGATGGTTCAGTTGAGCCTCCACCGGGCAAAGGGTTTATCGTTACTGACGATACAGTTGAAGGGCTGCAGCAGCTCTCTGTGCTTTACCGCTCTACATTTTCTTGTCCCGTCATTGCTATTGGCGGCAGCAATGGAAAAACTACCACAAAGGAGATGGTTGCATCGGTACTTGCAACCGGGTTCAAGGTTCAGATGAGCCGGGGTAACAGGAACAATCATCTCGGAGTTCCTCTCACTCTTCTGCAACTCAGGCAGGATACCGAAATTGCGGTTGTTGAGATGGGAATCAATCATCCGGGAGAGATGGAGTTGCTTGCCGATATCGCGAAGCCTACTCACGCACTGTTGACCAATATCGGTCATGAGCATCTTGAGTTTCTTCTGGATCTTGACGGCGTAGCTGAGGCTGAACTCCAGCTTTTCAGCTATTCTCGGCAGCATGCCGGTACTGTTTTTGTCAATGGTGATGATCCCAGGCTGAAAAATGCAGGAGCCGGATTGGCAGGAAGTATCAGTTACGGTACTCGAGAAGTTCCACTTCACAGCTGTTGGAGCCGGGAGATTTCTGTGGAGAGGGATGGCCGTGTTTCATTCACGCTATGCTCAGCTTCTGGTTCTGAAAAGGTCATCCTGAATTTTACCGGCAAGCACAATGTAGTCAATGCGGTGGCTGCTGCGGCAGTCGGGCGGCATTTCGGACTTTCGTTATGCCAGATCAGGGAGGGGCTTGAGCGACTTATTCCTGCGGCAGGCTGGAAACGCCTTGAGGTCGTTGATGCCTGTGGTATCAGAATTCTGAATGATACTTATAATGCCAATTCAGATTCAATGCGTCTGGCGATCAATGCGCTGTGTGATATGCCCTGCAGTGGTAAAAGAGTTGCTGTCCTTGGTGATATGCTTGAACTTGGTGCGGCGGCAGATGCTGAACATGCAACTATTGGCAGCTATATTCAGCAGAGTACGGTTGATATGCTTTTTACCTTTGGAGAGAAGGCCAGCCTGCTCTGTAGGGCGACACCCCGCAACTGTCGGGGACATTTCGAGAGTCGGGAAAAGCTGTGTGATGCATTGCTTGAGGTAGTGCAGGATGGCGATGCCGTGCTTTTCAAGGGATCAAGGGGGATGAAGCTTGAAGAGGTTGTCGAAGCGCTTATCAACGCACGAACAATAACCAGGTAAGAATAGGGTATGTTTTATTATTTATTAAGGTACATCAACGATGTTTTCCACCCCCCGGTGCTCCGTGTTATCGAGTACCTCACCTTCAGAGCAAGTGCTGCTGCGATTACTGCGCTGTTGATCACGCTGTTTTTTGGCCCTGGATTTATCAGATATCTTCAAACCCGATTTATTGAGCCAATCAAGGAGGAAGCACCTCCGGAACATAAAAAGAAAAAAAAGCTGCCTACGATGGGAGGGCTGCTTATTATTTTTTCTGTAGTAATCTCTGTGCTGCTCTGGTCAAAATTCAATGATCCACATGTGTGGCTGATTCTGCTGGCTATGATATGGATGGGTGTCATCGGCTTTATTGATGACTACCGAAAAGTGGTGATGAAAATCAAAGGGGGGCTTTCTGCACGCTATAAGCTTATCGGGCAGCTCTCTCTCGGTCTTATTATTGGGCTCTATACCTGGTTTGATCCGGCTTTTTCGGTGCTTCTTTCAACAACGACGGTGCCGTTTTTTAAAAATCTGACGATTGACTACGGTATCTTTTATATACCAATCGTCATTTTTATCATTACAGCAGTGTCGAACGCAGTGAATCTTACAGACGGTCTTGACGGTCTGGCTGCAGGCAGTTCTGCTATTGTAGTGACCGGGCTTGGCGGCTTTTCATACCTTGCCGGAAATGCTGTCTATGCCGTATACCTCAATATCCCCTTTATTCCCGGAGGTGGTGAAGTTGCTGTGGTCAGTATGGCCATTGTCATGGCCTGCGTTGGTTTTTTGTGGTTCAACTCCAATCCTGCTGAGATTATCATGGGAGATACTGGATCCCTTGCTCTTGGCAGCGCTATTGCGGTAATAGCTCTGCTGATCAAGCAGGAGCTGCTTCTGCCGGTGATTGCAGGTATTTTTTTCCTTGAAACACTCTCTGTCTCTCTGCAGGTTCTCTATTTCAAATACTCGAAAATGCGGTTTGGCCAAGGAAGACGAATCTTTTTGATGGCACCTCTGCATCACCATTTTCAGCTGAAAGGGTGGGCTGAGCAAAAAATCGTGATCCGGTTCTGGATTGTGGCCATTCTTTTTTTTCTTGTCAGTCTCATGACTCTCAAACTCAGATAATGGCTATCAATCTATCGGGTAAAAAGGTATCGGTTATCGGTGCAGGCATAAGTGGCATTGCAGCAGCGGAACTTCTCCAAGCTCAAGGTGCCGCTGTACTCTTGAGCGAGTTTGGCAGGATTGGCGCAGATGATATTTTGCGACTTCAGGAGCAGCAGATATCTATTGAACAGGATGGTCATTCTGAGAAAGTCTATGATGCCGATTTTTGTGTCATCAGTCCCGGAATTACTCAGAATGCCCCGGTTGTGAAGACCTTGGAGTCCAAAGGGATTCCAATTTTCAGTGAAATCGAGATAGCGAGCTATTTCTGCAAAGCAAGAATTGTTGGTGTTACCGGTACCGATGGTAAAACTACCACATCGACGCTTATTCATCGTTTATGCGAGGCTAATGGCCTGCAGAACGATTACCGGTCATTCAGCGTAGGCAATATCGGGGTGCCGTTCTCTTCAAAAGTACTGGATATGAATCCGCGGGATATTGCGGTTGTCGAGCTGAGCAGTTACCAGCTGGAGCGCTGCTGTAGCTTCAGGCCCGATGTTGCGGTCATCACTAATATTACACCGGATCATCTTGCCCGCTATGAAGGTGACATGCAACGGTATGCCGCAGCCAAATTCAGGATCTATGCGAACCAGGGTGTGGCAGATACGCTTATCTATAACGAGGATGATCCTTTGCTCAGAGAGCATTTTTCAGGAAAGTTTTTCCCGTTCAACCTTGTCCCGTTTGGCATGGACTCTGTGCAAGGAGGGGGAATTGACCGGCGCATTGTTTTGCTTGATGGAGAGAGAATTGTTGTGCGTATTCCAAATGGTGAAGATGAGGTGATGGTGATATCAGACTTTCTGAAACAGAGTTTTCGAGGGCGCCACAATATTTCTAATGTGCTTGCTGCTATTGCGGCAGCAAGGGCATTGGGTATCAGTAATGAGATTGTGCGTTCAGTGCTCAGTGAGTTCAATGGTGTTGAGCACCGTCAGGAATATGTCACGACACTCAACGGAGCTTGCTGGGTCAACGATTCAAAAGCCACGAACATCAATGCCATGCGACAGGCACTTGAGGCTGTACCGGGAAGCTGCGTTCTTATTGCAGGAGGTCGGGATAAAGGTAATGATTACAACTCTCTAGCCGGGCTTGTCAGAAAAAAAGTCTCACTGCTCATTGCAATTGGTGAATCGCAGGGAAAGATCGTCTCATCATTTGAGGCTATTGTGGTGGTAAAAAAGGCCACGTCGCTTGAAGATGCAGTATTGCTTGCCTATGAGGCTGCCGGGCAGGGAGAAACGGTGCTGTTTTCGCCAGGATGCGCCAGCTTTGACATGTTTGCAAATTTCGAGGAGCGCGGAATAAAGTTCAAACAATGTGTTCATCAGTTACAGCCATGCTGAAACGAGATTTGAGTTCCGACTTTGCGATATCGACGGATCAGGAAGAGTTTTTAATACCTTCACGGGTAGAGGGAGTTGCAGGGAAATTGATGATGCTTATCGTTGCTATTCTCATATGCATCGGTGTGGTTATTGTCTACAGCAGCGGAGCGGGATGGGCAGAAAACAAATACGCAAGCTCCGAGTATTTTTTGTGGCGTCAACTTGTTTTTTCTGTGCTTGGAATTACTACTGTTTTGCTTGTTGCGCAACTTGACTATCATCTTTTCTGGAAGACCAGCAAGATTATTCTTGTTGCAAGTATTCTTCTTCTTGCCACTCTTCTCGCATTGAAAGCAGTTGGACGTATTTCAGGAGCTGCTCGCTGGATAGGGTTCGGGCCGATTAAATTCCAGGTATCTGACTTTGCCAAATATGCGGTTATTTTTCATTTTTCAAGGCTTCTTACCGAAAAGCAGAGTTATATACGAGATCTCAATAACTCCTATTATCCCCTGCTCACTATTCTGCTTACAGTTGTAGCTCTTGTCGCGCTTGAACCTAATTTCAGTACCGCGACGCTTATTGCCTTGATAGGGTTTATGTTGATGTTTATCGGAGGGGTTAATATTCGTCATCTCCTTTCAACGGTATCTCTGCTTATCCCCATTGCAGCTGTTTTTGCCATTGCTGCGCCATACAGGGTTGCCCGTTTGCTCTCATTTACCAGTAAGGATGAAAAAGAGATAAGCTATCAGGTTGTGCAGGCATTGATTGGTCTTGGAAATGGTGGCTTGTTCGGGCTTGGTATAGGAGCAAGCAAGCAAAGGGAGCTTTATCTGCCTCTTTCGTATAATGATTTTGTCTTTGTTGTTATTGGCGAGGAGTATGGGTTTGTCGGTGCTGTTGCTGTTATTGCGCTTTTTGCTGGTTTTTTTGTCTGTGGACTGATTATAGCCAAGCACGCTCCCGATAATTTTGGAAAATATGTCGCCAGCGGTATCACCATGGCAATTACTCTTTTTGCTTTTATCAACATTGCTGTTGCCTGTCACCTGATACCTACCACAGGCGTTGCGCTTCCTTTTATCAGTTATGGAGGTACAGCGCTCCTGCTCAACTCACTTGGTGTTGGTATTCTTATGAGTATATCGCGCTACAAGAAACGGGTGATTGAAAAAAGTGCTCAGTTGGGTGTCGCTGAAAGGAGTATGGAATGAAAGTACTTTTTGCCGGAGGTGGAACAGGCGGGCATTTATATCCTGCCGTTGCCATGGCAGGAGAGCTGAAAAAGCTGGTGGCGGATGCAGAGATTTCATTTGCCGGTACTTCCGGAGGTATTGAGTCGACCGAAGTGCCAAGACTTGGTTTCAAGCTCCATCTGATTCCGGTCAGAGGTTTGAAACGAGGTTGGTCACTTGCCGATATCATTGCCAATGTTGGTGTCCTTGCCGATTTTGCTGCAGCTCTGGGTCGTGCTGTTGCCCTTATTGGCCGGGAGAGTCCTGATGTCGTTGTCGGAACGGGTGGATTTGTCAGCGCTCCGCTGTTGTTTGCCGCACAGCTTTTACGAAAAAAAACACTAATTCAGGAACAGAATGCATTTCCTGGTTTGACAACTAAACTCCTTTCATCCCTTGCCAGTGAAGTGCATCTCTCTTTTGAAGACGCTAGGAGGTTTATTGTAAAAAAACAGAATCTTTTTGTCTCCGGTAATCCTGCACGCTTGTTCGAAAAGCAGGACTCCTCAGCAGCACGAGGTTGCTTTAATCTGCACACTGATCGTCCAACCCTTCTTGTTTTCGGAGGAAGCCGTGGAGCCCGTTCGATCAACAATGCCGTGCTACAGTGGCTCAACGAGATTACCCTTTCGGCAAATCTTATCTGGCAGACAGGGTCGCTCGACTTTGAGCGTATAAAGAGCCAGGTCATGCCGTCACCTTATTTGTGGATGGCACCGTATATTGAAGATATGGGCGCGGCATACAGTGCATCTGACCTTGTTTTATGCAGGGCAGGTGCCTCAACTATTGCAGAACTGACCAATCTTGGTAAAGCATCTGTGCTTGTGCCTTATCCTTATGCCACCGGAGATCATCAGCGTCACAATGCACAGGCACTTGTCAAGAGCGGAGCAGCTATTGTGGTTGAGGATGCCCGTCTCAGTGAACAGATATCGAAGAAAAAAATTCTTGAATTACTGGATGATGCAGGAGAACTGAAAAATATGAGGATTGCTTCAAGGAAACATGCGTATCCAGATGCAGCACATCAACTTGCGTTGAGAATTATCGGGCTTTCAAAATAACATTAAGGGGTAACATTCACATGGAGCTGGGGAAAACAAAAAGCGTTCATATTGTTGGAATTGGCGGTGCAGGAATGAGCGCAATAGCGGAACTGCTTTTGAAGTCCGGCTTCGGGGTAACAGGTTCTGACGTATCCTCAGGGGAGGTGACCGATAAACTTGTCGAACATGGCGCAATAATCTATAAAGGACACAGGGCGGAGCAGATTGCGTTATGCGACGTGGTAGTTTACTCCTCAGCGATAAGGCCGGAAGAGAATATTGAGATTATCACAGCTGAAAAAGCAGGCATTCCTGTTATTAAACGGGACGAGATGCTTGGAGAGCTTATGCGCTACAAATTCGGGATTTGTGTTTCCGGTTCGCATGGCAAGACAACTACTACAGCTATGATTGCCACGATGCTTATTGAGTCGGGAGAGTCGCCAACGGTCATGATTGGCGGTATATCGGACTATCTGAAGGGCAGCACGGTTGTCGGTGAGGGGAAATATATGGTTATTGAGGCCGATGAGTATGACCGCGCTTTTTTGAAACTTACTCCGACCGTTGCTGTTGTCAACAGCCTTGAGTCAGAGCATATGGATACCTATGGAACGCTCGATGAACTGAAACGGGCATTTATAGAGTTTGCCAATAACGTGCCTTTTTATGGACGGGTGATCTGTTGTGTCGACTGGCCTGAGATACGAAAGATCATACCATCAATGAACCGTCTTTATTCTACTTTTGGTATTGACGAGCCTGCGGATGTTATGGCTTCTGACATTGTTCTCGAAAAACAATTGAGCAGATTTACACTCAAGGCTTTCGGTACAGAGTATCGCGATGTTTGCATTAATGTACCTGGACGCCACAATGTGCTCAATGCACTGGCAGCCTTTTCGACAGGACTTGAGTTGGGGATTATACCTGAACGGCTGATTGCAGGCCTTGGCAGGTACAGCGGTATGAGGAGAAGGTTTCAGGTGAAATATGACAATGGTGAAGGACTTCTGGTTGTTGATGATTACGCTCACCATCCATCGGAGGTCAAGGCGACTGTCAAAGCGGCAAAAAGTGGTTGGAGCGACTCCAGAGTTATCGCTGTTTTTCAGCCTCATCTCTTTTCCCGTACCATGGAGTTTGCTGATGAATATGGCTGGGCTCTTTCAAGAGCAGACATTGTCTATGTTGCAGATGTTTATCCCGCCCGTGAAAAGTTTGTGGATTATCCCGGGGTTACCGGGGATATGGTGGCTCTCGCTGTTCGAAAAGCAGGCGGAAAGCATGTCGAGTTTATTGCCGACAGGGAAATTCTCTTTTCAGCTCTCGGGGAACATTTCGTAACTGGGAATATGCTCCTTTTCATGGGTGCCGGGGATATAACTCTTCTTGCTTCCAGAGTTGCCGAAGCATGCCGTGAGAAAACTCTTGCAACATGATATGGAGAGCATGTTATGCATGATTCCGATCAAAAAGAAGAGACGGGTTATCTCCCTGACTCCAGAAATCCGGGAGCTTCTGATGGTTTTGACGAAGAGGCAACACTAAACAGCTCTGTTCCGGCTTATGCTGATGATGGGAAGGCAAGAGTTTTTATTTTTATTATGGTGCTTGCATCTCTTGTCGGGTTGGCCTTTTATTCCTTGAAATGGAAAAAAGAGGTGGTTGTCAGGGATATTGTTGTTGAGGGAGTTGCGGTTATGGCCGGCAAAGAGCTTTCAGCAAGCATGAAAGCCTATAAAGGCAGAAATCAGTATGAGCTTGACTCTGATGAACTGAAAGCGAGAGTTATGCAGTTTCCCTATATCAGGGATGCAGTGATCAGCAAGGAGATGAATGGAATTGTCCGTATAAGGGTTATGGAGCGGGTGGTGATGGCCTTGACGGTTATAGATGGCAGAAATATGGCTATTGACACTGAAGGATTTCTGCTGCCTGATAAGGAGGAGTTTTCAGAGCAGTTCCCTAAATTTCTCCTGGTTTCAGGAATAAGCCGATTGAAAGTGACCGGTAATGGCCTTCGTCAGATTGACTATCGAGATTTTGACACGATCAGTCAATTTCTTGAGGCTCTTTCCGGAAGTGATTATGCAAAACTGCTTATTCGCGAACTTCACCTTGCAGGTAACAATATGACCTACTGCATGGCCAATCAGGCTTCTACTCGTTTTATTGTTGGTAATGATGGTAACTTCAAGGAAAAGTTGAAAAAATTCGAGATATTCTGGCAAAAGGTTGTTTCAAAAAAAGGTTTTGGCTTTTATGAAACTGTTGACCTGAGGTTCAGAGAGAGAGTTTTTACCAGGGTTCCTGTCTCTTCGGAGGTCACACAGGATGTTCACCTTTGATAATAATGCAAGAATAGAACAATGCTGAAAAGCAATATCGCGGTAGGTCTGGATATCGGCACAACCAAGGTATGCGTTGTGGTTGCCGAAAAAGATGAAATTGGAAAGCTTAATGTGCTTGGGAAAGGACGTTCAAATTCTGATGGTCTTCAACGAGCTACAGTTGTCAATATCAACAAGACGGTAGCCGCCATAAGGGCTGCTGTGGCTGATGCTGAGCGGGAGTCCTCTATACGGATTCTCGGTGTGAATGTCGGTATTTCCGGAGCACATGTACACTGTATACACAGTAATTCCGAAATCAGCATCAATCAGACCGGTATTGTCAATGAATCCGATGTCAAGCGGTTTCTGGAAAAGGCCAAGACCAATATCAGATATCTCGATATTGATCATGAAATTATTCATGTCATACCGCAGGAGTTTATTGTTGATGATCAAGAGGGGCTTCTTGATCCGATAGGAATGGCTGGAACGACCATGCGAGGCAGTGCCTATATTGTTGTCGGCTTGAGGACAAAGATCCGTAATATAAAACAGTGCGTCGAGAAGGCTGGACTGGAGATCAGTGCGGTTACTTTTGAACCGGTTGCCTCGGGTATCGCGGTTATGAAGGAGCGGGAGAAGAAAAGCGGCGTGGTTGTTATTGATATAGGAGGAGGCACTACGGAGGTCGCAATATATATTGACGGAGCAATCCGTTACTCAGAGGTAATCAAGGTTGCCGCCAACGATGTCACTCATGATCTGGCTCATGGCGTGAAGGCTCTTTACGAAGTTGCTGAAGAGCTTAAAATAAGACATGGCTGTGCGTACAGTCAGATGAGCGGGGAGGATGTTGATATTCTTATTGAAGGTATTGAAGGCCGTCCACAAAAATCATTTCCTAAGAGTTCGTTGACTATGATCATTGAAGCCAGAATGATGGAGATTCTGGAGCTTGTGCGGGATTCTATCAAGCGGTCGGGCTACTACGAATATATCAATGCGGGTGCAATAATCACTGGAGGAGGCTCTCTTCTGCCGGGCACCGAAGAGCTTGCCCATGATGTTCTCGGGCTTGATGTTCGTATCGGCTATCCCGAAGGTGTCTCTGGCGGCATCAAGGGCTCTGTCAACAATCCCATGTATGCCACCGTTATGGGTCTTGTCGCTCATGCATTTCAGAACAATCTTACAGGCGATCATAATTTTGCCTCGGCAGCAGAAATAGTTCAGCCTGATACCCCCGCAAACATTTCAGAAGAGCCTGAAGCACAGGAGCAGAGTCCTGCGACTAAAAAAATTGGGGATCGCTTGAAAAAATTCTGGGATAATCTTTGATGAGAGATAAAAAATACGCCTTTTAATAGAGGAGAACTGAACAATGGCATTTGAACTCGATCCCGGCCTGTTTGACAGTGAACAGGGGAAAGGGGTTACTATAAGAATTGTTGGCGTCGGTGGTTGCGGCGGCAATGCGGTGAACAACATGATTGACAGGAAAATAAGCGGTGTTGAATATATTGTGTTCAATACAGACCGTCAGGCACTCCTGAACTCGAAAGCACCTCTCAGGGTGCAGATCGGCAAAAAAGCTACAAACGGGCTTGGGGCTGGAGCTGATCCGGCCAAGGGGCGGCAGGCGGCTGATGACGATCGCGAAATTATTGCTGCCCAGCTCAGAGGGGCCGATCTTGTTTTTATTGCTGCAGGCATGGGCAAGGGCACGGGAACTGGCGCTGCGCCTGTTATTGCCTCGATTGCAAGGAATATGGGCATACTCACCATCGGTGTTGTAACCAGGCCATTCAACTTTGAGGGCCAGGTCAAGGCGAAAATTGCTGACGGAGGGATTGCAGAGCTACGAAAATATATCGATACTCTTATTCTTGTTGAAAATGAAAAGATTCTGAGTATTGCTGAAGAGGGAGTAAGCGCTACGGAAGCGTTTAATATGGCAAATGATGTCCTTTACAGGGCAGCAAAAGGCATCGCCGACATTATCACCCGTCACGGCCATGTCAATGTTGACTTTGCCGATGTGCGGAGCATTATGTCAGGGGCGGGAGATGCTGTTATGGGTTCTGCTGCTGCGGCTGGCGATCGCCGGGCCCTGAAAGCTTCATCAGATGCTCTCAACAGTCCCCTTCTTGAAGGTGTATCGGTCAGGGGTGCCAGAGGTGTGCTGGTCAACATTACCGGCGAGGTCACCATGAGGGATATGTCGGATGCCATGAACTATATCGAGGAGCAGGTTGGCAGTGATGCCAAAATCATCAATGGTTATGTTGACGAGCCTCAGGTATCTGGTGAAATAAGGGTGACCGTTATTGTTACCGGCTTCAAACGCAAAGATCAGGAGGAGGTAAAAGAGAGTGTGGGAAGACATCCTGTCACACCTGTGCAGGGAATCAGATCAGGACAGGGTTCCCAATCTGTCCGGCATACCGTATCTCTCTATCCTGACCGCCACGAAGAGGATTTGCGTATTCCCGCTTATATCAGAAGACAGTTATCGATCCATGATCCCCGAGAGGTGGGGGCAAGGAAAAACACTCAGAATGACACCGATCATAATCCGTTGGTCACCAGTGGAAGTAACGAGCATGAAGATAAAATCCAGAAAGGCTTGTCAGATACACCAGCATATCTCCGCAGGAAAAATACCGGTATCTGACAATGCATTTTAACCATTGAAGTAAAGGGAGTTAATGAAATATTGTACGCTTTCCGCAGAAGATGCGGTAGCCAGAATTAAATCGGGTGACAGGGTTTTTTTGCATACGGCAGCAGCAACACCGCAACGACTGATCGACGCGATGGTCAATCGATCAGCTGAGTTGAAAAATGTTGAAATCATCAGTCTTCATACCGAAGGTGAAGCGGCTTACGCGAGACCGGAGTATCGGGAGAGCTTCAGATTGAATGCTCTGTTTGTTGGTAAAAATGTTCGCCAGTCGGTTCAGAACGGTGATGGTGATGCCATTCCAGTTTTTCTCAGCGATGTTCCCTCCCTCTTCACCAATAAGGTACTTCCGCTCGACATTGCCCTTGTTCATGTTTCTCCTCCAGACCGACACGGCTACTGTTCTCTTGGAGTTTCTGTCGATGCAACTCTTGCAGCAGTGCACTCAGCAAAGCTTGTTATTGCCCAGGTGAACCCCAATATGCCTCGAACCCATGGCGAAGGAATGCTGCATACCAGCAAGATCCATGCGATGGTTGATGTCTCCGATGCTATTCTCGAAACACCAAGACGTCTCTTGAGTGATGTAGAAATCCGTATTGGAAACCATATTGCTTCCATTGTTGAGGATGGCGCAACGCTTCAGCTGGGTATAGGCGCTATTCCAGATGCAACACTTGCTGCGCTTACCGGCCACAAAGACCTTGGCATTCATTCTGAAATGTTTTCGGATGGTGTGGTAGATCTTGTTGAAAAAGGAGTGATTAACGGTCGTAAAAAACGCAGCCACAAGGAGATTATTGTTGCCAGTTTTCTTATCGGGACAAGAAAATTATATGATTTTGTTGACGATAACCCGCTTGTTGCAATGTTGCCTTCCGATTATGTCAACGATACCCGGGAAATCCGGAGAAATCCTCGAGTGACAGCGATCAACAGTGCGCTTGAAATTGACATGACAGGCCAGGTATGTGCGGATTCGATCGGGCAGAAATATTATTCAGGTGTTGGCGGTCAGATGGACTTTATACGTGGTGCAGCGCTTTCAGAGGGCGGCAAACCGATTATTGCACTGCCATCAACGACAAAAAAAGGGTTGTCGAGGATTGTTGTGCAGCTTAAGCCTGGCGCTGGTGTAGTTACTACAAGAGCGCATGTGCAGTACGTAGTTACCGAGTATGGCATTGTCAATCTGCATGGAAAAAATCTCCGTCAGCGGGCTGAAGCACTGGCAAGCATTGCCCATCCTGATTTCAGAGAGGATATTTCCCGTCAAGCCCATGACCTCTATGGCTCTTATGGCAAAGGTTACCAGTAATATCCTCACCGTAAACCAATCAGGCTAACCATGCGTCCGGTTTTTCCCTGATCGCGACGGTATGAAAAAAACATACTGCTGTCGGCATAGGAGCAGAAGTGAGAGCGCTCGATATTCGATGCGGGAATACCTGACGCGAGAAGCTGCTGATAGTTTACCAAGCTCAGGTCAAGCAGGTATTTTTCTTCTTCCCGGGAGAATGGTGAACGTCGGCAGCTATCCAGAGGAAACTCCCTCGCAACTTCAAGGCTCACCTCGTAGGCATTTGCAGAAATACCCGTTCCAATGAAGGCAAAACACTCTTCCGGCACACTCTTGAATGTTGTCTGCATTGCCGCAATGGTTTTCATCACAATTTTTCCGGCACTTCCTTTCCATCCTGCATGAACCGCTCCCGCAGCTTGATGCTGCGGGTCGTAGAGCAGTACAGGATAGCAATCTGCAGTCAAAATGCACAGGAAGAGATTGTTCCGGTCTGTAATGAATGCGTCATAACCGTGGTATTTTCCAGGTTTATCGGCAAAGAGGATTTCAGTGCCGTGAACCTGCACGGAGCTGACCAGGCTTTCAGGAGTGATATGGGCCGATCTACAGAGCAGACAGGTGTTTTCATGAACACAGTCGAAACTATCTTCGGTATTGATACCGAGGTTCAGAGAGGAGTAGGGCTCTTCGCTCACGCCTCCTGTTCTTGTACTCTGCAGAGCCAGAAGCTCTTTGAATTTCCTGAAAGACTCCGGAACGATAAATTTTGGAGGCACGCCAGTTGGGGTTATGTTGTTTGACAGGAAGAATGCGCTTAAAGGTTCATTAATTCCCGAAGAGATAGTATCTTTCATGTCATGATTTATTGCCCTGCTACCCGGTTATGATTGTTTTTTATAGAATCTGGTGCTGGTCTGAATGATAACAAGCGCGTTCAACAATGACAAAACCTGATGAAGAGAGGTTTCCGGATCAATTTGGGCGTTCTGTTCGGGCGATTTCCGATTACATGGGTCTGGGTATCCAGATTGCGGTAAGTTTTGTTTTTTTTGTATTTCTGGGTTACTGGGCAGACGGCAGGCTTGGTACTTCACCACTCTTGCTTCTTGCCGGAGTACTCCTTGGTATGGTTGGTATGGCTCTTGTCCTGATGAAAGTAGTGCGCCAGGCCAACAAAAAGAAATAGAGCATGAGTTGTTAATCAAGAAAGAAAAGAGAGATATGAAGCCATTGTTTGAATTTTTTATTAAGTTATGTATCTTGTCAGTCGTTTTATGGGGGGTTATTTTTGCAGCTCTTAATCCGGGAAGTGTTGATTATCACTCGATATTTCTTGCTTGGATAATGGTAGTTACCAATGCTGTTGCTGGTTATATGCTTTTCGACTATGCAATTGACAAGGATTCATCGGTATTTACCAAGGTTGTATTTGGAGGTTTGACTGTCCGGTTGCTTCTTCTGATGGTGCTTGTAGCAGTTGTTCTTATCAGGAACCTTGCAGTTATAAATGACTTTGTTTTTTCCTTCTTCGCGTTTTATTGTATCTATGTAATTGTTGAAATTCTCGGGTATCAAAAGAAAAACAAACAGAAAAAGAATACTGCATGAAACGGGTAAACATCATACAGGCCAACTCTCTTCTCAAGGTTATTGCGATTCTTGTGCCACTTCTTTTCAATGTGAATGGCCTTGCTTTCGCGTCGTCTGAACAGTCGTCAGGCGTTACCAAAAACAGCTCTGTCGCAGTTGCTGCTACGGCAGTTTCCGCTCCTGCAGCTGAAGTCGCACATGGCGCTGAAGCGCCTGAAGGGGAGGAAAAAGCCGGTGATGTTATTATGCATCACATTCTCGATAACAGTACTTTTGCTTTCGAGCCATTCGGCTCAGTCAATCTTCCGAAAATAGTTGTAGGGGGATATGATATTTCAGTCACCAAGCATGTGGTAATGCTCTGGGTGGTATCTGCCCTGCTCCTTATAGTGTTTTCAGTAGTCGGCGGCAAATACAAGAACATGACCCCGCGTCATGCTCCCAAGGGGCTGGCCAACGCTATGGAGGCTCTTGTGGAGTTCATTCGACTTGATGTTGCCAAGTCAAATATCGGACATGGCTACGAAAAGCATCTTCCTTATCTGTTGACGGTTTTCTTTTTTATTCTCTTCTGTAACCTTCTTGGTCTTATCCCCTACGGTGCCACGGCAACCGGTAACGTCAATGTTACTCTCACACTTTCCGTTTTCACCTTTTTTGTTACCCAGATTGCCGCATTCAAAGCTCACGGTGTCAAAGGTTATCTTCAGCACCTTACCGCAGGGACTCACTGGTCTCTGTGGATTATCATGGTGCCAATTGAGATAATCGGTCAGTTTACAAAGCCGTTTGCGCTTACTGTTCGACTTTTTGCCAACATGACGGCGGGACATATTATTATTCTCAGTCTGATTTTTATCAGTTTCATTTTGAAAAGCTACATAGTCGCCGTAGCGGTTTCGGTTCCATTTGCCATATTTATTTATCTGCTTGAGCTTTTCGTTGCGTTCCTGCAGGCATTTGTTTTTACCATGCTTTCCGCACTCTTCATCGGTCTTGCTACAGCGCACGAAGGACATGATGAGGCGGCAGCCGGAGCAGCTCATCACTGACATGAACTTACGTGGCTATTGAAGAGTAACTCTTATTGGTATTCTTTTTATTAAACGCTTTTAAAACTGCTAATCCTTTAGCAAAAAACTATCAACAAATAAACGGAGGTAATAACAAGATGGAAGGTTTAGGTTTAGCTTATTTAGGTGCAGGTCTTGGCGCCGGTCTGGCAGTTATTGGTGCAGGTCTTGGTATTGGCAATATTGCAGCGTCAGCAGCTGAGGGTACAGCTCGTCAGCCTGAAGCTACTTCGGATATCCGTACCACCATGATTATTGCAGCAGCTCTTATCGAAGGTGTTGCCCTGTTCGGCGAAGTTATCTGTGTGCTTCTTGCTCTTAAGTAATATTGAGCGTTTGTAAAGACTCAATACAGAAGATATCCCGATTGCGATTGATTTGTTCAAGCCGTAATCGGGTTTTATTAACCGTTAACGGAAACATTGTTCATGCTGACGTCAGGAATTATACTTCTTGCCGGTTCTCTTCTGAGCCCTAACCCCGGTCTTATATTCTGGACTGCGGTAACCTTTGTGATTGTGCTGCTTATTCTGAAGAAGATTGCATGGGGGCCGATCCTCACTGCTTTGGAAGAGAGGGAAAAGGGAATTCAGTCATCCATTGACCGTGCGCATCAGGCCAAAGATGAATCTGAAGCTATTCTGCGTAAAAACAGGGAACTTCTGGCAAAAGCCGATGCTGAATCCGACAGGATTATCCGTGAAGGAAAGGACTATTCTGAAAAACTTCGTGCTGATATCGCTGAAAAAGCTCAGGCAGAAGCGAAAAAAATGATTACTTCAGCAAAGGAAGAGATTGAACAGGAAAAACGTCGGGCACTCGATGTGTTGAGAAATGAGGTTGCTGATCTTGCCGTCAAGGGCGCTGAGAAAATTATAAAGAGTGCTCTGGATGCCGATATTCAGAAAAAGATCGTTGACAGTATGATTCAGGATCTTTCAACAAAACGTAACTGAAAAAGGTCACGACATGTCAAGTGTAATTACAAGCCGTCGATATGCTTCCGCTCTTCTCTCTGCAGCTGAAGAGGGTAATTTTATCGATCAGATTGTTGAAGAGCTTCAAGTGATTAAGGTTGTGCTTGAGAACTCCCGTGATCTCGTTCAAGCCATGCGCAGCCCTCTTGTAAAAGGGGACAAGAAAATTCATATTCTTGAGGAGATCTTCAAGGACTCTGTCGGGGATAAAATGTTTCTTTTTTTAAAGCTGGTTGCGAGGAAAAAACGTGCAGGGCTCTTGCCCGAAATTATTGATGAGTTTCAAGTTCTTCTTGATGACAAAAGAGGTATAATCAATGTCGATATTACCAGTGCAGTTAAACTGTCCGACGAGCAGTACAGTGAACTGGTTCAGCGACTTGAGATCTATACTGGGAAAAAAATTCGGGCAAAGATGGCTATCAATGAGGCTCTTATTGGTGGCGTTTCAGTGAAAATAGGCGATACAATATTTGATGGCAGCATCAGCCACCAGCTTCAGAGGTTCAGACAGGCATTGGTTGCCGAAAAGGTATAAACTTATAAAGGTTACCTGATTGTTTTCTCCATTGTCAATAGCCTGCTCATGCAGGCTATTTTTTTAACTTTTTTATGCTAAAGATTTTTGCAAGCTTTGTAAAAATCTTTAGCATAATATACTTGGGGCTTTAGCTCAGTTGGTAGAGCGTCTCGTTCGCAATGAGAAGGTCAGGGGTTCGACTCCCCTAAGCTCCACATGAACTCCGTCGGCGAGTTTCTTATTCTGCAGTTGTGTATTACTTGTACGGTTCTGATTTCTATAAAATGGATAATGGAGTTACTCTATGTCGGTTGCCAGATATTTTTCACGTGCGGCATTGATGCTTTTTACGATAGGGTTGTTGATGAGTTCCGGGTGTTCATCATCCAAGCCTGCAGCTACAGTAACTACCCTCGTTTCTGAAGGCTATGCCAAAGCAGAGAAGATGTATAATAACAAGGATTATGATGGCGCCGCCCTCACGCTTGAATCTCTGCTTGTAACCTCACGGGCAACTGCACTCGAAGATCACGTACTCTTTCTTCTTGGGCAAACTTATTACAATTCAGGACAGTATTTGCTTTCAGCAGACATTTTTACCCGCTTACTCAAGCAGGTGCCCTCTACACCTTATGCCCGGACAGCCCAGTTTCTGATTGCAAAATCCCATGAGAAGCTTTCTCCAAATTTTGCACTCGACCAGCAGGAAACAGTTAAAGCCATTGATCAGTTTTCCGTATTTATGGATATCTACCCCGTAACGGATTCTTCAAAGATTTTAAGTGACGTTGAGACCTACAGGGAGCTGCTGAAGATCAATCCCGACAACCCGACCTATAAAAAGAATTATGCTAAGGCAACCGCAGAACTTGCACGGGTTGACACCATGAGGTATGCGGAAAAGGCTATTCCGGCACTCAGAAATAAATTAGCTAAAAACACATATTTTATAGCAAGGCAGTATGTTCAGCTAAAAAAATATAAGGCGGCCGTTATTTTTTATGACGAGCTTATCAAGCGTTACTCTGATACCGACTATCTACAGCAGGCTTGGGCAGGAAAGATAGAGGCGTTGATCAAGCGCAAAAAGTGGTTTGAAGCCGGTCAGGTACTCGATCAGTATCTGCAGCTTTACCCTGGTAAACAGCATGAAATGAAAGGTACCAGGGAACAGATCTCTCAAAATATTAAAAACAACTGATCGGAGGGGACCCCAGTGCATATGGCAGTTTTTGGCGGAACCTTCGATCCGCCGCACAATGGTCATCTTGCGCTTTCTCTCTATGCCCGGGAGCTCCTTCAGATTGACAGAATTTTTATTTCTGTTTCCAACAATCCCCTGAAGCACAACCGGAGAGCTGCTGATGTGCATAGGAAGCGCATGGCTGAGCTTCTCTCTGCCGAAATCAATCGTACAGGACTCTGCAGCCAGGTAAGCGGCTGGGAGCTTGAAAAACAACAGGAATCCTACACCGTTGACCTTCTGAACTATGTCCATCAACTCTATCCCCACGACAACCTGACACTGCTTGTTGGTGAAGACAGCTTCCGGGAGTTTCCTTTGTGGAAGGATTATGAGAAGCTATTTTCGTTGTGTGATATTGTGGTGTTCAGAAGAGCAGAAACAGGGATTCATTTGCTGCCACCTGATGCTCTGCAGCGGAAAGAAAGCATAGCTACTATCGATTTCACCTACGGAGTCTCCTCAACAGAAATCAGGGAGCTTGTCGCTACCGGGCAAACTATATCAAGGTTAGTTCCCTCCTCAGTACATCGCTATATCATCGAGCACGCACTCTACCTGCAGCCATCGCTTTCTACATCGACTCAGGAGCCGAGACACCGAGAATCCTAAATCCGTTGCGAAGTACCTGGCGTGTTGCCAGCGAAAGAAAGAGTCTTGCCTTGCATATATCAGGTTTGGCCTTGATAATGGGGCACTCCTGGTAGAACCGATGAAAAACTTCAGCAAGTGAGTGCAGGTACTCCACCATTTTTTGTGGTTCCAGCAGGCGCAGGCTTGTTTTAATCATGGCAGGATAATCAAGCAGGGCAAATCCAAGCTGAAGTTCTGCCTGCGAGGTGAGTAGATGCAGCAAATGGTGTTCAGAGCTTGATGCCGGGTCAAACCCTGTTTCCTGCAGGGCCATACGCAAGAGGCTGCAGATGCGTGCGTGTGCATACTGCAGATAGAAGACCGGATTGTCTTTTGACTGTTTTTTTGCAAGCTCGACATCGAAGTTCAGGTGAGAATCCTTGCTGCGCATGATGAAAAAAAGTCTTGTAGCATCTGCGCCGACATCATCAATCAAATCGTCCAGCAGATCAGCATTGCCTTTTCTTGTTGACATTTTAAGTGTCTGTCCGTCAACCGTCGTTGTCACAAACTGATTAATGGCTATCTTGATCCGTCCGGTATCGAAACCAAGAATCTTGAGTGCTTCGATAACATCAGGATACTCATCAATATGATCGGCACCGAAAACATTGACAATCACAGCAAAGTTCCGTTCAAACTTCGTGATATGGTAGGCGATATCGGGCAGTCGGTAGCTCGGTTCGCCCGAGGATTTGATGAGTACCTTGTCCTTTTCCTGTCCCAGCTTTGTTGTTAGAAACCATGTAGCTCCATCGTATTCGGCAATGAACCCTCTCTCTCTGAGTGCTGTGATGACATTCTGGTTTGGTGTCAAGCCTCTCTTGTCAGGCGTATAAAGGGTATGTTCATTAAAATACGAGTCATGATGGATACTGAGACGATCAAGGGTTTTCCGTATCGAGCTGAAAATGATCTCTTCAGCAATCTCTTTAAAGATCTTCAACTCACTTGACGCTGAAAGTTCCGTTCCATGTTCGTTGTATATCGTTTCAGCTATCTCCCGGATATACTCTCCCTGATAATGAGTGGGGGGGAACTCTATCACCTTGCCGCAACGTTCCAGATATCTCAGCATGACTGACTCTCCGAGAATCTGCATCTGTCGGCCGGCATCGTTGAAATAGTACTCCCTGGTAACCTCATAGCCCTGAGTCTCAAAGAGATTTGCAATACAGTCTCCAAGCACGCCACCCCGGCCACGCCCTATGGTCAAAGGTCCAGTAGGATTGGCACTCACATATTCCACCAGCGCTCTCTCTCCCTTACCGATACCTCCCTTTCCATACTCATCACCATCCAGAAGCACCTGCTCAACGGATTGCATGATAAAGAGCGGGGTGAGATAAAAATTAATGAAACCAGCTCCCGCTACTTCAATTTTAGCAATGGTATCTGGCGGGAACACCAGATGCCCGATAATCTCCAGAGCCAGTTCACGCGGATTTCTTCTGCACTCTTTTGCCGTAAGCAGGGCTATGTTGGTCGAAAAGTCCCCGAACTTCTTGTCCGAAGGCTGTTCAATATTGATTTGTTTATTTGTCTCAATACCTGCCGAACAAAGAGCGCTCTGGATGACAGGAAGAAAAAATTCATGCATTATTGTGTCTTTTATAAGAGGGTCACAGGTTGTCTTTCATTGATCTTTTCGAGAAGATCATCGGGACAAAGCTGCGTAAAATCGTCGATAATCTGAACAATATTGTCGAAATCGCTGAATGCCTCAGCACCGTTTGTTGTTGTTACAGCAACACACCGCATACCGGCTTTGCGCGCAGCTTCAATGCCGGGCAGGGCATCCTCAAAGACAATGCAAGCCGAAGGGGCAACATCAAGAAGTTCAGCAGCACGTAAAAAGATATCGGGATGGGGCTTTCCATTCCGTACCTGAAAGGGATCCACAATCGCTTGAAATTTACCAGTCAGCTTTAATATTCCGAGTACATAATCAATATTTTTCGGTCCAGCTCCGGTGCCGATACCAAGCCGGATCTCTTGCTTTTCAGCTGCAACAAGAAATTCCCGGATACCAGGCATAGGTTTGATGAGATTGCGCGAGTTGACCCGGTAGAGAAAATCCTTAAGTTCCGTAAGACGTTCAGCTTCAGCTTCAGTGATCTTCGGGTCAAGAAAGTAACGCAGCACATCAAGACCTTTCATTCCTGCTGTTTCTACCAGGTACCTCTCGGCATCGAGCCCTGTAAGGCCAAAATCCCTGAAAAGCTCCACCCAGGAATCAGCATGGAAGCGCATGTTATCCGTCAGCACTCCATCCATATCAAAAATAAAGGCGTGTTTCTTATTGTTCGGCATTCAGGGTAAAAGATTTTTGCATTATTTTGTTTAGCCAAGCCTCATGGCACTTCTTACTTCCTGCATGGTATGGTTTGCAATAACTTTTGCCCTTGCCTCCCCTTCATGAAGAATGGTTGTTACAATATCGATATGTGCTTCAAAATAGCGCCTCTTTTCAATCAGTGGTGCCAGCTCTTGTGAAATATTTACCGCACAGAGTTTTTTACAATCCACACAGCCAAGCGATCCTGCACGGCAATCGGTCTCGATGCTGCAAAGCTGCTCAGGGGATGCAAATTTTTCATGGTAGCTGAACACGGTGCATCCTTCAGGGTGGCCCGGATCGTTTTTCCGGATTTTTGCTGTATCAGTTACAGCCGTACGCATTTTTTTCAGAACCTCCTCGGGGCCGTCTGCAAGCAGAATGGTATTGCCAAGAGACTTTGACATCTTGGCCTTGCCATCGAGACCGACAAGCCGGGAAAATTTTGTGATTTTAGGTTCTGGCTCAGGAAAGACATCACCAATAATGGGATGAGGGTAGTGATTGTTGAATTTGCGGGCAATCTCCCTGGTAATCTCCACATGCGGGATTTGGTCTTCACCTACAGGCACAACGTTGCCCTTATAAAGAAGAATATCGGCTGCCTGTAAAACAGGGTAGCCAAGATGCCCGTAGATCAGTGAATCCATATTAAGATCGCGAACCTGTTCCTTCAGTGTTGGATTTCTTTCAAGGCGCGACGAGGTAATCAGCATGGCAAAGAGCAGAAAAAGTTCAGCATGTTCTTTGACCTGCGATTGGCGGAATACCGGGCTTTTTTCAGGATCAATGCCAGCTGCCAGCCAGTCGATAAGCATGTCAAGCGTGTGCTGGTAAATCTCTCCGGTTTCAAGCGAGGTTGTCAGGTTGTGGTAATCGGCAATGAGGAAGCAGGTTTCATATACCTTTGATCCATCTTCAGCAAGGAGATTCTGTTGTTCGACCCAGCTTTCGAGAGCACCGGTATAATGGCCGAGATGGAGTTTGCCGGTAGGCCGCATCCCGCTTAATATTCGTTGTATTCCCATAAGATGATGATTGCCGCTTCGACCGAATAGTAAGTGCGGCTGATGCAGACAAGGCTGTTTTTTTGTTGAAAAGCTCTAAATGCCCAAGAAGTTATAACAGTTGACAGAAAGATAAAAGGCCTTTGTTTGTTTTTTGTTTTCATTGCGCTATATTATCGAACTTGTTTTTGATATTCTTTGACAAAAGAAAATTTCAAAAACCGATATATTAGAGAGTAAGTCCTATACAACACTCAGTTGCCCAACCATGTCAGATCCGGAAGGAAGCAGCATCCGGTAATTTGAGTGTGTGATATAGTAAGCTTACTCTCTTTTTTTATGGTAGTCACTTTTAACAGGCCGGGAGCATTTATGGAAGCAGGATTGAGAAAAGATGAGTTACTGAACGCGCCAGTCCGTCATATTGATATCAAGCAGCTGAATATTGTCTCTCTTGTTGATCAGATGGGTAATACAGCTTTTCAGGCCAGAAATCTGGCAAGAGCGGCATCCATAGTTGACCTCATGCAGCAGGATAAAGAGTGTGCAGTCATCCTAACCCTTGCCGGCTCACTGATCAGCGCAGGATTGAAGCAGGTTGTGATTGACATGATCGACAGCCATATGATTGATGCCATAGTCTCCACCGGAGCCAATATTGTTGATCAGGACTTTTTTGAAGCCCTTGGGTTCCACCACTACCAGGGTACTCCGTTTATCGACGATGCCACGCTCAGGGAGCTGCATATCGATCGCATTTACGATACCTTTATTGATGAGGATGATCTACGACTCTGTGATGATACCACAGCTGTCATCGCCAATTCGATGAAATCGGGAGCTTATTCTTCGCGGGAATTTATCGTGGAAATGGCAAAATATATAGAGGCAAATAATCATGACAGGAACTCCATCGTCTACAAAGCCTATGAAAAAGGTGTACCGATTTTCTGTCCGGCCTTTTCCGATTGCTCTGCAGGGTTTGGGCTGGTGCGTCATCAATGGAACAACCCCGAGAAACATGTTTCGATTGACTCGGTCAAAGATTTTCGAGAACTAACCAGAATTAAAATCGAGAATGACAAGACCGGTATTTTCATGATTGGTGGTGGCGTTCCGAAAAACTTTACACAGGATATTGTGGTTGCTGCTGAGGTGTTAGGCTATGACGATGTTTCCATGCACACCTATGCCGTTCAGATCACGGTAGCTGATGAACGTGACGGAGCACTTTCCGGTTCAACGCTTAAGGAGGCAAGCTCATGGGGCAAGGTTGATACGGTTTTCGAGCAGATGGTCTTTGCCGAAGCAACTATTGCCTTTCCGCTTATTGCCGGCTATGCCTACCATAAACGCAACTGGGAAGGTCGGCAGGCTAAAAACTTTAATGCTATGCTTGATCGTCAACAGATAACCGTTTAAGGAGAGATAATGAAATTCTTTATTGACACAGCCAATCTTGACGAAATTCAGAGTGCAAAAGAGTTGGGTATGCTTGACGGTGTAACGACAAACCCCTCTCTGATTGCGAAAATTGTCGGAGATCCCTCCATATTTACCTATCGGGATTTCAAGGATCATATTGCCAGGATCTGCGACATTGTCGATGGTCCCGTAAGTGCCGAGGTCACCTGTCTGGAGACCAAGGAGATGATTGTTGAGGGAGAGGACCTGGCTGCAATTCACGAAAATGTGGTTATAAAATGTCCGCTGACTTTGAACGGCCTCAAAGCCATCAGGCATTTTTCAGAACAGGGTATACGCACCAACGCCACCCTGGTGTTTTCGCCGAACCAGGCATTGCTTGCCGCCAAGGCTGGCGCAAGCTATGTGAGCCCGTTTGTTGGAAGATTGGATGATGTCAGTACTGATGGAATGGCACTTGTTGAGCAGATTGTCACCATCTACGACAACTACGGTTATCCGACCGAGGTGATTGTCGCCAGCGTGCGCCATCCACAGCATGTGGTTGATTCGGCCATGATGGGAGCAGACATTGCTACCATTCCATACAGCGTTATCCGACAGCTTGTCAATCATCCGCTGACCGATATCGGGCTTAAAAAGTTTATGGAAGATGCCGCGGTTATGAAAAAATAACCAGATCTGTCCGGTAGTTCAGCCCTCTTTTCGCCCTTCATGGAAAAGAGGGCTGGCCGGGACTCTCTCCCGGCCAGCTCTACTGAATTATACCTCTGGAGAAAATTGTTATCAGCGGGAGATAACCTCAATCTTCACTTTTGCCGTACCTTTTCCGAAAAACCCCAGCTGTTTGGCGGCTTCCGCGCTCAGATCAATAACACGGTCATCAACAAACGGCCCTCGATCGTTGACTCTGACAATAATTGATGCATGAGTGTCGAGATTTGTTACTTTTACAAGAGAGGGCAGAGGGAGGTATTTATGTGCGGCGCTTGGTTTGGAGGGGTCGAAGGTCTCTCCGTAAGCGGTCTGCTGTCCATTGTGCTGGTCGAGGGTTTCCTGGCCATACCACGATGCCGTGCCGATCTCCTCGTAGGCGACCGCCTCTTCAAAGTTCATAGGGACATAGACCCTGCCATTGATAACATAAGGAGTGTTCTTGATTTTGCCCAATCGGTAGGCTTCCTCCGGTGTAATGCCTCTGAAGTCTCGTTTTGAAAAGGGCTGGTGTGTTGAAGAGCACGAGCTGAGTGCAAGGGGCAGCAGAAAAATTCCGGCAAGTATAACCTTTCGCATTATCTCTTTCATGGGACTCAATTTGATTTAAACATAGTTATTTTACGAGAAATTACCTTATAACCTTTATGCAATACAAAACGCCAAGCCCATTCGGCGTTCTTATCATTCACGGTTTTACGGCGACCCTTGAGAGTGTCAAAGCATTATACATGCCCCTCAGGGATCTTGGTATTCCGGTTCGCATGCCACAGCTTGCAGGGCATGGAGCATCATCGCCTGAAGCGCTTCGGGGCGTCAGGTGGGAGGCGTGGATGGCAGATGCCGAGCAGGCGTTTAAAGAGCTCCGTCTGGAGGCTGAGCGAGTAATCGTGATTGGTCACAGTATGGGTGCTCTCATAGCACTCAATCTTGCCGTCAGGTATCAGAACCAGGTGGATTCGCTGGTACTTGCTGCTCCGGCTATCAAGCTTGCCTCTCTACTTGCTCCCGGACGTCCTCTGCATTTTGCTGCACCACTCGTAAGCCTGTTCATAAAGAGGTGGGAGCTGAAAACTGATTATGCCGGAATAGAAAGTCAAGGATGCACTCCGCATTATCCCTGGGTACCGACTGACGCTATTGTTTCGTTTTTTGAGTTGATCAAAAAAAGCTTGTCGTTGCTCGGAAAAGTCAATGTGCCAGTTTTTATTCTGCATAACCGCAGGGAGAGTACTGTTCTGCCTGAAAGCGCAACCATACTCTGCAACAGCATTGCTACTGCACCCTCAGAAAAGTCCATCATGTGGTTGGAACGGTCAGAGCATCAGATTTTTTGTGACTGTGAGAGCGACGTGGCGGTAAAAGCAATCATCGACTATGTCTCCGGCAGGATCGGTCGAAAATCATTGATTGTTTGACTCATGCGGATGATAGATTTAAGCCAGACTATCGAGCACGGTATGCCCTCTTATCCCGGTACTCCCGGGCCGCAGTTTCAGTCACTCTCTTCCATTGAAACGCATGGATATGCTGAACAGCAGCTTACACTCTCTTCTCATACCGGCACCCATATTGATCTGCCGTCACATATCCTTCCTGGAGGGTGCTCGCTTGACGACCTAACTCTCGACCGGTTTACAGGAAATGGTATAGCAATAGATCTCCGCGGTTCAGTTGGTGGAGTGATTACCGTTGGAGCGCTTCAGGCTTTCGGGACTCAGATAGAAGAGTGCGACTTTCTGCTGCTCTGTTCCGGGTGGAGTAATTATTGGGGAAATCCTGAATATTACGAAGGGTACCCGGTGTTATCCGCTGATGCAGCTCTCTGGCTCACCGAATTTCATCTCAAAGGTATTGGTGTTGACATGATTTCAGTTGATGCTCCCGATTCTGTTGACTTCCCGGTTCACCGGCAGCTTCTTGAGAGCGATATCCTCATCATTGAAAATCTTGCAGATCTCTCTCCACTTATGCACTCCCCCTTCCACTTCTATTGCTTCCCCCTGAAAATCGCCAAAGCTGAAGCCTCCCCTGTGAGAGCAGCAGCTTTTGTTTAATATAGGTCGACATGTATAAATTTATTAATTGGAAGTTAATAAAGAGAACTTTACATTGTGGGCCTCAGGAGATAATCCGCTGTTCTTTCCCATTGAATATAAATCATAGTATGAACACCATGCTTTTGTACTCTTCTATTACCAAAAAAGTGCTCATGGCGCTTGCGGGGCTTTTTCTGGTGACATTTTTATGCGTGCATCTTGGCATCAATCTGATGCTTCTGAAAGGTGATGGGGGCCTTATGTTTTCTGAAGCGGCAACCTTCATGGGTACCAATCAGGTGATCAAGGTTTTCGAGATTGTGCTCTTTGCGGGCTTTCTGCTTCACATTCTTTTCGGTATCCTTGTTTCCTTCCAGAACCGTGCAGCACGACCAACCGCTTATGCTTGCGGCAACAGTTCAGAGACATCGTTCTTCTCTAAGTACATGTTTCATACCGGTATCATTGTTTTCATCTTCCTTGTTCTGCACTTTATCGACTTCTACTTTATTAAAATTGGTATTGTGGCGCCTCCTCCAGGTATAGCAAGCCACGATTTCTACCATCGTACCCTGCTTCTCTTTTCATCGCCCTGGTACTCACTACTTTACATTATATCCTTTCTCTTTCTCGGTATCCATCTTAACCATGCCATTCAGTCAGGATTTCAGACGCTCGGCTGGAATCACAGCAAATATATGGATGCGGTAAAGTTTATCGGATCAGCTTATTCTCTCCTTATTACCGTGGGGTTCAGCATTGTTCCTCTTTATATCCTTTTATCTAAATAACATTAACGAATATTTTCCGACTGTGTTATTCACCGAAAACAACACTCACAACACTCCTCAATGACACGCCTCAACGCCAGAGCTCCTGAAGGGCCGGTAGCTGAAAAATGGACGGCCTACAAAGCGGGCTGCAAGCTGGTAAACCCCAACAACAAACGCAAACTTGACATCATCGTTGTCGGTACGGGCCTCGCAGGGGCTTCGGCTGCCGCGTCGCTTGGACAACTCGGGTACAATGTCAAGGTTTTCTGCTATCAGGATACTCCCCGTCGTGCCCACAGCATTGCCGCACAGGGGGGAATCAATGCCGCAAAAAACTATCAAAATGACGGTGACAGTGCCTACCGTCTCTTTTACGACACCATCAAAGGTGGCGATTATCGAGCACGTGAAGCCAATGTCTATCGCCTTGCCGAAGTCAGCAATCAGATTATTGATCTATGTGTAGCACAGGGTGTGCCTTTCGCCCGTGAATATGGCGGTCTCCTGACCAACCGTTCGTTCGGTGGAGCACAGGTATCAAGAACTTTCTATGCCAGAGGGCAGACCGGCCAGCAACTGCTGCTTGGTGCCTATGGAGCGTTAAGCCGCCAGATAGCTGCAGGCAACGTTACGCTGTACAACCGTCGTGATGTCCTTGATATGGTGCTTGTCGATGGAAAAGCACGGGGGATAATTGCCCGTAATCTGGTTACCGGTGAAATAGAGCGTCATGCAGCTCACGCAGTAGTTCTTGCTAATGGTGGATATGGCAATGTCTTTTTCCTTTCTACCAACGCCATGGGCTCCAACGTAACACCGGCATGGAGTGCCTATAAAAAAGGGGCGATGTTTGCCAACCCTTCGTTTACCCAGATTCATCCTACCTGTATTCCGGTGCATGGCGATGCTCAGTCAAAGTTGACCTTGATGAGCGAAAGCCTGCGCAACGATGGTAGGATATGGGTGCCCGCCAAATTAAAGGATGTTGAAAGGCTCAGGAACAAAGAGGTAAAACCTTCTGATATTCCAGAGTCAGACCGTGATTACTATCTTGAGCGTCGCTATCCCGCATTCGGCAATCTTGTGCCAAGGGATGTGGCTTCAAGGGCAGCCAAAGAGCGCTGTGATGCCGGTTTCGGTGTTGGCACTACCGGTGTTGCGGTCTATCTTGACTTTGCCGATGCCATAAAGCGCAAAGGTCACGATACCATCGACTCTCTCTATGGCAACCTTTTCCAGATGTACCAGCAGATTGTGGCGGAGAGCCCTTATGAAACACCGATGATGATCTATCCTGCAGTTCACTATACCATGGGAGGGCTTTGGGTTGATTATGAACTGATGACCACCATTCCCGGTCTTTACGCTATTGGTGAATGCAATTTTTCTGATCACGGCGCAAATCGTCTTGGTGCTTCTGCACTTATGCAGGGTCTTGCAGATGGTTATTTTGTGCTTCCCTACACTATCGGCAACTATCTTGCCGCTGAAATTCATACACCCCGTTTTGATCCAGCTTCGTCTGAATTCAACACAGCGGCACAAGCGGTTACTGACCGTTTGAAGTCCATAAAAAACACTGGGGCCAAGGAATCTGTCGACCACTTCCATCGTCGTCTTGGCAAGATCATGTGGGAGTATTGTGGCATGGCGCGAAATGAGGCAGGACTTAACGAAGCGCTCTATCTTATTGCGGAGTTGCGCGGCGAGTATGCTCGAGGTGTAAAAATTCCGGGAGGAGTGAACGAATACAACCCTGAACTTGAAAAGGCCTGCAGGGTTGCTGATTTTATCGATCTTGGTGAGCTCATGGTGCGAGATGCCCTGCAAAGGAGCGAGTCATGCGGAGGACATTTCAGAGAGGAGTACCAGACCAGCGAAGGCGAAGCACTTCGCAACGATGATGAATTCGCATTTGTCGGTGCATGGGAATACAAGGGTCGTGATGCTGCACAGTTGCACCGCGAGGAACTTCAATTCAAAGAGATCAAGCTCTCCCAGCGGAGCTATAAATAACAGGTTATTATGAATTTAACGCTGAAGATCTGGCGACAGAAAAGCGCAACAGCTGAAGGGCAGATGGTTTCCTACGATGTTTCAGGAATCTCTGCCGACAGCTCTTTTTTCGAGATGCTTGATACCCTGAACCAGAAGCTCATCATGAGCGGTGGTGACCCTGTTTCCTTTGACCACGATTGCCGGGAGGGTATCTGCGGCACCTGCAGCCTTTACATCAACGGACGTCCTCATGGGCCTGAAAAAGGGGTAACTACCTGCCAGCTGCACATGCGCTCCTTTAAGGATGGTGATACCATCCATATCGAACCATGGAGGGCACGAGCTTTTCCCGTCATCAGTGACCTCATTGTCGATCGGAGTGCCTTCGACAAGATCATTCAGGCTGGTGGTTATGTCTCAGTTAATACTGGTGGTGTGCCTGATGCCAATACCATTCCAGTACCAAAAGAGAAGTCGGATGAAGCTTTTGATGCTGCAACCTGCATCGGCTGCGGAGCCTGCGTGGCTGCCTGCTCCAATGCCGCGGCTATGCTCTTCATCGGTGCAAAGGTATCGCATCTTGCCCTGCTTCCTCAGGGACAGGTAGAAGCGGCCAAACGGGTGCAGCAAATGGTAGCCTGTATGGATGAACTCGGTTTCGGCAACTGCAGCAATACCTATGCCTGCGAAGCTGAATGCCCTAAAGGAATTTCAGTATCCAATATTGCCCGCATGAACCGCGAGTTTCTCAGTGCAAAGCTGTTTGCCGAAAAGGAAAAGATTATCCAGGACTCCCTCTAAAAGAGAGAAATGGCCCCCGCTTCCCTTCACCGTAGGGCCAGTAATTAAATATACCGCGCCGACATGATCGGCGCGGTATAATGAATAACCTCTTTTTCATTACAGCGAGTTGTCGACTCAGCTTTTCTCAACATGCAGGATTTGTGTGAACTCAACCTCCCGTGCGGCAGACTCCCTTGTTTTTGGGTAACTTGCAATTACGTGCACGAGAATCTTCTCTCCTGGCTGGACGTTTTCGGGAATTATCCCTGAAATATGGAGTGTCGCCGAGCTGTTTTTCGAGAGCTCAATTCTGGCTCCTGGCTTTATGACAGTTTTGAGATCAATTTCATTCAGCTTGTCATGCAAGACAGGGTGTAAGTAAAGTGGAATCTCACGCTGTACCTCATACTCAAGCAGGTTCGCGATTGGATTGATATTCTCAGACGTTCTCCAATTAAGCGGAACGTGGTATGTGATTACCTTGATATCGATTGGTCCCGGGTCAGGAACGTGTAGCGCATTAACCTCCAGGTTTATTTCCCATGGTTTATGAATAAATACAATCTGGGCATCAGTATTGCGCCATGCTGAGCAACTGTGATTGATATTTGTTAACGGATCAGGCACCTGAGATGCCGTTACAGCATCTGGGCAAGTGCCGGCAAGGGCATTATAAATGCTGATTGCGGCACATTTGTGATGACCGGAAGACGCGCTTTTGAATGGATGTGCAGAGGGAACAATAATTGAAGTGAGAGGCGGAATTGCTGCAACCTGAAGATCGACCTGTTTCCCTGCCGAGCCAACACCGCCATTAAATTCCCAGAAACGTACAACAGTATTGATGGCGGAAGTGATGGAAGCATTGTGTACCCGCGCAGCGAATCCATATTCCTTGTTCGGAAGCATTACGGTGTCACCGTTTGGTCCACCACCGATTGGAAGCGGGATATTTGTGACTAAATCGTAAAGAATAATGTCAGGGCTGTGATATCCGCCGATGACGAACGGATCACTCTTGACTATGGCAAGAGTTGATGCGTTGACACGAATATCAACACTGCCTACATTTTCCACTCCGACCGTCCCCTCAATGTGGAAGATATGGGTGCCAGTAGCTGCTGAAGGAGGGGTCACCTGCAATCCCATGGAATAAAAACTGTTTGCAGGAAGATTCAAGTTGATGGATGAAGGTGCAGAAGCAGGTGAACCGATACCGGATGGAGCTACCATCAGTGGGTTCCACGTTCCTGGTGTGCCATTATCATATTCTGTCAGTTTCAGGTTCATGACTTCTGGCATAGTACCACCAAAGACTAAAAATGACAGCGAAGAAGTTATACCGGGTGGAACTCCAATGACATCAGTGTTTTGGCAAAGAGTTTCACCATTTGGTTGAATCGTTGCACATAAACAAGCGTGACCTCCGGCAGGAGTTGTGTAATGAAATGTTACGGTGGCTAAACCATTACCACCTGGGCCGTTCGGAGGTACATTCACAAGGAGAGGCTGGACAAGATTGGTCGTGGAACCAGGTAAACCGATACCGAAAGGGCTGTGGGTTATTTGTACCTGAATATTATCCGCTTCGATTTTGGAACTATTCTGGATAACAAAGAAAACTGTATAATCTGTTTGAGGTGACAACTTCCAGGCATCAATCTGAGACCCGTTGTGTACAAAGGTCATCTGTTGCGGTTTCGTATAAAATGTTAATGACATTGTGCTTTCTCCTTTTTTTATTAAGATTTAACTGTTCATTTCGTCTTAAAATCAGGGCTCACACCAACAAAAACATTGTCTTGTTTTTTTAGTTTAAATGGATATCACCTCCTTTAGAAGTTGTTCATAATGATACCATAATGAGTAATAAACTACTTTTTGTGAATAATTCGTTTGTTTTTCTGGAAGGGGTATTCCTTACCGTGAGTGTTACACTCAGAAAGCTTATGGCTTGAATGATGTGAAATCAGCTTATAACAGCGAAATAGATATGTATATTTAACGGCGTTTTAGAAGCTATCCCGATACGCAAAAAAAAAACAGCAATAATACCCCGGCTATGTCAAGAGTGATTCAAGAGAAGGTAAAACAATCCCTCCATGCTGCAGAAGGGCTCTATCATCGTCTGGTATTGCTGGTTGGAGAGAGTGGCTCAGGCAAAACTGAGGTTCTTCGTGAATTTGCCGGTGAGATTGGCACTGTAGTCATCAATATAAATTTACAGCTATCGGCCGAGTTGCTCGGGTTGACCGAAAAGCATCGTGTGCTTCATTTACCGGAAATTCTGGATAAGATCGTGGATAACGAGCAGGGGACATTGGTGCTTGATAACATAGAAATTCTCTTCGATCAGCGGTTGAAGCAAGACCCGTTGAGACTGTTGCAGCTTATGTCAAGAAATCGCTCAGTCATAGCAGCCTGGAATGGAAAAATTGCACATGGCAAACTCATCTACGCTGTATCTGGACATCCAGAATATCGGCACTATGACGCTAACGAGCTGCTTTTTGTTGGTATGGATGGAACAGCAACAATCGATGATGTACAAATAAATATTTGAGGCAGTATGAAATACGGAGAGCTTATACAGTTTGACCCTATTGAGTCAGTTGTTCAGTTGCGCGATGCAAACAAAACCAGTGCCGCTGAGCAACTTGTCAAGACTTATGTCATTTCAGACGAAATGGCTGACCGCCTTACGCATCTTGTGTTTCCGCAGTTGCAATTCGATCATCCTGTCGATAACAAAGGTTTGCTGGTAGTAGGTAATTACGGTACCGGTAAGTCGCACTTGATGTCGGTGATTTCAAGTATTGCGGCAGATGCATCATTACTTCAGGGGCTAAGTCATCCGGTTGTCCGTGATGCAGCCCATCAGATCGGTGGCCGGTTCAAGGTGATCCGCACCGAAATTGGTGCTACCACCATGTCACTGCGGGATATACTTGTTTCCGAACTGGAGGAGCATCTCGATAAATTCGGGGTTGAGTATGTTTTTCCCTATGCCGATACTATTAGCAGCCATAAGCGCTCATTTGAGGATATGATGGAGAAGTTTGCCCAGGTTTATCCAGAGCAGGGCTTGCTTCTTGTGGTCGATGAATTGCTGGACTACCTCCGCAGCCGTAAGGATCATGAACTTATTCTGGACCTCAATTTCCTTCGCGAGATTGGCGAAGTATGTAAAGATCTGCGTTTTCGCTTTTTGGCTGGCGTTCAGGAGGCTATTTTTGAAAGCCATCGCTTCGCCTTTGTTGCCGACAGTATCCGCAGGGTAAAAGACCGTTTTGAGCAGGTGCTCATCGCTCGAAATGATGTCAAGTTTGTGGTAGCAGAGCGCCTGCTCAAGAAGAGCGTTGAGCAGCAGGCCCGCATTCGCGAATACCTGCTCCCTTTTGCTCGTTTCTATGGCGCTCTTAACGAACGTATGGATGAGTTCGTGCGTCTCTTCCCTGTGCATCCCGATTATATCGATACCTTCGAGCGGGTTACCGTCGTGGAAAAGCGTGAAGTGCTTAAAACCCTGTCGTTCAGCATAAAAGCCCTTCTCGACGAAGAGGTGCCGCCGTATGAACCCGGAGTAATCGCTTTCGATAGTTACTGGAGTACGCTGCGCCAGAATGCCTCATTCCGCACGCTCCCGGAAATCAGGGCGGTTATTGAATGCAGTGAGGTACTCGAATCACGTATTGAAAATGCGATTACCCGCAAACAATACAAGCCGATGGCCTTGCGCCTTATTCACGCTCTTTCGGTGCATCGCCTGACCACGGGGGATATCTATGCTCCGATGGGTGCATCCGCCGAGGAACTTCGTGACCGCCTGTTTCTTTTTGAACCATTGATTGCTGAAATGGGCAGTGATGAGCCTGACAAGGATCTGCAGACTCATGTGGAAACAGTGCTGAAAGAGATCATCAAGACGGTCAGCGGACAGTTTATCTCTTTCAATCCCGACAATCGCCAGTTCTATCTTGACCTGAAAAAAACCGACGACTTCGATGCCCTGATTGACAAACGGGCTGAAAGTCTGGATAACAGTCAGCTCGACCGCTTTTACTATGAAGCGCTGAAAAGGGTTATGGAGTGCCAGGATTCGACCTGGGTTTCGGGTTATAAGATCTGGCAGCATGACCTTACCTGGCAGGAGCGCAAAGCCGCCCGAACCGGGTACCTCTTTTTTGGAGCCCCAAATGAACGCTCGACGGCTGTTCCTCAACTGGATTTCTACCTCTACTTTATCCAGCCGAACGACCCACCGCGTTTCAGGGACGACAAGCAGAACGATGAGGTTTTCTTCAGGCTCAAAGGAACCGATGAAGAGTTTCTGATCGCACTCAAGAGCTATGCTGCTTCACTGGATCTTGCTTCGACTTCATCAGGTCAAGCCAAGTCCACTTATGAATCCAAAGCCAACTTTTTTCTAAAAAAACTGGTACAATGGCTTCAAAAACATAGTAGCGACGCCTTTGAAGTCACCTGGCAGGGGCGTACAAAATCCATGATGGAGTGGGCAAAGGGCAAGTCCATCCGTGATCTTACGGGCATTCTTCCCCACGAAACCATTAACTTTCGCGATTTAGTCAACACGATTGCCGGTGTATGTCTTGCACCTCACTTTGCTGATCAGGCTCCCGACTATCCCTGTTTTTCGGTGCTGATTACTGCCAATAACCGAGCGCAGGCTGCACAGGATGCCTTGCGGGCTATTGCAGGGCAAAACCGCACCAAACAGGCTACCGCCGTCCTTGATGCATTGGAGCTTCTTGATAGCGAAAGGATTGATCCTCACAAATCAAGGCATGCCAGGTTTATTCTTGATCTGTTCAAGAGCAAAGGCCATGGTCAGGTTCTGAACCACACCGAGCTTATTCGGGATGACCACGGAATTGAGTATATGAATCCCGGAGCCTCCCGTCTTGAACCGGAATGGGCTGTTGTGATTATTGCTGCACTGGTCTATTCCGGAGACGCAGTACTCTCCATTCCCGGTAAAAAGTTTGATGCTACCATGCTTCAGCAGCTTGCCGCCACAGGTATGGATGAGCTTATTCGCTTCAAGCACCTGGAACAACCAAGGGAGTGGAACCTTCCTGCACTGAAGGCACTCTTTGAACTGCTTGGAATGACACCGGGGATGGCCCAACTGATCACACAAGGCAGCGAAGAACCTGTGCAAACTCTGCAACAGGCTGTTGAAAAAACAGTCACCCGAATTGTCATGTCAAGACGGACGCTTTCCGACGGCCTCTCTTTCTGGTGTTTTGATTTTCTGACGATGGCGGGCATTACAGATCCGATCAAAGCTCTTGACGAAGCAAAAAACTTCTTTGAATCTCTTCAGGTCTATTCCACACCGGGCAAATTGAAAAATTTCCGCTACAACCCGTCTGAGATATCGGCTTATGAAAAATCAATCAAACTTCTTTGCAATATTGACGCTTTGCGTGATTTTGTCGTGAAAATCAGTCCTGTCGCATCATGGCTCTCAGCAGCAGAATCAGTGCTTGGTGTAGATCATGACTGGGTAAAACGCATGAAGATCGCGCGGCAAGATTTTCTTGATTCACTCAGAGAGGCTGATGTTTCTTTCCTTTACTCTCAGCCTCAAGGCATCACCGCAAAGCTGTTGCAGCTTAAAACGGAGTACACTAACGCCTACATCGCTATGCACACCAAAGCCCGTCTTGGTGTTAATGACGACAAGCGTAAAGCTGCACTGCTCAATGACTCTCGTATTCAAACCCTGAACAAACTTTCCGTTATTGATCTGATGCCTCGTCAGCAGCTTGGCGACTTCCAGAACCGGCTTGCCGGACTCAAAAGCTGTTTTGCTTTGACCGAACAGAATCTTGATTCTACTCCTGTTTGCCCGCATTGTGGGTTTCGGCCACTTCTCAATGAATCCATCATGATCGGGGCAGCATCAACGATTGAAAGGATGGATACCGAGCTTGACACAATGGTGGCTGTCTGGAGCGCGACAATTCTCGGTAATCTTAAAGACCCGATTACCCAGGCTAACATGAATCTGCTCAGCAGTGATGATCGCAGGCCACTTGAATCATTTATCAAGTCAGGCGAACTGCCCGAACCACTCGATAGCAACTTTGTTCATGCCCTCAAAGAGGTATTGTCAGGACTGGTCAAAGTCACGGTTAAGGCCAAAGACCTCGAAAAAGCTCTTCAGGTTTATAGTGGAGCAGCCACACCAGGGGAGATGAAAAAGCGCTTTGAGGAGTACATTGATCAACTCACCAAGGGCAAAGACCCGGCCAAGGTGCGAATCGTCATGGAGAGCTGACCCTGCATGTACCCTGCAAGTACCCAGCAAGTAAAAGCTTTTTTTCTGGAGGGATGAGTCAAACAAGGAAGATGAAAAAGACAGAATCGAATAAGGCCGCCGGACAGTTGGATTTCAATCAGCTTGTTGCGGCAATCCGGTATGCTGATACCGAACTGTCTGCACAGGCCAGCCGTGCCGTTAATATCAGTCTGACGCTTCGCAACTGGCTGATCGGTTGCTACATTGCTGAATATGAGCTCAACGGAGCGGATCGTGCGGTTTACGGCGAAAAGATACTGTTGGAACTGTCTTTTCGGTTGAACGATATCAGCAACTGCAATCGACGGCAGCTCTACCGTTACCTGCGCTTCTACCGACTCTATTCTCAAATTGTGGCGACATTGTCCCCACAATTTCAAAGGCTTCTGCCTGTATCTGTACATTCTGGAAAAGTGGGGACGGCGTCCCCACAATCAGAATACCAGGGGCTGCCGCTGCTGGAAAGAATCTCCTATAGCCATATAGAGCAGTTGGTCGCTATCGAAGTGGATACAAAACGCGCATTCTACGAAGTTGAGTGCATCCGGGGCAACTGGTCTGTTCGGGAACTGAAAAGACAGATCAACAGCCTGTATTATGAACGGTCAGGGCTTTCTCTGGATAAAAAGAAACTCTCTGAGCTGGCTCACCTGAACGATGAACACGCATCACCAAAATTAGCGATTCGAGACCCCTATATCTTTGAGTTTCTTGGTTTGAAACCCCGAGAGGTCATGAGCGAATCGCATTTGGAAGAGCAACTCATCGATAAGCTGGAGGATTTTCTCCTTGAACTTGGTCATGGATTTTGTTTTGAAGCTTGCCAAAAACGTATTCTTATCGGCGGTGAACATTTCTTTATCGACCTGGTTTTCTATCATCGTATTCTAAAATGTCATGTGCTGGTTGAGTTGAAGCTTGAACCATTCAATCATGAAAATATCGGCCAGCTCAACACCTATGTGAATTGGTACAAACAGAATATGATGATCGAAGGCGACAATTCGCCGATAGGCATCTTGCTTTGTACCGACAAAAATCACGCTTTGGCAGAGTATGCCCTGGCAGGAATGGATAACCATCTCTTTATTTCAAAATACCTTCTGGAACTACCCAAAAAAGAAGAGATGCAACTGTTCATGGAAACACAGATAAAAAAACTGGCAGGTACCGAATGAATTCAAAGCAAGAAGCACTCTTTAAAACAGAAATGGTCCCCGCAAAGGATGGTTCTGGCCAGTTGTTTGAAGAACAGATGATACCGAATGCCACTCCAGTCATTTGCCTTGGCAAAAGCTTCCCTGATGATCAAGCCCGGCGGACATATTTCACCGAACTGTTAGCAGAGAAGCTTCGCGATCCTGAATTCCGCAAGATCGAAGGTTTTCCCATTGGGAGCGATGAAGATATCCTGAAGCTGAGTGATCCACCATATTATACGGCCTGCCCGAATCCCTGGATTGCTGATTTTATTGCTGAATGGGAAGCACAAAAGCCGGAGAAACCCGAAGGTTTTACCTATCATCGTGAACCCTTTGCTGCGGATGTAAGTGAAGGCAAGAACGATCCTATCTACAATGCGCACTCCTATCATACCAAGGTGCCGCACAAGGCTATCATGCGCTACATTCTCCACTACACCGAGCCGGGTGACATTGTGTTTGACGGGTTTTGTGGAACAGGAATGACCGGTGTGGCGGCTCAGCTTTGCGGTGATCGTAAGGTGGTAGAATCACTCGGATTTCTTGTTCAGCCGGATGGTACCATTTTGCAGGAAGAAACCGATGAGAACGGCAACAAAACCTGGACACCATTCTCCCGCTTGGGAGCACGCCGTGCGGTACTCAACGACCTGTCGCCAGCCGCCACCTTCATTGCCTATAACTACAACACTCCGGTAGATGTAGCAGCCTTTGAAAAGGAGGCAAAGCGCATTCTGAAAGAGGTTGAAGATGAGTGCGGGTGGATGTATGAAACGCTGCACACTGACGGAAAGACGAAAGGCAAGATCAACTATACCGTTTGGTCGGATGTGTTTGTCTGTCCGAATTGTTCAGGGGAGGTTGTTTTTTGGGAAGTAGCGCTCGATAAAGAGGCGGGTAAAGTAAAAGATGAATTTCCCTGTCCGCATTGCTCGTCAAGTTTGACCAAACGCAACATGGAGCGTGCATGGGTCACCAGGTTTGACTCGGCAATCAATGAAAACGTAAGGCAAGCAAGGCAGGTGCCCGTGCTGATTAGTTACACGGCCGAAAAAAAACGATATGAAAAAGCGCCTGATGCTTTTGATTTGGAGCTTATTGAGAGGATTGATCGAAGCGAGATTCCGCATTGGTTTCCGACAAAGCTATTACCCAAAGGCGATAAAACAGGCGAGCCGCTTAGGATCGGAATTACACATACAAATCACTTCTACACGGCAAGAAATTTAACAAATCTTTCGGCATTTAGGTGCAAAGTAAAAACATCAAATAATACCTTGTTTTTGTGTAACAGCATTGTTAATCGGTCTACTCAGATGAACAGGATTCATCTGAAAAATTTTTTTTTTGGAGGCGGGGGATGGAATGCTGGATATATGAAGGGGACATTATACTTTTCTTCTTTACCTGTTGAGACATCAATACTTGAGCAGATTGAGGATCGGATATCTTCAATTAGTAAAGCTTTTTCTGCAATAGGGCACGCATATCCTAACATTGTATCAACTTGTTCATCAACAATAACAAATATTGATGACTGTAGTCTTGACTACTTGTTTATTGATCCCCCTTTTGGGGCAAATATCATGTATTCTGAGCTCAACTATCTTTGGGAAGCTTGGCTTGGTGTTCTGACAAATAATTCATTAGAAGCGATTGAAAATAAGTCGCAAAATAAAGGAATATCTGAATATCGCCAGCTTATAACTGCCTGTTTTAATGAGGCTTATCGAGTTCTTAAACCCGGTCGCTGGATGACAGTTGAGTTTTCTAACACAAACGCATCTGTTTGGAACAGCATACAAACTGCAATGACCGAGGCAGGCTTTATTGTTGCTAATGTATCAGCCCTTGACAAAAAGCAGGGTAGCTTTAATGCAGTAACAAATACAACTTCTGTAAAACAAGATCTGGTCATCTCCGCCTACAAACCCAATGGAGGCTTTGAAGAGCGATTCCTGAAGGAGGCGCAAACCGAAGAGGGTATCTGGGATTTTGTCCGAACACACTTGCAGTATCTGCCAGTTACCAAGCGACAAGGGTCATTGATGCAAGTGATCCCGGAACGCGATCCCCGTATCCTGTTCGACCAGATGGTGGCCTATTATGTCCGCAAAGGTTATCCCGTGCCAATTTCAAGTGTTGAATTCCAGATTGGGCTTTCACAACGCTTTATTGAGCGCGATGGCATGTATTTCCTGCCAGACCAGGTGGCTGAATACGACAGAAAAAAAATGCACTCTGGCGGTATAGAGCAGGCCGTCATGTTTGTCAAAGATGAAGCGACAGCCATCCAGTGGCTACGCCAGCTCATCAAAGAGAAGCCACAGACGTTCCAGGAGATCAATCCCCAGTTCATGCAGCAGCTTGGTGGCTGGAGTAAAAATGAAGCCCAGCTCGATTTGCGTGAACTGCTGAACCAGAACTTTATCAGCTACGAGGGCAAAGAGCCTGTTCCGGAACAGATTCATGCCTATCTTTCATCAAACTGGAAAGAGCTGCGCAACCTTACAAAAGACGATCCTTCGCTGGTGGCCAAGGCCCAAGATCGCTGGTATGTGCCCGACCCTAACAAGGCAGGTGACCTCGAAAAATTGCGAGAGAAGGCACTGCTTAAAGAGTTCAGCGAATACCGGCAGTTCCCCAAAAAACTCAAGGTTTTCCGCCTCGAAGCTGTCCGTGCCGGATTCAAAAAATCATGGCAAGACCGCGACTATGCAACAATAATTACTGTGGCAGAAAAAATTCCAAATAACGTGCTCGAAGAAGACCCGAAATTGCTCATGTGGTACGATCAGGCAATAACCAGAATGGGAGAGTGAACCGCAAATGGGTACAAAACATTCATTAAGGAGATGGGGAATATGAATATCAACGCAAGTATCATTGACCAGCGGGTTACAGGTATTATTGAGGATCACCCAG
>JABDHK010000005.1 GCA_012972835.1 Chlorobiaceae bacterium | reverse complement strand
CACACTATTCTCCGGTACGGGTGGCACATATTGCTCCGGAATCGCTGGCACACTTTACTCCGGTAGAGGTGGCACACTATGCTCCGGTGTGCTCAGCCAGAGTTTGCTCAACGGTAAGAGTATGCCAGAATTCAGTAGTGGTTGCAATCATGCTCGTTATTCCAGTTGAGGGATGCGATAATTTAGAGATTTCACATGATTGTTACACATACTACGTCGTGATGTACTAAAAAGAATTGTACCAATTACTCAATCTTCGGACAAGAGAGACTATGTTACACCTATGTGAAATCTGATAGTGCTTCTCTCGAGATGGAGTTTTTGATCCTTCTTTACTATATTTTAGATAATTGTTTGACCTGCGAATCAATTCGGAGATAAGGCATTGTCATTTGTTCCATCAAAAATATTTTTTACCAAAGGTGTTGGACGGCATAAGGAATACCTCTCTTCGTTCGAGCTTGCGTTGAGAGATGCCAAAATTGAGGGGTGTAACCTTGTTACCGTTTCCAGTATTTTTCCACCTCATTGTGAGCGCATCACCGTTGAAGAGGGGATAAAACTTCTCTGCCCTGGTCAGATTACTTTTACAGTAATGGCTCGCAATTCCACCAATGAATATAATCGTTTGATTGCGGCATCGGTTGGTGTTGCCATCCCGGCTGATGAGACACAGTATGGTTATCTGTCGGAACATCAGCCTTATGGGGAATCTGCCGAACAGTCGGGTGAGTATGCTGAAGATCTGGCTGCAACAATGCTGGCAACAACTCTTGGTATTGAGTTTGATCCAAACAAGGACTGGGATGAGCGTGAGGGTATTTACAAAATGAGTCACAAGATTATTAATTCTTACAATATCACCCAGTCTGCCGAGGGTGAAAATGGCCTCTGGACAACGGTCATTTCGTGTGCTATTCTTTTGCCCTGATGTGAACGATAATTTCAATTCATTATTATTTATGCCAAATCGTCCGGTTCATGCACATATTCAAGAGCTTTCGCAGGTTCTTGTTGACCTTTCTTCCAGAGTTGTCGGGAATTTGTTTGAGGCATTACGTGCGGTTAAATATCAGGATGAGCATAGTGTGCCGCGTCTTAAAATTGTGGAAAATGAGCTGGATATGGAGGAGATTGACCTTGAGGAACAATGTATTCAGTTTATAGCTCTTCAGCATCCTGTCGCAAAAGATCTGCGCACTATTGTTGTTATCATGATGATTAGTGATGAGCTTGAGCGTATTGGTGAGATTTCGCTTCATATTATGGATTCGATGATTGAGATCACTCCTTTTATGCTTGAATTGCTGGAGTTTGAGTTGATGTTTATGCTGGCTGGGGAGATGGTTAAAAAGTCAATTGATGCTTTTGTGCTGCAGGATCGTGATCTTGCTGATCAGGTTTGTGCTCATGATGATGAGGTTGATGCCCTGCATCGGGCGGCCTTTCAAAAAGTGACGGCATTAATGAAAATCCAGGATGCTGATGTGAACACTCTTACCAATGCGTTAAGCGTTTCGAGGAATATCGAGCGTATGGCTGACCATGCCTCAAAGATTGCGCATGAAGTAATTTATCTGGTGACGGGTGAGCTTGTCAAGCACAATGCTTAATCTCACCGGGAACCATGGCTGGCAGGTATAACAAAACAATCCAAATACTATTAAAAACAAACCTAAGATGGAGTGGTTGTATTGCGATTTCCATATCCATACAACATGGAGTGACGGGGATTTGTCAATCAAAGAGGTTGTGCAGTTGTATGGTGAAGCCGGGTTTGATGTCATTGCCATAACAGACCATGTACTTGACAGCAGGAGTTTGTTACAGGCAAACAACGTGTGTGGAAGTCATTGCAGTATTGAAAAACAACAGTTTATCCATTATCAGCGAGAGCTCTGGAATGTCGCCCGTTATGCATGGGAAGCCTATAAGATACTGGTTATTCCCGGTATTGAGCTTACTAACGATACCTCAAAATATCACATTCTTGCGCTTGATAATAAAGAATATATCAGCCCGGATCTCGGCGTTGAAGATATCCTGAATGAAATAAAAGCTCAAGGAGGGATTTCTATTGCTTGCCATCCATATATACGTAACCATTCCGGTGAAGCACCCTCCGAGTATCTCTGGACGAATCAGGAGCGGTTCGCATTGATGTTTGATGCATGGGAAGTTGCGAACAGGGATGATCTCTTCAATGTTATCGGGTTAAAAAAATTCAATTACATCGCTAACTCTGATTTTCATGAAGCAAAGCATCTCAGGTCGTGGAAGACACTGTTGCGGTGCAGCCGAAATACGGAAGCAGTTAAACAGGCCATAAGAACCAATGAAGCGGTCGCGTTATTTCTGTACCGGGGAGGTAAACTAAAATAACCGTTAATGTGCCTTGTTGCTCCTGGTGTTTGTTGACAGTTCATTTCATTGTTTAGCCATGAAGATATTTTTTCCTCAGGTTCTTCCCGCACCTCTTGGTGTCAACATCAAAAAGGCCACTTCTTTTGAAATGGCCTTTTTGATGAGAGATTGGATGGTGGTCAGTCGTTCAAAGCTTCTTCCGCCTCAAGCCAGTCTTCGACATCTGAACCGTGCCCTCTTCCTTTTAATTCCCAGAGATAATACGCAGAAAGCCTGATCGCTTCCTCGCGTGATTCCTGCCCAGATATACCTATTTCATTCGTTTCGTTTGACATGATTGCTCTCGTTAATTGGTTTGTCAGCAAGGAAAATCAATGAATATTTACATAAAGAACATCTTGATATACTACAATACATTGTACTAATTACTCAAGCTTCTGACAAAAGAAACTATGTTACGTATATGTTAAATCTGATATCGGTTATCTTGGTATGGGGGTTTGATAAATATTAAATATATTTATTCAACATGCAAATTAATCTGGAGACAAGGCATTGTGGTTGGACGGCATAGAGAATATCTCTCTTCGTTCGAGATTGCGTTGAGCCTGCCGAGGCCGAAAATGGATTCTGATTCTGATGAAAATCTTTTTTTAATAATGTTACAGGGAACCATGGCTGGCAGGTGTCCCTGGATTTATTAGCACAACAGGAGGTAACAATGACTAAACAAATTAAGACTGTAACCTTTGCCGACGTTTTTGGCAGTGTTGATGCAATGGTTGACATTGATTGTTCCAACAAGGGGTTAACATCGCTTGATGGTTGTCCGGAAAAAATAAAAGGAAATTTTAATTGTTCAGGGAACAAACTCACAACACTTGAAGGGGGGCCTAAAAAAGTTAAAGGGGATTTTAATTGTTCATCGAACAAACTGACTACATTGGAAGGTGGCCCTGAGGAAATCAAGGGTGATTATGATTGTTCAGACAATCAGTTGACCTCTCTTGGGGGATGCCCTGTTTTTATTATGGGTGATTTTTCCTGTGCTGGCAACCAGTTGACATCATTGAAGGAGGAGATAATTTCAAATGTCGGGACTATGCTTGCGGGCTGTCCTGAACTTGTAGAAGGAGATTTCAATTGTTCGAGGAACCAGTTGACAACCCTTGAGGGTTTGCCAAAGATTGTGGGTGGTGATCTTGATTGTTCGTTCAATCAACTTAACACTCTCGAAAATTCACCACTCATAATTTTCGGAGATTTTTCCTGTTCAGGGAACCAGTTGCTGTCACTTGAAGGAGGCCCTCGAGAGGTATCAGGTAATTTTGATTGTTCCGGAAATCAACTGGCGACACTCAAGGGATCACCTAAAAAGGTTAATGGTGATTTCATTTGTTCATGTAACCATCTTGCTTCACTGAAAGGCTCTCCTGATGAAGTCAAGGCATTTGATTGTTCCAGCAATATGCTTACGTCACTCAAAAGATCTCCTGAAAAAGTCAAGGGGATTTTTGATTGTTCAAGGAATCAGTTGACGGCACTTGTCGGCGTACCAAAAAAAGTTAAAGGACATTTTAATTGTTCAGGCAATCAGCTGACGTCTATAGAATGCGAGCTTAAAAAAGTTGGCGGAGATTTTATCTGTGACGAGAACGCGCAGCACTTTGCAGAGGAAGAGGTCAGGGTGGCTAAAAATGTCAAAGGTAATGTTATAGCATAACCAATATTCGTGAGCAGGGGATCAAATCTTGAGGGAGCCAACGTAAGCGGAAGCATATTAACCGGTGTCGATCTCAGTGGTTCGAAGTTGAAAAACTCCTTGCTGAGTGTGGCTAATTTTGAAGGATTAGAGCATTCATGAAAAAAATTTTCAAAGAGAATCTTTCAGGAATTGCTTTTGCTTTGGCCATCACCCTCATTTTGGGCACAGGCAGTTTATTATACTCCAGTTTTAGCACACTCATCGATAGCAACCGGAGTGTCAAGCATACACTCGAAACGATTAGCGCACTTGACCATCTCCTTACTCACCTGAACGAACTTGAAACCGGACCGCGTGGTTACGTCATTACGGGCGAAAAGAACTTTCTCAATCCTTATTTCAAGGCTTTAGCTCCAGACGGAATAGAGCAACATCTGGGGGAACTGCGTCAATTGAACACACACAACCCAGCCCAGCAAGGATACCTGGCATCGCTTTACCCCCTGATTGCAAAAAAAATCCAGTTTATGCAGAAAGTTGTTGCCCTGAGAAAACAGGGAGGGTTTGATGCCGCTCAGGCTTTAATAGCAACCGATGTCGGTAACTCAACGATGGAGGAGATTCGCCATCTGATTGAGAGAATGAGACAGAGGGAGACAGTGCTTCTTCATCAACGATCATCCGTGGCTTCAGCAAGCCTGCAAAATTCGATCTTTTCAATAACAGCTGGCGGAGCGATAAGCGCCTTGCTGCTCTCTCTCTCGTTTATCATGGTCAACCATGAAGTTGGTGCACGAAAGCGGGATACGGAGCAGTTACGGCTTCTTAACAGCGAGCAGGATCAGCGTGTTGCAAGTCGCACAATGCAGCTTAATAACGAGCTGGAAAAACGCAAAGAGAGTGAAGCTGCTCTGAAAAAGAGTGAACAACAGTTCAGGGAGATGTTTGAAAACAATACTGCTGTCATGATTATCTACGACCCTATCACGTTGCACATCATTGATGTTAACCAATCAGCAACGGAGTTTTACGGGTGGACCCAAAAAGAACTTTGCCGAATGAACCTGGGAGAGATCAATACTCTCCCTCATGAAGAGTTGCATGATATCTTTGAAAAAGCCGCATCTGGTGAAATAAAATACTTTATTTCTTCCCATCGCAGGGCGGACGGCTTAAGCCGTGATGTGGAGGTGTATCCTACAATAATCGTGAGAAGCGGATCGCCTCATATTTATTCGATCATTCATGATATAACCGAGCGACGGCGTATCGAGAGAGCAAATCAATTCCACCTCTCAATCCTTGAAATGGCGCCACTGAAAACGGTAAAAGAGCTGCTGCAAATGACCATTGATGAAGCAGAAAAACTGACAGGGAGCACCATCGGGTTTCTGCACTATGTCGACGATAACCAGCTGGCAGTCTCCCTGCAGGGATGGTCGACCAACACCATAACAGAAATGTGCAAGGTTGCGTT
>JABDHK010000004.1 GCA_012972835.1 Chlorobiaceae bacterium | reverse complement strand
ATCACCTCTTCCCATTCCGAACAGAGTAGTTAAGCCCTGGAGAGCCGATGGTACTGCTTTATTGCGGGAGAGTAGGTCGTCGCCGAGTTTTTATCACGAAAAAGCCCATCCCTCAACAAGATGGGCTTTCTCGTTTCTACTCCTTGCTTCAGTCACCAATAGCCGTTCTCGTTTCACAGCCTTTGCTCCTCTTTACCTCCCTAACTCCTTTATGACTTATATGACCTATAAGTCGCATTACTCAATTCTTTCTATAGTATATTAGATGTTGTTTAACATTATAATGGCCAGACAATAATGGAGAGAGACTCTTATGTCTTCACCTGCGAAATGAGCGTACGCGATTACGAGTGCGATATGCAGGGCATTGTCAATAACAGTGTCTACCAGAACTACATCGAACATGTCCGGCACCTCTATCTGAAAAAGGTCGGCATAGATTTCAGCGAATATACACGGCAAGGTATCAATCTTGTTGTGGTACGAGCGGAACTTGATTACAAATATCCACTTGCTTCAGGCGATTCCTTTGTGGTTGGCCTCACCATGTGTCGGGAGTCAACCTTGAAGTTTGCTTTTTATCAGGATATTTTTCGTATACCCGATCATAAACTGGTTCTGAAGGCAAAAATTATCGGAACAGCCCTTAATAAAAGAGGACGTCCTGAAATTCCCGAAGCGCTTGCAGCTCTTTTTACTTCGGGCGTTGAATGATCCTTAACCTTAATCTCTCTCAGGTAAATCAAGGAACACCATGAAACCACTGGTACAGGTAGGACAGGCATATATGGCGCTGAGCGAAGGGGAGGAAAAACTTCGTTCAGGCATGTTTGAGGAGGCTGCAGCAAGCTACAATCGCGCAATGATTGTTTCACGGACGATACCTGAGGATGAGGCCTATGATCATCAGGGATTTGACGCACTGTGCCATACCGGTCTTTCCGGAGCCATGGTCAAGCTCGGGCATTATACTGAGGCTCTTGCTTCAGCCGACATCGCGCTACGCTATTTTAATCGCAGGGGGGAGCTCAATCAGGATGAAGGAAAGCATTGGATAGCCGCTGTGCGTAATCGTGCAGCAGCCCTTGCAGGGACAGGTCGTCCTGAAGAGGCATTGCAGGCATATCAGATGGCGAGCGAAATGATAGCCGAACGCAAAGCTGACATCCCTGACAAGGAAGAAGAGCTTCGGATGATTGAACACCATATATCTACGCTGCAGTCGACAATGCCCAGGAAAAAAACTGCCAGCTACAAGGCATGGTGGGAGTTCTGGTCATAATCGCTATGCATGTCATCAAAACAATACTGGTCATAAGGCTCAGCTCAATTGGTGATATTATACTAACCACACCGCTTCTCAGACGGCTCAATGCTGCCTATCCTGATGCCCGAATCGACTACTGCACCAAACCGCAATTTGCCTCTCTTCTCTACTCAAACCTAAGAGTTTCAGTAGTTTATACCACAGAACAGCTCCCGACAGATGCTTACGATCTTGTGGTTGATCTGCAGAATAATATCCGGTCACGAACTCTTGTCCGTTCACTCCATGGTAAACGCACGGTTTACTATAATAAAGAGAACTGGAAAAAATGGCTGATGGTGCAGTTTAAGCTTAATCTCTCCCCATCCCCTCGAAGCGTGGTTGACCGCTATCAGGATGCCCTTGAACCACTTGCCGTTCACAGCGATTCTCAGGGATGTGAACTCTACCCAGACTCCACCGAAAGAGCGTTTGCTGCACAATACTTTGAGAGTGGTCAAAAGAGTCTCGCCCTTTGTTTTGGCGCAAACCATTTTACCAAACGTTACCCACCGCACCATCTTGCTGCCCTGCTTTCCATCCTGCTTGCAGAGGAGCCATTACAGGTGATTCTTCTCGGTGGCAAAGAGGAGAGTGTTCAAGCTTCAGAAATCATGAAGACGCTGCCGGTTGCATACCGTTCAAAGGTACTTAATCTTGCCGGAAGCTGCACGCTCATGCAGACCGCAGCAATCCTTGAGCGTTGTGACGCAGTACTCTGCAACGACACGGGGCTCATGCATATGGCCTCGGCGTTCGGTAAAAAGCTTTTTGTGCTCTTCGGTTCCTCTTCTTCTGTTTTTGGCTTTCTTCCCTATCATACACAGTTCGAGCTGTTCGAAGTCGAAGGACTTCGTTGCCGCCCATGCTCGCATATTGGTCGCGATCGCTGCCCGAAAGGCCATTTCCGGTGCATGAACGACCTCTCACAAACCCTTATTGCCAGAAAGATTCTGGACCACTTCAAGGGAGGCTGATGAAGTTTCTTTTGGTGGATGGTAAGTTTATACAAAACAATTGGATACAATATTTTGTTCTTGTCGGTTAATCCGGGTTCAAGGTTTTTTCCATGAGGTTGGAAAAATGGTGCAAATAGTTTACCTTTAATGTTCAAATTTGCAGATGGTGTTCACAGGGAGACCTTTGAAGCCGTGGGGCTGGTCTGCGCAATACCGGACCCTCGCCGTTTTGCAAGCAACTGAGGAGTAATAATGATTATCAGCTATTTGCGCTATGGAAACAAACAAACTTTATGAATGTACAGTCATCATTGACGGCGGGCTTCAGGATGAGGCCGTTTTAGCCGCAATGGAACTTGTGCAGCGGGTGATTACTGAAAAAGGTGGAACAATCAGCAATGTTCTTGAAATCGGCAGACGCAAAACAGCCTATCCGATCAAGAAGAAAACCATTGGGTACTACGCCCACATCGAATTTACTGCTGCAACCACCGTTATTGCGGAGATTGAAAAAGTGTTCCGTTATGAGGAAGCCCTTTTGCGTTACCTGATTATACATCTTACCAGTGCTTTCCTTGAAATGCGCAAGAGGGTAGAGAAATACAGTGTAGTTATAGGTAGCCCGGAAGATGTAGCTGCCGCAGAGGCTGCTGCTTCCGATACTGTTGGAAAATGATCGTCAGGGTTAGTTTGAAAGCAAGCTGAGAAGTGATTCCTTTTGAGAATAAAACGGAGAAGATGCTATGGCTGAATTAAAAATGCCTGAGATAAACAGTGTAGTCGTTGCTGGAAATCTGACAAAGGATCCTGTTTTCAGGCAAACTAATTCAGGCGGAACGCCTGTCGTTAATTTTTCAATTGCATGTAACAGAAGATTCCGGGACAGTAATCATCAGTGGCAGGAAGATGTCTGCTATGTTGGAGTTGTTGCCTGGAACAAGCTTGCCGAAAGCTGCCGTGACAATCTGAAAAAAAGTTCAGCAGTCCTCGTGGACGGTGAATTACAGAGCCGGACATGGAAAGCGCAGGACGGATCATCCAGAACTGTTGTTGAAATCAAAGCCAGAAGAATCCAGTTCCTCAACAAGAGAAAGAAGAATGGCGAGGAGGATGAAGAGGGCTTTATTGAGGATGATTGCCACGATAACCATCATGGAGAAATTCATGAGGAGGATCCCGGTCATATTTACGAATACAAATACCTTTCCTCCGATTGAGGGGACAGGGTAAGCTAAATTTTGTAATGAACTTATGAGACAAAAATTTACACAATCACAAGGCCACAAATCGCAGGGCAACAAATCACTGAGCAACGCTTTGGCGTCAAAAAAGAAAGTATCGAAAAATCAGGTTGTATTTTTTGATTACCGTGACGAGCGTAAGCTGAAGAGATTTATCAACGATCAGGGAAAAATTATTCCTCGCCGCATTACCGGACTCTCTGCCAAAGAGCAGAACCTTCTGACCCATTCAGTCAAATGGGCACGGTTCCTGGCAGTAATACCGTATGTTGTCGACGAATACAAATAACCAATTTCGCAATCTATTGAACGAGGAAGCTAAGCAGTGAAAGTCATTTTAAGAAAAGATGTGGCTACCCTTGGCGATGCAGGTGAAGTTGTTGCCGTAAAAAACGGTTATGCAAACAATTTCCTGATTCCGCAGGGTAAAGCTATAAGAGCTACCGAGGGAACGCTCAAGGCTCTTGAAACAGAGAAAAAACAGCAGGCCAAAAAGGTCGAGCTACAGCGTATAAGCGCCCGTGAACATGCTCAGAAAATCGAGCAGATGTCATTGAAGGTTTATGCCAAGGCTGGCGAATCGGGTAAACTGTTCGGAACAGTGACCTCGGCTGATATTGCAGATGCCCTTAAAGCTCAGGGAATCGATATCGACCGCAGGAAAATCACTATTGAGGCTCCGATCAAGTCACTCGGCAAGTATGAGGCCGACGCGAAAATCTTTATGGATATCACCGTAAAGGTTCACTTCGAAGTTGAGGCTGAAGGCTCAGAAGCCTGAGGATTCTTTTTCGGAAGATACCAGAGTAAAATGATTGCGGGTTTAACCGTGACCTACAGCTCCGTAACAGTTATGTTGTTACGGAGCTTTTTTTTTGCCGGTCAGGAAAACGGCTCGGGAAGACTTATCGGATGTTTAAAATAGCTCAAAGACAGGGAGACGGCTTCCGCTCAAGTAATGACTTTGTCATCAAAACAACAAACGAATCTAACGAAATTTGCAGCACGCTTCAGATTTATAGTTCGCAGTATTATCTTTAAAAGTAGCCGGGATGTAAATTAAAATCTCGCTATTTAGTTATGATAAAATACATTATCAAAACTAAATATGAAAAAATAACGAGATGGGAATAGCCCTCAATGGATTGACGGACATTGGCCAAATGAAAGCAACTCTAACCAGTGGGCAACGAGTACTCGAATTCTCGTAGTAATAATAATACTCGGCGATAGAAGCCCGCCCTTTTCCCTTTTTTAAAATACTTGAAGCACTCTGAAAGATGAGATAAGATTCTATACTTGCTTCCCGTGTGTTGTTATTTTTGCGTATAATCCAAAACTTGCTCGAATGAAGTAATTGCAATTTTTCCAACCACATCCAATCATTCCCCGATGATCAGTTAAACCCTCATCTTCTTCTCATGCTTCATGCTGTTTTTCTGTACACTGCATGTATTTCTCCTGAAAAAAAGTTGATTCATTAAAGTAGCGACAATGAATAATAAACCTTCTCAGCTTCTTACATCGGATGATCGACAAATAATCTGCAAAGCCTTCATCGCTTTTGTGTTCGCTGTTTTATTTATAAACGCGAATGTCTATGCCCTCCCTGCACGTTTGGACATTCTTTTCGTTCTCGATAATTCAGGGTCGATGAAGAAAAATGACCCTGAATTAATGACCCATCAATCTGTATTGAAGCTTACAAAAACTTTAATACAAGATTCGAGAGTTGGAGTAGTCGTTTTTGATGTAAAAGCAGATTTTGCAATGCCACTAACTTCTGTAGCAAATCCTGATTTTGAAAAAGATGTTAAAAACTCTCTCAGAAGACTGAATTATAATGGCAAATATACAAACATCCCGAAAGCGTTAGAGAGGGCTGTTTACGATTTGAAACAACATGGAAGAAAGGATGCCGATAAGGTGATCATTTTCATGACTGACGGTTTCATAGATAGTGGGAACGCCAAAAAAGATGTTGAATTGGCGAAATGGCTGAAAGAAGATCTTACTGCAGAGGCAAAGAATGCCGGGATCAAGATATTCAGTTTGGCATTTACAGAGGAGGCGGACTTTGAGCTTATTCAGACCTTGGCCGTGAAGACTGGCGGCGGATACTTCCGTGCCGGAAAAATGGAAGATCTGGAAAAAGTATTCGATGCCATTCAGCAAGCCATCCTTTTACCCCAAAAAACACAACCCATCGTTGAGAAAGATGGTCTTCCAATGGAATGGGTTGGTGGTACCTTTGCAATCGCGGTCATATTGGGAATAGTTGTCATTTCTCTGCGCTCAAAAGGTAACAAGAAGGAAATCCACCAAACGCCCAGTGTGAATAGTAACATGCAGCCCAAATTGCCGGAAGCGATACTTCGGGATATAGAGAGTATAACCGGCAAAAAAGAGATCGTTTTATCCAAATCAGAAATAACAATTGGACGAGCGGTCGATGGTGTAAAGCCATCTGTCGATGTGGCTATTCCTCAAAATACTGTTTCAGCGCTTCATGCCTTAATTGAGTATCGGGACAAAACTTTTTTTATTACTGATCGCCGAAGCACAAACAAGACATATCTGAACAATCAACCAATCGCTTCGGACGTTGCCAGGAAACTGAAATCTGGCGATTTTGTCACCTTCGACAAGTATAAATTTCAATTCATCGTCAAGGAACAGATCAGTAGTGGTGGAACTGTTTTTCAGCCGGGAACTGCTGGCGGCACCATTATCCGTCCGTTGGGAACATCTTCTGATTTAAAACCTGAGCCAGTAGTTACAGGTCATGGGCAGGAGGATGAAGAAGGGACTCATGTAAAGCCTGGTGTATGCGAAATACATCATAGTTATAAGGCAACTGAAATATGCCCTGTTTGTAAAAAGGGTTTCTGTACGGAATGTATGGTTGAAAAGAATGGTCAGAAGATGTGTCGGCAATGCGCTGATGATCTACCTTAGATTGCATAAAAAGGGAAAGAAATGCATGGTTTAAGGTAAACCTTATTGACCTATACTTAACATTGATATTGCGATGTCACTTTTCAATGATCTAAGAAATCTGTTTCAGAAGGGCAAGCTGCCTTCAGTCACAAAGGTTGAGCCAAAAATTGAAAAAGCCAATCTGTATGGAGATGGTGCGGTCGAAAAGAAGGTAGCCCCTGAGCCTGTGGTCACTAATGTTCCGGCTAAAGCTGAAGACCCTGCGCGCACTATACCGAAACCGCGACATGAAGAAGCCACCGTTCATGGAAAAACTGTCCCTGCAGGCGGCACGGTCCTGCGGCAAGTTGAGGCGCCACAGCCTTCTCCTCTTGAAATTGTAGCCCAAGGTGAATGGGCTGTTAAGAATGCAAAGACATACAAAACCGGGGACTTGATTGAAAACCGTTATAAGGTAGAGGACGTCTTGTCCGGGGCCATGGGTTATGTCTATATCGGGCGTGATATTCGTCAGAGGATTACGTTTGCCATCAAGCAGCCAAAAGAATCAATGCTTGCTGACCGTGAGTTATTCTTACGTGTTTTGCATGAGGCAGATGCATGGACAGGTCTTGGCATGCATCCAAACATAGCATACTGCTACTTTGTGAAGTTGATTGATGAAGTGCCCCATATTTTCATTGAGTATGTCGATGGCGGCAGTCTTGAAGATTGGATAAGTGACCGCCGATGCGCTGATTACAAGGTTGGTATTGATATGGCGATACAGTTCTGTCATGGTTTGGAGCGAGCCCATGACCGAGGGATTATCCATCGTGATATTAAGCCGAGAAATATTCTGATAACAAAAGAGGGACTGGTTAAGGTCACGGATTTCGGTATTGCTGGGGGAGGGAAGGTTGGTGGAAAGGTAGGATCCATATCAGGTGACCAGCAAGGCACCCGTATGGGAGATATGATTGGGACATTTGCATACATGTCACCCGAGCAGTTCAAGGATCCGAGGCAGAAGAGTGCAGAAGCACCTGAAGGTGTCTGGTATGGGTCTGATGTCTACAGTTTTGGCATCTGCATGTGGGAGATGTTCTGTGGGAGGAGACCACGTGAAATAGCCATAGGAAATACTGGCGACACACCTGATCCAAACGCACTCAGGGGGGCTATCCCTGCAGAATTGAGAACTCTTCTTCTCAGTAGCGTCGATTTGGATAGAGAAAAGAGACCACAGGACTTTAGCGAGCTAAGAGAGAAGTTAAATGGAATATACCGTAAACTCTACGGCAGCAATGCCCCACATTACCAGCTTGAGCTGCATGATACGACAGCCGATGAACTGAATAATCAAGGATACTCATATTACGAACTCGGTAAAAAAGAAGAAGCAAGGAAATGTTTTGAAGCTGCCGTAAGCTTAACCAACATCCATCCAGAAGCGCATTTTAATTTGCTGTTACTACAGTGGCGGGCAGGTGAGATAGACGATATGGGGGTGCTACGCAGAATCAAAAATCGTTTGAACAATCCGGCAGTCAGCAAGGAGAAGATTGCTGAATTGTTAGCCTTCATTCATGCCGAACGGTATAATCTTGAGTTCGCAAAAGAGGTGTTGAAGGAGTATCCCGGCCGGTATGAAGAGCTCTTTGGTCCAAGTATGACTGGGTCAATGGGATTGGTTCGCACCTGCGAGGGGCATAGTGATGGAGTCAACTCCGTGACTTTTAGCGCTGATGGGAGGTATGCTTTATCGGGGAGCAATGATATGACCCTAAAACTGTGGGAGGTGTCGACAGGCCTGTGCTTTCGTACCTTCGAGGGACATAGTGGTTGTGTAAACTCCGTATGTCAGAGCGCTGATGGGAAATATGCGATATCAGGAAGTGAAGATAATACGCTGAAACTATGGGATCTGTCGACAGGGCAGTGCCTACGTACTATCGAGGAGCATAACGAATCAGCTATCTCTAGCCTCTTTTCCTCAGGCATTTCAGTGAGTCTAAGCGCTGATAGCAAATATGCCATATCTTTTAGCGGAATTGAATACTTAAAACTGTGGGAGGTGTCGACAGGACTTTGCCTGCATTCCTTTGAGGATCCAGTAGGAGCCATGCTCCCCTCAGTGAGTTTGAGCGCTGATGGGAGGTATGCTTTATCGGGGAGTTTTGACAACACACTGAAGCTATGGGATGTGTTTACAGGGCAGTGCCTGAGAACCTTCGAGGGGCATCGCAGCATTGTCTTATCTGTGAGTTTGAGTGCTGACGGTAGATATGCATTATCGGGTGGTGACAATGCGGTCAAATTGTGGGAGGTATCGACGGGTCAGTGCCTGCACACCTTCGAGGGGCATAATAAAAACGTTACTTCCGTGAGTCTGAGCGCTGATGGGAGATATGCCATATCTGGGAGTATAGACAACACGCTGAAACTGTGGGAGGTGTCGACAGGGCGGTGCCTGCGTACCTTCATAGGGCATGATGATGGAGTTACTTCTGTGAGTCTGAGCGCTGATGGGAGATATGCTATATCGGGGAGTAGTGACCGGACTCTAAAATTGTGGGCGATCAATATTAAAGCGTATTCTTATAAATCTGAATTACAGGTAAGTGACTTTAAGGCGTTCGAAGAGATCAAGGGAAAACAGGATGAATTGAGATATGCCATTGAGGAAGCAGGATTTTTGATGAACAATGGAAACAACGCCAAGGCTTTTGCAACGCTTTATAGTGCATGGGAAAGGGAAGATTTCAAGGATAATAAAGAACTGTTAACGGTATATCAGAAACTATATGAGTTATCGAGCAGTAAATCTTTTTCTTTTGCGTATGCAGCAAACTCCTTCGAGGGCCATAGTTGGGGTGTCGCATCTGTGAGTCTGAGCGCTGATGGGAAATATGCCTTATCGGGGAGTCATGATTACACACTGAAGTTGTGGGATTTGTCGACAGGGCAGTGTCTGCGCACCTTCGAGGGGTATCGCGAATCAGTCGATTCTGTGAGTTGGAGTACTGATGGCAGGTATGTCATATCTGCAGTGGGGTGTATGCTGGAACTGTGGGAAGTGGCAACAGGGCAGTGCCTGCGAACTTTCGACGGACTTAATGGTTGGGTACCTGATGGCAGTTACGGCGGGCCTGAAATGGGGTCTCCTATAATAAGGGTACACTCCGTATGTTTGAGCGCTGGTAGCAGTTTTGCCATATCGGGGGGCAGTGACAAGATGCTGAACATGTGGGATGTATCGACAGGGCAGTGCCTGCGCACCTTCGAGGGGCATAGTGGTAATGTCTTCTCTGTGAGTCTGAGCGCTGACGGTAAATATGCCATATCCGGAAGTTCTGATAATACGTTGAAACTGTGGGATGTATCGACAGGGCAGTGCTTGCGGACCTTCGAGGGGCATCGCGAATCAGTCAATTCCGTGATTTTGAGCGCTGATAGCAGATATGCCTTATCGGGGAGTTATGACAATACGATGAAACTGTGGGAGGTATCTAAAGGGCAGTGCTTACGCACATTCGAGGGGCATAGTAAATCAGTCACTTCCGTGAGTTTGAGCGCTGACGGCAAATATGCCCTATCGGGGAGTTGGGATAATACATTGAAGCTCTGGAAGGTATCGACAGGTCAGTGCTTGCGCACTTTCGAAGGGCATAATGCTTGGGTACACTCGGTAAGTCTTGGCGGTGACGGCAAATATGCCCTATCGGGGAGTAGAGACAAAACTCTCAAACTATGGAGATTGATATGGAAATTGGAGTTTGACTAATTGCAAAGCAGTTGACCCTCATTAACATATTGAATGTCTGATGATGATCCCTATGTATCACATCACCACTTCCTGCTTGAAATAGCACCACCCCGCACGAGTAGCAGGGGGATTGAGTTGGGATCAAGCGTTGACAGTGATGCCATTTTGGCTGGACAGTATGAATCATTGCAGGCATCATGGCTCTGCATGTGGGGTATAAAGGATTTAATTGGAACGTGTTTGACAAGCGATTTGACGAGTATATCAGATCAATCCAGAAGTTAAACGGAGAGCTTATGGTTATGCTGCATCGCGATGCGCTGGTTCAGTGAGCTTTCGGTTTGGTACCATTTCATCAGAAGAGACTTAAAAAAGAAAAGATGGAAAATGAAAATCGTTTAGAGGAATTGCTTGATCTTAATCTTGAAACTGTTCAGCCATCAACTTTTCTTGAGCCGTTGAGAGAAGATCAGAAAAAAATGTTCAGAGATATAATTTCTAACTTGGTAATCCATACAGGGAGTGCTTCAACCCACGAGGCAAATCTGGTCTTTCGAGGTGAAAGTTTGGCAAACCTCTCCTTGAAGCTTTCCAGCATAAGTTGTGAATTGGACGAAAAGAAAATTCCTGAGCTGCTATTTTACTTTGGAGATAAAGCGAAAGATTACTACAAGAATTATGATGATGAAGCCAAGTCTCTTCGTCTGCTTCAAAATATTGAAGACACTAGCGAAATGACTTGCAAAGTCATATTTGAAAAAATAAAAGAAGTACTAAATAAGGAGAGTTCAAAAAAGTTTCGCCGGTCGAATAAGAGCTTTTCAACTTTTTTTGAAACAGATAACCTGTCGACATTCATTGCGCAATTAGCGGGTGATCAAGCTCTTCGTGATTACTACTTATACTTATTGCATGCTACAGGGGTCAGTTCTGTTCTTGTTTCTACATCATTATCATACAATGCTGCCCTTAAGTTTGGCGCGACATCTAAAGACCAATGTGTAATCTATTACATAGTGCCAGAACCGATTAGAAATTTTGCTGTATCCCATTTACTGATGGAGGCATATGAGGAAGTTTTTAGTTCTCGTGGTATGCCCATCTATAAATCAAAGACCTTGCATCCTGAAGAGTATGAAGTAGCAATAAGGGGTGCTCTTTTTTCTTGTTTTATTTTGGGATTGAGGGTGGATAAATGGAGTCAATTTATTGTAAACCCACATCTATTTAGCAAAAATAATAAATACGATTCAATCATTGCAGGACTTGATATTGACCAACATGACATTGCTGCGCGTCTGGTTGATACTGGTTATAAGGGTGGAGTGTGTACACATCTTGATGGGAGATTCCAAACGCTCAATAATTCCTGATAAATCTTTTTTATTTCTTTTGTGCTTATCTCGGATAAAATTTTGCGTGAGAATATTTCAATCCGGCATTGATGACAGTGCATTCATGAACAAAAAGAGTGCTTCTAACAGGAGAGCAATTCTATGAGATTTTTAAATAGAAAAAATACATCTGACAGTAATTCAGTCTTTGGAATGACAGATGTTGGGATGAAGCGAGCCGGCAATGAAGATGCATTTCTGCTGATTCCGGATAAACATCTGTACATCGTTTCGGACGGCATGGGGGGCCATAATGCCGGTGAGGTTGCCAGTCAAACGGCGGTCGATGCGTTGCAGGTTTTTTTTGACTCCCATGCAATACAAACAATACCACCGGAATCAATCGAGGAGGTCATGATCAATGCTGTTCATGAAGCTAACCGGCAGGTTTTTGAAAAAGGCCGCTCAGCACCTGAGTATTCCGGTATGGGGTGTACGGTAGTTTTAGTATTCATCGACAAAAGCTCTCTTCATGTCTCCCATGTTGGAGATTCAAGAGTTTATTTGATTGATAAAAAAGAGATTATTCAGGTGACTACAGATCATTCCGTAGTCATGGAACTGGTACAAGCCGGGCAAATGACCAAAGAAGAGGCTCGGCAAAGTTATCTAAAAAACCAGCTTACTCAGGCACTTGGAACATCGCCGGTGGTAAAGCCAGAGTCTATACAGCGAAAGTTAAAGAAAGGTGACATCATTCTTCTTTGTACGGACGGCCTTTGGGATATGCTGTCCGATGAGGAAATATATACTGTTGTAAAAAAAGGCGGAACACCTGAAGAGATATGTAGGAAGCTGATCAGTAAGGCAAATGATGCTGGAGGTGATGATAACATTACCGTGGTCATTGCTACAATATCAGGCAACTGACAGGAACTGATATGTCACTTTTCGATGATTTAAGAAATCTCTTTCAGAAGGACAAGAAACCTTCGGTCACAAAGGTTGAGCCAAAAATTGCAAAAGCCAATCCTTATGGCGATGGCGTGCTCGAAAAGAAGGCGGTAACTCAGCCTACGGTTACAAATGTTCCGACTAAAGCTGAGTCCCCTGCACGTACTATACCGAAACCGCCACAGGAAGTACCCACTGGTCTGAAAAAAAATGTCCCTGCAGGTGGCACGGTAGTGCGGCAAGTTGGTGCGTCACAACCTTCACCACCTGAAATTCTGGCGCACAATGATTGGGTAGTTAAGAACGCAAAGACATACAGCATCAGGGACTTGATTGAAAACCGTTACAAGGTAGAGGAAGTCTTTTCCGGTGCGATGGGTTATGTCTATATCGGGAGGGACACCAGGCAGCGGATCACGTTTGCCATCAAGCAGCCGAAAGAAGCGATACTTGCCGACCGTGATCTTTTCTCACGTGTATTGCAGGAGGCAGACGCATGGACAGGCCTCGGAATGCATCCGAACATCGCCTACTGTTACTTTGTAAGGGCGATAGAGGGAGTGCCACACATCTTTATCGAGTATGTTGATGGCGGCACCCTTGAAGAGTGGATCAGCGATAGACGCTGTACAGACTACAAGGTTGGTCTTGACATGGCAATCCAGTTCTGTCATGGGTTGGAACGAGCCCATGAAAGAGGGATGATTCACCGCGACATCAAACCGAGGAACGTACTGGTAACCAAAGGCGGGCAGGTCAAGGTAACAGACTTCGGCCTTGTGGGAGCCGTCACAGCCGTAGGCAAATCAGGTGCAAAGCGCGGCGGGGATGAGCATGGCACGCGCATGGGAGACACCATGGGTACTCATGCATACATGTCACCTGAGCAGTTTAATGATCCGAGGCATAAAAGTGCAGAAGCACCGAAAGGAGTCTGGTATGAGTCAGACATCTACAGTTTTGGAGTCTGCATGTGGGAAATGTTCTGTGGTAGACGTCCCTATGAGGTATCGATAGAAGTCAAAGACGGAGCGCCAGACCCACGTGATTTGAAAAGGGATATTTCCGACGGACTGAGAACCCTGCTACTTCGAAGCGTAGAATTTGACAGAAGCAAGAGACAACAGAACTTCAGCGAGTTAAGGGAAGAACTTAACGCCATTTTCCGGGAACTGTATGGTACCGATGCACCGCATTACCGGCTTGAGCTGCATGACACAACTGCCGATGAACTGAACAACCAGGGCTACTCCTATTACGAGCTTGGCAGAGAGGTAGAAGCAAGAAAATGCTTTGAAGCTGCTGTTACGGCTAACAGTACCCATTCCGAAGCGGTATTCAATCTGGCATTGTTGCAGTGGCGCGCAGGTGAAATAGATGACATTGTTGTGTTAAGGAGAATCAGGAGTTGCCTGAATCCTGCCATTGGCAAAGAAAAGATTTCCGAGTTACAAGGGTATATTCATGCTGAGCGGTTTGATCCAGTCTCGGCGAAAGAGCTCTTGAAGTTATACCCTACAAGGTTTGAAGAAATATTTGGCCAAAGTATGATAGGCACAATAGGATTGATTCGCACCTTCGAGGGGCACAGTAAATGGGTCACCTGCTTGAGTCCGAGTGTTGATGGGAAATATGCTTTATCGGGGAGTGGCGATAATACGTTGAAGCTATGGGAGATCGGAACAGGTAAGTGTCTTCGCACCTTCAATGGACACAGTGATGGTGTCAGATCAGTGAGCTTGAGCGGTAATGCCAGATATGCCTTGTCGGGTAGTAATGATAAAACACTCAAACTGTGGGAGGTTGAAACAGGTGAGTGCCTTAGAACCTTCATGGGTCATCGCTTGCAGGTTACATCTTTGAGTCAAGGCACAAATGATAGATATGTCTTGTCAGGTAGTAATGATGGAACACTCAAACTATGGGATGTACAAACAGGGGAGTGTCTGCGAACTTTCGAGGGGCATAGTAGTGGTGTCCAGTCAGTGTGTTTGAGCGGTAATGGCAAATGTGCTTTGTCAGGCAGCTTTGACCATACCCTCAAGCTATGGGATATTAAAACTGGGAGTTGCCTTCGCACCTTTGAGGGGCATAACGATTTTGTGCAAGATGTAACTCTGAGTGCAGATAGTCGATATGCCTTGGGGAGTTGGGATAACACGATGAAGCTGTGGAACTTGGCCACAGGGGAGTGCTTGCGAACATTTGAAGGAGGGGGGGGCCATGTTAGTTTAAGCTTTGACGGTAAATATGCCTTATCGGGAAGTCGTAACAACACTTTCAAAATGTGGGAAGTTGGAACAGGGCGTTGCCTGCGTACCTTTGACGGTCATAGTAAAAGTGTCACATCCTTGAATTTGAGCGCTAATGGAAGATATATCTTGTCGGGCAGCTATGACAATACTCTCAAGCTATGGGAGGTAAAAATAACAAACGCTGCTTATGTCGCTAAATTACAAATATCAGGGTTCAAGCCTTTTGAAAAGATTAAGGAAATCCAAGATGACCTAAGATTAGCTATTGATCAAGCTGAAAGTCTCATAAAAAGGGGTCTATATTTATATGCCTATCAGATTCTTTATAGGGTATGGGAAGAGGCCGATTTTAGGGATGACCAAGGTCTGCTTAGGGTTTATCAAAAGCTTTATGATCAGGCTATCAATAAAACCTTCAATTTTGGGTTTTTAAAGAACACTTTCCAAGGCCATAAGAGTCATGTTTACTCAGTTTGTCTAAGCTCCGATGGCAAATATGTACTATCAGGGAGCCTTGACAATACTCTTATTCTTTGGGATCTTGAAACAGGGCGTTACATGCGTACCTTTGAAGGACATAGCGGTTCTACTAGCTCTGTATGTATGAGTGCAGACGGCCGATATGCAATATCTGGAGGTGGGAGCATCCATGACGCAACTATAAAGATGTGGGAAGTCGAGACAGGGCAGTGCTTGCGTACTTTCACGGGGCATACTATAGGGGTCTGCTCCCTGAGTCTGAGCGTTGATGGAAAATATGTTTTGTCGGGGAGTTGGGATAAAACGCTGAAACTTTGGGAATTGTCGACAGGGCAGTGCCTGCGCACCTTCGAGGGGCATACCGATTGGGTGAATGCTGTAACTCTTTGTGCAGAAAGTAGATACGCCTTATCGGGGAGTGGTGATCGGACTCTCAAGCTGTGGGACATAGCCACAGGGGAGTGTTTGCGCACAATCGAGGGGCACAGTGATGGTGTCAACTCCGTGAGTTGTAGTCCTGACGGTAGATTTGCCCTATCGGGTAGTTCTGACTGTACGCTTTCATTATGGGAAATAGCCACAGGAGAACGTCTGCGCACATTCGAGGGGCACAGTGATGCTGTCTTTTCCGTGAGTCTTAGCGCTGATGGGAGTTATGCTTTATCGGGGAGTGCTGACGAGACGATAAAGCTATGGGATGTGTTGACAGGTCGGTGCCTGCATACCTTTGAGGGTCATAGTTATTGGGTCAGCTCCGTGAGCCTGAGTGCAGACGGGAAATATGCCATATCGGGAAGTTGGGACAACACGCTGAAGCTGTGGCGTCTGATTTGGAAACTGGAGTTTGACTAACTGCTTTGCAATTGTTCCAAATTGAAATAGTTACATGAAACTCAGTCTTGAAGTCATAAAGGGGCCGGAAACGGGCCAAAAGTTTGAATTCACTCAGCCTGATACTTTTATTGTCGGTCGGGGAGGAAAAGACCGGCCTGTCCACTTTAAGCTATCTGACGATGATCCCTATGTTTCACGACAACACTTCCTGCTTGAAATAGCCCCGCCACGAATCTATTTTTTCGATTTTCAAAGTACTAATCCGCCAAGTATCAACGGCATTGAAGTCAAAGAGGCTGAACTCCATGATGGCGACTTGATAGAGGTAGGGTATACCCAACTCAAAGTTCATGTATTTACAGAGAACCAACCGAAAAGCATCCAATACCATTGCGAAAGGTGCAATAAAACCATTGCTGTCGAGTTGATGGAGGGCGAAACCCCTCCTGCCATTTGCGAGGCATGCGAAGAGGAAATAGAAGAGAATAACCGCAGGCAATCTTCCTGGATAACCTATACCGTCACCTGTAAATGTGGAAAAGACCTCTCTTCAATAGCCAACAGCGATGGCAAGGCACACGAACTCTCTGGCGCGGTTACCTATTGCTGTGATGACTGTGTCCAGGCAATGATGAGTGGAAAGGATGCTGGCAAAAAGATAGATTGTTATACCGTGATAAAGGATTTGGGAAAAGGTGGCATGGGAAAGGTCTATATGGTCCACCAGCAAGAAACCGGACGGATAATGGCTTTGAAACAACTGCTTGATCTGAAGAATGAAGAGGTGATGAAGCGGTTCCACAGAGAGACAAAGTTCATGAAAGCTTTTTCTCATCCCAACGTTGTTAGATTCATCGATAGTGGTACAACAGAGGAAGGGCCATATTTTGTAATGGAACTGCTCTCAAGAGGAAATATTGATACCTTGATGGATTCCTCTTCGGGGTTTATCCCACCTGACCTTGCAGTGCCGCAAATTATCAATGCTCTCAAGGGGCTTGAATTTATTCATGCCAATAATATTGTTCATCGCGACATCAAACCGGGGAATATCCTTCTCCAAAATAATTCAAGAGGAGGGCTGACACCCAAGATCAGTGACTTTGGGATTGCCAAAAAATATTCAGATGCGGGCGGGTCCCTGATGACTCAGGCAAATGTCGGTATGGGGACAATAATCTACATGTCTCCTGAACAGATAAAAGATACCAGAAGCGTAAGAGAGCCAGCTGATATATACTCAATGGGCGTTACCCTATATTATCTGCTTACCGGCAAGTATCCCTATCATTTTCCCACGAATCGGGAAATTGAAAAGTTTAGGAATGAAAACAGGTCAAAAGCTGATAACATGAAAGATGCGCTGGAGATGATTATGCGACTTGAAGATATGAAACACCCCCATGTGATCATTCTGACACAAGAGCAGATTTCTATTCAAAAGCGAAATCCGAATATCTCAAAAAAATTGGCCAACGTTGTGCATAAGGCAATAAAGAAAGAAATCTCAGAACGCTATCAGACCGCAAAAGAGTTTAGATGTGCTTTAGAAGAGGTTCCTTAGCGGTGTATAAGCCGTTTTGGCATAGTAAATACGATAACTGTATTTATTGTTATCAGTGAAAACAGCTGCTGTATCTCTTAATAACTTGAAAAAAAGATAATGCGATGACAAGTCCAAATCAAAAACCGTTTATGCTCACACAAAGTACGTTTCTCGCATCACAGTCATTTGTACTTCCTCAAATTCCTGTTGAAATAATTATTCAGCTCCATAAAAGTCCTGAAAAAACAGATAATAAGTGCTACGCCTCTTTGAACCACTTTATAAAAACACCTTTACAAAAACATCCAGCACCTCTTGTCAATCAATTGAATCAAACGCTTGTCTTTTGTAATTCAGATAACGACACAGCATTTCAAACGATAAGAGAATCGTTTTTTGCTGAATACGAAGAAACAAAGAAGATAGGCTTGATGCCATCTAACAGTTGGCTTATTCCTAACAGTCAGTTTGTAAAGTTCAACGATGCAACGGTGAAGTAAATTGCGTATGCCCTCATTATCTGTTTCTTCTCAAATAGCATTTCGCCTCGGTGCCAGTGAGGCCAAGGAGCTTCATAGTAAGGATATTGACAGCGAGCATTTGTTTCTTGGTCTGTGTAAGCTTGAAGATATCCTCTATATCGAAAAAAAAGCTATATCTGATATTGATGAAAATCAGTGGCAGCAGGCACTGTTGGATGTAAAGGAATTCAGGGATTCCCTTGCGCTGGCATCTTTTGACCCAAAACCGGCCCGTCGACGGCTGAGAAAAATATTACAGGAATCAGAGTCAACTCAAGAGGAGTTTTCAGGACATCGAACACAACGATGCAGGGATGTTTTTTCAATTGCAGGGAAACTGTGCAAACAAACATCAGCCGGGGAGATTCGACCCCAGCATCTTTTGGCTGCTTGTTTAGGGCAGCGATCACAGCCTTTGGATCGTTTATTCTGCGAGCTCTCTGTTGAAAAGTCCGATGTATTAGATGTTATGGACGTGCCCGCAAAGGCAAATGATGAACTGCATGAGACGCCGAAAGCTAATGCTGATGGCGAAGAGAAACAGCCGAAGCCAAGTGAAAAAAGCAAGACACCCATAATAGATAAATTCGGCAGGGATCTGACCAAATTAGCCCGTGACGGAAAACTTGATTCTGCAATTGGCCGAACTGACGAGATAAAGAGAATTGCCCGGATTCTCATGCAGAAGAAAAAGAACAATCCCATTCTCATCGGAGAAGCCGGTGTTGGTAAAACGGCTGTTGTCGAGGGATTTGCCTTGAAAGTTGTTGAAGAGAGTGCTCCCCATCAAATCAAGAATTTCAGGGTCATTGAACTCAATATGGGCACTCTCGTTGCGGGTACAAAGTACAGGGGAGAATTTGAAGAAAGGCTGGAGGAACTGCTTAAAGAAGCATCTGCCGACCCAAACATAGTGTTATTCATTGACGAAATACATTCCTTGGTAGGTGCGGGTGGTTCCGGTGGTTCCACGGGTGCAGCCAATATCATGAAGCCTGCTCTTGCGAGAGGGGCGATAAAATGTATCGGAGCAACGACCACTGCTGAGTACCGCAAGTATATTGAAAAAGACTCGGCATTAGAGCGACGGTTTCAAGTGATATGGGTGGATGAGCCGACGAAAGATGAGGCTATACAAATGTTGATGGGTCTCAGGCTGAAATTTGAAGAGCATCATGGAATTAAAATTTCCGATGATGTGATTGAAAAGGCAGTAGAACTTTCTATGCGTTATCTCCCTGATTTCAGACTGCCGGACAAGGCAATAGATATTCTTGATCAGGCATGTGCCCGGGTTATGTTAAAAACATTTTCACCTGGTACCGCTTCAGCCAAAGCGAATGAGGAACTGACGATCAATGATATCGCTCAAGTTATTTCTGAAAGGTGCAGAATTCCTATTGAACAACTGACTATTGCCGACACTGAGAGGTTGCTGAACATTGAAGACCATCTAAAACAAAGGGTGATAGGACAGGATTATGCTGTCAATGAAGTTGGTAAGGCGATAAGGACTGCAAAAGCTGGGTTAAAGGATCCTGTCAAGCCAATTGTGTTGTTCTTTATTGGGTCTACTGGAACAGGCAAATCAGAGCTTGCAAAGGCTCTTGCCGAATTTCTGTTTCATGATGCAAGCCACCTGATCAGTATAGATATGTCAGAATATCAGGAGAAACATTCAGTCGCCAAACTGATAGGATCTCCCCCTGGATATATTGGGTATGAAGAGGAAGGCCAATTGACAGGGAAGATAAGATCAAACCCATACTCAGTAATTCTTTTCGACGAAATTGAAAAAGCCCATCCCGATGTCTTTGATATTTTTCTTCAGATATTCGATGAAGGCCGATTGACCGACGGTCACGGTCGACGTGTCAACTTCTCTGAATCGGTCATTATTCTAACTTCCAACCTCGGCAGCAATATCAGTTCAAAAGGAAAGGGTCAAGCCCCCATGGGGTTCAATCTGGAACAGATCAGTTCAGAGGACAAGGTGATCGGATTTGAATCGAACACAGGAGAAAAATCAAAGCAGTGGGATGGGTATGAATCGCAAATTCAGAAGGCTATTGTTACTGTTTTCAGGGCTGAGTTTCTGAACAGAATCCAGAAAAGAATAACCTTTTATCCCCTTGGTAGAGAGACAGTAAAAGAAATTATTTCCCTCAAGATTCTGCCAGCTCTTAACAACCGATTAATTCCGAAAGGCATAAAGGTAGGGTTATCGGATGAAGCACTGAATTTCCTACTGGAAAAGGGATACAGCGAGGCCTTAGGAGCAAGAGAGATGCAGAGAGTATTTGATCAATATGTATCCGAAACTTTATCTCAAAAGATACTTGCTGGAGAGGTAGTCAGAGGTCAGACAGTAAAGATAACAGCAGATAGCAATGGCGTTCAATTTGTGACTGATTGATTTTGTTAACTGATTTTTGTTTTGATAATAAAATTGAGCCAAACTTCTTATGACTGGTTTTTCAAATACCCTCCGCAGGTGCTTGAGGTGCGTGACCTTCTCCTCAGTTATTCTGCTTGTAGCATTATGGAGCATTCAGGTGATAGGGGCAAATCAGGAACCGCTCAGAGCAGGGAACCCTAACCTGGGCTATAGGAGGTTTATTTTTGAACGAAGCATTCCGATTCCAAAACCGTCGTATTACTCTAATAGTGAGTGGAAAAAACAGAGTGGGGATGACCGCAAGACATTCTGGAGATGCGACTATCCAGTTTTTACCGGAGGGCCTGCATCGACGCTGATCAACCGCACGCTTAAGAAGTATATGCTAACAGTTGCCACGAATCAGGATGAGCCTCCTAAGATACCGATTTCCCCGGAATCTGCTGCTGAGGCTCTAATCGCGAGCTATCAGAAAGAACGGCGGGAATCAGGGAGCGAGTTGCCTTTTCAGGTTGCAGTAAAGGGTTCAGTGTTGCTGAATAAACCCGGACTGTTGTCGGTAAGAATAAATGCACATCTCTTTTTTGGCGGGGCTCATGGTTTGGATCCGATAAAGTTATTCGTATTCAACAGCAATACGGGATCCCAACTGAACCTGGCAGATATCTTCGTGCCGCAGTTTGATGCGCGATTGAACAGCCTTATCAATAGAGCGTTCAGACGGAAGAATGGGCTTTCAACTATGGATCAACTGGATCACCCAAAGGGTGGTTATTTTGGGTTATCCATAAAACAACTGAACTACACCAACAACTTCGCCTTGAGCAATGATGGGATGATATTCGTGTACAATGAATATGAGATTGCCGCATATGCAAATGGCCCAACTGAAATCCTCATTCCCTGGAGTGAGCTGCATCCATTACTCAAAGAAGATTTTAAAGCACAGTACGCGATAACTTTCGCTCAATAAAAAACAGGGTGTTAACCAATGAGAACCAATGCCACTCACATCTAATGGTGGCCATACAAAAAACCGATGGAGACTGAACTCACACTCATGAGTCACAAGAAGATAAAGAGATAGCTTTATGCTGATAACTACCTTACGTCCTGATATTCTCTCATGAAAAAGCAAATCGTCTGTTTTCTTACCATTCTTCTGCTGCATATGCCTATGGGAGGCTATGCAGAACATTTTCAGTCCATTGGTACTACGGATGTCTTCTTCTCTCAAAATGGTGGAGCTACTGCAACGGTGGTCAGTGGAATCCATGCTGCAAAGAGTGAAATTATAGTTCAGGCATACTCCTTTACTTCAGTGTCGAATGCCAAAACCCTTGTCGAAGCACGGAATAGTTGTCTGATTAATATTCTCAGCGATGGGCGCCAGCCGTAGCTTTACAATGTCATAAGGAATTATTCTAACTCGCCGTTAGCTGCCGTTTTTCTCTGTCCATGAAGAACAATTTCTTGAAGTCTGCACACACTTTATTCAAAGCGGTTTACATTAGTTGTGGCGTCAAAATAAGTTACCATTGTTTACTTGCTTTTGCTTTTTTCAAAAACTTCCCAAGTGCTTAATCCGGAAGTCGGGTAAATAAATTCTTTTGTTATTCCATCTGCGTCTAATCTTTTTCTTACATAAGGTAATAGTTTCTTGTGAATATTGAAGCAAGTGCAGAACCTATAATTTCTTGCATCTTCTTTACTTTTGCCCTTCTGATATTGCTCGCCACCAACTATTTCAATTGGTTTTGATGGATCAGAGTTCCATGTAAATACGCCTGCTTGATTCAATATGTTTGTACTGTTTTTTAGCGAGAATAGGATACCCGAAGCAACATCTTTATCGCTGAAATATGCAATTGGATAATTTATTAAGGATGCAATCTTGGTCATGTGTGAAATTAGTCCTGAACATAATATTCTATTGTGGTCAAATAATTTTCTTCCACCAAATTTCTTTTCCATTGCAATTCTTTTTTCTTCATTTCCATTTGCGATTTTAGCAATTAGCTTCATAAGTTCAGGTTGGTCGTTAGCATCTAACCCTTTTTTAATAATACTTCTCAAATTCCCCCCTTCAAAATATTTTTCTTCAATGAAATAAACACTGCAATAATCTTCTATCTCAAGAGTCTCAGTATTCGGTGTAAGTCCGTCTAATGCGAAGTATAGTGCATTTTGAAATTTATAAGTCCAGTCAAGTAATGGGGTTGGGCAACCGTGATGCTGCAAGAAGCCCAAAACAGAAATTGGATTCACTGTGTCAATGTGGTGTACTGATAAGAGCTTTTGTATTTGAGAACTGTAATTTGATATGCCTATCTCAACAAGTTTCTCAATTATTTTTTGATAGCTTTCTTCCTTAGTGAATAATTTTTCAATTATCCATTGTCTTTGAAGTTTGCTGTATAATGGCCATTTGGCTTCCCTTTGCCCTCTGAAAAGTGTGTCATCTTTTGCTTTGTATTCGTCATATATCTTGTCAAACTGTTCTTCCGAGTCAATAGTTTCTTGGTCAAAACTGTTTGCCTTCTGTAAGGTGGAAGCATATTCTGAAATATGTTCTGTATGAAATAAAAGTGGCATCATGTGAGAGCCCAGTATCGCCAGCATAAAAGCGTTTACTCTTGAACTAACGGTGTAAGGGTCTGCTTTACCTTCAGCAGTGAATTGAACATTTATCAAATCCTTTAGTAATGCGGGATCATGTATGCTCTCAACTCCACCATTCCTTAAATACTCATTGGTGAGTTTAATTTTCAAGTCAAGATTAGATACGTCTCTGTCTACCATTTGTGTATTTCTGTTTGTTCTAAGCCCGCCAATTTTAAGTTTGCAGGCAGGTTAAGCGATTATAGCCGAAATGCATCCCACTGCTTTCAACTTCAAACTCCTCAAATTTTCAGTCGTTGATAAAAAAGAAAAGTATTTTTGCGCGATAAGCTTGTAACTCCTGCTCCACAAGCTCATCAATGATAAAACCTACTTGGGAGTTACTGAACAAATCGAAGTTTCTTCAAACTGCCATACAGTATGTAACCGCAGTCGGCATTAATTCCATTTTACCTTCTTGCTGATACTGTCGAACCAGACGGACAAGGAGCCTTACATTTGCCTCCTGTGAGTGCTTCAGTACCAAATAGATGCGCAAAAAAGAAACCGAGAGCAGGTGCTCAAGGTTCATCACCAGAAATACGATTGATACCACGGTCTGGCTACTTTCAGCGAGCCGTGCCATGACTCGGTTCAGGCTGTATCTCCGCTTTGCCTGACCGAACTTGCCTTCAATGGCGTTTCTGATTCCTTCATCTTCTCTGATTTGCCGACGCCTTGCCCGGTTTTTCTCTGGATCCTTTGATGGCCGACCCAATGGCACGCCGGACAACCTGATACCATACTTTTTACACCACATTCTGTTGGCCAGTGTCCGATAGATTTTGTCGGCATGCACTGATTCAGGATAGTAGCCATAACGATTACGGTATCGTTCGATATCTCGAACCAAGTCACCGCCTTTGTTGTAGTTGTTCCAGCTCATCCGCTCTATCGTGCTCCAGCCTGCAACCACACTGATCGAGAGTTTCATACCGAACTCTGTCCTTGCTGCAGCCTTGCCTTGTACCAACGGACGGACATGCGGCTGACTGATGCTCACAAGTCGGTCGCTTATGCTTTTTCTTCCGGTCTGGTACATCTCATGCTGCTGGCGATAGAGTTCACTGATCACCAGAAAAGTACGATACCAGCGTGGCTCAAGGAGGGTAAGGGATACGGATTCCGACAATGCAGCGATGCTCTTCAGGTTCCGTCCGAGGTACTGCAACTGCTTGCGCAGACCTCGCTGCAGGGAGCATTTCGACCTATTCCGTTTCATGCTCAGACCAAGGAAATCTCTTCTCGCTTTCTGCCGATAGGTCCGGGGTTTCGTTATTCCCGCAGGAGCATGAGCGTAGAGCTTGTCGATGAGTATTTCACTCTTCTCCCGGGCATCATTGAGCAAACCGAGATCGGTCGGATATGCTATATCTACCGGTGCGCAGGTGGCATCAACAATGAGTTTGCCTTGCTTGGCGGAGCCGGTTCCGGGTTCATCATCGTCGTCGTTGTTTGTCCTCACTGTCTGCTTTTTCGCCTGCTGCATTTGCAGGAGTTCATCCTGCAAAGCTGCCAGATCAGCATGTTTGAGACGCTTGCGAAAATGGGTCATGCTCGACGCGTCGAAGGGTGCTTCATATTGATAGCCGTCCAGTCCGATGACATACTGGAGATAAGGATTTTCCTTGATCTGCTCAACGGTTTCAACATCGGTCAGGCCGAGTTTTTCTTTGATGATGAGGGCTCCCAATGCCATACGAACGGTTAGTGCTGGTGCCCCTCGTTTTGAGGGGAATTTCTTGGAGTACCGTTCTTCAGCCAAATGCCATGGTATAGAATCTGCCAGTTTGATCCATCGGTTATTCCGGTCGAGTTTGCCTCCGAACGGAAGGTAAAAGGTTTCGAACGTAAGCTGATGAAACTTAGGCTGATACATAAATCGATGATTTCGAGATGCAAGGTTTTTGGTGACTTTTTATGGTTTTCCTTACAAGAAATATACAAAAATATACCCTTATTTCATTACTATAAAATGACTTATGAATTATTCAGCAAACCCTACTTGGTATTTCAAAAGTTCTTCAGAAGGTTTTTGGAATATTTTAAATGGCACTTGTTATTTTTCAGTTTTATTACTTATTGTTATAAGGTCTTAATGATGTGAACAGTCCACGCTGGGCTACTTGGGAGGTTTTGTTCGGCGTGCGTTGGATTTTGGGAAGCGTCTATAGATAAGAAATATCGATGCTTAAACCCGGAGAACATAAGACCGTCCAAGATCGCATTCTTGCCTACGCGTAAGAGCTCGGCTCAACCTTTGTATCCCGCGAGGAAGAGGAGCAAGCCATGATAGCTTGGGAGAGGACCAGCTACAAAATACCAAGTATTTCAGCTATGAATGCGACACGAATTACGATATCATGTCGCGTTGTTCAGAATTTGTGCGCTTGCAATACTTGTGATTAGATCAGTCGTTTTTTGCTATATAATTTTTGCTCGATAATCAGCAGTGCCTAAAGCGATCCTTCTCTTTTCCGATATTTGTTGTATAACATTCAGTATGTAAAGTTCTTTAAGGCTGAAATATTTTTCAGTTGAATAACTCGAGTGGATTCAGTTCAAGGAATTCCTGCCACGCAATACCGGAGTTGCCGACAAGAAGAACTTTGCAGGGATTACATTCCTTGCTAACTACAGCCATGCCTGATGCTTGTTGTTATCGACCGCTTTTGATTTCAAGACCGATTATTTTTTCTCTGTGCTCAAGGACAAAATCAACCTCATGATTTCCCTGACGCCAATAAAAGAGCTTGAGTGAATCAGTACGGGTATGATTAATGATATGAGCGCCAACTGAGGATTTTATTCATCGGTTATATAACGGATGTAATTGGGAAATTGCAGAGGGGAAATGTTCTGGCTTCAGCAGTGTAAATCAACAGAAATTTTCTATACTTGATTCAAACACCTGAACCTTCTTTATCCAGAACAAGAACAGATACCCTGCAGAACATTGAAGACTCATCACACTATAATTCAAGGCGATAGCCGACAGATGAGCCTTTTGGCTGACAGGTCTGTACATCTTGTCATTACTTCACCGCCTTACTGGCAGCTCAAGGACTATGGGACGGAGAACCAGATTGGCTTTCACGAGAGTTACGAAAGCTACATCAACAACCTGAACCTTGTCTGGAATGAATGCGAGAGGGTGCTGCATCCCGGTTGCCGCCTCTGCATCAACATCGGCGACCAGTTTGCCCGTTCGGTCTACTATGGCAGGTATAAGGTCATTCCCATCCGGACGGAGATCATCAAGTTCTGCGAGACAATCGGGTTCGACTACATGGGAGCAGTGATCTGGCAGAAGGTCACCACAACAAATACTACCGGTGGTGCTTCGATCATGGGGAGCTTTCCCTATCCCCGTAACGGCATCCTCAAGCTTGATTATGAGTTCATTCTTATCTTCAAAAAACAGGGAGAAGCTCCAAAACCAACCAAAGAGCAGAAAGAAAACTCAGCCATGACCACCGAGGAGTGGAATACCTACTTTGCAGGTCACTGGAACTTTGCCGGTGCAAAACAGGATGGGCATCTTGCAATGTTTCCAGAAGAGCTTCCGCAACGGCTTATCAAAATGTTCGCCTTCCGGGGCGATACTGTGCTCGATCCCTTTATGGGTAGCGGGACAACGTCACTTGCCGCAAAGAATCTTGGCCGAAACTCGGTCGGGTACGAAATCAATCCGGAGTTTATCGAGATTGCCAGACAGAAGCTGAATACCAGGCAGCCCGATTTTATGGGGACAGAATACGAGTTTCTGTACGACCCGGTCAAGGTTGATTTTGCCGCAGCCATTGAGCAGTTGCCCTATCAGTTCAAAGATCCCCACAAGCTTGATAAAATAACCGATCCCCGAAAACTCACTTTTGGCTCCAGGATTGAGAAGGAGAGTGAGGCGCAGCGCGAAGAGTTCTTTACAGTCAAGGAGGTGCTCAGTCCCGAAAAAGTGCGGTTATCCAACGGGTTAACGATAAAACTGATCGGCATCAAGGGCGAGGCGTTCACGCACGACAAGGCGGTCGGGTATCTGACTGAAAAGATAAAGGGTAAGCGTATCTTCCTGAAGTATGACAAGCTGAAACATGACGAAGAAAACGACCTGCTCTGTTACCTCTATCTTGAGAACAAGACATTTGTCAATGCGCATCTGATAAAAAGCGGGCTGGTTGGGATTGATAGCAGCTATGATTATAAGCAGAAGGACAAGTTTCTCACATTATCCGAAAAAGTCAATGGCTAAAGAGTGGATTCTTCACTTATTGTGATCAACCGCTTTTGATTTCAAGACCGAATATTTGCCCTTTGTGCTCGAGAACAAAATCAACTTCATGATTTCCTTGATGCTGGATATACTACGGGCATAAGTCTGTCGAAGAGATTTTTTTGTCATGACGATGTCTGGCGGCTCTTGTATATTATCGGAGAAGCAGAACCAAGAAACCTTTACCTATGGCAATAACAACCAGAACCGAAAAACTTGACCTTCGTCTCTCCAAGCAGGCGAAGCAGGTGCTTCGTAGTGCGGCTGCTGCAGCACAACGCTCCGTCAGTGAGTTTGTGCTTGAGAGCGCCCTTTCCCGAGCTGAGGAAACCTTGGCAGACCGTCGTTCATTTCAACTTGATGGGCCGCAATGGAGCTTATTTATGGAGGCACTGGATGCCTCGCCGCGTGAATTGCCCAGACTCAAGAAGCTTTTTCAGGAAAAAAGTATTTTTGAGAACGAGTAACCATTGATGACCACGCACTTCTCCATAGAAAAGCTTGGCAGCGGTCACCATCTTGATGATTTTGATTGCGGTAGCCAGGCGCTCAATAGATTTCTTGTCCGTTTTGCCCTTACAAGCCAGCAGGCCTCTTCATCGCAAACTTATGTAGGTATGGCAGATCGAGCCATTGCTGGATTCTATACCCTGGCTGTAGGTCAGGTAAATTACGAGGACTCCCCGCAACGTCTCACAAAAGGGCTGGCCAGGCACCCTGTTCCCATCATGTTGCTGGCGCGTTTGGCTGTGAGTATTGACTGGCAAAATAGAGGAATAGGTGCGGGTCTATTAAAAGATGCCATGCGATGAACTATGCAGGCTGCAGATATTGCAGGGATACGAGCCATTGCAGCCCATGCAAAAGATGATGCGGCGCGCAAGTTTTACACGCATTTTAATTTTATTCCCTCCCCGACAGACCCATATCATTTATTTCTTCTGCTCAAAGATCTTCGCCGAACGGATCCTTAAGGGTATTGGACTTTATTCATAACTCAAGCGGATTGAGTTCAAGGAATTCCTGCCAGGGGATACCGGAGTTGCCGACAAGAAGAACTTTGTAGGGATTACATTCTTTACAAAATGCAGCCATGCCTGATGCATGTTGTGATCGACCGCTTTTGATTTCCAGACCGATTATTTTTCCTTTGTGCTCGAGGACAAAATCAACCTCATGATTTCCCTGACGCCAGTAATAGAGCTTGAGTGCATCAGTACGGGTATGATTAATGAGATGAGCGCCAACTGATGATTCAACCCATCGGCCCCACAGTTCTGGATTTTCTGAGATATCGTGAAAAGTGTGCTGCTGCTGTGCGCTTATCAGTGCGGTGTTATGTACCTGAAACTTCGGGCTTGATGCCCTTGATCGTAAATTCCCGGGATGATACTTTTCCAGTCCTCCTAATAAACCTGCGGTATCAAGCAGATGAAGATAGTGCGCCAGTGTTGTTGTATTTCCAGCATCCTGCAGTTGACCAAGAATTTTTGTATAGGAAAGAATCTGTCCTGAATAGCCGCATCCAAGTTCAAACAGCCGTTTCATGAGTGAGGGTTTGTCGACTCGGGTAAGCATCAGAATATCTTTTGAGATGCTTGTTTCGATGAGAGAATCGACGATGTATCTTGCCCATCGCTCTTCATCGTCTATCAGTGCTGCTGCACCGGGATAACCGCCAAACCAGACGAATTGCTCAGGGGTAAAGTTAAAAGCATGTTTCATTTCCCCGTATGACCAGTGGCCCAGGTAGATTGTTTCAAATCTGCCTGCAAGTGATTCGGTAAGTCCTTGCTGGATGAGCAAGCGTGACGAACCCAAAAGAATAACCTTGAGTTTTTGTTGATTGAGTGAATCAGCATCCCACTCTTTTTTAACTGTTTCACTCCAGTTGCTGATTTTTTGAATCTCGTCAATGATAAGCACGCTCTCCTGCTGTTCAGACTTCAGAAGTTTAATCCGGGCTGCTTCCCATTGTTGACTGATCCAGTTTGATTGTCCAGCTGCAACAAGGTCAGCTGAGGCGAAGTGTACAGGCAGGGGAGTCGATTGCATAAACTGCTGAGCAACAGTGGTTTTGCCGACTTGACGCGGGCCGTAAAGAACCTGGATGAATTGCCGGGGTTCTGATTCGATTCGTTTTGTAAGGAGCGATTTTTGGGCTCTTTCTATCTGCATGACAATTTTGCTCAGAGTATTGAGTAATTTTACTCAATATAAAAAACTCTTTGCCGAAAAAAAGTGCTGAGTATTGAATCCTGAGAGGCTTGCGGCGGATACCATTAAAGCACCTTGCGCAGGGTAGGGCAGGGTGCTTTAAACAGGGAAGTTGGTGTTTACTTTTTCGGGGTGATGGCTGTTGTGATGCCGGTTAGAACACCTTGGATGAGCTGAATGCCTGCGTTGGCTGTGCTGCTTATAATTGTTGTATAAAGATTGATGCCGGATCCGGCGATCGAAGCGGCTGAATCGATACCATTACTTACCGTGTCAGCTACATTCTGGATTGGAGTGCCGACCGCATTGAAGAGATCGGAAAAGACGCCGTTCGTGTTTGCCATAGCTTAATATGTTTTGATTTATGGGATAAGAAAAGTTGTGTGCGTAAAAAAATTATGAACGAAGGAATCCGAAATGGTAAGGTAAGCATGTACTTCTTCAAGAACAACAAGTAATGGCGATGGTGAATGGAAAAGCGGGAATCTGCCTTATGCTGGCACTAATTTTCTCAATTCAGTTGCATCAAAAACAAGGCGGATTGCAGAAATCTTGTTGTCAGACACGGTGAAAAATTCTGCGGTACGAATAATGCCTGCCGGACTTGCAGAATCACAGTCATACAGTAACGCAGCACTTTGATGATCAAAGAAGCTGTTTAGCAAAGTGACGCCTTTTAACAGCTGCTTGAATTGAGTCAGTACAGCAATGAAATCTTCAGCTTTCGAAAAGGTATTGATACTTCCCTGAAAATCCAGCTTATCCGCAAGACAGGCGCGTGCTGTAACAAAATCACCGTTTGTCCATGCATGGTGATAAGTTTCAATCAATTGTCGGGTATCCATTGTTCTGCCTCCTCTGTTTATTGAAGTTGGTGTTGTTCTGTTCACCTGTCCGGACATGCACATACCAGATTTTTCGATATCTATGTTTATATTCTAAAAATAATATGGATAATAATCAACAGGTATTGACAGTGAACCATGCAGCGAGATCAAGCACTCAGCATTCTGAGTAGTCATAAAATAGATCTTGAACAACGTTATCGTTTGCAAAAAGTCGGTATCTTTGGATCCGTTGCCAGAAATTCTGCGAAAGATGACAGCGATATTGATATTGTTGTTGAAATGGAGCCGAATATCTTGCTAAAAGTTCAACTTAAGGAAGAACTGGAGCAATTGCTTGGCAGCAAAGTTGACCTGATCAGGTATTGGAAAAGAATGAACCCTTACCTCAAGGCATGCATTGATCGTGAGGCTCGTTATGTATGACAAGCATCTCTCTTGGAAAAACTTGTGCAGTTAGATGCCGCCATCGTAAAAATTAACCGCCGGTTTACTCTTATCAAAACTGCTGATGATTTTCTGGATAGTGATCAGGGTATGGATATGCTGGATGTAATTGCAATGATGCTCATCGCTATCGGTGAAAACTTCAAAAAAATTGACAAGGAAACAGGGGGCACACTTTTAGTTTCATACCCTCATATCAACTGGTCAGGAGTGAAAGAACTACGAGATATACTCTCGCATCAGTACTTCAATATTGATGCTGAGGAAATTTTTGGAATCTGTCAAGAGCACCTTGGCTTACTGGATGAGACGGTAAAACAAATGATGCGAACTCTTACGCAGTAAACTGCTTCAACATCCGCAAATCATTTTCGAACAGCAGCCTGATATCGTCAATCTTGTATCGCAGCAGTACCGTACGGTCAACTCCCATGCCGAAGGCGTAGCCTGACCAGGTTTCGGGGTCTATCCCGCAGTTGCGCATGACGTTGGGGTGAACCATGCCGCAGCCCATGATTTCAAGCCAGCCTGATTTTTTGCAGACACGGCATCCCTTGCCGCCACAGAGGTAGCAGGTGACATCGACTTCAGCGGATGGTTCGGTAAAGGGGAAAAAGCTTGGGCGGAACCGGAGTTTGACGTCGGTGCCGAACATTTGCCGGGCAAAAGAGTAGATGGTAGCTTTCAGGTCTGCGAATGAGACGTTTTTGTCTATATAGAGTCCTTCAAGCTGGTGAAAGACGCAGTAGCTGCGTGAGCTGATTGCTTCATTCCGATAGACCTTTCCAGGACAGATAACCCGTATGGGAGGTTTCTGGTCGAGCATGACTCGTACCTGCACCGGGGATGTATGGGTTCTGAGGAGCACATCCGATTCTGCATTTCCATTGGTAATGAAAAAGGTGTCCTGCATGTCGCGGGCTGGATGGTCGGGCGGAAAGTTGAGCATGTCGAAGTTGAAGTGGTCAAGTTCAAGTTCAGGACCGGTTGCAATACCGAAGCCCATGTCTGAAAAAATCTTCTTCATCTCGCCAAGTACTTTCTGCACAGGGTGCTCACTGCCGGTAAAATATCGTCTACCCGGCAGTGTCAGGTCAATCCCTTTGGTTTTGTCGCTTTTTGTTGCGGCAAGTCTCTCTTCTGCTTCGCTGAGCTTTGAATCAGCTGTTTGCTTGAGCTCGTTGAGCAGCTGGCCGATCCGCGGTTTTTCAGCTGGGTCGACTGACTTGAGTTGGCCGAAAAGAGCTGCTATAAGCCCTTTTCGAACCGTATACCGAAGGCGGAAGGTTTCAAGATCTGCCGTAGAGTTAATCTCAAAATCAATGATCTCCTGCTGTAAACTGCGAATGGTGTTTTCCATTGATAACAGGTGTAATTCTTATTCGATAACTGCTTTGACAATCTGGGTGAAGGCTGCTGGATCCTTGACAGCTATTTCAGCAAGAGCCTTGCGATCTATTTCGAGATTCTTCTTCAGCATTGCATTGACAAGCTTCGAGTAGGTGGTGTCGTTCAGGCGAGCTGCTGCATTGATACGCATGATCCAGAGTGCTCGGAAGGTACGTTTTTTAACGCGGCGGTCACGGTAGGCATACTGTTCTGCTTTATCGACGGCATGCTTGACGACGGTCAGAATATTGCCGCGAGATCCCCAGAATCCTTTGGCTTTCTTTAAAACTCTTTTTCTCCGTGCTTTTGAAGCTACGGCATTATTTGATTTAGGCATCGTGGTGTAGAGTTAATGTTAAAAATTTATGCCAGGATCATCCGCTTGATCTGCTTTGCCTTGTTTCCCTCAAGCAGTGTTGCCTGATGCAGACGGCGTGAGCGTTTTCTGTTCTTTTTTTCGAGGTTGTGTGATCCGTTCATTCGTTCACGCTTGATTTTTCCGGAGGCAGTGGTTTTGAACCGTTTGCATGCTCCGCGGTGTGATTTCATTTTAGGCATGATCGTCCTTTATTTTTTATATAAAATTGTTGCAATACTCTTGATTACTCAGCCGGTTCAACCTGATCTGCCGGTTTTACCGGTCTTGCTGTTTCAGCCGACAGCGGAGCGCTTGTTTTTGCTTTGATACGCTCAAAGGCATCTATTTTTTTCTTGTCCGGCTCAAAATAGACAAAGAGCTTTTTCCCCTCAAATTTAGGATCACCGTCACGGTTGCTCACAACGCTGAGGCGTTCGGTCAAGCGTTCGGCCAGTTCCAGTCCTTTATCCTTATAGATGATTGAACGTCCCAGAAAGACAATAGTGGCGCGAACCCTGTTTCCCTTGCGCAGAAATTCTTCAAGATGTGCACTCTTGAAGTCAAAATCATGCTTGTCGGTATTCGGGTGAAACCGGAGCTCCTTGAGGGTGGTTGTCTTCTGCTTTTTCTTCAGATCTTTGTCCCTCTTGTCCATTTTATACAGAAGCCTGCCGAGGTTGTCGAACTTGCAAACTGGCGGTTCGGCGTTCGGCTGGACTTCGATAAGGTCTTGATTCCGCTCTTCGGCTACCCGTTTTGCGTCAATGGTTTTCATCACCTCCTGTGTTCCGTCCGGAAAGATAATTCGGACTTCCGGAACACGGATCTGCTCATTGACCCGATAGGTAAGTTTCGGCTTTTGAGTCGTAACCTTTTGTTTCTTCATGCGTTCAGGTTTTTTTTAGATAATCAGGTTCTTCCGGTAATCTCTTTCAGGAGCTTTTCGATCAGTCCGCTTACGCTAAAGCGTCCTTCATCACCGAAGTGATGACGGCGCAGCGAAACTTCACCGCTCTCCCGCTCTTTCTGTCCTATAACGATCATACAGGGTACCTTGCCAATTTCGGCATCGCGTATTTTTTTGCCGATTTTCTCACTTCTGGTGTCAAGCTCGGAACGGATTCCCGCATCAAGGAGAGCCTGGTGCACTGATTTTGCGTAGTCGTGAACATCTTCTGCTATCGGCAGAACAACAGCCTGAAGGGGCGCAAGCCACAGCGGGAAATTGCCGGCAGTATGCTCTATGAGGACGCCGATAAAGCGCTCCATGGAGCCAAAAGGTGCCCGATGAATTACCACGGGCCGGTGTTTCTGTCCGTCACTGCCGATATATGTGAGATCGAAGCGTTCTGGCATGACATAGTCAACCTGTACGGTGCCGAGCTGCCATTTTCGTCCAAGAGCGTCGCGCACGATAAAGTCTATTTTCGGGCCATAGAAGCTCGCTTCACCGATGCCGATAAAGTAATCGATACCCATGCGGTCGGCAGCCTCTTTGACATCTTTTTCCGCCTGTTCCCAGACCTCTGCTGTACCGCCGTATTTGGCGCGATTTTCAGGGTCGTGCATGGAGAGACGAGTTTGTACCTCAGAAAAACCAAGTGTTCCAAAAACAAACTGAGTCAGGTCAATAGCGTTGCAGATCTCGTCGACAAGCTGATCGGGACGACAGTATATGTGCGAGTCATCCTGCGTGAAACCTCGGGCGCGCACAAGGCCGTTGAGCTCTCCTGATTGCTCGTGCCGGTAGACCGTTCCAAACTCAGTCAGTCGGATGGGCAGATCGCGGTAACTGCGCATTTTCGAGCTGTAGATGAGGTGATGGTGCGGGCAGTTCATCGGTTTAAGAAGGTACTGCTCCTGCTTGCCGTCCTCATCGTGATAGGTCAGCGGCGGAAACTGGGAATCGCTGTAATAGGGATAGTGGCCTGAACGCTTGTAAAGATCAATATTGCCGATATGCGGCGTGTAGACAGGCAGATAGCCACGCTTGCGCTGTTCTTCTTTTAAAAAGGACTCGAGTTCATTACGTATAATGGCGCCGTTTGGCAGCCAGATCGGAAGACCGCTTCCAACCTCCGGAGAGAGCATGAAAAGCTCAAGTTCAGCACCGAGTTTGCGATGGTCTCTGCGTTTAGCCTCTTCAAGGCGTGCGACATGTTCTTTAAGCAGTTTGTCCGAAGGAAAGGTAATGCCGTAAATTCGCTGCATGTTTTCTCTTGACTTATCGCCACGCCAGTAAGACGAAGAGATATTGGTCAGGAGAACGGCTTTGAGTTTTGAGGTCGTAGGCAGGTGAGGCCCAAGGCAGAGATCGGTAAAGCCATCCTGATGATAGAGTGAAACAGTTTCAACGTTTTTCAGGGTATCTTCAAGAATCTCGACTTTATAAGGATCGGTTCTCGTATGCTTGAAAAAGTCTATGGCAGCTGTGCGGCTCATCTCTTCACGTCGAATCTGGATATCACGTTTGCCGATTTCAAGCATCTTTGCTTCGATTGAGCGAAGATCCTCTTCACGGAAACGGTGTTCAGAGGCAACATCATAATAGAATCCCTGTTCTATTGAGGGACCTGCGCCAAATTTGCTGCCGGGAAAAAGCTCCTCAATAGCCTGGGCCATGATATGGCTTGAGCTGTGCCAGAAAATATCTTTGCCGTTAGTGGAGTCAAAGGTAATGATTTCAATTGCCGCGTCAGCGGTTAGTGGTGCATTGAGATCTACAAGAGTTCCGTTGACCTTTAGAGCCAGTGCGTCCTGGGCAAGGCGGCGTCCAATGGAGAGCGCTATGTCGAGACCGGTGGTGCCTGATGGGAATGATTTAACTGTCCCGTCCGGCAGGGTAAGGGCTATTAAAGCCAGTTGTTCCTGAATTTCAGACATTCTGTTTCTTGTCGTTTCCTTTCCATGCAAGCCCTGCTGCATTTGCTGCACGCTTCGCAGGAAAAATCTTATACAGCCTCTTTCTGTTAGTAATACCGGGTCGGGGGGGCTGAGCAGTATAACACTGCGTTCCCCGGTTCCGGAAAGTGGACTTGGACTATACAAAAAAATATAAAATAATCCAAATCAGTTTATCATTCGCACAGTTTCCGGTGTGACGATATCTTTGCCTTGCTTCAAGGCCAACTGTTCAGCTTTTCTTTTCAGTTCACGCCCAAAGGAGATCTGGCTGATGAATGGTGCTTTTTTTACAATCTCGTTTAACAGGGCATTGGCTTCATTGCTCCATGCCACTTTGCCGCTTGTATCCTCCCCGGATGGGCCGCGACGGTTTATCGGCAAAAAGTTGAAGAGCATGTCGTACAGCGCATTGACAATTTCCTGGAGAAGATAGACCGCTCCACTATGACCCATGAAGGGTGTTCCAAGAGACCTGCGAACGATCGGGCCTGGAAAGGAGGCCGGGATAAATCGTGTTTTGGCATCAAGTTCAGCAAGGTAGATTTTGTCGACAATCCTGCCGAAGAGGAACTGCGGTTGTTTCTGCTGAATTTCGTCACGAATGAGGGTGTTGTCGGCTTCTGCCGAGTCGTGGCTGAAGAGGCACTGCATGCCCATCTCTTCGGAAAGAAAAGTTTTCAGTCCGATGGCATAGGTTTTTGAAGCGGTTACTCCGAACCGTACTGTTGGAAACCACTCAGCCTGTGGCCCGCGCCAGAGATCCCAGATTGGCCGGAGTGTTGTCACTTTCTCCTGTTTCAGAAATACCTCAGCTTCGGCATTTTTGTTCAGCAGTTGTCCAAGTTCCAGAATAAAATGTTGTGTTTCGCTTATCCCGAAGGGAGCCTGCAGTAGAGGCCTGTTAAGTAATCCGGCTAGTTTGTTACCGAATTCACGGTACATGAGCACTATGACCTCGGAGTTTTTAAGGTCGGCGATATCCTGAAGGGAGCTTTCAAAGGGATAGACATGATGGAGGCGCCCTCCAACTCCAGTAATGATACGCTTGAGTTCGGCCAGGTCTGATGGACTGTTGAAGCATCCATAAGTAGGGCCTATAATGCTTACGGTACCAGGTTCTACAGCCGCTTGTGTCTGGTCATCGAATTGTTCATGGAGCCACTGCAGTGCACGGTCACGTCCTTGCCACTCATTTTCACCGAGTGAGTTCGAAGGGAAAAAACGGACATCAGGGTATTTCATCTTCAGCATTCGCTCATGGTCACTGCCGATCATCTCACTCTCTGCACTCGAAACAAGAATCAACTGGCGTCCTGGTGCCTTGAGCTTTTCAATGGTCTCTCTGACAATTTCAGAACTGCCGGAGGAGGCTATCTCCTTTTCAGTAAGACTTGTGGGTGTAAAGTTTTCAAGGTAGGGAACGGCATCGGTATAGTCTATAACTGCCACGCCGACAAGATTGTAGCAGCCGACCGGGGCATCGGCAATGACATGAACGTCCTTCAGTGAACAGAATGTGTTGACTGCTGCCCAGTAGGCACTTGCGGTTGATTCGTCACGAATGGTTTTTCCCATTGTATATAATATCTGCTAATCAGTTATTGGTCAAGGTGTAAAGATCAGCGGGAGTATCCCTGCAGCGATACAGGAAGTATTCCCCTTGGTTTAAGTTTTCCTTTCAGTGCTTGAACAGCACACTCTTCGCTTGCTGGGCTTGATGAATAGGTACAGAGATAGGTTGTTATTTCAGGAAAATAGTTGATCAGATATGGTGTGCCGAGCGAAATAAATATCAGTGGCTTTTCTTTAGGCAACATACTTGCCAGGGTGTGCACAAACTCCTGCTGTTTTTCGGTAAGCTTCAGGGTTCCTGAGCCGGAGAGTGCCTGAACATAGGAGGTGACAATAACTGCTGAGGCTTTCATTGCCATGTCGGCAGCGTTGGCATAACGGAGAGAGTCAGTTCCCGGATCAATCCTGATATGGTCGGCGGCATAAAAGTTGTCGATGTTTTTGATATATCCTTTGCCTACTTCGCTGTCGTTTTTATCCTGCAGGATAATATTGAGTACTTTGCCTGATGATACTCTTTTGAGTGGCATGTAGTGGTTTTCATCTTTCACCAGAGTAATTGATGCTGCTGCAATTTTTTTTGCAAGATCCCGATGGGATTCAGGGCTTGAATTCTCCTTGATCCGGTTCAGATCGACAAACTTATGGTGCTCTATGTCGAGCCACTTTTTAACCTGCAGGACTCTGCGTACCGAGGCATCTATCTGCTCTATCGGAATAACACCTTTTTCAACAGCCTGAACAATCGAACTGTTGGCAAGTTCAGGATCGGGTGAAAAGAGCAGGAGGTCGTTTCCTGCCTGAACAGCTTTAATGGAAATATCAGGAACATTCTGGCCGTTGTAAAGAGCTTTCATGTTCAGTGCATCGGTAATGATCAGACCCTGAAAGCCGAGTTCCTTGCGAAGCAGGTCGGTGACCACTGCTTTTGAAATTGAGGCAGGCTCCATGGTGCTGGTTAATTTCGGAACAGCAAGATGCCCGATCATAACGCTGATGACCCCTTGTTCGATGGCTGCCTTGAAGGGCTTGAGTTCGTAATTATCAAGTTGCTGGCGGTCAGCCTTGAGAACAGGAAGTGAAATATGGCTGTCAACGCTCACATCTCCATGCCCGGGGAAGTGCTTCGCAGTGGCAATAATGCCGTTCGACTGGAGTCCTTCGATGATTGCATGGGATAAAGAGAGAGCCAGAGGGAGATTATCACCGAACGAACGGGTATTGATGATAGGGTTCAGAGGGTTGATGTTGAGGTCAAGGGTAGGCGCGTAGTTCTGGTGAAGACCAACAACTTTTGCCTCCATGGCAATGGCACGGGCCATTTCAGCGGCAAGTCTGGAATCCTGAGCTGCAGCAATGGCCATGTTCGGCGGGAATTCTGTAGCTCCTGTCAGTCTCATGGCCAGCCCCCGTTCCATATCGGCGCTTAACAGGAGAGGGCGTGGTGCAAGAGCCTGAAAATGGTTTGCCAGCATGGCTGCGCTGAAGGTATCGCCCTTAAGAAACATGATGCCTCCGACTTTTCCCTCTATTACCAGTCGATTGAGAAGCTGGTAGGCGGTGTCATCATAGCTGTTGTAATGACCATCGGACTCTGCAATAAGCATCTGTCCAACTTTTTCCGATAGGGTCATGTGCTGCAGGCTCTCTTCAATACTGGGATCTGTACTCTTGAAAATCTGCTGGGCGGCCCATGTTTCTGAGCCTGGCTTTGAAGGTGCTGATCCGATTAATGAAATCGGCAGGAGCAGAAGAAGGCTGAAAAATCCAGGAAGAAAGAGATAGTGGCGCTTTTTCATTCGATTTTTATTCGTTCCGGTATTCCTGATACCGTTGAAGAGAGTATGGAATTTCTGCCTGAAAAGTAAAAAAAATCCTGACAATCCTTTGTTATAGTCTTGAACAACCGTTGAAGACTATTTCCCTTTCAGCGATGCAGTGCTGGAGAGCTGCCCGTGCTTCGCTCCGGTTCTATCCGGTGAACTCCTTGATCCATGAGGTCAGGAGTAATTCTGGATTACAATGAGGTATCAGCAGCGCTATTCTGAAAAAAATTGGTTGCAGTTAGAGAGAGTGTTCTCAGCTCATGTAAAGATAGGGTTTCCACTCTTCGGAAACCGTTGCCGTCAGTTGTTGCAGGAACATCAGATTATTGGGCCTGATCGGTTGTTTTAACGGGTGCATGCCTGCCTCGCGGGGAGTTTGGTTTCCTTTTTTCGAGTTGCAGCGTGGGCATGCAGTAATAAGATTTTCCCATGAATAGTCACCTCCTCTGGAGCGGGGTACGATGTGATCAATGGTTAAAGGCAGATCGGTTTTGCCGCAGTACTGGCACTGGGAACCGTCTCTGAGAAGAATGTTTCTCCTGTTCAGTAAAATCCTTTTGTAGGGTACCCTGACAAAAAAGGTCAGGCGAACAATACTCGGCAGGGGATAGCTGCGTGAAACCGTGCAGATGACCCGTTCGGGGTGATGGGTGACCGGCACGGCTTTGCCTCCAAAGAGTAAAAGAACAGCTTTCTGGGCGTCACAAATACTTAAAGGTTCATAGCTGCTGTTGAGTACAAGAACTTTCGAACGATGTAATAACATATCCTGGAGTTTTTATATAAAATAACGGCATGGATTTGTACTGCACAATAAGTTAGGTGAAGATTCAGTTAATTATTCAGTTGCAGGCTTTCAGAGCGAGCAGCAGATATTCAGTTGTCTTGAGGCCATGGCTTCATCGAGTCGTTTGACCGGAGTTGTTACAGGAGCTGAGAGTACCAGCGCCGGGTTTGTTTCAGCTTCATCGGCGATGGCGAGCAGTGCATCGGCAAAGATATCAAGCGTCTCTTTTGATTCAGTTTCGGTCGGTTCTACCATTATTGCTTCGCTGACAATGAGCGGGAAGTAGATGGTCGGAGCGTGAAACCCGTAATCAAGCAGCCTTTTTGCAATATCGAGCGTTCTTACGCCGTGTGCCTTTTTCTGACGATCGCCCGACAGGCAGAATTCATGCATGACTGGCTTCGGAAAGGGAAGGTCGAAACGCTCAAGCAGACGACTCAAGAGGTAATTAGCATTAATGATGGCATTTTCAGACACCCGGCGCAACCCTTCAGGGCCAAGCATTCGGATATAGGTATATGCCCTGACCAGCACGCCAAAGTTTCCGTAGAAGTTCATCATTCTTCCGATACGTTCAGGCCTGTTGTAACAGAGGGAATAGGTTATTCCACCCTCCTTCTCGTTTTTTTCAATGACTGGTACCGGCAGATAGGGGAGAAGTTTTTCGCTTACGCCTACAGGACCGCTTCCAGGGCCACCGCCGCCGTGTGGAGCTGCAAATGTTTTATGCAGATTGTAATGAACCACATCGAAGCCCATATCTCCTGGACGGGTAATACCAAGAAGTGCATTCATGTTGGCGCCGTCCATATAGAGCAGGCTGCCGTTTTCGTGCACCATCTCTGCAATGCGGACAATCTCTTTTTCAAACAGTCCGATAGTATTGGGATTGGTCAGCATCAGTGCAGCTACATCGCCATCCAGCTTCATGCGAAGGTCTTCCAGATCAGTACGCCCATCGCTGTTGCCAGCGACAGAGATGATCTGGTATCCTGCCAGAGCAGCTGAAGCAGGGTTGGTGCCATGTGCTGAGTCGACCACAAGGAGTTTGCCGCGTTTTGAGCCTCGCGATTCATGGTACTTTTTAATGAGCAGAATACCTGTAAGTTCCCCGTGAGCCCCCGCTGCCGGTTGAAGGGTTACTGCGGCCATGCCTGCAATTTCGCGCAGCATCTCAGCGAGTTCATACATGAGCTGAAGTGCTCCCTGTGTTGTTTCAGTGGGCTGCAGAGGGTGAAGCGTGCTGAATCCCGGCAGATCGCTGGTATAATCATTTATCTTGGGATTGTATTTCATGGTGCAACTCCCGAGAGGGTACATGTTTTTGTCAACATGGTAGTTCAGTGTCGAGAGGCGCACAAAATGTCGGACAACCTCGCTTTCGGAAACCTCTGGAAGTTCAGCGGGTGTTTTGCGCAGAAATTTTGAAGGGAGAATGGTTTCCAGAGGGGCATCCGGGATATCCTGACCGGAGAAAGCGTACCCTTTGCGTCCACTGCGGGATAATTCAAAAATCAGTTTTTCTCTCATGCTATTACTGCTTCAAAGGTGGGCTATGGTTGTTAAAATAGTGTACATAAATATAGAGGAAGGCGAAGAGAAGCTCAAGAGAATCAGTAAAAAAAGAAGAATAAGCGCCCTCTTATTTTATCTCCATTCAATATCTTCTGAGGTGAGACGTTCCATCGCCTCTTTGGCTGCGAGCTGTTCGGCATCCTTTTTTCTCTGGGCAGTGCCTTTTCCAAGGAAATGATCGGTGCAGGTTACCGCTATTGTAAAGGTTTTTTCATGTTCAGCTCCAGCTTCGGTCATAACTGAATAGACGGGCGGCGGAAGATGGTTGGATTGGGTGTATTCGATGAGGCGGCTTTTGTAGTTATGTTCGGCTGCCACAATCGTCTTGAAATTTACATGTTCAATGATATGGCGGCTGATGAAATCGGAAGTTCCCTTGATTCCTTTGTCGAGATAAATAGCCCCAACAAGGGATTCGAAGGCGTCGGCAAGTGCTGACTCGCTGCTTCTGATCTTCTGCTCATCAGCTGACTCTCCAATAAGGAGATGCTCGCCAAGTCCAATGCTGCGTGCAAATCCTGCAAGGGATTTACGATTGACGATTTTTGCCCGGTTACTTGAGAGCACTCCCTCTGCACTTTCCGGAAAGTACTTGAAAAGGTATTCGGAAATCAGTAGGTCGAGCACCGAGTCGCCGAGAAATTCCAGTCGCTGGTTTGATTCGATGATAGAGGGGGTTGCCGGGTCATGTACCACAGAGCGGTGGGTCAAGGCCATAAGGTATAGAGGCAGGTTCGCGCGGGATTCACCGACAAGTTTCTGCAGGTAGTCAATGGTGTCAACGGAAAGCCCTGCGGCCTTCAATGGGTGGTCATCCTCAATCTTGAAAGGGGAGAGTTGCTCCCCTGAACGGTGAAAGGCTAAGGATGTAATTTTTTGCCAGAATTGATCCATTGGCAGGAAAGGCTGTTATCAGATCGATGAACCGTTCCTGAAAATCAGTGAAGCGTTATGACCACCAAAACCGAAGCCGTTATTCAAGGCGTACTCTATGGAACGCTGTTTCGGGGTGTTCGGTGTTACATCAATATCAATCTGAGGATCAAGATTATCACAGTTGATCGTTGGAGGAACAGTCTGGTGCTGCATGGCAAGAAGGCAGGCAATCGATTCAACAACTCCTGCTGCACCAAGAAGATGCCCTGTCATGGATTTGGTTGCACTGATACTGAGTTTGTAGGCGTGATCGCCAAAAACTGTTTTGATGGCTTTGATTTCCGCGATATCACCAAGCGGTGTTGAGGTGCCGTGGGTATTGATATAATCTATTTTGTCAGGCGTAATGCCAGCAAGGGCAAGGGCACTTTTCATGGCATTGACAGCACCTATGCCATCAGGGTGAGGCGCGGTCAAGTGATAGGCATCGGCAGTTGCGCCAACTCCGACAATTTCGCCGTAAATTCTTGCGCCGCGAGCTTTTGCTGAATCAAGGGATTCAAGGATTAATGATCCGCCACCTTCGCCCATGACAAAACCGTCACGATCCCGGTCGTATGGGCGTGATGCCTGTTGTGGCCGGTCGTTTGCTGTAGAAAGCGCTTTGGCGGCATTAAAGCCTCCGACACTCAACTGGGTGATAGGTGCTTCCGATCCACCGCAAACCATATAGTCAGCCATACCTGTCTGAATGAGCATATAGGAGTCAATGATGGCATGAAGCGATGTTGCACAAGCTGATGCTGTCGCATAGTTTGGTCCCATAAGTCCATGCCGGATTGATATCTGACCGGCTGCAATGTCAGGGATAAGCATCGGAATAAAGAAGGGACTGATTCGTCTCGGTCCTCGTTCCATATAGGTCCTGAACTGTTTATCGTAGGTGGTCATACCTCCAATTCCCGATCCATGAACAACACCGATTCTTAGCGGGTCGATCTCCTTCAGTTCAAGTCCAGAATCTTTCAGTGCCTGGCCAGCAGCGATAACGGCATACTGGCAATAAGGATCCATGCGGTCAGCGGATTTTCTGTCGATAAAGTTTTCCGCTGAAAATCCTTTCAGTTCGCAGGCAAAGGTTGTGGCAAAATCAGTTGCATCAAAATAGGTTATGGGTGCAGCACCGCTTTTTCCCTGATAGAGAGCGTCCCAGAACTCATCTTTGGTAAGACCTATGGGTGATAATACACCTATTCCGGTAACGACTATTCTTTTGCGTTCCTGTCCCATCTGTTATGATTTAACGTTTGCCTGTATTGTTGGAGATGAAGATTATTTTTTCAGGATGTAATCGATAGCCTGCTGAACTGTGCCGATTTTTTCAGCATCTTCATCAGGAATCTGTACACCGAACTCGTTTTCAAGCTCCATGATCAGCTCAACGGTATCAAGTGAATCTGCTCCGAGGTCGTCGGAAAATTTTGATTCCGGTTTGATTTGATCTTTGTTGACGCCCATTTTGCTGACGATAATATCGTAAACTTTGTCCTTGATTTGTGATTCAGTCATTGTTTTGTTCTCCAGATTAATAGTTGGTTACTGATAAAAAAAGTTGAAAAAGTCCGACAATATACAAAGAAAATAAGCTTGCCCAAATCACATGACCATGCCGCCGCTGATGTTGATAACAACACCGGTAATATAGGCTGCCTGCTCTCCGGCAAGAAACGATACCACGTTTGCTACATCCTCGGGTTGTCCGAAGCGGGCGAGTGGAATAACTCCAAGCATTTTTCCCTTGACCTCTTCAGAGAGTGCGTCGGTCATTTTTGATGCAATGAATCCTGGCGCCACGGCATTTACTCTGATGTTGCGGGATGCAAGCTCTTTGGCGATTGATTTTGTGAAGGCGATAACACCGCCTTTTGACGCGGCATAGTTGGCCTGTCCGGCATTTCCCATGATACCGATTACCGATGCGATATTAACAATAGCACCGGAACGCTGTTTCATCATGGTTCGGCTGACCGCTTTTGTACAGGCAAAGGTTCCTTTAAGGTTGACCGTAAGAACAGCATCCCAGTCCTCTTCGCTCATTCTCATCAGGAGTCCATCGCGCGTAATGCCTGCATTGTTGATAAGAATATCAATTCTGCCGGTTTCTGCGGCTATGTCTGCGAAAACCTTTTGCACCGCTTCGGTATTCGTTACATCAAGTTCAAAACAGAATACTTTTCTGCCAAGATTTTTTACCCCTTCAGCTGTTTCAGTAAGCCATTCAGCCTTGATGTCGCAAAGGACAATGTCCGCACCTTTAGAGGCAAGGTTAAAAGCGATAGCCTGCCCGATACCTCTGGCAGCACCGGTTACAACTGCAATTTTTCCTTCAAACATAGTTTCAGTCGGTTGATGTTATTGACCTCGTCTAAAAAAATCTCAAATAAACGGCAGAATGTCCGCCGCGGAGTCAAAGCCTCGGATAGTGACGGTTTTATCAATTCGTTTAATCAGGCCCTGCAAAACTTTTTGAGGACCGATTTCAACAAATTCAGAAATGCCGCTCTGCACCATAGCCTCAATGGATTGTGACCAGAGAACGGAACTGGTAAGTTGCAGAATCAGGTTTTTTCTTATTTCCGCTGCGCTGGTTACCGGCCGTGCAATGGCGTTCATACATACCGGAATTTCAGCGGTTTTTATCTCAATTTGCTCAAATGCAGCTGAAAGCTCTTTTTCAACCGGCTTCATCAGCGGGGAGTGAAATGCTCCGGAAACAACCAATTCCTTTGCCATACGCGCCCCTTTAGACGGGGCGATTTTTACTGCTTTTTTTACGGCAGCAATTTCGCCGGAGAGAACCACCTGACCAGGCGAGTTGAAATTGGCCGACTGTATTATACCTTCGCTGCCCGCTTCAGCAATCAGGCTCTCAAGAGCGTTGTCGGGCATTCCTATAATGGCCGCCATGGTTCCGGGATTTTCCTTACCCGCATTCTGCATCAGTTCACCACGCTTTGCCACGATACGCAAAGCATCATCAAAACTGATGGATCCGGCAAAGCAGAGCGCAGTATATTCGCCGAGGCTGTGACCGGCTGTCATGGAGATATCCTTCCATCCAAGAAGGGTTGCCACAGCTATGCTGTGAAGAAATATAGCGGGTTGGGTAAATTTGGTCTGACGCAACTCCTCTTCACTGCCTGAAAACATAATATCGGTTATCGAGTAACCGAGGAGCGTGTTTGCACGCTCCATCATGGTTCGGGCAGCGGGGAAATTTTCAAAAATATCTTTGCCCATGCCGCAATACTGGGAACCCTGTCCCGGAAATACAAATGCTTTCATGAATGCAATTGTTTTAATCGTTCTGATAGTGGGTGCAAAAATATTATTGCCATTTTATATAGATGCCGCCCCAAGTGTAGCCTGCGCCAAAGCTGACCAGTACCAGGTTTGAGCCGGCATGCAGTTTCTGCTCTTCATCAAGTTCGGCAAGACAGATTGGTATTGTTCCTGCTGTTGTGTTGCCATAGCGGGCAACATTTGATACAACCTTGGCGTCATCAATGCCCATTCGTTCAGCGGTTGCATTAATGATGCGCTGATTGGCCTGGTGGGGCACAAGGTAATCGATATCATCGGCTGTAAGATTGTTGCGGCTCATTATTTCAGCGGAGACCTCTGCCATGGAGATGACAGCTGATTTGAACACTTGACGGCCGTCCTGATAGATGTAGTGCATTCGCTTATCGATCGTTTCATGTGATGCCGGATGCAGACTGCCTCCGCCAGACATGAGAAGATGACTCTTGCCGTTTTCACCATCGGAGTACATACGTGTATCGAGAATGCCAAATCCCTCCTCCTTTGCTGGTTCAAGAATGACACCGCCAGCGCCATCGCCGAACAGAATAGCGGTTGAACGATCGGTATAATCAATAACAGACGACATCTTGTCGGCGCCGATGACCATAATTTTCTTATGGATACCGCACTCGATAAAGCGTGATGCAGTGTTCAGTGCAAAGATAAAGCCGGAGCAGGCAGCATTAAGGTCGAATGCCCAAGCATTACTGGCGCCTATTATGCTCTGTGTCAGGCACGCTGTTGAAGGAAAGAGCATGTCCGGGGTCATTGTGGCAACAATGATCAACTCAATCTCATCAGCCTCAATTTGTCTTTTTTCAAGAAGTTGTTTTGCGACCTCCCCGCACATATATGAAGTGGCTTTTTCCGGGTCCTTAAGAATCCTGCGTTCGCTGATACCTGTTCTCGATCGAATCCACTCATCGTTGGTTTCGAGCATGAGTTGCAGGTCATGATTGCTCAGAATAGTGTCGGGTAAATATTTGGCTGTCGTTGTAATTGCAGCGTTCATGCGTTTGTTGTCAGATATTACATGCAGGATAAGAGAGAAAATGCCTTGAAGATAAGCGCTGATGGCTTAGCTGCAAAGGGGAGCGGATAGAAAAGTATTACTTTTCTGACAGGACATCCGCAATATGTTCGTTGACTCGTTTTTCGATCATATGCTCAGCCATATAGATCATATTTTTGATCGCTCTTGAAGAAGATCGGCCATGACCGACAATGGATATACCGTCAACTCCAAGAAAAGGAACACCGCCAAATATTTCTACATCAAAAGGATCAAACATCCCTTTGAACAAACTGGTCGTCAACTTTGCAGCAGTCTGGTCTATCTGACCTGACTCAACCAGTTTTTCGAGTGCTGGTTTGAACAATGCTCCAAGAAACTCAGGGATGCTTTCGCCGAATTTCAGGATGGTATTACCGACAAGTCCATCGCAAACAACAATGCTTGCACGTCCTTTAAGGATGTCGTGTCCCTCAATGTTTCCAATGAAGGTTATTTTTCCTTTGCTGTCAGCCTCTTTCAGCAGTCTGAATGCCTGTTTGAGCATTTCAGAGCCTTTGCCCTCTTCCTCTCCGATATTGAGCAGTCCAGTGATCGGTTGTTCTATTCCGGCGCCATAGCGCTGATAGATGGTCAACATTTCTGCAAACTGAACAAGGTTTTCTGGCTTGCAGTCAACGTTTGCTCCTACATCGACAATATTGGTCAGTCCTTCTCCCAATCGCGGGAAATAGGCATAAATAGTAGGCCGAAGGACACCCGGAATCCTGCCAAGCACAAAGAGCGAAGCTGCCATCTGTGCACCGGTATTGCCTGCGCTTACGAAAGCATTTGCCTGCCGGGTCTTGCAGAGATGCAATCCCCTTACAAGGGATGATCCCTGTTTTGTTTTGACAGCAGTGGCAGGAATGTCCTCCATCGTCACAACTTCCGGGGCATGCAGAAATTTCAGGTTGAGCCCACTGATATCATGCAAAGCAAGCAGTGGTTCAACTTTTTCCGATTGACCGATAAGCACGATTTCAAACCTGTTTCCACTCTCCTGCAAAGCCTGAATCGTTCCCTCTATCACACAGGCAGGAGCTCTATCTCCGCCCATGGCGTCAACAACAATGGTCAACATGATGGGGTTTTTGTCTTGTTAGGATGATCAGCTCTTTGCTAATTTATTGACAACGCATCTGCCGCGGTAGTTACCGCAATGGCGGCAGGCGCGATGCGGAAGAGTTGGTTCGCCGCAATTGGCGCAGATGACCGTAGTCGCTGGCTTGGTACGGGCAATGAACTGGGCACGTCTTTTATCCCTTCTGGATTTGGACATTTTGGTTGTAGGATTGGCCATAGCGGTACTCTTTTATTTATAATCAGTTAACGATACTTGTTTTTCAGTTTTTCAAGAGACTCCTGCCACGAATTTATCTCTTCAGCAAGAGACTCTTTATTTTGTTCAACACTTCCGTAAAGTTTGCAATCTGGATTATCTGTACAGGTTACCTTCAAAGGTAACGACAGCAGCAGTGTTTCGAAAACATCTCCAGTTATGTCAATGGATTCGGCACTTTTGTCAAGGAAGCGGTACTCTTCATTCCAGTCTTGAGTCTCTTCGAAAGGTGCTCCAATAACATAATAGAGCTTGAGCGATCCGGAAAGTCTCCTTGATATCGGCGCAAGACATATGTCGCAGGTGAAATCAGCCAGCGTAGATGTCTTCAAGGTAATGATTACCTCGCCTTCGTTTTTTTCTGCAACGACATTGACCTGTATATCTCTCGTAAAACCAGCAGCGGATAATTCCGCCCCTTCAAAATCCGAAGCTTTGCAGGAAAAATCAAATTCATTGATTTCCTCTACAAGATCTGCTACACGGATCGCTATTTTTGACTTTTCTTTATGCATAAAGCTGCCTTTTCAGTAAAAGAACATCAATGTACAAAAATTATTATGGAAAATGAAAATGGTTGGTGGCACAACTTTTCTCACAATTTGTTCAAAAAAAGCCAGAGATGATTTGTATTTAAAAAAAACGGGTTTATATTATCAGCCCATCAGCAGAAATAATATTTCGGTTGACACTATTCCGCGGTAGCTCAATGGTAGAGCATGCGACTGTTAATCGCAGGGTTGTAGGTTCGAGTCCTTCCCGCGGAGCTGATATAAAAAGGAAGTAGCTTGCAAAAAGTTACTTCCTTTTTTTGTTCCCTCCCTCTCCGTTTTTGGCTTTATCCTGCCTATAGATGATATTAACAAACAGCACTGATGATTAAGTGTAACCATTTTACTCTCCTGATACAGCGCAAACGAATGTTTGGTTTCACCTTAGGCCAGCCTGCAGCTTTTGAAAATATGTTATATCATTTTCTTTTGTTATGTTTGACAAGGAAAATCTACGATTATGTCTTATAATTTAAGTTTAACAGGCTTATTTTGTTCATATTTTAAACTTGATTGAGATGCATGTCAGGAGACGCACTGCATCATAATCCTGTAACTATCGTTGAGATTTATTATGGCAGTTAATAAAGCGTTCAGGCAGCTGAAAACATTTTTTCTTGGTGGGGCAAGGGATTTTCGGGATCGCAACATATTTCATCAGCTTGCACTTTCAGCTTTTCTTGCATGGGTCGGGCTTGGTTCTGACGGGCTTTCCTCTTCCTGTTATGGCCCGCCAGAAGCGTTCAAGGCACTTCAGGGTCATCCAACACTAGGTATTTTTGTTGCCATTGGCACGGGAATCACCATCCTTATCATTGCCTCAAGTTATTCGCATATTATTGAACTTTTTCCGCATGGAGGCGGAGGCTATCTCGTTGCCAGCAAACTGCTTTCTCCACAGATGGGAGTTATTTCAGGCAGTGCACTTCTTATTGACTATATCCTTACCATTACCATATCGATCGCCAGTGGGGCAGATGCGATTTTCAGCTTTTTGCCATTAGGATTTATCGGCTATAAACTGTCGTTTGCTGTTTTCGGGGTCTTGGCTCTGCTTTTATTGAATCTTCGGGGAATCAAGGAAGCCGTAATGCCCCTTGTTCCAGTCTTTCTCCTTTTTGTTGCCACTCACGCCGTTGTTATTGTTTATGCGGTGATATCCCATATGGGCAACTTCGGTGCGGTCTATCATGAAACCGGACGTGAGCTTACTCATTCATTTCATACTCTTGGATTGTTCGGAGTGCTCTTTCTTGTGTTGAAAGCTTATAGTCTTGGTGCAGGGACCTTTACCGGTATTGAAGCGGTCAGTAACGGTCTTCCTGTCTTGCGTGAGCCGAAAGTTGAAACGGCAAAGAAAACCATGAAGTATATGGCAATCTCTCTTTCCGTAACCGTTATGGGGCTTATGCTGGCCTACATTCTTTTTGATGTTCGTGATTCCCCCGGCAAGACACTGAATGCTATTTTATTTGAAAGTATAACCGCATCCTGGGGTGGATTTTACGGCGTCGGTTTTGTCTGGATTACCTTGTTTTCTGAAGCAGTTCTGCTTTTCATCGCGGCTCAGACCGGTTTTCTGGATGGGCCGAGAGTTCTGGCAAATATGGCGCTCGACAAATGGCTGCCAACTCGCTTTGCAATGTTGAGTGACCGGCTTGTTACTGAAAAGGGCATTCTTGTTATGGGTGTCGCCTCTCTTGTCATGATGCTGGCGTCAAATGGCTCTGTTGATTTTCTCATTGTGCTTTACAGCATCAATGTGTTTATCACCTTTTCACTTTCGCAGCTCGGTATGGTTCGTCACTGGTGGGAACAGAGAGGTACGGAAAAGCAGTGGCTTAAAAAACTTATGATTAACGGAATAGGGCTGACCTTGACCACCTTTATCCTGATTTCTGTACTGGTTCTCAAGTTTAATGAGGGTGGGTGGGTTACCATGGTGATAACCGGCGCTTTGGTTTTTGGTGCTTTTTTTATCAAAAACCACTACAACAAGACCTATGCTACCCTGAAACGTCTCGATGTTATTGTAGAGGCAGCCGTTCTTACTGGCTCGGATGTGCACGACAAGGAACAGGACATCACTTCTCCAGTTCCGGTTTTCGAGCCGAAAGCCAAGACGGCAGCTATTCTGGTTAACGGTTTTAACGGTCTTGGGCTTCATACCCTCTTCAGTATTTTCCGTCTTTTTGGAAGCACCTATAAAAATTATGTCTTCGTTGAAATCGGGTCGATTGACGCAGGAAACTTCAAAGGGGCTGATGAAATTGATAATCTGGGCAGCTTTGTCCGCAACGAAACCTCCAAGTATGTTGACTATATGAAAGATCATGGATACTATTCCGAAGCATATTTTTCTATCGGAACAGATGTCGTTGATGAGGTCAATAAACTTGTTCCCGCCATCAGGGAAAAATTTCCGGACATTGTCTTTTTTGGCGGGCAGCTTGTGTTTACCAAAGAGTCCATGATGGATCGCTGGCTGCACAACTACACTGTGTTTGCCATACAACAGAACCTCTATGTTCATGGTATTCCATTTGTGATTTTACCGGTCAAGGTGTAGGAGCTGTTGTTCTTTCAATCCGGAGGATCAGAAAATGTTGGGGTTTGTATTGGAAGCTTTCGCTATTTTTGTATTTTTAAGACAACTATTATTGAAATGACCGGTTGACTTTTTTTATGATGACCATGCATGGAACGAACTTGCATAACCTTCTGCTTACCCTGGGCCTGCTACTCCGGAGCTTTGTCGCTCTAAGGGGAGGTGCTTTATAGTTCGTTTTTGTAGTCTGCGAGAACATTGTTAAAGCCGCCAGCCTCTTAGGGTTGGTGGCTTTTTTCGTTTAAAGAGAATAAAAAGGAGGATGAGAGGTAATGAAAAAGATGAACTATCAAAAATATGCACCCTACCCTGTGGTTGATATAACTGCAAGGAGCTGGCCCGACAAGACAATCACAAAAGCGCCGATATGGTGCAGTGTGGATCTTCGTGATGGAAATCAGGCGCTTCCTGTTCCGATGAGCGTGGAGGAAAAGGTTGCAATGTTTCAGCTTCTGGCCTCCGTTGGGTTCAAGGAGATCGAGGTCGGCTTTCCATCTGCGTCAGCTACCGAGTATGCGTTTGTCAGGAGGCTTATCAAGGACAATTTGATTCCAGATGATGTTACCATACAGGTGCTGACCCAGGCGCGTGAACACCTTGTACGGAAAACATTTGATGCCATCAGTGGTGCAAAACATGCCATTGTCCACCTCTATAATTCTACATCACGGTTGCAGCGGGATGTGGTGTTTCGTAAAGACAAGGAGGAGATCAAGGCTATCGCGGTTGAAGGAACAAAGCTTGTTCGCCGCCTTAAAGAGATCAGCGGCAACGCAGGTATCCGATTCGAGTACAGCCCTGAAAGCTTTACCGGTACTGAGCTTGACTATGCGCTTGAAGTGTGTCATGCGGTCATGGATACCTGGGGAGCATCTGCGGATGAAAAGATCATTCTCAATCTGCCCTCAACAGTTGAAATGTCGCGACCGAATATTTATGCTGACCGGATCGAATGGTTTTGTCGAAACATTAAGGATCGGGATGCTGTTCTTATCAGCGTTCATGCCCACAATGACCGTGGTACGGCAGTAGCAACTGCTGAACTGGCATTGCTGGCAGGGGCTGATCGCATCGAGGGAGCCCTGTTTGGAAATGGCGAGCGTTGCGGCAACATGGATATTGTCATCGTGGCGTTGAACCTTTTCAGTCAGGGTGTCGATCCGGAGCTTGATTTTTCTGATCTGCCCCGGGTGCGAGAGGTCTATCGCCGGACTACCCGGATGGATATTCATCCTCGCCATCCTTATGCGGGGGATCTTGTCTATACCGCTTTTTCTGGTTCTCATCAGGATGCCATCAGCAAAGGGATGAAAGCACATGCCCTGTCGCCTGACGGGTTGTGGGCTGTACCCTATCTGCCCATCGATCCACAGGATGTAGGCTGTACCTATGAGGCGATTGTACGTATCAACAGCCAGTCCGGAAAGGGTGGGATGGCTTATGTGCTTGAGAAGGATTTTGATATTCAGATACCGAAATGGATGCAGCCCGATTTTGCTGAAGCCGTTCAGGCCGTAGCGGATACAACAGGTGAAGAGCTTTCGCCTGATCAGATTCATGAGCTTTTTCATTCGGAGTATGTGAAGCTCAGGGAGCCTGTTACTCTCAAAAAATGCCATTTCAGCTGGGATGATGATGATCCTCTGAGTAGTAATGAAGAGACGACTTCGATCAGTTGCACTGTGCAGACAATGGAGAGGGAGTTTAGTTTTGAGGCAAAGGGAAACGGTCCACTTGACGGATTTGTCAAGGGATTTATAAGGGAGAGCGGCTTTGAATTCAGCGTTGACGAGTATGCCGAGCATGCTATCGGGCACAGCGCCCGGGCTTTGGCGGTTGCTTATATCAAGATTGGCTGTGCTGACGGACGGGTCTCCTATGGTGCAGGAATTGATTCTAATATCAGTCTTGCTTCGATCAAGGCTACGGTGAGTGCACTGAACAGGCTTCCCTGAGGCAGAGCAGTGTTTTCACCGTTTTTTTGAAGGCACAATAATAACCGGGCAAGTTGCCCGACGGATTACTCCTTCTGATACACTGCCGATGAGGAGGTGAAAGAGCGCTCCATGTCCATGTGATCCAAGCATAATCATATCAGCGCCATTTTTTTCACTTTCGTCAATAATTGCGGTTACCTCGTCGTTTTGTGTTATGATGGCTGCTGTATCAATGCCGCACTCCCGCAACTGTTTGGCAATTGTTATAAGTTTTGCGGATTCGGGGATATCAAAGGGAGCAGGAAGGCTCTCTTGATTAAGCTGTTCTGTTGGCGGAAGCAGGGCTTCAACGTCGGGAGGTATGTCAATGATTGGTGAAGGTGGGGGTATTACATGAAGCAGAAAAACTTTCGCATGTAGAGATTTGGCGAGTATTTCTGCTTCGGTAATAATCCTGTCGGCAAGTTCCGAGAAGTCGATAGCGACAAGTAGCTTCATAACAGACGGTTTCCTTGGCTTTTTTGGTCATTGCCAACAATGTTCAAGAGTGTCAGGCTTTCACCTGGCACTGGCACTTTTCCTGGGATATAAGAAAAAGAGCAAAAACAACACCAGGCAACCAGCCGAGCAGTGTAAGAAGTCCTGTCAGCATGATAGTCCCGGCTTCCTTGTTCATCACTGCGGAGGGGGGGAGAATAACTGCGAGAATCAAACGGCGAATATCCATAACAAGCTCCTTTTTTTATTAAATAAGTAAAATTTAATACTTAAACTGACAACAAGCAACGCAAAAACATAATCAGGAAGTTCTTCAATATTTGATGATGCTATTGTTTGCAATTTAATTCGAATTTTGTAAATTATGTTCCCTTCAGAATGATCGTGAGTAAAAAATGCTCCTGATTTGTTCAACATAAACTGAAACAACTTGCTTAATAAAGTTCATCCCGAAGTGGTTTTGGATGATGTAGATGAGGTCATTGACGAGCCGAATTTTAATAATCCCAATACCTCTCCAGATCCGCCAAGCCCTTACGCCGACCTTGAAAAAAAGTATCGAAAAAACCGTTTTAACAAAAGCAGAAGTAAAAACGCTTCCGATTATTTCAGCGTGAGCAGTACGGGGGGCCGATCGGCCTCGAAAAGTGCTGACGGAAACAAGCTGCAGAAAAAGAAACCGAAAAAGAAACAATCCTCCAAGGTATACCGCGCTTCTCCAGCCAAACGCAACCCTTAAGAGGTTCAGCTGAGAGTGTGTGCTAAATCTTTAATTCTCAACCGCTTCAATGGTGAGAATTGTGTGATGCGATTTCATTTTTTGAACTCTTCAAAGAAGATTCGTAGCTTTAAAAGGTGGTAACTTAATCATTACATCTTTTTTGCCATGCTGCTTATCAATCGCTTCATTCGTCTTATTGAAGATCATGCGGAATCCCTATCTCTGCAATGGGTCAAGATTATCCGCAACAATCCTCTCACAGCAGGTTACAGTGCGCTTTCAAAAGAGACTCTTCATGATATTGTCTATAGCCGGTTCAGACGACTTGGCCAGTGGATAGGCAAGCAAGAGGGACGTGATCGGGATATCGCAGAGCAGTTTTGTGATATCGGTGTTCATGCTGCGCAGTCTGGAATTAAAAGCAGCGAAATGGTCTATTCGTTCATGCTTGAAAGAGATCTTCTCTGGAGTTACATTCTTGATGAAGGTATTGTTACCGAAGGTATTGATTTAAACAGGGCCATCGAATTTTCTCATCAGTTGAACTACTTTTACGAAAAGGCTATTTATTTTGCCATTGTTGGCCATGAGGGTCAGCTGGCATCATCAACTGATCTAAAGGGGCACAGCGTTTTTGACAAGACTTTTGAAGGCTTCAAACACTGGATTGTTGTTCAGTAAGAGTGAATAGTGGTTTTGAAATCCAGGCTCATCGAGGGGCAAGATCGTTCTTTCCTGAAAATACCCTGCAGGCATTCTGCAAAGCTGTAGATATTGGTGTCAGGGTTCTGGAACTTGATCTGGTGGTTTCGAAAGATTACCAGATTGTTGTGTCTCATGATCCCTTCCTTTCCGCTCCCCTTTGTGCTGATGCTTCCGGGCGTCCACTAAGCAATGAAGATTGGCAGCGCTACGTCATTTTCGATATGGCTTATGCCGATATTGCTACCTTTGATTGTGGCTTGCCTCATCCCTTTTTTCCCCATCAGCAACGTCTTGTTGCCTGCAAGCCACTTCTCGGTGAGGTGTTTAAAACAGTTGATGCTTATATCGCATCGAAGGGGGTGACGGGGAGCATGATCTATAATCTTGAAATAAAGTCGTGGCCGGATAAGGACGGGATTTTTCATCCAACGCCTGACTGGTATGCTGCACTCCTTCTGGGTCTTGTTGAAAATGCAGGGCTATTGAGTCGAGTCAGGATACAGTCTTTTGATTATCGTGTGGTTCAAGAGGCATGGAAGATTAATCCCAATCTATGCTATGGATTGCTGATTGAGGAAAAGAACAACAAAGAGCGGCTTCTGCAGGCACTTGGTTTTTTACCTCGATATGTCAATCCCCATTTTTCTCTTGTTGATCGCGAGCTGACTGACTATCTCCATGCACAAAAGATAGGAATGATACCCTGGACAGTGAACCGGGAAGAAGAGATGCTGGCTATGAAGCATCTTGGTGCCGAAGGCATCATCACCGATTATCCAGAACTCGCTGTTGCACTTTTTGGCATGCATGATGAGCCTTGCGAGGTGTAGTGTTATTGCGAACTTTTTTGCTCATTGAATATTCTGGGAACCCGCTGCGTTTTTCAGTGCTATTGAGAGAGTGTTAACCTTTGCCGCAATCGAGTCAGAAGTAGTGCCTTGTTTTGCTCCGGCTGGAGTGTAAAGGATTTTGTCCAGTGTGTCAAGCAGTGCAGTGAATTCCAACTGAACATTGTCAGGAATTCCGATTTCATGCAGTGCATGGTTCAGTTCTACTCTTGTCAGGCCTCCCGGACTTTTGATTCCAGAATTTTCAAGTTCCACAAAAAGTTGTTGTTTCAGGCTTGCTGCAGATCTGCCGCTCTCAGTTTGCATCTTTTCCTTGCCATGAAGTTGTGTTTTTTTTGCCGTGTTCGTCTGTTTCCTTATTACCACAAAGGCAGAGGCTAACAGTAGGGCAATGGCGGCGATAATGAGCTGTATTGAAAACGTTGTCTCTTGTTCTGGAACGACAGTGGGAGGCAGCACACCACTTGATGTTGTTCTTTGTGCGGCAGGGGTTACTGTTATGGTCAGCGGTTTTGTAAAAATGGTGTCGAACTGTTTGGTTTCAGGATTGAAAACAACACTTTGCACTGATGGGAGTTGATAGTCACCCACAGAAGGAGGCCAGGCAACAGTTGTTGCTGTTATGGAGCCGGTTGTAGGTAGTGCATTTGCTTTTAACGTTGTTGTGATTTCAGGAGGATTCTGTCGAAAACTTGCGGGAAGGTGAAGATCCGGGAGTTTCAGGGTAAGCAGACTCCCTGTTCCTGAGAGCAGGAGCTTTAGAATTAATGGTTCTCCTGCCTTAATGCTTTTTTTGTTTGCAAGGAGATTAAGCTGAAAGGTACCGATGGCGCCGGCAAATCCTTCAGGTACCGGCTCGGGAAGGGCTTGAGCGGAGATAATTACCTGTGGCGCTGTAATCCGTAAACGGGTATCCGAAACATCTTTTCCACCATCAGGAATTTGTTCCTGTGGCTGGGTACACACTATACTGTATCCTGCAACAGTGATTTCACCGCTTTGAAGTGGTACAAGTCGGAATTGCTTTATAACAGCGCTTCGGAAAATTCCCCCCTGAAACAATGCTGGTATGCTTTGGATGTAGCGCTCAGGCGGTGTTTCTTTTGCCCAGACTCCTCGAAGCAAAGGGATTGTTTCATTGGATATTTTCGGTGCGGTCTCCTTGAAATAGAGGGTATAGGTCAGAACTGTTTCCTGACCAACATAGGGGTGGCTGTTGTTTATCGAAGAAGCGAGAAAGATTTTGTTCTCTCGATTTCTTGCCTCTCCGGCCAGTGCCGGAGAGGCAAGAAATGCTATCAAAAGCGTGAAAATGGCTCGGTATAGGTAACGATAAACGCCTCTTGTCATAATAATTATTTCATGAGTTCCATGGATCGTGTCGCTGCAACAGCTACTGTTTCAACAAGAATCTGGCGGATATTTTGTTCTTCAAGAATTTTCAGTCCTGCTTCAGTGGTTCCTCCCGGTGTGGTGACCTCACGTTTCAGTGCCTCTGGGCTTTTCTCTCCTGAAAGTACCATTTTTGCTGCTCCAAGCATAGTTTGTGCGCTTAAGAGCAGGGCTTCATCGTTTGAAAGTCCGCACTGAACTCCGCCTTGGACAAGGGATTCAAGAATATGGAACATATAGGCTGGGCCGCTGCCTGAAAGTGCAGTTGCGGCGTCCATCTGTGATTCATCGAGAGTGGCGACCCGACCGATTGAGCTGAACAGGTCACAGGCAAGAGTAACGTCTTCGTCAGAAGCCATTTTTCCTCTGCTGACAGCAGTCATTCCTTCGCCAACAAATGCTGGGGTATTGGGCATTACCCGAATAACTCTCAGGGTATCTATGGAGTTATTGACAATAAATTCTGAGGAGATTCCTGCGGCAACGCTTATCAGCAGGTGGTCGGTACTGAGGGATGGTTTCAGCTCCATCAGCACCTCTGCGACCTGGTAGGGTTTAACGGCAAGAATGATAACCTGTGCCTTAATGGCAATCTCTTCAATAGAGAGGCAGGGGAGAACGGGGTAGTCGGCTGCAATGGAAGCGAGAGCTGCAGGATCTTTGTCAAAACCTGAAATAATTGTGTTTTTTTTTCCACTTAGTCCTGCAATAAGGGCCCGGGCAATTCTTCCTGTTCCTACAAAGCCGATATGAAGATGATTCATTGAATACTCTATTATTTTAAATGATTGGTTTGTATTGATATGTACGCTTTTTCAGCTGATTTTCCATCTTCAGCGCTGGGATGAGCTTCACGTCTCTATCTGTAGCGAACTTTACAGTAAAGAATGATCATGAGAAGCATCAAGGTGATACTATTGGCGGCAATAATTGGTAGATCGTTTTTTGCAATGCCATACAGAAGCCAGAGAATAATCCCGATATTCATGGCAAAAGCCCAAAGCAGGCTGATATCGCGGGTACGGCGGGTTCTGAAAATCCTTATGGCCTGAGGAAGAAACGCCAGGGTAGTAATGATTCCTGCAGCATAGCCAAGGTACTCTGTTTGATAGATCATGATCGGATAGCAGTGTGATTTTCGACAGAAAACCAAAAAGGCGGGAGATCGTCCCGCCTTTCAGCCGTCATTGGCAAAGAGCTTATTTGCTCTGAAGGACGATATATTCTACAGCGCTTTTTACCTGGGCGTCAGTAAGATTTGGATGGCCACCTTTTGCCATCATCATGCCAACTTTACCCTTGAATCCTGTAATTGAATTTTTGGTCAATACAGCAATGCCCTGTTTGATACGTGGGGCCCATGCAGCCTTGTCGCCAAGTTTAGGGGCATTCATAACGCCATCCTTGTGGCAGGTTGAGCAGTTGATGTCGTAAACAGCTTTACCAGGAGCATCGGCAGCGCTGGCGTTGGCTGTGGTCATTGAAAAAACAAAAAGAGCACAAAGTGCAGCTGACATGAAACGAGACATGGATAATTCTCCCTTATATTTGTGGGTTTATGAAAACGGGTATTGTGTGTTTGAATGTCAAAGTTTGTTCCGGTTATTTCGATTTGTCGACCATGAAGGCGACTGCATTGGTTATTGCTTCGTCGGTCAGAGTAGCGTTTCCACCTTTTGGCGGCATAGCGCCAGCCTTGCCCTGGAAGCCTGCGATTGATTTTTTAGCCATTGCCTCTACACCCTGAGGGATACGTGCACTCCATGCAGCCTTGTCGCCTGGTTTCGGGGCTCCCATCATGCCAGCCTCATGACATGCGGCACAGTTTGTGTCATAGACTGCTTTACCGGCAGCAAGTTTTGGATCTGCGGGAGCTTTTTCCGCTGCTGGTGCGGCTGCAGGAGTTGCTGTTGCTGCGGGTGCTGAGGGTGCAGGAGCTGCTGCTTCTTCTTTTGCCTGGGGGAACTTAAGACTGGCAGGTGGTTTTTCAAGGCCGCATGCGCCAAGGAAAACAAGGCCAACGGTCAACAAAGGCAGAAAAGGTTTCATTTTCATATTCTTGGTACGGGTTAAGGTTGTTGTGCAGGGTGTGGTACGGAAATTTATAACCGACAGTTTAAAAATTATTCAGCGTATGGCAAAATGGTTTTTTCCGTAGAGTTCTTTTCAAGCTGATACCGCAAGTCATGACGGGAGAGGTTATAGAGATGGGTGTAAAAAAGATTAAACAGAAGAACAGCCGATTTTGCTCTCGGAGCCGCAAGGCCTCTTGTTATTGAGCTTTTCATGGTGAATATCTGCCGTGTCAGGGCTGAGTAGCTTTCGATAAAAGCGTCAAGCGGAATATTTTTCGGGGTGTAGAGCATTTCCTGACCGAAAGTGTAACGGAATGCAGTGATGTCGAGAGGATCAAAGAGTAATCGTCCCTCCTCCCTGAGCCGCTGGAAAACCCGTGTTCCAGGAATGGGTCGAAGGATATTGATTCCAGGGACATCGAGTCTTGTATCACCGATAAAATCAAGGATTGCCGCCGGAGTTTCAAGCGTATCACCGTCGAGTCCGTAAATAAAACTTCCGTAGAGGCTTATTCCTGCACTTCTAATGGTTTTAATGGCAAGAGAGAGTTCAGAGGCCTTGTTCTGATTCTTTTTGTGAGCATTCCTGCTTGTAACCTCAATACTTTCTATACCGACAAGCAGCGCCATGCAGCCAGAGCGGGCAAAGGTTTCAAGCAGCTCGTGCTGCTGGCCAAGAGTTGTGGTTGATTGGCCGAACCAGCGGATTTTCAGGGGAGTGAGCTTTCGGAAAAGTTCAAGGGCATAGGCTGGGTCGGCGTTGATGGAATCATCCACAAAAAAGAATATTCTGCGGTCACTCCCCTTGAATCGGGTGACTTCAGAGACAATGTCGGCGATTGCTCTTCTTCGGAGGGTATGGCCGTTGAGGAGATGCACATTGCAGAAGTCGCAGCTATGCTGACACCCTCTTCCTGTCTGTATCAGGTTGGTGGTAAAGTAGCGGTTATTTACCAGTGAGGTTTTCATGACCGGTCTTGAGATGGCCAGATCCGGAAAAGTGTCGGAGCGGTAAAGAGGCTTGAGAGAGGCTGTTGTAAGATCGATAAGCAGCTCTTTCCATAGGTCGTCGGCCTCTCCGAGCACCAGAACATCAGCGTGGGGTTCGCAGGATTCCGGGAAAAGGGTTACGTGGGCGCCACCGAGCACTACCGTGATCCCGCGTGAACGGAGGGTGTCGGCCAGTGCGAAGGCCTTTTTTGCCATTCCGGTCTGTACGCTTATACCAACCAGATCCCATTGTCTGTTCAACGGAAACTCTTCGAAACGCATGTCGCAGATCGACTGCTCAACCCCATCTACTTCGATCGAGCTGAGTATCATGAGGGAAAGAGGAGGAATCGCAAACTGGCTCTGCTTGATGAAGGTTCTCAATGAACGGTTGAACCATGAAAATATGATGTTCTTATCCTTTTCGCTGTAGAGTGAGCGAGCTCCGTCAACACCGCTTTCAGAAGGGAGAAAAACCAGCAGAACCTTTTTTATTGAACCCATGCTCTACCAGTCCCTGTTGTTATGGCTGCCCTTTGCAGTTGTAGCGCTATTCCGGGGAAGTTGTCGCATCAGTGAAGATTCATCCTGTTGAGAATGTTCAAGCAGTCGCTCTGATATATCGTGACCGATGCCCGATTTTGGCTCTACTTTGCTTTTTTTTGCAGTTCCGGATGAAGATCCATGCTTTGGTGCTTCAAGTTCATGAAGGTAACGTCGGACAATTTCGTAATTGATTTTTGCATCGCCGTCATTAGGGTTATTCAGGAGCACTGCTTTGAAGCGATCGAGTGAGTTGCGGAAAAGCGCTGTTTTACCAGTTTTCCCGGAGGTTCCGATGGCACTCATGGCAAGCGAGTTGCCTTCATTGTAGAGTGATTGTAACTCAACCTCATGGTGTCTGCTTGCTGTTTTTGGTTTGTGTGCAAACATCGTGGCGGCATCAGCATATCTGCCTTGCATGTAGAGTGTGCAGGCAAGATTAAAGGTGGTTGCCGTGGTGATCTCTCCTTCAGGGAGGGTGCTTAAAAGTTGTCGCAAGGTGCTCTCTGCGTGACTGTAAGCGTGTTTTTCATAGAGGGCACTGGCTTGTAACTGCAGGCGGTAGTCATGAAACATCTCCTGCATGGAAGAACCCAAGGTTATAAAAAGCAGGAGTGCGGGCAGTTTGATCATAACGAGAGTGCTTTTTATAAAGAGAGGAACCATGTGGATAAAAAAACCACCCGGATGGGCGGTTCTTTTATCCAGGACTATTGTTCGGCTTTAGTTTCCGAGAAATGCCTTCTGAACAGCACTGACACCGACCCCGACTTCAAAATCGAAGTTGATCTCCTTCAGAGCTCGTTCCAGGCCACCGATCACCGTCAGCATGTCGAGTTCATCGTAGAATCCAAGATGAGCAATACGGAAAATCTTGTCCTTAAAGTCATCCTGACCTGCCGCCACGGTGATACCGTTGTTGATTTTCAGTGCCTTGTTGAATGCTGACCATTTGACTCCCTCGGGAAGCCAGACAGGAGTAACGGCAAATGAAGGAGAGTTGCTGAACAGCTTCATGCCAAGAGCGTTACATCCCTGACGGCAGGCACTTGCAAGGCTTTCATGTCGTTTCCAGATCTTCTCAATGCCTTCCTCCTTGATCATCTGGAGTGCTTCATCAAGACCGATCACCAGTGAAACAGCGGGGGTAAAGGGTGTGTCGTCTCCTGCATGAGCTTTCAGGGCTTTTTTAAGGCTCAGGTAGTACTGTATTTTGCCACTCTGACCATTAATGACATCCTGCGCTCTTTCGGAAATAGCAACCAGTGCAAGTCCCGGAGGCATCATAAGTCCTTTTTGTGAACCGGTAATGCAGATATCAACGCCCCAGTCATCAAAATGGAACTCGTGTGCTCCGACAGCAGTAATGCCGTCAACCAGAACAAGAGCTTCGGAGTGTTCGCGAATGAGAGCACTGAGAGTCTGGATATCAGCTGCGGTGCCGGTTGATGTTTCAGAGTGGGTCAGGCAGACACCCTTGGCATCCGGATGTTCTTTGAGCAACCCCAACAATCGTTCGGGCTGAATGGCACTCCCCCATGCAATTTTTTCTTCAATGCAATTGCCAGTAAAAAGCCGTACAAGCTCACCCCATCGTTCACCGAATTTACCAGCGTTGACGGTGATGACCTTGTCGCCCTGATTAAAAATACTTGAAATAGCGGATTCCATGCCGCCCGTTCCTGAGCAACTGAGGACAACAACAGGTTGTGTTGTTCTAAAGAGATACTTCAGATCCTCATGAACCCTGGTCAAAATTTCCATGAACTCAGGGTTCCTGTGATGGATAATCGGAGCTGCCATGCGAAGCATGACATTTTCGGGCACAGGGGTTGGCCCTGGTGTGAATAATCTTTTTTTCATCTCTTCAGAAAGTGGTTTGAATTAATTACAGAGATTCCTTGCAATTAGTTTTTCGCCTGCTCCATGAGCGAGGTGAACTGTTTGAACAGGTAGTGAGAGTCGTGTGGTCCTGGTGCGGCTTCAGGGTGATATTGAACCGAAAAGCAAGGCAGTTTGAGGTGCTTGATCCCTTCTACGGTATTGTCGTAAAGATTCAGATGAGTCATTTCAAGATTGTCAGGCAGCGAGTCCATATTTACTGCAAAGCCATGGTTCTGTGATGTTATCTCTATCTGCTTGCTGGTGAGGTTTTTAACCGGATGATTGCTTCCGTGATGACCGAATTTCAATTTATAGGTTTCAGCACCGAAAGCGAGCGAAAGCAGCTGGTGACCAAGGCAGATACCGAATATCGGGAGTTGCCTGGTGGTTCTGTTATACTCTGCAAGTTTTTTGATGGTCTCAATCGCATAGCCTACTGCTGAAGGGTCGCCAGGGCCGTTTGACAGAAAAACTCCGTCGGGGTTGAGAGCTATCACCTCTTCGGCTGTTGTTTCAGCATTAAGTACCGTAACCTTGCAGCCAGAGTGCTGAAGCATACGCAGGATATTGGTTTTGATGCCATAATCAAATGCCGCCACATGGAAGCGGGCATCAGCTTTTTCAAGGGTATAGTTTTCGCTGACCGTTACAGTTTTTACCAGATCACGTCCACTCATTTCAGGCGTATGCTGGACTCTATCTTTCAAGCTTTCATCGCTGGTGTCAAGAGCTGAAATAATACCCCTCATTGCGCCTTTTTCGCGGATCTCGCGAACAAGCTTGCGTGTATCGATACCGGCAAGTCCCATGACTCCTGACTCCTTGAGGCAATCATCAAGAGTCTGTGTGGCTTCGAAATTACTGTAGATATTGGATACTTCGCGGACTATAAAGGCTGATGTCCAAATTTTCGTTGATTCATTATCACTCTTGTTGATGCCGTAGTTTCCTATCAGCGGATAGGTCATCAACACCATCTGGCCGGCATAGGAAGGGTCGGTCAGAATTTCCTGATATCCTGTATGTGATGTATTGAAAACAACTTCACCGGTTGCTTCTCCGATATGGCCAAATGCTGTCCCGTTATAGACAGATCCGTTTTCTAATACCAATTTTGCTGGTCTTGGCTGCATTATACTGGTCACTCCTTGGTCGTGAGTTTATTGCCCGATTCCTGTTTGTCAATATTGGCAACTGCAGTGCGGTCGAATGTTATTTTAATGGCATCAGAAACCTGAACAAGAACGGTTTTTTTCTCTGCATCAATTCCGGCAACAGTACCATGAATACCACCTATGGTGACAACACGGTCCCCTCTTTTTAAGTTATCGAGTACTTTTTCTCTATCCTTCTGTTTTTTCTGCTGCGGGCGGATCATGAAAAAGTAAAAGACAATAAAGATAAGGACAAGCGGAACAAGCTGAATGAATGGGTTTGGAGTCTGCCCTCCTGCGGGAGGTGAGAAAAGGAGCAGAGCAAGTATACTATTATGCATGGTATCGTTGTGATATTTATAAAAAAATCTGAAAGCTTTTGTTGATGAGCAATAATGTAATGTATTTATAGAACTATTTCAATCATGCCTTCCTGTGCGCTCCAGCGGCGAAGCTTGCGTAAGGTGCAACATTGTAGCAACGCTCTGCTTTCATGCCTCGTGACAGTTTTACAGCTGCAAGCGTGGCAATCATGGCGGCATTATCGGTAGAGTAGATTTTGCCAGGGAGATAGAGTGTTATTCCATTCTTGTTGCAGGCATCTTGCATGGCTTTTCGGAGTCCTGAGTTGGCGCTTACTCCTCCCGCAATTGCAACACTCTTGATGCCCCGGCTTTGTGCCGCCGATATGGTTTTTTCTACCAGCACACTGACAATGGCCCATTGGATTGATGCGGCTATATCGGGGAGATGAAGTTCTCTGAACTCTGGTGTCTGTTTTTGAAGCCAGGTGAGTACAGAGGTTTTAAGCCCTGAAAAGCTGAAATCGAAATTATTCAGGTAGCTTTTGCTGGTCTGTGATTGCGAGGTGAGCGCACGGGGAAACTTGTGGAAAGCCGGGTCACCCTGTTCTGCCAGCTTGTCGATTACTGGACCTGCCGGATAGGGGAGGCCAAGCATCTTTCCTGTTTTGTCGAAAGCCTCACCCGCAGCATCATCAAGTGTGCGACCAATAACCTCGTATGAGAGATCCTGTGCTACCACTGAAAGCAGGGTATGTCCTCCGGAAACCGTCAGAGAGATAAATGAGTTGTCGGGGGAGTGATGACCGGCACCCTCATTGATAAAGGGTGAGAATATATGCGCTTCAATATGATTGACCGGTATGAAAGGTAGTCCAAGTGCATAGGCCATGCCTTGAGCAAAACAAAGACCAACCATGACTGCGCCGATGAGACCAGGTCCAGCGGTCGCGGCTATGACATCCAGTTCATTTTTTGTTATATTGGCTTCAGTTACGGCATCATCCGTAATTGAAACAATAAGCCGTTCGTGTTCTCTCGAAGCCAGCTCAGGTACAACGCCACCAAAGGCTGCATGACAGCGTTGTGAGCTGATCACATTCGAGCATACCTGACCGTCACAAAGCACAGCTGCCGATGTTTCATCACAGCTGCTTTCTATGCCTAAAATATTCATGATATAATTTATTTTAAAGAGCTATGGGCAAAGCTAACAAACCGGGGAATAATAGCAAACCAGGTGTTAAGGTAAGCGTTTTTCATGTTCTTGTCATTCTTGTAGGCGCCGACTTGATTCTTCTTTTTGCGCCCGATTTCGGCATTCTTAACAGTATTCATTACATCCCCGATCTCTATTCATGGCCAGCTCTGATCGGCGGGCTTTTATTACTGGTTTTTGGTTTTAACGGGCTGTATAAAAAACTGTAAAAGGGGACAAGCGGAGAGGTGTTACTTAACAAGGATAAGCGAGAGGGGGCACTATGCAGCATGCAGTTGAACTTGAGGAACTTGGAATGCAGATTACGGAGGCCTCACGTTTTATTGAAAAGGCAGAGGAACAGCTTTCCCGTCGGGTTATAGGCCAGCATGATGTTATCCGGCGGATCTTTATCGCGATGCTGGTTAACGGTCACATATTGCTTGAGGGTGTGCCGGGACTTGCCAAAACACTCATTATCAGGACCTTTGCTGCAGCAATGAACCTGAAGTTTCAGCGAATCCAGTTTACACCTGATATGCTTCCGGCCGATCTTATTGGTACGATGATCTACAATCCAAAAGATATGGAGTTCTATCCACGCAAAGGCCCGGTTTTTGCTAATGTTATTCTTGCTGATGAAATCAACCGTTCACCTGCCAAAGTGCAGTCAGCTCTGCTTGAGGCCATGCAGGAGCGTCAGGTAACGATCGGCACACAAACTTTTCCCCTGCAGGAGCCCTTTATGGTGCTGGCTACACAGAATCCAATTGAGCATGAAGGAACCTACATTCTGCCGGAAGCGCAGATAGACCGGTTTATGATGAAGGTTATTGTCGATTATCCCTCATACGATGAAGAGCTTGAGATCATGCTTAAATCTGCCACCAACGCCAGTGCTGCTCCAGTTCAACCTGTCGTGCAGCCTGTTGATATTGCAAAGGCGAGAGCCTTGATTGATCTTATCTATGTTGACCCAAGGGTGCAGCGCTACATTGTCGATCTGGTTGTAGCAAGCAGAAAACCTGCACAGTATGGTATTGCCTCTCTTGAAACTATGATTGAATTTGGTGCATCTCCAAGGGCCTCAATATTTCTTCTTCTTGCATCCAAAGCCCACGCTTTTCTGCAGCACCGGGCGTACATAACCCCTGAAGATGTGAAGGCCATTGCCTACGATACCCTCCGGCACCGTATAAGGCCTGGGTATGAAGCTGAAGCCGACAATATACGATCGGATGATATTATCCGTCAGATTCTGCAGCATGTACAGGTTCCGTAAGATCGAACTCTGTGGTATTGAGCTTGAAAAAGTATTGGAGTCTTGTAATGGAAAAGAGTGAAGAGTATCTGAAAGAGCTTCAGAGAATCATAAGGCGGGTTGAAATTCGCTCAAAACGAATGGCCAGTGAGCTGTTCAGTGGGGAATACCGCTCCTCATTCAAGGGAAAAGGGATTGAGTTCAGCCATGTCCGTGAATACCAGTATGGTGATGATGTCCGCTCTATTGACTGGAATACTTCCGCTCGCAAATACGAATTGTATGTCAAACTTTTTACCGAAGAGCGGGAGAGGACACTGCTGCTTGTGGTTGATGGATCGGCTTCGATGCTTTTTGGCAGTCAACAGCGCCGCAAAAAGGAACTTGCTCTGGAAGTCAGCGCCGTGCTTGCCTTCAGCGCCATCCAGAATAATGACAAGGTTGGGCTTCTGGTATTTACTGATCAGGTTGAAACCTTTATTGCTCCCAGAAAAGGAAGGCAGCATGTGCTGGTTATTCTTGAAGAGCTCTTCCGTCTCAAACCACAGAACAGGAAGACCGATATCAATGCAGCGCTCTCTTTTATACGCTATACTCTCAGGAGACATGCAATTATTTTTTTTATGACTGATCTGGTGGCCAGTGATTATGAAAAAGGGATGAAGCAACTTAATACCCGCCACGATGTTATTCTGGTGCACATCAGCGATCCGCTCGATAAAGCACTTCCTCTCAGCGCCATGCTTGATCTTGAAGAACCTGAAACTGGATTGCGCATAACCGTTGATGCCGGAAGTCGCACGGAAGTAGCCCGTTACCGCCAGGAGCAGTCAAGACAGCATGAGGAGCTTCGTCAGCGTCTCCGGCGCATGCGTATTGATACGGTTTTTCTTGATACTGACCGTTCGTTCATAGGCGACCTGAACTCTTTTTTCCGGTACCGTGAACAGAAGGTCTGAAGGGTATGCATCCGGTTCGCTCAAATGGCTTGTTATTGTGCTGTTTGCTGCGTTGCCAATGCTCACGGTTTGCGCATTACCTGTAGCGGCTTGGGGAGCGGTTTCCGGAGTAACGGTGACGCTTGCTCCTGACAGCGTGTTTGTTGGCGATCGTATCCACTGCATCATTGGTGTGCGCCACCCGGCAAACGAGCTTGTCGCCCTTGAAGGTATTGATTCGCTTTCGGTGCAGCCCTTCGAACTGATCAGCCGCAAACAATCCTCTTCCATTGTTTCACTTGGCACTGCGAAAGAGAGTTTTGAGTTTGAGCTTGCTGTATTTGGCAGTGGGCGCCTGCTGATTCCCCCCTTCAGTGTGGTGCTTCGCGACAGCGAAGGAAAGGTCATAAAGCGTGACTCTTACCGGTCATCGACATTGGTTCTGGTCAAAGCGCTTACTGACTCTACCATGCGTGAGATCAGGCCCATCAAGCCACCCATCAAGCCTTTGCTACCTTTTCTTTTGTTTTTGCCCGTTATCCTTGGCGTTTTCGCAATTGCCGGGCTGGTGCTGCTTCTGCTGTTTTTTCTGAAGCGATCGGTGCGTACAAGCGCTGAAAAAGTTGATCCCGGTCAAGTTGCACAGCGAAAGCTTCGCAAACTTCGTTCGAGGCTTTCAGCCGGAATGCCACCGCCCGAATGCTACGAAGAGCTCAGCAACATCATGCGCTCTTTTCTTGAGACCCACTACAGGATCAGGGCGCTTGAGGCTGTAACGCAGGAGATTGAACGCGATCTTAAAAAGCTCGGTGTTGCCGGTTTTGAAAGTATTATGAACCTCCTTGCGCAGGCTGATCTGGTGAAATTTGCCGATAGTCGTCCTGATGCAGAGGAGTCACGCCAGTCGTTACGCAAAGCCGAAGAGGTCATTCGTTCCGCCCGACCTTCCCTTCCCCCCGAGGAGTAAGCGTATTCCAATGTTACCAGTTTGCCGCGAAATGCTTTCGCGGCAGCGTTAGCGTTTTTTTTATAGAGGCTTCAGTTCGCCGACGGTGCAGCACTCATCTGTTTTAGACTCATTTTTTTCGGCTGCAGGTGGCGTTTCAGCTTTCACTTCGGTGGTCGCAACTGTTTTGGTCTCGGAGGCTTGATTCTCCACTGCAAAGGTTACTCCGCCAAAGAGAGGTGTCAAGGCAAGAGCTACAATAAGAGCGGCAAAAAAATTCTTTTTCATAGTGTTGTTCCTGGTTAATGGTTGGAAGCAAAAACATTCCCCAGAGCATGGCTTCGGGGTACTCTATTAATCATTACGCATTTGTTGAGGCCGCGCGATGGGTGATTTTTTCTATATATCAAAATTAATAATTTTTTGTGAACAGAAATTCAGGGAAATCTCTTGTTTCTCCCCAGTAGAGATGGATGTAGGATGCTACGGTGTTCTTGTAACGGAACATTCCGGTTCCTGTCTGTTCGTTTCTCGCATCGGTAACTGATGCGATATTGCCAAGATCACCATGAGTGTCGATACGGGAGTAGTGAAACTCATGACCAAGCAGTTCCCGGGTGTACCCATAATCAGTATCAAAAATCACCTTGCGGTAGCCGAGATGCAGACGGGCATGCTGCATGGTCGTTATCAGATCGAGCACGCAGCACATTGGATAGAGAGTGTCATTGTTGTTTATCATTGAGGTGCCGAGATACATCATTCCGCCACACTCTGCATAGGCAGCGCCACCGTTCCGGCAGTAGGCTGCGATCTGCTCACGCATGGCAGAGTTCAGGGAGAGTTTTTCAGCATAGAGTTCAGGGTATCCCCCGGCAAGGTAGAGCAGGTCGCAGACTGGAAGACGCTTATCATCCATCGGGCTGAAAAATTCTATCCGCCCATACTCTCCGAGCACGTTGAGATTTTCTTGGTAGATAAAGTTGAACGCCTCATCTCTTGCAACAGCAATGACTTTTCCATCTTTTTTCCCGAAGAGAGTTTTAGAAGCAGAGCTGCCGGGAATTGCCGGGCGCTCCATTGTTGTCAGTTCAAGAAGGCGGTCTATGGCAACAGTTTTTTGAATATGCTCTGCCATATCTTGAATAACTCTCTCACGGTCGTAGCCTGGAGAGGTATTGAGGCCGAGATGCCGCTCGCTGATTGCAATAGCTTCATTACGGGGGATGTAGCCGAGAGGTTCGACATTTGCATCAAGAGCGGCCTCTTCAAGGTAGCGGTAGTGCGATGGGGTGTTGACCTGATTAAAGATTACACCGGCAAGTTTCAAATCTGGGTCAAATGTTCTGAAACCAAAAAGAAGCGGAGCCGCTGAATAGGCCATACTCTTTGCATTGATTACCATGATAACAGGTATGCCGAGTAGTTTTGCAATCTCGGCACTGCTTCCCTGTGATTTTTCCGCACCGTCAAACAGCCCCATCACCCCTTCAACAACTGATGCATCCGCACGGCAGGAATATCGGCTGAATAGCTCCTTCGCATGAGCTTCCGATGCCATGAAGGTGTCAAGATTAATGCCTGCAGGAAAATTCCCTCCGTATGACGCTGCCATGGAGTGCAGGCGAGTATCAAGATAATCGGGTCCGCACTTGAAGGGTTGCACGCAATATCCCCGCTGTACAAGAATCCTCAAGAGAGCAAGCGTTAAAGTTGTTTTCCCGGAACCGCTGGAGGGCGCACCAAGAAGAAACGCTGTAAATTTTTCTTTCAATGTTATTTTTTATTGGGTTTATGACTATAATGCTAATGCTCAGGTAAAAGCGTGAAATGTTTTCAGAAGACCCCAATCAATAGATAATGGTATTTTGATGTGCCAGCGTCATGCAAGAGTTGTTGTTGTTGCTGATTTTCATGAGTACTCTGCAGATACGGTTAGAGGATGAAGAACTGATGCTAAAAATGCTATATATGGCGCATTATATGTATTTGGATCACTTTCATTAACACATTCGGATAATTATATTGTAATTTTTCTGGTATAGCCGTTATAGGCCATATCTGTTACTTTATTTAAAAAAATTACCGAAAAAAACTATGATAAATCAGGTAATTTATTCAAAAGAGTGCCAAAGATAAAATAAATTTTCAGCATATGAAGGTCACAAATTTTATACAATCTTCATTTCGTCAAGGAACCCAGATTTCAAATTTTAATTTAATTGTTGGTTCTATTATAGGGGCTTCTGGACATTTTTTGCTGTATTTTGTTTACAAATATATATTTCATAATAAGTGGGAAAATCTTTCTGTTCGCCTTATCGGGGTAGCGCTCTGTCTTGCTGTTCTTTTCAAAATTAAATCCCCCAATTTTCTCCAAAAGAATTTTGCCATCTTATGGCATACAATGCTTATTTATGTCCTGCCATTCATTATCACTCTTTTTGCACTCAAGAACAATTTTGAAGAACCCTGGTTAGCTTGGGAAGTTTTCATGATTTTTGTGCTTATATCATTTGTTCCAAATTTTTTCATGTTTATGTTTGATTTATGTATTGGGACTGCAGCCGCATTTATAGCTTTTTTCTTGATACCTCCTTATGTGACTCTCGATCCAAAATTCAATATTGGACATTATACTATTGTTGCTATTTTTTCCATTCTGGCTGGCTTTATGTTCAGTATAAGCAACCTGAAAGGGGTTATTGCTATGGAAAACAATACGGTATTGCAAATGCTTGCATCGAGTATTGCCCACGAAATGCGAAATCCTTTAGCGCAGGTAAAATACAGTTTTGATCGGATATTATCTGAAATTCCAATCAAGCATTCGAATCAAAAACATTTATCTACCGAAGGTCTCAATCAAGTTTATCTATGCGTAGCACAGGGAAAGATGGCTGTTGCTCGTGGAGCGCAGATTATAGACATGATACTCAGTGAAACAAAAAACCAGACTATAAATCAACAAATTTTAACTTATTATTCCTGTTTTACAATTACCCGAAAAGCACTTGATGAGTACAGTTACGAGTCAGACTCTGAACGGCATAAATTAACATTGGAGTGTCATGAAGACTTTATTATCAAAGCAGATGAGACATTGTATGTTTTTGTACTTTTCAATCTGATTATCAATGCTTTTTATTTCATGAAATCCTATCCGGATGCACGGATATCCATTCGCATTCAAAAAGAAGCTTTGTATAACCGGGTTTATGTCAAGGATACAGGACCGGGAATACCAGCAGAGAACCTTATAAAGCTTTTCGAGGCTTATTATACCTCAGGAAAAAAAGGGGGTACAGGGCTAGGTCTTTCTTACTGTAAAAGAGTTATGAAAGCTTTCAAAGGTGATATTGTTTGCCATTCAGTATTGGGAAAGTATACAGAGTTTATGCTGACTTTTCCTATAGTTAATGAGAAAGATATTGTAGAATACAGAACAAGAATAATCGATGAATATCTTGAGGCTTTCCAAGACAAACGACTTCTTGTGATTGATGACAAGCCTTCAGACAGAAATTTAGTGATAAACTATCTTAAACCATTTCAAACTGATATAGACGAAGCAAGTGATGGACAAGAAGCAATAGAGATGGTAAAGCAAAACCACTATGATGCTCTGTTGATGAACCTGAGCATGCCCGTCATGAATGGCTTTGAAACAACTGAAGCAATAAGAACTGGAAAAGCAGGGGGATTATCCCTTGACATTCCAATTGTAGGCTATTCTGCTGATCCACCCTATATAGCTCGCGCCAAAACAGAAAAAGTTGGAATGCAAGGGTTTATTACAAAGCCTGTTCAGGAGTTTGAGCTGATAAAGAGTATGGCTACGATATTCAATCAAAAATATTTTAATGGTCAACATGCATTTCACAGCATGACTGTTTTGATTGTGGACGATGCAAATGTCATCAGGATCTCTCTCCGATGGTTGCTTGAAAAATTTCATTTTAAGGTTATTGAAGCGGTCAATGGAATAGAGGCACTTAAACATCTGCAAGATGATAACCTTGATTGTAACCTTATTCTGATGGATATTCAGATGCCTGGAATTGACGGACTTGAGACAACCCGACAAATTCGCACTCATCAAAATATTCGTTTGAAGGATATTCCTATTATAGGGCTTAGTGGTGAATCAGATGAAAAAGAAATATTTAAAGCAATTGAGGCAGGAATGAATGATTACCTTGTTAAACCGGTCGACAACCAGATACTTATAAGAAAAATTGGGCAGTTGATGAGGGCTCAGAAATAAATTACATGGTTATTCTCTGCAATTGTCAGTGCATCTTCAAGATACAATGGAAGCAACTTTATTTAACATTGGGGCTCCATAGAAAATTTTTATGGAATTTTACGTTATCACAATATAGGAAAGGAGTATTCTTTTGGAATTTATAAAAAAGATAGTAGACCAAAACGGTCCCGATCAATCAGATTATCATGCCTTACGTATTGCTATTGAGCTTATTGGTGCCCGCTTGGAACAAGCATCTTCTGAAATCCAATATCACGATTTCCTTGACATTATATTACCGGCGCTATCTGAGGAATCAATGCAAGGTTTTGCCTTTCACAAGCCTCATGGTTATTCCGGTGATTATGAAATTATAGATAGAATCTATATAAAATCAAAGTCAGAAAATGAAAATTTTCGAAAATGGGATGAATTTTTTCATACACAAGAAGCAACAATAGCTGTAAGAAACAGAAAAGAGTTTTTTTTGAATTTATTGGCTTCATCTGAGATAATAAATAAAAAACTTCATGTTTTGAATGTCGGTAGTGGCCCAGGTAGGGATATGTTGGAGTTTTTTCAAAACAATCCGTATACTAATATTATTTTTGATTGTGTTGATTATGATCAAATGGCTATTGAGTATGCATCAAAATTATGCATTTCTTATTTAGATAGGATTAGATTTTTTAATAAAAATGTATTTAAATTTAAACCTGATCAACACTATAGTATAATATGGTCTGCTGGTGTTTTTGACTATCTTGATAATAAAAAGTTTGTTTTTCTATTGAATAGATTGCATGCATATATAGAGCCAAATGGGCTTCTTGTTATTGGTAATTTTTCCAATAATAATCCAACAAGAAAATATATGGAACTATTTGGGAAATGGTTTCTTCATCATAGGAGCAAGCAGGAACTTATTGTTTTAGCATTAGAGGCTGGTATTGAGCAGAAGAATATCACTGTTGTAAGCGAACCATTGGGAGTAAATCTTTTTTTACGCATCAACAAAATTTCAGAAACGTCAGCGAATTGATCACCACACTTACCGAATATCAAGCTTCTCTGCAACTTGATATTGAACTAAAAAAAATTCATCACAAAAGTTGTTAGTTTAGAAAAAATATTGGAGTGGTACTAATTGTAATGTATGTGTGTTTTGTCTTGAATACTTCAATGGGATGTCGAGCTTTCACAATCGCTCTTCTGCAGGGGGGAATTTAGCCGGGGTTTTTGCATCTTTGAGGTAAAATGTTTCGCTTATGCAGGAGTGGTTTGCCCGTTTACCCAGCTTTGAGCTGACAGAGCCCTGGTGGCTGCTTTTGTTGCCTGCGCTTATTGTGGCGGCGTGGTTCAGGGAGAGGCGTGTGCGATTGGGGCAAGTTCCGGTTATACTTTTTCCGGGTATTGAACGGCTGCGTGATGCAGGATTTGCGGTTGGTCGTATCATGCGGTTACTGCCTCAGTGGCTGCGGTGGAGTGCTCTTTTTCTGTTGGTGATTGCCATGACAGGGCCCTACCTTCTTTACCGTCAGACGGAAGCTGAAGTGATGGGTATTGATGTCATTCTTGCTCTTGATATTTCCGAATCAATGTTGCAGAAGGATTTTGCCGGTGAAAGTCGTCTTGATGTTGCAAGGGAGGTTGCCCGCAACTTTGTAATGCACAGGCCGAACGACCGGATTGGACTGGTGGTATTCCGGGGAAAGGGATATACGCAGTGTCCGTTGACGCTGGATCATGATGTTCTTGCAATGCTGCTCGACCACCTCACCCCAGGTGTGATTCAGGATGAAGGTACGGCCATTGGTACGGCGATCCTTATTGCTGTCAACAGGCTGAAAGCATCGGAGTCGTCGCACAAGGTTATCATTCTTGTCACGGATGGTGAAAATAATGCCGGGGAGGTAGCCCCTGCAACGGCGGCGGGATTGGCTGTGCAGAGTGGGATCAGGATATATGCCATTAACGCTGGTTTTAAAACATCCGGCTATCGAATGGATTTACCCAGTGAAAAAGGGGTTAATTCGGAGTTAGCTGAGGAGTCGCTTCATGGTATTGCACGAATCACTGGTGGTCAGTATTTCGGGGTGAAGGATCCGGCTGCATTTGATGAAACCATGAGAGCTATAGACCGGCTGGAAAAAAAACGGCTTACAGGGAGTGTAATGGAACGTCGTTCAGAGTTGTTTACTCGTTTGCTGGTTGTGGTGGCAACGTTGCTTTTCCTTGAAATCATGTTGTCTAATACCCGGCTTCTCCGGATACCTTAATCTGAGTACCAATAGGACTGGATTACACCTATGAGTTTTGCATGGCCAGAAAATATTGGCTTCCTGTTGTTGCTGATTCCTCTTGCTGTGATTCTCGGCTATGGGGTAATCAGGCAGCTTCATGCGCGTGAGATGGTTGCCACTCCGCTTATGGCTGATACCTTAATGCCCGGTTCACGGTTTGAGCTTCTCATTCTGAAAAAAGTGTTGCTCTTCTGTGGTATTGGCTTTTTACTTTTTTCCATGAGTGGCCCTCGGCTAAGCAGTGGCGGCAGGCCGGTCTTGCGTAAAGGTGCCGATATGGTTTTTGTGCTTGATGTTTCCCGCAGCATGAGAGCAAGGGATGTCCTTCCAGACCGGCTCGCTCAGGCGAAACAGGAAATTATCGGTATCAGTCGTACTGTTAATGGAGGAAGGAGAGCTATTCTGCTTTTTGCGGCTGCTCCTCTCGTTCAGTGTCCTCTCACTACTGATCAGGAAGCGTTCGAGGCATTGCTTGGCATGGCCTCACCTGATCTTATTGAGGAGCAGGGTACTGTTTTTCGCTCTGCACTGGAGCTTTCCGAAAAACTACTTAAACCAGAAACAGATAGCCATCCGGAATCAGGCATAAAAGGTGAGAAAATTGTTGTTCTGCTGAGTGATGGTGAAGATCATGCCGGAGATTTTATGGTGGAGGCTAAAAAGATGAAAATGAAGGGGATTCATGTTTTTGTCGTAGGCGTTGGTATGAATTTGCCGGTCGAGATTCCGTTGGGTGGGAGTGGAGAAGGGATTAAGCTGGATGAAGGCGGCAAAGCTGTGATGACAAGTTTCAGGGGTGAGGCACTGCAGAAACTGGCCCATGAAGCGGGCGGTTTTTATTTTCGCAGTAAGGCGGATCATACTGCTGATAATGAAATTTCCGAAAAGATTAATCGCATTGCGGCATCATCGCGCTGGGTGATGGAGCCCATAGAGCGTGTGCCGCTTGCTCAATATTTTCTTGCGGCAGCTCTTTTTTTTCTACTTGCTGAAACAATGACAGGAAGAGGTGGAGGAAAGCGATGGTAATGGGGCTGCCACTGTGGTTCAGCAGGCTCTTTGTTTCAATTCTTGTTGAAAAACAATGTTATATTTCCGTTATTATCATGAGATGAGAGTGCTTTTTATAGAAGAAAAACAGAAATGTTATGGAGCAGCAGAACACCAGTCAGAAAGCTCTTGACCCTCTTGAACGGGCAAAGCTTGGGTTTAAGGTTTTTAATTTGCCCTTTGTTGAAGCTGAAGAGGTTATTGACGACTATGTCAACCAGGGAAATTATGATCCGGCAAGTGTGGAACTTTTCAAGGATCAGCTTGATACGCAGCGCCACATTCAGGAGAAAAGTGCTGAACTGCTTTCTACAAGTGCACAGATTTTCCGGCAGGTTTTAAGTTCTGTCATAAAAAATTGGCCGAAACCACCAGAGGAATAATTCTCCTCATTTCTGATGACGCAAAAGCTGGGTGATGGGATAGCCCGTTTTAAGAGTTTTAAAGGTTACGGCAGCATATAATGCCGCAACCTTTTTTTCTTTCCGGTATGGCACCCCGTCTATTTGCATCTGTTAACTTTTTTTGCATTTGTATTGTTATATCGTAAGTAGTTTCTATGGCGTTGAGGTAAGCTTCCCCACCAGGAATATACCTCTATGTTAAGAACCGAAAACCAAAACAATTAGAATCATGCAGTTTGATCCCAACAAATTTACGGTAAAAGCCCAGGAGGCATTACAGTCGGCATCAGCGCTGGCCAGCAGCAGGCAGCACCAGCAGATAGAGCCGGAACATCTTCTTTTGGCCATGCTTGAAGATAAAAGCAGTATTGCGGTGCAGATAGCGCAGAAGCTGGAAGTTTCTGCAGAAAACCTGCTTGCGGCACTTGATCGCGAAATAGAGAGAATTCCAAGGGTAACAGGCGCGTCGGCTACGGGGCAGTATCTTTCGCAGAACCTCGGAAAGGTTTTTGATGTGGCCTTGAAAGAGGCTGAAAAGCTGAAAGATGACTATATCAGCTCAGAGCACCTGCTTATTGCGCTGAGTGAAGCAGGGCTCAACGTTTCGCGTATGCTGAAGGACGCGGGTATTAACCGCGAAGCCATTCTCAAGGTGCTGACCACCATAAGGGGGACGCAGCGCGTGACCAGTCAGAGCGCAGAAGAGACCTATAATTCGCTGAAAAAATATTCGCGCAACCTGAACGACCAGGCACGAAAGGGTAAACTCGATCCGGTTATCGGACGTGATGAGGAGATTCGCAGGGTGCTGCAGATTCTCAGCCGTCGCACCAAGAACAATCCGGTATTGATTGGTGATCCCGGGGTAGGCAAGACCGCTCTTGTTGAGGGAATTGCGCAGCGTATCGTAGCTGGTGATGTTCCTGAAAACCTGAAGAGCAAGCAGATTGCTGCGCTTGATATTGCTCAGCTTGTTGCCGGAGCGAAGTTTCGCGGGGAGTTTGAGGAGCGGCTGAAGGCTGTTGTGCGTGAGGTTCAGGCGTCAGCTGGCGAGATTATTCTTTTTATTGATGAAATTCATCTGCTTGTTGGAGCGGGTTCTGCCGAGGGGTCAATGGATGCGGCCAATATTCTCAAACCTGCGCTTGCTCGAGGGGAACTGCGCTGTATCGGCGCGACGACGCTGGACGAGTACCGCAAGCATATTGAAAAAGATGCCGCGCTTGAGCGCCGGTTTCAGACCGTACTGGTCGATCAGCCGAGTGTAGAGGACACGGTTTCCATTTTGCGTGGTCTCAAGGAGAAATACGAGATTCATCATGGTGTGCGTATCAAGGATGCTGCTATCGTTGCAGCTGCTGAGCTGTCGAATCGGTATATTTCAGATCGTTTTCTACCCGATAAGGCTATCGATCTGATAGACGAGGCCTCTTCGCGACTCAGGCTTGAAATAGACAGCAGCCCGGAGGAACTCGACAGGATTAACCGTGAGATTCGCCGTCTTGAAATAGAGCGTGAGGCGCTGAAGCGGGAGCTTGAAGCTGGAGAGTAAAGATCAAATGGGAGTTGGGCGATTTATTGCGGTGAATATTGTACATTATTTTTGCATATCAGTGCATGTTTTTTATGTCGGGTTTTTATTAAACAAAAATATAATAAGCGCCAATGATGAAGATGATAAGAGTGGGTATCCTTGCGTTTATGATTGTGGGACTGTTTTTTTCGACAGCGAAGGCCGGGTGGGACCCTGCCGAACAGGATCATGCGAAGGCTGGTGTTGAGTTTTTCAGGAAGAATGCTCCATTGCTTGATCGTTTTTTTGAAAAAGCTTATGGCTATGTTGTTTTTCCTGATGTTTTCAAGGGAGGATATTTTATTGTCGGAGGGGGGCATGGTAATGGATATGTCTATGAGCTTAATAATCTTGTAGGGCATTCAACTATTACTCAGATCAATGTTGGTCCGCAGCTTGGTGGTCAGTCTTTTTCGGAAATCATATTCTTCAAGGACAAGGAAGAGCTTGATAATTTCAAAAAAGGTAATTATGAGTTGAATGCTCAAGTTGAGGGAATTGTGGCTACTACGGGGGCGGCTACCAACAGTGACTTTTCCAATGGTGTAGCAGTTTTTGTTCTGCCGAAGGCTGGGATTATGGCTGAAGCGACAGTAGGCGGGCAGAAGTTTTCCTATCAGCCGTACTGATAATTTTTTTTAAGCAGGAGAAGCACTGGTGTTATTTTAAACCGATGTTTTTCAATAACGTTAATTTTTGCAATGAAGTATGAATTAGTGGTGGGCCTTGAGGTGCATTGTCAGCTTAATACCGCGAGCAAGGCTTTTTGCGGTTGTTCTGCTCAGTTTGGAAAACCTGCTAACAGTAATGTCTGTCCGGTCTGTCTTGCTCTTCCTGGAGCGTTGCCTGTACTCAACCGTCGTGTGGTGGAGGATGCCGTGAAGCTTGGTCTTGCAATGGGCTGTACTATTGCACCCCATTCGGTGCTTGCGCGGAAAAACTATTTTTATCCTGATCTGCCGAAAGGGTACCAGATTTCACAGTTTGAAGAGCCTATCTGCGGTGAAGGAACCCTTACTGTTGATGCCGGAGAGGGGAATAAGGTTATCAGGCTGATCAGAATTCATATTGAGGAAGATGCTGGCAAGTCGATTCATGATATTGGCGAGGAGACCTACATCGATCTCAATCGGAGTGGTGTTCCATTGCTTGAAATTGTCAGTTATCCTGATATGCGTACTCCGAAGGAGGCTTCGGCTTATCTGCAGAAAGTCCGGCAGATTGTTAAATATCTTGGTATTTCGGATGGTAACATGGAGGAGGGAAGCTTGCGCTGTGATGCCAACGTTTCTCTGCGTCCTGCTGGTACGACGGAGTATGGTACCCGAACCGAAATCAAGAATATGAACTCGTTCAAGAATGTTGAAAAAGCAATTGAGTATGAGGCCGGGCGCCATCAGGAAATTCTTGAGAGTGGCGGTGTTATTATACAGGAGACCCGGCTTTGGGATGCTGACAAGGGTGAGACACGTTCGATGAGGGGGAAGGAGTTTGCCCATGACTATCGTTACTTCCCTGATCCTGATCTGGTTCCTGTGCTTGTAGATCAGGAGATGCTTGACCGTATGCTTGGTGAACTGCCTGAGTTTCCGGAAGTTCGCGCAAGCCGTTTTGTGGCTGAGTATGCCATTCCAGCCTATGATGCAGCTGTTCTCACTGTTGAAAGAGAGGTTGCTGATTATTTTGAGGCGACCGTCAGAGTTTCGGGAGATACCAAGGCCTCTTCGAACTGGGTAATGGGGGAGGTGATGCGTACGCTTAAAGAGAAGTATCTTGATATTGCGGAGTTTTCGATTGAACCGGAAAGACTTGGTGGGCTGGTCCGTCTTATTGGTGATGGAATGATAAGTAATACCATTGCCAAGCAGGTGTTTGAACTGATGCAGGAGAACGGGGTCTCTGCCTTGGAGATTGTTGAACGGGAAGGGCTTCTGCAGGTTTCAGATACCGGAGCGATTGAGAGTGTTGTTGATGAAATTCTTGAGGCTAATCCTGGTCAACTTGCCGCTTATCGCAGCGGTAAGAGCCAGCTGCTTGGTTTTTTTGTGGGACAATGCATGAGCCGTATGAAAGGTAAAGCTAATCCCAAGATGGTTAATGAGGTTCTTCTGAAGAAGCTTGAAGTGTGACCGATTTCAAGGTTCGCTGTCGAACAGGTCTTTAATGCGAAGTGTATCGGGCCAGTTTTTTGCAATTTCCGGATTGATCACCTCTATTTTTTTTCTGGCTTCCAGCAGCCTTTTTTTACAGGTTTCGGCAATGGCAAGGCCCTCTTCGTAGAGTGAGATAGATGTTTCAAGGCCGGTCTCTGGATTTTCAATGTTCCGGGTTATATCTTCAAGCCGTGAGATAAGTTCCTCAATAGCAGGCTTTCCGGAATGGGTTGCTGTCATGGGTTGTTTTAGTTTAGATGTTGTTGATGAAAATAGTTAAAGAGAAAGATTATTCAAAAGGCAGGTGCGTGAGTGAAGTTTGTTGATAGTGCGTCCATTTTTGTTCAGGCTGGTGACGGCGGCAATGGTTGTGTAAGTTTCAGAAGGGAGAAGTTTGTACCCAAGGGTGGTCCTGACGGTGGTGATGGTGGTCGCGGTGGCCATGTATGGCTGAGAACCAACAGGCAGCTTACTACTCTTCTGGATTTCAAGTATAAAAAGAAATATGTAGCTGATCGCGGCGTGCATGGAAAGGGAGCCCGAAAAACAGGTAAAGAGGGTGCTGACATTGTCATTGATGTGCCTTGTGGTACTATTGTCAGAAACGCTGAAACCCAAGAAATTCTTGCTGACCTGACAGGTGAAGATCAGGAATTTTTAATCGCTAAGGGAGGAAAAGGGGGACGTGGTAACCAGCATTTTGCTACACCTACACGTCAGACACCACGGTATGCTGAGCCGGGCCAGAAGGGTGATGAGCTGACACTTGAAATGGAGCTCAAACTTATGGCCGACGTCGGTCTGGTTGGGTTTCCGAATGCCGGGAAATCGACACTTATCTCTGTGATCAGCGCAGCGAAACCAAAAATTGCCGATTATCCGTTTACCACCCTGGTGCCGAATCTTGGCATTGTGCGCTATGAGGAGTACAAGTCGTTCGTGATGGCTGATATTCCGGGAATAATCGAGGGCGCAGCAGAGGGAAAGGGGCTCGGCCTGCAGTTTCTTCGACATATCGAACGCACGAAAATACTTGCCATACTGGTTTCTGTCGATGCACCTGATATTGAAGAAGAGTACCGCACACTTCTTGCAGAGCTTGAGAAATTCAGCAAGGGGCTGCTTGATAAACCGCGGATAGTGGTTGTTACTAAAATGGATATTGCGCCAGAGGATTTTGAAATTCCTCTTTTTGAAGAGAGTATCAAGGTACTTCCTATTTCAAGTGTTTCCGGACAGGGATTGAAGGAACTTAAGGATGAACTCTGGAAAGAGGTATCGGGGCGCATCAGGAGTGAGGAGCCGTTGGAAGAGGATCTCGGCTGACCATGAAGCATACTGAACTTTTTGTCAGATATGCGCGTCTTGCCGATGCAGCTGCAATTTCCTCCATCACCGCAGAGTATGCCAGTCAGGGAATTATGCTGGAACGTTCCGGTGATAATATTGTTGAAAATATTCGTAACTTTTTTGTCGCCGAATATAACGGTGAGGTGATAGGGTGCTGTGCTATTGCATTCTATACGTTGAAACTTGCTGAAATCCGTTCTCTGGCAGTTTTTAACCGCTATAAAATGAAGGGGATAGGACGGTTGCTGGTTGAAAAGGCAGAGTCTGTTTTACGTGAGGAAGGTGTCAGTGAGGTTTTTGTCCTGACGTTGAGCATTGAGTTTTTCAGGCGTGTTGGATACCGCGAAATTCAGAAGGAGTATTTTCCTCAGAAAATATGGAGGGATTGCACTCATTGTCCCAAGCTTATGGCTTGTGATGAGATTGCTATGATGAAAACACTCTGAAATGTAGTTATAACCATTTCGGGCGGTGGGTTAAATAAAACAAACGGGTTGAGCATATTTGTGATTGTCAAGGAAGTTGTTATTAAAAACAAGGCCGGGCTGCATACCAGACCCGCAGCATCAGTCGTTAAGCTTGCATCTCGGTTCAAATCAGATTTTTTTATCGAAATGGGGGGTGTAGAGATTAACGCAAAGTCAATTATTGGTGTTATGAGTCTTGCTGCCCCGAGAGGTACCCGCTTGACGCTCAAACTTGATGGCGAGGATGCTGTTGAGGCCGCCCGTCAGCTTGTGGAGTTTTTTGAACAGGGGTTTGGAGAACAGTAGTTTGAAAGCCGCTCCAGGAGCGTTATTGAAACCGTTACGGATCGCATTCATCTCTCCTTTTTATCCCTTAAAGGGTGGTATAGCCCGTTTCAGCGGACTCTTGAGGGATGCCCTTTGCGACAGGGGGTATGATGTAGTTCCAGTAGCGTTCAAGGCTCTCTACCCGGAATTTTTATCTCAGGGAGCAGTTGAAGATGCTCATACAGCAGATACCGCTTTCACCAAAGAGGTGCGCCTGGTGCTTTATAATCCCTTGACCTGGTATGGAACAATCCGTTTTATACGGTTATTGAAGCCGGATATCCTGCTTGCTGCATACTGGACAGGAGTGCTGGCCCCACTCTACTATGTGCTTCGTCGTTTGACCGGCATCAAGATTGTGGTGTTGCTTCATAACCTTACTTCCCATGAATCCTTTTTTTTTGACACTATTATGCGTCGGCTGCTTGCCGCCTCGACGGATGGTATTTTAACCCTTTCGAATGTCGTTGCTCAGGAGGCAGGTATTGCAATGCCCATAATTCCAAGCATTCTGCTTTTTCATCCACTCTATGAGCCTGAAGTGGGGATGCCTTCACTTTCTGATGCGCGCACTGCGCTCAATCTTGATGAGCACTCTCCTGTGTTGCTTTTTTTTGGTTATGTCCGTCGATATAAGGGGCTTGATATGATGCTTCGTGCCATGCCAGAGATTTTAAAGAGGGAACCGGCGCTCAGGCTTGTTGTTGCCGGGCAGTTTCATGAATCCATAGAGATGTACCGAGAGCTTGTCGAACAGCTCGGTATAGAAGGGAGCGTTGACCTCTATCCCGGGTATGTTTCAAGAGAGCGCAGTGTACTTTTTTTTGCCGCCGCTGATGCTGTTGTGCTTCCATACCGCAGTGCAACGCAGTCAGGAGTGGTGCAGCTTGCTTACGGTCACGGTTTGCCGGTTATTGTCACACCGGCAGGCGCACTCCCTGAGATGGTGCGTCATGGCGAAACCGGCTGGGTTGCCCGGCATTGTTCATCTGAAGGGCTTGCACAGGTGGTCGGGGAGTTTCTCGACAGCAGGGAGAATCTGACAACGATGCGTTCGGCTATCGAAACATTTCGCCATGATTATTCATGGAAGGCTTTTGCTGATGCTGCTGGCAGTTTTCTTGAAGCTGAAGTTTCGCGGAAGGTTACATAATGTATCCCATGACATGGATTGTTGTTTTGAACTGGAACGGTGCTCGGGATACTCTTGCCTGTCTCGCCTCTCTTACAGGAATCGAGTCGGCATCATGCAGGGTAATTGTTGTTGATAACGGATCGGCCGATGGATCTGCTGAGCTGATCAGGGCTGCGTTTAACGATATTGAGTTGCTACTTTTGCCCGTTAATCTTGGTTATGCGGCAGGCAACAACGCCGGCTACAGGCGGGTTGTGGAGCTGGGGGCAGAGATGGTGATTTTTCTGAACAATGATACCATTGTCGATGCGGGGTTTCATGTGCCACTTATTGAAACTCTGTTGAAAAACGCTTCGGCAGGAATTGCTGTACCGAAAATATTTTATTGGGATCGTCCTGATACGCTCTGGTACGCCGGAGGGATTGTCAGGCTTTCTACAGGACTTATCAGTCATGTTGGATTGCGGAAAAAAGATGCTCCGGAATTCAGTTGTCCAGGCAGAACAGGGTATGCTACAGGTTGTTGCATGGCCATGCGAAGCCGGGATTTTCAAGCCGTCGGTGGTTTTGATGAAGCGTTCGGGATGTATGCGGAAGATGTGGATCTCTCGCTCAGGGTTTGCTCGCTGGGGATGAGTATTGAATATGTTCCATTGTCAAGGGTATGGCACAAGGTATCGGCATCACTTCAGGGTAGCCAGTTCTTGAAACTGCAAAAAAAAAGCATAGGGGCGCTTCGTCTTTTCAGAAAGCATCGGGCATGGAGCGGTATGGTCTGTTATCTGCTTCTGCTTCCTCTGCGTCTTGCGAGCAGTTTAGGAGATGCGATGAGAGAGAAACATTCCGGGATGTACAAAACAGGGAGGTTGCAGAATGGAGAACAGATTCAGAACAGTCATTGATTCCAGCTACATCAATGATCCAGCCCACAGTATTCGTTGGCAGAAGAGCATTGCTTTCCTCAACCGCTCTTCGTTTTCCCGCTTCACAATTTCAAAGGGGCTTGATCTGGGTGACAGAACACCGTTTACCGACTTGCTTGAGCATAGTTTCGGCTTTCCGCTTGACAATACAACTGGTGATCTTGACCTTGCCTTGCTTGAAGGATCGTTTGGAGTGGTTACGGCTTTTGAAGTGCTTGAACATCTCTACAATCCTCTCCATGCGTTGCTTGAGGTCAGGCAGGTTTTGAAGGGTGATGGTGCCCGGCTTTTTGTGTCCATGCCTCTCAGGAAGCCCTCTTTTCTTGCAAGCCCCGACCATTTTCATGAGATGAGCCGTCAATCGGCCCTATCACTTTTTAAGCGTGCGGGGTTCAGCGTTGTCAGAAGCGAGGAGTTTCGTATCCGCCCTCTCTTGTTTTATCTTACAGGAGTAAAGCCGCTTCTGCGGGCATTGTTTGAAAAAGTGCAGATTTATGAACTTGCCGCCCAATAATGGAGTGCCATGCACTCCATTCCTGCTTGTATGGTTTTCAGAAATACAGTGGGACTTTCTTTCGACTCGTAAACAGCGTATCCTCGGGCGGTTTCCCGGAAACTGGAGGATTCTCTTTATTGAGCCCTATACTCTTGGACGTCGTCATCACTGGCTTCCAGTTAAAAGAGGGCGGGTGTGGGTTGTCAGTGTGCCATTCATAAAGAGCGTGCCTTTCAGATTCGGACGTCTGCTTGATAACCTGCTTTTGCGAACGCTTCTCTCACTGCCTGGAATTGTATTGATGCTGTTCTGGATGACCACTCTTGGATTTGCATCCAGTAAAAAAATAATTGGTCTGAGCAATGTCTACTGGGGAAGGGTTGCGGCCCTTTTGTCCTGCCGTTTTCGCTTTTATGATGCCAATGATGATCATCTTGCCTTTCCAGGGACTCCTTACTGGCTGAAGGGTTACCTCGACACCTATCTTTCAGGCGTGCAACTCCTTTTCAGTGTGAGTCCGGAACTGACTGCCCGACTTCGTGTACCGCCCGGAATTTGTTCTATTGAGCTTGGAAACGGGGTTGAGTTCACTCATTTTGCTACTCCATACCCTCAAGCGCCTGCAGGGCTTTCCGGACTGAGGAAGCCTATTCTCGGTTATGCCGGGGCCATGGACTGGCTCGATACCACTCTTGTTGCAGCTACAGCACGAGCCTGGCCGGAGTATTCGATTGTGCTGCTCGGTCCGGCTTATGAAAGGGATTGGTGGAAAAAACGTGGAGATATTAACACGATTCCAAATGTGCACTATCTTGGTAAAGTGGACTATGCGGAACTGCCTGCATGGGTTCAACATTTCGATCTGGCGTTGATGCCGCTGCTCGGTAATGAGCTTAAAGGGGTTTCTCATCCCAACAAGCTTTATGAATATTGTGCCTCGGGAGTGCCGGTATTATCGATGAACTACTGCAGTGCAGTTGAGAGAGCGCGGGAGGTTGTGCATGTTGCTACTTCGCATGATGAGTTTGTCGGTATGGTACCGGAAGCCCTTCTTGACAGGCGCAAGGAAGCACGGCAGGCATTTGCCCGACAACATAGCTGGGATACGATTGCTGCTACAATGGAGAGGGAACTGCAGAACGCTTATCAGGAGTACTCTTTTTGAATCGCAATAGTGTCATAGCTGGTCAGGCTGGATTTTCCTTTGCAGGATTTCTTTTCGGACAGGCATCCCGGTTCGGCTTTAACCTGCTTGTTGCAAGAGTGCTTGATGCCGATGCTCTTGGTACTTATGCTCTCGCTGTTGCTGTGATGCAGATTTCAGAGGTGCTTGCCATTGCCGGCCTTGATTCGGGTTTACTGCGATTTATCAGTGTTCACAGCAGTGATGCTCTCCGTCAGAAAGCAGTGATTGGTTCCGCACTTAAAACAAGCTTTTTTCTTTCAATCTCTATAGTGCTCCTTTTGCTGCTTTTTTCAGGGCGAATAGCTTTAATTCTTCATGGCAGCCATCGGCTACAGCTCACTCTCTGCTGCTATGCAGTTGCCATTCCTTTCAATGTCGCGACAATGCTTTATGGACATGCGATTCAGGGGTTCAGGCAGCTTCAGCCTAAAATTATTGCAACCCAGGTGGTGAGTCCTCTGTTGCTGCTTCTTTTGACAATCGTGTTTCGCTATATGGCGGGACAGGAAGCCGCCCTGATTTTTCCTTTTGCACTTTCGGCGGCAATAGCATTTTTCTGGATTCGTCCCTATTTGTCAAAAATCAGCGGCGTTTTGCCACTCGATATTGTTCGTGCTACCCCTGACCGGGCCATGCTTCTCTATGCTCTGCCGTTTATGGTGGTTTCACTGTTGAGTATGATGACTCACTGGCTCGATGTCATGATGCTTGGAATGCTTACCGATACTGCAACGGTAGGACTTTATCATCCTGTAGCCAGAACTGCTGGTCTTATTCGCGCGGTGCTTCTCTCTTTTGCCGGTATTGCAGCACCGATGATTGCCGCGCTGCATACAGGAAGCGACAATGCTGAGATAGGAAGGATTTATAAAATGGTGACACGCTGGATTTTCGGGCTTGTTATTCCTCCTGTTCTTCTCTTCATACTGCTGCCTGAGCCGGTACTCGGGGTATTTGGGCAACGGTTTACTGCAGGCAGTCACGCCTTGATTCTCTTGACAGCAGCCTCACTCCTGCAGGTATCTTTTGGACTCTCTTCAACCGTACTTGCCATGACGGGTTATGCGCGGCTCAGTCTTTTCAACGCCCTCGGTGCCCTCGGCCTGCAGGTCGTCCTGAACCTTATCCTGATACCACGGATGGGCATAAACGGCGCAGCTCTGGCAACATTGCTTGTTTTTTTTCTGCTCTCCACTGTCCGGCTTGGCGAAATATATATTCTGTTGAAAATTCATCCCTTCGGGAAAGCGTTGTGGAAGCCACTTGCAGCTGGTATCGTTACAGCAGTGATACTTATGGCTGCACGCCCGTGGCTGCACAGCATACCGGTATTTGCCGGATTTTTGACGGGTGCCCTGCTTGCGGTCAGCAGTTATAGTGTGCTGATGCTGCTTCTTAAGTTGGAACAGGAGGAAAGAGAGATTATTTTGAAAGCTTTACCCTTTATTAAGAAGAAACCAAGGGGATAACTTGTGAAGAAAACCATTCTGCTGTTTCCTGTTGTTTTTGCCGGCTATACTTTTCTGGCGGTATTGCTCTTTTACCCGCTTGTTTTTCAGTCGAACATTTTGCTTGCACCCGACACTCTTGTCCCTCTGGCATCAACCATTGCGCTTGACAGAGTTCATGAGGCAACCGGCAGTTATCCGCTCTGGCAAGCCTGGGTTTTTTCAGGCATGCCGACGGTGGAAGCATTCAGCTACCTCAGCGGGCTCTATTATCCCAATGTGTTGTTTAATCTTTTCCATACTGATGGTATAGTGCTGCAGCTTTTTCACCTTGCTTTTGCCGGCTTCGGACTATTTCTGTTCTTGCGGGAGTACCGACTGACAACGCTTGCCGCGTTCTTCGGTGGTGCGGTTTTCATGCTCAATCCCTATTTGACGGCCATGCTGGTTCATGGCCATGGAAGTCAGCTCATGACAGCGGCATACATACCCTGGATGCTCTGGGCGACATTGCGGCTTATGGAGCGCGGAGGGATGGTCGATGCAGGGATTCTTGCTCTTGTTGCCGGATTTCAGTTGCAGCGGTCTCATGTGCAGATTGCCTATTATTCGTGGATGTTGATGGTGTTGTTTGTTTGTTTTCTGTTTTTGTCACGGCGTGGTGTTTTTGGGGGTGGTGTAGGGGGATTTCGTTTGTTGTTTTTGTTGATTGTTGGGTTGGGTTGCGGGGTTGCTATGTCGGCTTCGATTTATATCCCGGCATCACAGTATGCAGCATATTCGGTAAGGGGAATGGCAGGACAGGGTGGAGGGGCTGCATGGGATTATGCTACCCTCTGGTCGATGCACCCTATGGAACTCCTTACCTTCCTTGTTCCGGGGAGCTTTGGTTTTGGCGGGGCTACCTACTGGGGGTTTATGCCCTTTACCGATTTCCCCCATTATGCAGGTATTCTTGTGCTCATGCTTGCCATTGGCGGTGCTGCCATACGCAGGAAGGAACCGATGACCTGGTTTCTCGTTGCAGGATTGATGCTCTATTTGCTCTTGTCATTCGGAAATTTTTTCAGCCCTGTTTTTAACCTTTTCTATCAGGCCGCACCTCTGTTCAGCAAGTTCAGGGTTCCTTCGATGGCGCTTATCATGGTCTACCTTATTCTTGCGGTTTTTGCTGCGGCAGGACTTCAAGAGTTGTTTCAATGTCAGCTTGATCGACTGAGAAAGCCTCTTTATAAAGGCGCACTTGCTTTTGCGCTTCTAATCATTCTTTTTTTTCTGTTTGAGCCGAGTATCGAGGGATTTTTTCGTTCACTTTTCCCCGAACCGTCCGCTGGAAGCTTCGATCTGGCTTTTATGGTCAATAAAGTGCGGTGGGAGCATTTGAAAGATAGCTTCCTTGTTGTCATGATGCTTTTATCTCTTTCGGCTGGCGTACTCTGGCTTTGTATGAATAATCGGTTTTCCAGGAAGTTGTCGGTTGTGCTCCTTCTTGTTTTGGGACTTGGTGATATTATCTGGCTTGATTTGCAGATAGTTAATCCCTCTTCCGCCTCACTGCGCTCTCCGGTGCTTGCCGAAAGCCGTGTGGTGGAGCCTGCCTTCCGCCACGATGAGATTACCCTTTTCCTTGCTTCAAGAAAAGGGTTGTTCAGGATCTATCCAGCAGGGCCGCTTTTTGCCGAAAACAAGTTTGCTCTTTTCGGAATTGAGTCAGCGGGCGGCTACCATCCGGCTAAACTCAAGATCTATGAAGAGTTTCTTTCAAAAACCGGTAACCTTGCCAGCCTGAATATTCTCAGAATGCTCAATGTTGGTTATGTCATCAGTGCTGAACCAATTGTGCATCCGGCTCTTGAACTGGTCAAGAGCGGTTCGCTCCAGCTGGCAAACGGTCCGCAGATGGTTTCAGTTTATGCTCTCAAGGAAACAGTTCCGAGGGCCTGGTTTGCACAACGTGTGATAGCATTGAAGAGCGACGAGGCACTGTTTACTCGGCTTCTTGATGACCGTGCCGCTTCAGGTGAGGCCTATGTCGATGGATCTCTCTGGACGGAAAGCCGGACATTTGCTTCTGCAACGGTTACATCGCTCAATGCACAGCCAGAGTCAATGATCCTCAAGGTTTCAGCTCCAGGCGAGGCATTTCTTGTTGTCAGTGAAATTTATTACCCCTTGCGGTGGAAAGTGTCAGTTGATGGGAAGCCAGCCTCAATGGTCAAGGTGAATGGATTGCTGCGGGGTGTTGTAGTCCCTGCTGGGAGCAGGGAGGTACATTTCTATTATGACAGAAGCGGATTTGAAACGGGGCAAAGAATATCTCTCGGAGCATTCGTGCTTGCGCTGCTGCTTATAACGGGTGGGCTGGTGGAAGGCCGCTTCCTTCGGAAGTAATTATCCGAAGAGAGTTAACGGTTAAGTGTGCAAATCTGGGCATTCATACCCAGATTTGCAATGATATTGGTATGGTTTTTTATCTCCTTTGTTCTCAATTTGCTTGATCCCCTTGCCTGAAAAGCTGCAAAACCACTATGTGCAGGTATAGAAATATCTTTGTGCGGAGGCAACGGATGGTATGAAATATTTTTTATGCAGAGAACAAAAATGATGATTTAGGTTTTGTTTCTTTTTATAATTCTCTTACATTGTCTGTCCTTATGGATTTTTAAGCATTACGTTTTTTGTAATCAGAGGTTTTTAAATAGAAAGAGAGTTTTAGTATGCCGACGATTCAGCAGCTCATCAGGCTTGGGAGAAGTGTAAAAGCATCGAAAACAGCGTCACCGGCGCTTGAGAAGTGTCCGCAGAAGCGCGGGGTTTGTACACGTGTCTATACGACCACACCAAAAAAGCCTAACTCAGCGTTACGGAAAGTTGCGCGTGTAAGGTTGTCCAACAAGATTGAAGTTACGGCATATATCCCGGGAGAGGGTCATAACCTGCAGGAGCACTCAATTGTTTTAATCAGAGGCGGCAGGGTCAAGGATCTTCCTGGTGTGCGTTATCATATTGTACGTGGCTCGCTGGATACCTCCGGTGTTGCTGATCGTAAGCAAAGTCGTTCGAAGTACGGGGCCAAGCAGCCGAAAGCCGGTGCAGCTGCTCCTGTCAAGGGTAAAGGCAGATAGGTCCAATCATAAATTTATAGAAGAATATGCCGAAAAAAGGTGGCTATAAGAGAGTGGGTGTTGATTTTCGTTACGGGGATGAGAGTGTTGCCCGTTTCATCAATGCTGTGATGCTTGACGGAAAGAAGGCTGTTGCGACAAAGATAGTTTATGATGCATTTGCTATTATTGGCGAAAAAATGAGTGGTGAAGATCCGCTGGAAGTCTACCGTAAAGCTATGTCGCATATCGCTCCGGTCGTTGAGGTTCGCAGTAAAAGAGTTGGTGGCGCTACTTACCAGATTCCAATGGAGGTGAAGGCTTCACGAAGAGGTGCTCTTGCGTTCCGCTGGCTTAAGATGTATGCCGCAAAGCGTGGTGGTAAATCAATGGCTGAAAAGCTTGCTGCTGAGTTGATGGATGCTGCTAACGAGCAGGGTGCATCGGTGAAAAAGCGTGATGAAGTACACAGGATGGCCGATGCTAATAAGGCGTTTGCGCATTTCAGGTTCTAAGTAATTGTAAAGGTGTGGCTAAAAGGTCTAAAAATTTGTTATGGCAAGGCTGGTTGATTTAGATAAAGTACGCAATATCGGTATCATGGCTCATATTGATGCCGGAAAGACGACGACGACAGAGAGAATATTGTATTACACTGGTCGTTTGCACCGTATGGGTGAGGTGCATGAAGGTGGCGCGACGATGGACTGGATGGATCAGGAGAAAGAGCGCGGTATTACAATCACATCTGCAGCTACAACCTGTTTTTGGACGCCGAAGTTTGGTAACTATATCGGTGTTAATCACCGTATTAATATAATTGACACCCCTGGTCACGTAGATTTTACGGTTGAAGTTGAGCGATCGCTGCGTGTGCTTGATGGCGCTGTAGCGCTGTTTTGTGCTGTTGGTGGAGTAGAGCCTCAGTCGGAAACGGTATGGCGTCAGGCAAACAAGTATGGAGTACCGAGGATTGCCTATGTCAATAAGATGGACAGGACAGGTGCAAACTTTTTTGATACGGTCAAGGCAATAAGGGAAAGGTTGAGTGCTAATCCGGTACCTTTGCAGATACCGATCGGTGAAGGTGAGATATTTGCTGGTTTCGTCGATCTTATCAGGATGAAAGGTATTATTTATGATAAAGATGATGGCAGCACCTATAATGAAGTCGACATTCCGCATGACCTTCAGAACGAGGCAAGGACTTGGCGCATTAATATGCTTGAAGCGGTCTCGGAGCATAATGATACATTGCTTGAGAAGTATTTGAATGGAGAAGAGATTACTGAGAAAGAGATAAGAGATGTGTTGCGTGAGGCAACGCTCAAGGTCACTATTATTCCGGTGCTGTGCGGTTCCTCATTTAAGAATAAGGGTGTTCAGTTCATGCTGGACGCTGTAGTGGAGTATCTTGCTTCACCTGTTGATGTAGGCGCTGTAGTTGGTCACCACCCTCGGACTGAAGAGTCAATATCGCGCGAGCCGAAGGATGAAGAGCCTTTTGCCGCTCTTGCCTTTAAGATAGCAACCGACCCGTTTGTTGGTAAGCTTACCTTTTTCAGGGTTTACTCAGGCATTCTCAAAGCTGGCAGTTATGTGTTGAATACCATGACTGGCAAGAAAGAGCGTATTGGCCGTGTGCTTCAGATGCACTCAAACAAGAGAGAGGATATAGATTGTGTTTATTGTGGTGATATCGCAGCAGCAGTAGGTCTGAAAGATGTTAGAACCGGAGATACTCTCTGTGATGAAAATAATCCGGTTGTGCTTGAGAAAATGATTTTTCCTGAGCCGGTTATTCAGATTGCGATTGAGCCAAAAACCAAGGCGGATTCCGACAAGCTCGGTATGTCCCTTGCAAAGCTTGCTGAAGAGGATCCTACGTTTAAGGTCAAAACAGATGATGAAACGGGCCAGACGCTTATTGCTGGTATGGGTGAGCTTCATCTCGAAATTCTGGTTGACAGGCTGCGGCGTGAGTTTAAGGTTGAGGCAAATGTTGGCCAGCCGCAGGTTGCTTACCGTGAGACTATCAGAAAGAAAGTTGACTTTGAGGGTAAGTTTGTTCGTCAGTCTGGCGGTAAAGGTCAGTTTGGTCTGGTTAATATTACTGTTGAGCCACTTGAAGAAGGGAAGGGATACGAATTTGTTGATGCTGTCAAGGGTGGTGTTATACCGAGAGAGTATATACCGGCAGTTAATGCAGGTGTGCAGCAGGCCATGAAAAGCGGTGTTGTAGCAGGTTATCCGATGCAGGATATCAAGGTGACCCTGTATGATGGTAAGTATCATGAGGTTGACTCTTCAGAAATGGCTTTCAAGATCGCTGGTTCTATCGGATTCAAGGGCGCTGCCAAGAAAGCTGATCCTGTTCTGCTTGAACCAATCATGAAGGTTGAGGTCATAACTCCCGAGGAGTATCTTGGAGATGTGATGGGTGATCTGTCGAGCCGTCGCGGCCATATCGAAGGTATGGGGCAGAGGGCAGGAGCTCAGTTTGTCAATGCCAAGGTCCCACTTTCAGCGATGTTCGGCTATTCGACCGATCTTCGTTCAATGAGTCAGGGAAGGGCGAATTACTCTATGGAGTTTGAATGTTATCGCGAGGTTCCGCGAAATATTGCGGAAGCTTTGCAAGAGAAGCGGGTTAGCAAGGATTCAGACTAAGCGGACAGAGAGACTATCAGTTTTTACTACTACAATCAATAAAGATAACCGACACGGAGATAAGTTATGGCAAAAGAGACATACAAAAGGGATAAACCCCATGTCAATATAGGAACCATTGGTCACGTCGACCATGGCAAGACCACCTTGACAGCTGCAATTACCTCAGTGCTTGCAAAGCAGGGACTTGCTGCAGTACGAGATTTTGGTAGCATCGATAAGGCTCCGGAAGAGCGGGAACGTGGTATTACCATTTCCACAGCACACGTAGAGTACCAGACCAAAAAGCGCCACTATGCGCACATTGACTGTCCAGGTCACGCTGATTACATTAAAAATATGATTACAGGTGCGGCGCAGATGGATGGCGCTATTCTTGTAGTTGCCGGTACTGACGGTCCGATGCCTCAGACTCGCGAGCACATCCTGCTTGCCCGTCAGGTTAACGTTCCTTCACTTGTTGTTTATCTTAATAAAGTTGACATTGCTGATCCTGAACTTATTGAGCTTGTAGAGCTTGAGCTTAGAGAGCTTTTGACTCAGTATGATTTCCCTGGTGATGATATTCCGATTATCAAGGGATCCGCTCTGAAAGCTCTTGAAGGCGATCCAGAGGCTGAAAAATCCATTATAGAGCTTATGGATGCGGTTGATGAGTTTATTCCTGAGCCTGTCCGTGACGTTGACAAGCCATTCCTGATGCCAGTTGAGGATGTATTCTCTATTTCAGGTCGTGGTACTGTCGGTACAGGAAGGATTGAGAGAGGTCGTATCAAGATTAACGAAGAGGTTGAGATTGTTGGTATAAGACCTACCCGTAAATCAGTTGTTACAGGTATTGAGATGTTCCAGAAGCTTCTTGATGAAGGTCAGGCAGGCGATAACGCCGGTCTTCTTCTCAGAGGTGTCGATAAGACTGAACTCGAGCGTGGTATGGTTATCGCCAAGCCAGGTACTATCAAGCCACACACCAAGTTCAATGCTCAGGTCTATATTCTTAAAAAGGAAGAGGGTGGGCGTCATACTCCGTTCTTTAACGGATACCGTCCCCAGTTCTACTTCCGTACCACAGATGTTACAGGTTCTGTAACTCTGCCTGAAGGTGTCGAGATGGTTATGCCAGGCGACAACCTTGGAGTCGATGTTGAGCTTCTTGCTCCTATCGCTATGGATGAAGGTCTGCGTTTTGCAATCCGTGAGGGCGGTCGTACCGTCGGTGCGGGTTCTGTAACCAAGATTATCGAGTAATAATATAGATTGTATGGCGTCCCGGGACGGGGCCTTGAAATCCCGTCCTTTATTTTATTGATAACACGAAACAGGGTTGACAAGTGGCTGTACAGCAAAAGATAAGAATCAAGCTCAAGTCTTACGACCATAGCCTGGTTGATAAGTGGGCTCTAAGAATTATTGATGTGGTCAAGCAGACGGATGCAATCATTTTTGGTCCGATACCGCTGCCTACAAAATCACATGTGTATACGGTAAACCGTTCTCCGCATGTTGACAAGAAGTCCCGTGAGCAGTTCTCTTTCTCCTCTCACAAGAGGTTGATAGAAATTATAAACCCGACATCCAGAACCATTGATATGCTGATGAAGCTTGAGCTTCCAAGTGGCGTTGATGTTGAAATTAAGTCTTAAAGAATTTGAATAGTTAATTCCTATGGGTGCGATTCTTGGAAAAAAAATCGGCATGACCCGTTTATTCAATGATAAACGCGAAGCAGTATCTTGCACGATTATCCAGGCAGGACCGTGCTTTGTAACACAGGTTAAGCGTGTTGATACAGACGGTTACGATGCTTATCAGATTGGTATCGGAGAGAGAAAGGAAAAGAATGTCAGCAAACCACTGCAGGGACATTACAGAAAAGCTGGAGTAACCCCAGGTTTCAAGCTTGCTGAGTTTAACTTTACAGAGCTTAATCAGGAACTTGAACTCGGTAGTCCTGTCAGTGTTGAATCGTTCAAAGAGGGCGAGAAAATAAATGTTCTCGGTATTTCAAAAGGAAAAGGCTTTGCCGGTGTCATGAAGCGCCATAATTTCAGTGGAGCGCAGAGAACGCATGGTCAGTCAGACAGGCAGAGAGCGCCAGGTTCTATCGGTGCCTCATCCGATCCGTCAAGGGTTTTCAAGGGTACCAGAATGGCTGGACGCATGGGGTCAGATAATATTACCGTCAGAAATCTTGAGATTTTCAAGATCATGCCTGAATCTAATCTTATTGTGATAAAGGGATCTGTGCCTGGACCAAAGAATTCCTATGTCAAGATTGTTTCTACAAAAAAGTAAAAGCTGAATGCACGAAGCTATGGAACTTAAAGTCTTAAATACCAGCGGTACAGAAACCGGGGAAGTGGTAACGCTCCGTGATGATATATTCGGCGCTGAAGTATCTGAACATGCGATGTATCTTGATGTCAAGTCGATCCTCGCACATAAGAGGCAGGGAACACACAAGTCTAAAACACGTGGTGAAGTAAGAGGTGGAGGCAGAAAGCCCCTGCGTCAGAAAGGTACCGGTAATGCTCGTCAGGGCTCTACACGTTCGCCACTTAATATTGGTGGTGGAACGATATTCGGCCCTACACCCCATGCTTATGACCAGAAAGTCAACAAGAAAGTAAAGCTTCTTGCTCGTCGTTCTGCTTTGAGCACCAAGGCTTATGAGGGTAAAATTGTTGTTGTTGAGGATTTCAGATTTGATGAGATCAAGACAAAACCATTTGCCGATATATTAAAAAATCTTGGTCTTTCAGAGAAAAAAACCTTGATGCTGACGCCTGAGTATGATATGATCATGGCAAGATCGGGCAGAAATATTGAGGTACTTAATCTTATGACAGCCGATAAAGTTTCAACGTACGATATTCTTCAAAGTCATACGGTAGTTGTTCAAAAGACCGCGTTGAAAACAATAGAAGATACATTAGGGTAACTGCAGTTTTCCAGAAAAAGGAGTAAAAGAGATGAAAAACCCATTGTTGCGCCCCTGGTTGACTGAGAAAAGTACCGGGCTGACAGAGAAGAAAGGACAGTATGTCTTCATCGTTAAACCCGATGCTGACAAGACTGATATAAAGAAAGCAGTTGAAAAGAAATTTGGTGTAGAAGTAAAATCGATTCGCACGATTAACTGTCTTGGGAAATCACGGAGTCAGAATACCAGAAAAGGGTTGGTAACTGGTAAAAAGAGCGATTGGAAAAAGGCTATTATCACTCTTGAAAAGGAGCAGTCGATAGACTACTACTCAGGATCAGCCCAGAAGAGCGAAGGATAGAAATCATAAAAAGGATAGATCATACATTCAAATGGCTATAAGGAAATTACTGCCGGTAACGCCAGGGTCAAGGTTTATGTCATACCCTGCATTCGATGAAATTACAAAAAGTAAGCCTGAAAAGGGACTGCTTGTTCCTTTAAAGAAATCGGGTGGTCGTAATGCTGCAGGAAGGAAGACTTCAAGGCATAGAGGCGGAGGACATAAAAGGCATTACAGGATTATCGATTTTAAACGCAACAAGGATGGCGTGCCAGCTCTGGTTGCTGCTATTGAGTATGATCCGAATCGTTCATCAAGAATTGCATTATTGCATTACAATGATGGAGAAAAACGTTATATTCTCGCCCCGAAAGGTTTAAATGTGGGTGACAAGGTGGAGAGCGGTGAAAAGGTCGAAATTAAGGCAGGCAACACCATGCCTCTGAAAAACATACCTCTCGGTACCGATATTCATAATATTGAAATGAAAGCCGGTAAGGGTGGACAGATTGTAAGGTCAGCAGGAGGTTTTGCTGTTCTTGCTGCTCGTGAAGGTGATTATGTTACTTTGAAACTTCCTTCAGGTGAAATCCGCAAGCTCAGGGTCGAATGTCGTGCGACTATCGGTGTTGTAGGGAACAGTGATCATGAGAACGTTGTTCTTGGCAAGGCTGGAAGAAGTCGCTGGCTTGGTATCCGTCCCCAGACAAGAGGTATGGCGATGAACCCGGTAGATCACCCGATGGGTGGTGGTGAAGGTAAGTCGAAGTCAGGCGGTGGAAGAAAACATCCTATGTCACCATGGGGACAGCTTGCAAAGGGTCTGAAGACCAGAAACAAGAAGAAGGCTTCACAGAAATTGATTGTACGTGGCAGAAACGCCAAATAACTATAGCGGTTAACAACAACAAGCAGAGAAACTATGCCAAGATCACTTAAAAAGGGACCGTTCATTGATATAAAACTGGAAAAACGGATCCTTGATATGAATAGCAAGGGTGAAAAAAAGGTTATCAAGACCTGGTCCAGAAGCTCAATGATTTCACCTGATTTTGTCGGTCATACGGTTGCAGTCCATAACGGCAAAAGTCATGTCCCTGTCTATGTAGGTGATAATATGGTAGGCCACAAGCTTGGAGAGTTTGCCCCGACGAGATCGTTTCGCAGCCATGCTGGTGGTGGAAAGGCCGAAAAAGGTGGCTCAGCACCAAGGAAAAAATAAATTGAAAAACGCGAAAGGGTAAAGATATCATGCAAGCTAAAGCAATTTTACGGGATACGCCAACTTCGCCAAGAAAAATGCGTCTTGTGGCAGGTCTCGTTCGTGGGAAACAGGTTGATCTGGCAAAGGCTATTTTGCTTAACTCAACCAAGGCAGCTTCTCGAAATGTTATGCAGACGCTAAAGTCAGCCGTAGCAAATTACACGCAGCTGAATCCAGATGAAAGAGTCAGTGACCAGGAGCTTTTTGTCAAGACTATTTTTGTTGATGAAGGTACTACACTGAAAAGAACGCTTCCGGCTCCTATGGGTCGGGCATTCAGGATTCGTAAAAGATCGAATCATCTCACAATAGTCATTGATAAGGTTATCAATCCAGTAACAAAATAAAACAAGGAGAGCGCATTGGGTCAGAAAGTTAATCCTACTGGATTCAGGCTCGGAATTATCAGGGACTGGTCTTCACGTTGGTACGATGATAGTCCGGTAATTTCGGAAAAAATTAAGCAGGATCACGTTATACGTACCTACGTTCTTGCACGACTGAAGAAGGAGAGGGCTGGTATAGCACGCATTATTATTGAAAGAACGACAAAACATGTCAAGATCAATATCTATGCAGCTCGTCCAGGAGCCGTTGTCGGAAGAAAAGGAGAGGAAATCAACAATCTTTCTCAGGAGCTTAGTCGTATCACCGGTAAAGAGGTGAAAATAGATGTCGTTGAGGTTGTGAAGCCGGAAATCGAGGCACAGCTGATCGGTGACAATATTGCTTACCAGCTTGAAAATCGTGTTTCGTTCAGAAGGGCAATGAAACAGGCCATCCAGCAGGCAATGCGCTCTGGAGCTGAAGGTGTCAGGATCAAGTGCGGCGGTCGTCTTGGTGGTGCTGAGATAGCACGTTCCGAACAGTATAAAGAGGGAAAGATTCCGCTTCATACGATTCGCGCCAATGTTGATTACGCAAGCTGCACAGCGCATACCATTGCAGGAACAATCGGAATTAAAGTCTGGGTTTACAAAGGCGAAGTACTTGTTCAGCGTATCGATGCGATTGAAGAGGATGAGCTGAAGAGAATAAAGGAGAGACGCAGTGACTCCGGTGCAAGAGGTCGCGGCGACAATCGCGATGGTCGTACCAAACGACGTAACCGCACCAAGCGATCTTAATATAAAGTACCATACAATTAGAAAACGAATGGAGTTGCCTGTATGTTAATGCCAAAGAGAGTTAAATATAGAAAGACACAAAGAGGCCGCATGAAAGGCAATGCAGGGCGGGGTACTGATGTATCTTTTGGTTCTTTCGGTTTGAAAGCAATTGAGGGAGCGTGGATTACAGCCCGTCAGATTGAGGCAGCACGTGTTGCAATGACCAGATTTATGAAGCGGGATGGAAAAATCTGGATCAGGATTTTTCCGGATAAACCGGTAACAAAAAAACCGGCTGAAACACGAATGGGTTCAGGAAAGGGCTCTCCAGAGTTTTGGGTTGCAGTCGTAAAGCCCGGAAGAGTTATGTTCGAGGCCGACGGTATTCCAAAAGATGTTGCAACTGAGGCTTTCCGCCTTGCAGCACAGAAACTGCCGATCAAGACAAAGTTCATTGTCCGTCCTGATTACGAAGATAAACCGAGCAACTAATTCGACAAGAGGGTTACTTATTATGAAAAAGTATGAAATTGCGGCATTGAGCAAACAGGAATTGATTGACAGACTCAAGGAGCTTGAAGATAGACTTGCCGATATCAATTTTTTTAAGGTTATTGAGCAGCCGCAGAATCCTATGGTTTTTCGCAATTCAAAACGGGATATTGCGCGGATGAAAAACCGGCTTCATCAACTTGCTGCCACTGAGAGAGCACAGGCTTGAAGGCAGGCTAACTAAAAAAACCGTTTATTTACATGGAAGAGCATACAATGGAGAGTGCACCGAAGGAACAGAATGTTCCAGTTAGGGGGAGAAAAAAAAGCTGGTTGGGAAAGGTGGTCAGTGATAAGATGGATAAAGCGTGCATTGTTGCTGTAGAGCGCAGGGTACAGCACCCTGTCTACAAAAAGTATTTCAAGAAAACAACCAAGCTTATGGCTCATGATGAAAAGAATGAAGCCGGAATTGGTGACCTTGTCAAGGTTGTTGAGTGCCGTCCCCTGAGCAAGAGAAAGAGCTGCCGTTTGGTAGAAATTATTGAAAAAGCCAGGTAAGAGAGGATTTTTTTACATTTAATAAAGTTTGAAACAGGATGATCCAGAAAGAAACAAATCTGGTTGTTGCCGATAACAGCGGAGCCAAGAAAGTTCGTTGTATTCATGTTTTCGGTGGAACCGGGAGGCGATATGCCTCATTGGGTGATCAGATTATTGTAACGGTCAAAGCCGCAGTTCCTGGTGGTATTGTAAAAAAGAAGGATGTCTGCAGGGCTGTTGTTGTGCGCTGTGTCAAGGAGTCGCGGAGAAAAGATGGTTCTTATATCCGTTTTGATGAAAACGCTGTTGTTCTGCTTAATGCGCAGGGAGAACCGAGAGGAACTCGTATATTCGGACCTGTAGCAAGAGAACTTCGTGACAGAAAATTTATGAAGATTGTTTCTTTGGCGCCAGAAGTATTGTAAGGTGCTACAGGCGGGAGTAACTCAGTTGGTAGAGTCACAGCCTTCCAAGCTGTTGGTCGCGAGTTCGAATCTCGTCTCCCGCTCAGGATTTTATGAATAATATCATATCAGTGAAAAATGAAAACAGGGATCAAGAAGGTTAAGCTGCACGTCAAGAAGAACGACTCAGTTGTTGTTATAAGCGGCAATGATAAAGGAAAAGCTGGCAAGATTCTGAAAGTATTTCCGATAAAGAGCCGGGTTATTGTTGAAGGCGTAAATATCAGAAAACGACATATGCGTCCTTCTCAGGGCCAGCCACAAGGGTCGATCATTGAAAGGGAGTTCCCTATTCACGCTTCTAACGTCAAGAAAAGTTAAGTGTTTCTACTAAATGTCGGGATGACAAAGACCATCCTGATTAACTGATAAAGAAAAGATGGCCAAGAACAAAGAGATAACACCGGTAAACCCTTCAACGGCAAGACTTGAAACCTTTTATAAGGAGAAGGCCACGCCGAAGCTTATCGAGCGCTTTCAGTACAAGAATGTCATGAAAGTTCCGAGGCTGAAAAAAATATCTATTAATATCGGTGTAGGTGCTGCAGCAGCAGAACCGAAACTGCTTGAAATTGCCATGCAGGAGCTTGGTCAGATTACCGGTCAGAAACCACAGATCCGTAAATCAAAAAAAGCGATATCAAACTTCAAGCTGCGTGAAGGGCAGGCTATTGGCTGCCGTGTAACGCTTCGTCGCAAGGCCATGTATGAGTTTTTTGATCGTTTTGTCAGTCTTGCCGTTCCAAGAATACGTGATTTCCGCGGGCTCAACGATACGAGTTTCGATGGTCGAGGAAACTACACTGTTGGTGTCAAGGAGCAGATTATATTTCCGGAAATTGATATCGATAAAGTACCAAGAATATCTGGTATGGATATCAGTTTTGTAACCTCCGCCCCGACAGACGAAGAGGCCTATGCGCTGCTTTCGGAACTTGGAATGCCATTCAAAAAGAAGATCAACTAAATAATTCAGAAAACAGATGGCAAAGAAAAGCGTTGTAGCAAGGAACGAGAAAAGAAAAAGGCTTGTGGAGAAATATGCAGTCATCCGTGAAGAGCTGCTTAAAGCCGGCGACTATGAAGCTCTCCGTAAACTGCCGAGAGACAGTTCAGCGACAAGAGTACGTAACCGTTGTGTACTTACTGGCCGAGGAAGAGGCGTTTATGCAAAGTATGGATTGTGCAGGCATATGTTCCGCAAGTTTGCTCTTGAAGGAAAGCTGCCTGGTGTTAAAAAAGCAAGTTGGTAATTCCGCTTGCAAAAGTTTAAGTAAGGTATTTGTTCATTTTCGAAAGTAACCAACGTTCGCTATGCCTGTAACGGATTCTATTGCAGATTATATCACCCGTATCAGAAATGCGGGAAGAGCAAAAAATAAAACAACCGATATCCCGTATTCAAAGCTCAGGGAGAGTCTCTCGCATTTGCTCGTGGAGAAAGGATACATTAAAAGCTTTACGGTCATTACCACCGAAAAATTTCCTTTTCTACGGATTGATCTGAAGTATACCGCTCATGGTGACCCGGCCATTAAGGAGATTACAAGGGTCAGCAAGCCTGGTCGGCGTGTTTATGACGGAAAGGATATTAAAAAATATCTTGGTGGTCTCGGGTTGTACATTCTTTCTTCATCGAAAGGTGTCATAACCGATAAAGAGGCAAGGGCACAGGGAGTTGGCGGTGAAATCCTGTTCCGTATCTATTAATCTATAAGCCACAGAGCATTAGAATACCATGTCAAGAATAGGAAAAATGCCCATACCCCTGAGCAATCAGGCGAAGATAGAGATCAATGACTTGAACATCAGGGTATCAGGTCCTAAAGGCGCTCTGGAGCAGAGACTTACGGATCAGGTAAACGTTACGGTTGAGGGTGATATCATTACAGTCAAGAGAGTTGACGATAGCAAGAAGGCTAAAGCGCAGCATGGTCTCTACCGTATGCTTATCAGCAATATGGTTGAGGGAGTTACCAAAGGGTTTACAAGAAAACTTGAAATTGCCGGTGTTGGATTTCGTGCTGAGCTTAAAAATGATCTGCTTGCCTTGACTCTTGGTTATTCGCATATGATTTACTTTAAGGCTCCTGACGAGATCAAGATTGAAGTTCCAGATCAGGTTACCGTGCTGATAAGCGGTATCGACAAGGCTCTTGTTGGTCAGGTCGCTGCTAAGATACGTTCATTCAGGAAGCCAGAGCCTTATCGTGGAAAGGGTATCAAGTATGCAGGTGAAGTAATCCGTCGCAAGGAAGGTAAGGCTGCAGGCAAGTAAGAAATCCAGAGCTCAGGAATTCAGGCAATAACATTATACAACGGTTCAAGAGAATGAGTCAAATCGATAAAGCCTCCCGGAGGCAGAAAATCAAGGACAGAAGCAGAGACAATGTCCAGGGTACCCAGGCAAAGCCGAGGCTTTGTGTTTACAGGAGTCTCTCCCAGATTTATGCACAGCTGATTGATGATGTGAATGGCAAAACCATTATAGCTTCATCAACCATGTCAAAGGATAACAAGGTACTTCAGGGTTCTAAGTCTGAAATATGCCGCGTTGTCGGCAAGCAAATCGGAGAAAAAGCCCTTGCCGCAGGAATAACAAATGTAGTATTTGACAGGAATGGTTTTCGTTATCATGGCAGAGTCAAGGAGTTGGCTGATGGTGCGAGAGAAGCAGGACTGATCTTTTAAAAACTTTTCAAAGAGAAAGTAAATGGCGAAAACATCTGCAAAGATTATCAGGCCCGGAGAATTAAATCTGAAAGAGAAACTGGTTCATATCAACAGGACTGCAAAGGTTGTTAAAGGCGGAAAGCGTTTTGGATTTAACGCAATTGTTGTGGTTGGTGATAAAGAAGGACATGTAGGTTATGGTCTCGGTAAAGCAAACGAAGTTCAGGATGCTATTGCCAAGGGCATTGAAGATGGCAAGAAAAATGTTATCAAAGTGCCGATTGTAAAAGGTACCATACCTCATCAGATTGTAGCACGTTACGGTGCAGCAAAGGTTATGATGAAGCCAGCAACGCCTGGTACAGGACTTATTGCCGGAGGCGCTGTACGTGCTGTTCTTGAAATGGCAGGTATACACGACATTCTGACCAAGTCGCTTGGGTCATCAAATCCCCATAATGTGGTGAAAGCTGCTATCAAGGGATTGCAAAGCATTTCTGATGCCTATGACGTCGGCGAAAGACGGTCTAAGAGCCTGAAAGAGGTTTTTGAAAGTTAAAAAGAGAGAATGTGATCATGAGTGAGAAGACACTGAAAATTACCCAGGTGCGTAGCATCATTGGTGGAACAAAAAAACAGAAGGCTACCATCAAGGCGCTTGGACTCGGCAGACCACACTACCAGGTTGACAGGCAGGATAATCCTTGTACAAGAGGACAGATAAGGGTTGTACAGCACCTTGTAAAGGTTGAAGAGGTCTAAGATTTTTACTAATAGCAAGTCGGGAATTGAAACCATGGATTTAAGTTCACTTCGTCCAGCAGAAGGCGCAGTAAAAAACAAAAAGCGGGTTGGCCGCGGGCAAGGTTCTGGAAATGGAACAACAGCTGGCAAGGGCAACAAAGGTCAACAGGCGCGAAGCGGCTACAAGAGACCTATCATTGAGGGTGGACAGGTACCGGTTTACCGGAGGTTGCCCAAGTTTGGTTTTACTCCTCTTGACAGTAAGCCGGTCAATACGGTCAATCTTATACAGATCGACAAGTGGATACAGGATGGTCTTATAGAAAATGAGATTTCAATTCTGGATCTCAAGTCACTGCTTCATGCAAGTAACGCCGACTATTTCAAGATACTTGGCAACGGCGAACTGTCGAGTGCGATTACCATAACCGCTCATGCGTTCAGCAAGAGTGCTGAAGAAAAAATTATTGCAGCAGGCGGAAAAGTAATCAAGGCATTCCGTACGCTTGAAGAGGCTTCCAAGGTCAGGGATCTGCCGTTTGAAGAGGCGCTCTTGAAACCAAAGACTCCTTTGGTCAAGAGAGTAAAAAAATCCCCCAAGCCCTGAATCCGTTAAAAGGACACTATGAAGCTTAATGAAAGTATAAGGAATATCAATAAAATCCCTGAGCTCCGTCAGAGGATCCTTTATACGCTTCTTCTGTTATTTATCTACAGACTTGGTTCACACATTACCATTCCGGGTGTTGATGCGGCTGCAGTGTCAGGCGCATCGCAAACCCACTCCAACGATCTCTTCGGACTTTTTGATCTTTTTGTCGGTGGAGCTTTTGCCAGAGCCTCTATATTTTCTCTTGGCATTATGCCTTACATCTCAGCCTCTATCATTATCCAGCTTCTTGGTGCGGTAACTCCGTATTTTCAGAAACTTCAGAAGGAGGGTGAGGATGGGCGTCAGAAAATCAGTCAGATGACACGCTATGGAACAGTGGTTATTGCTATTCTCCAGTCATGGGGTGTCAGCGTCAGTCTCTCAAGTCCAACCTCTTTTGGCAAGATCGTTGTGCCTGATCCAGGCATTTTCTTTACGGTTACAGTCGTTATTCTTTTGACAGCTGCTACTGTTTTTGTCATGTGGCTGGGCGAGAAAATTACAGAGCGCGGTATAGGAAACGGTATATCGCTCATTATCATGATCGGTATACTTGCAAGGTTCCCGCAGGCGCTTGTTGCTGAATTCAGATCAGTCTCTCTTGGCAGCAAGAACTGGATTATAGAGATTGTGATTCTTGCCATCATGGCTGCAATTGTAGCTTTTGTTGTAGTACTGACTGTTGGAACGCGACGCATCCCGGTTCAGCATGCCAAACGTGTTGTCGGACGCAAGGTCTATGGTGGAAGCACACAGTATATTCCCATGAGGATTAATACTGCCGGTGTTATGCCGATCATTTTTGCCCAGTCGATCATGTTTCTTCCTGGTACTTTTCTCTCCTTTTTCCCCGAAAACGAAGTTATGCAGGGTATTGCTGCTCTCTTGGCCTATGACTCCTGGTGGTATGCACTGATGTTCGGCACCATGATTGTTTTCTTTACCTATTTTTATACTGCAATAGCATTTAACCCTAAAGAGGTTGCTGATACCATGCGCCGCCAGGGTGGGTTTATACCGGGTGTGCGTCCTGGAAAAAGCACTGCTGATTTTATAGATAATATTTTAACACGTATTACTCTTCCGGGAGCAATATCGCTTGCTATCATAGCCATACTGCCTACCTTTCTAACAAAATTTGTCAATGTGACACAGGGGTTTGCGCAATTTTTTGGAGGAACAAGCCTTCTGATTATTGTTGGGGTTGGCCTTGATACTTTGCAACAGGTCGAAAGCCATTTGATGATGCGTCATTATGACGGCTTCATGAAGTCCGGTAAGACACGCGGTCGACAGTCCAGGTAAAAAATCCTAAATGATTACTATAAAAAGCGAGCGGGAAATAGAGTTGATGAGAGAGTCAGGAGCACTTACCGCTCAGGTACTTGATCTGCTCGAGAAAGAAATCAAGCCGGGTATGTCGACCAAACAGCTTGACTCAATGGCTGAAGCTTTTATCAGGGATCATAGTGCAGTACCAAGTTTTCTGAACTATGCGCCTAAAGGCGATCCTGATGTTACACCATATCCTGCTACTCTGTGTGTTTCGATTAACGAAGAGGTAGTTCATGGTGTGCCGAGTATAAAAAGGATTCTCAAGGAAGGTGATATTGTTTCGGTTGATTGCGGAGTCTATAAGGGCGGATATCACGGTGATGCAGCAAGAACATTTGTTCTTGGAATTATTGACGAAAAGGTACAGAAACTTGTAGATGTGACCAGTGAATGTCTTGAAAGAGGAATTGCCATGGCTGTTGAGGGCAACCGCCTGCACGATATATCTTCTGCTATTGAGGATCATGCCCGTTCTTTCCGCTTCAGTGTTATCGAAAACATGGTCGGCCATGGCATTGGCAGTGAATTGCACGAGGATCCCGCAGTTCCAAATTATGGCAGAAAGAATACCGGAGTGAGGCTGGTGGCCGGAATGACACTTGCCATCGAACCTATGATTGCTCTTGGAAGATCACGCAGGGCTATCAGTAAGCGGGGTGGATGGGTAGCAGTGACGGAGGACGGGAAGCCTTCAGCACATTTTGAACATACTATCGTTGTCAGGTTGGGGAAAGCGGAAGTACTGACCCGTACCTTTCTTGGCAGGTAATCACTCTTGAAACGTTTACAATACTATCGAATAAAGGAGCAAATAATTTGGCTAAAGAAGAATCAATTGAGATTGAAGGCGTGATTCTGGAAGCACTTCCAAATGCGCAGTTCAAGGTAAAACTCGAAAACAGCCTTGAGGTTCTGGCGCATGTTTCCGGTAAAATCAGGATGCACTATATCAGGATACTGCCTGGTGACAAGGTTAAAGTCCAGATTTCACCCTACGATATCACAAAAGGAAGGATTACCTATCGATACAAATAAGTGATGAAATAACGAATCATGATATTGATTTATTCATCAATATTTATTACATTACAAGCCTTTTCAGATTTCTGATTTAGTTGGATTAATTATTGCATCTCGGGGTTATTATGAAAATATATTCTTCTATTAAAAAACGTTGTGAGCACTGCCGAATTGTGAAACGTAAAGGCAAAAGATTTGTGATTTGCAAAGTGAATCCAAGCCATAAGCAGCGCCAGGGTTGATCTTCAGAAAAAACAATAGAATTTTAAAAAGCATATGAGGATAGCTGGGGTAAATTTGCCGTTAAACAAACATGTCGTTATTGCTTTAACGCATGTTTATGGTATTGGGAGAGCATCAGCAGAGAGTATTCTGCAGAGAGCAGGAATTGCGCCAAACAGAAAAGTCTCTGAGCTTAATGATGAAGAAGCTCATGCAATTAGAGAAATTATTGCCGAACAATACAAGGTTGAGGGGCAGGCTCGCGGTGAGCAGCAGACTGCCATAAAACGTTTGATGGATATCGGTTGCTACAGAGGACTTCGTCATCGCCGCTCGCTGCCTGTTCGCGGTCAGCGTACCCGGACTAACGCAAGGACCAGAAAAGGTAAACGTAAGACTGTTGCTGGAAAGAAGAAGGCTGTTAAGAAGTAGTAGTGTATAGGCAATAAAATCTTCGATACTAAAGAGTATAAGTTCATGGCTACAATAAGCAGGAAGAAAAAGAAAATAAAGGTTACCGCGGAAGGTGCTGTACATATCAAAGCATCCTTCAATAATATTATGGTAACCATTACCGATGTTCAGGGCAATACGGTTTCCTGGTCAAGCGCGGGCAAAAACGGGTTCAAGGGCTCTAAAAAGAATACTCCTTATGCATCGCAGGTGACATCTGAAGCCGCAGCAAAAGAAGCGTATGATCTTGGTATGCGGCATGTCAATGTCTTTATCAAAGGTCCCGGTGCTGGTCGTGATGCTGCTATCCGTGCTCTGCAGGGTGCAGGTCTTGATGTTCGTACCATTAAGGATATTACCCCTTTACCGCATAATGGCTGCAGGCCTCCCAAGCGCAGAAGGGTCTGATTTTATATATTCATAGAATTTCAATGAAGCAATTGATATGGCAAGATTTAGAGGCTCAATAACAAAAGTATCCCGCAGGTTAGGTATTGCGCTTGCACCTAAAGCTGAAAAATATCTCGAAAGACGTCCTTTTCCTCCAGGTCAGCATGGCCAGGGCAGGAAAGGTAAAGTATCAGAATATGCCCTCCAGCTCAGAGAGAAGCAGAAGATGAAATACCTGTATGGAATTCTCGAGAAGCAGTTTAGAAATTACTTCAGAAAAGCTGCATCACAGAGAGGTGTTACAGGTGATAACCTTGTCAGACTGCTTGAAAGAAGATTTGATAATGTTGTCTTTCGTGCTGGTTTTGCACCTTCAAGGTCAGCTGCACGTCAGCTTGTAACCCATGGACATCTCCTTATCAACGGAAAGAAAGTAGATATTCCTTCTTATATGGTTTCACCTTCTGAAGTCATTGAGTTTCGTCAGAGAAGCAAAAATATGGGATCGGTTACTGACTCAATCATTAAAACCCCGGATTCTCGTATTCCTTCATGGATTCAGGTCGACAAAGCCAACCAGAAAGCTGTTTTTCTCAGTGTTCCTGAAAGAGTTGAGGTTCAGGAGCCGTTTAATGAGCAGTTGGTTGTTGAGTTATACTCCAAGTGATTTTAATGAATTCTAAGGTATCAATACTATGATATACCAGATGCAGATGCCTGCAAAAATCGAGGTTGACGAAACTACACATACTGATCGTTTCGGCAGGTTCGTTGCGCAGCCGCTTGAGCGTGGTTACGGTGTGACCCTTGGAAATGTTATGAGAAGGGTTCTGCTTGCTTCACTGCCGGGTACTGCAATTACAGGCATAAAAATAGACGGCGTCTTTCATGAGTTTGCTGCGATTGATGGTGTCCGAGAGGATGTACCGGAAATTGTTCTTAACCTCAAGAAGGTACGTTTTAAATCGACATGCAAAAGAAATTGTAAGACATCTCTAACCCTTGTCGGGCCAATGGAGTTTACTTCAGGTGATATTGTAGCTCAGGAAGGGGAGTTTGAGGTGTTGAACAGGGATATGCATATTGCGACGATCAATGCAAATGCAACCATCACCATAGATCTTTATATCGGTAGAGGTCGGGGCTACATTCCTGCAGAGGAAAACAGACCTGAAGGTATGCCGATAGGTTATATAGCGATTGATGCGATTTATACACCAATCAGGAATGTTAAGTTCATCGTTGAAAATACTCGTGTCGGTCAGAGAACCGATTATGAAAAGATGATTCTTGATGTTGAAACAGATGGTTCAGTCACTCCTGATGACTCCATCAGTCTTGCTGGAAAGATTATTACTGAACATGTTACCTATTTTGCCAATTTCTCACCGACTGAGGAAGAGTTTACAGAAGAGGAGTTCAAACAGCAGGATGATGAGTTCGAGACCATGCGCAGACTGCTGCATACCAAAATAGAAGATCTTGATCTTTCGGTACGCTCGCATAACTGCCTGAGACTTGCGGAGATTGATACTATCGGTGACCTTGTGTCGCGCAAGGAAGATGAACTGCTCAACTACAAGAACTTTGGAAAGAAATCGTTGACGGAGCTCAAGGAACAGCTTGAAAAGTTTGACCTGAAATTTGGTATGGATATTACCAAGTATCAGATGAAATGATAAAAATAGTAAACGTTTTTTTGAATTATTGAGATCAGGATACAGTCATGCGTAAAGTTAAGCCGGTAAGAAAACTCGGAAGAACCGCAGCCCATAGAAAGGCCACACTAAGCAATCTGTCGACACAGCTGCTTGTTTACAAGCGTATTGAGACGACAGAGGCCAAGGCAAAGGAGACCCGCCGGGTTGTTGAGAAGATTATTACAAAAGCTCGCAAAGGAACAGTTCATGCCCAGCGCGAAATCTTCAAGGATATCAGGGATAAGCAAGCCATCAGAATTCTTTTTGAAGAGATTGTAGCAAAAGTTGGTTCACGTAACGGAGGGTATACAAGAGTTATAAAGCTTGCTCCGCGTTTTGGTGATGCAGCGAAAATGGCTGTTATTGAGCTTGTTGATTATCAGGAAGCACCGGCAACTCAGCAGAAAGCGGCCAAGCAGGATCGCGCAAAACGAGTCAAAGGTTCAAAGAAGACAAGTGAAGCTCCAGCGGCAACAACTGCGGCTGAGTAAGCAACTCTCTTTACAACCTATCAATAAGACCATTATTAGTCATTGTCCGCAGGATACTTCTTATCAGCGGGCAATGACTATTTGCTTTTCTGAGAAAAACGGACTGATAGAGCTGATTGGATGCAGTTCGACCTTTGTGGGGAATCCGTTATGATTTTTGCCTGACCCTACAGCTTTTGCAATCTCCTTTTCAAGATTTCCCCCCTTCAGGCAGATGAGAATACCACCCGGCTTCAGAAGAGTGCCTGCATAGGCGCAAAGTTGATCGAGAGGAGCAACCTGCCGTGACAGTACTGTATCAAATAGAACACCCTTAAGTTCTTCTACCCTTGTATGGAGAGCAATAACGTTCTTGATGCCAAGCTCCTTGATCATGGCCTGGCACGCCGCTATTTTTTTTCCTGTTGCATCCACAAGAAGGAATTGTGTATCAGGAAAGGCTATGGAGAGCGGGATACCCGGCAGTCCTCCTCCTGTTCCAAGATCAAGTACTTTTTCGCCTGCGTTGAAGGTGTGGTACAGAGAGATCAAGAGCGAATGAAAGATATGCTTGACAATTACCGGAGCGTCTTCCTTTCGGCTTATAAGGTTTATTTTATGGTTCCACTGCTCAAGCAAGGCGCCATATCGTACTAATTGATCAAGTGTTAGTAGATCGAACACCATTCCCTGTTCGGCACATAAACTCTTCAGTGTTGCTAAATCATCGTTCAATCTTGCCATGAGTTCAATCCTTCTGTTCAGTTGTTTACGGAAAAAACAACATTTTACGATGAATGACAAATCGACTGTTATATTTGACCATACACTCTCTCCTATTTAAAGAGAAATAGTTGTAAATTGCGGCAAGAAGTGAGTGGCAGGTGATTAAAGTTTCAGAAAATGCATATAAGCGATTGATCTTTATGAGTAGTAGTTTGATCAAGCATGTTTATGCAGTTATTATGGCTGGCGGTATAGGAAAGCAGTTATGGCCTGTTTCAAGAAAAAGAATGCCAAAGCAGTTCGTCGATCTCTTTGACGAAGGTACCATGATTGCTAAAACAGTTCAACGTATCAGCGAGGTCGTCATAGAGGACAATATATTTATTATCACCAACGAAGTTGGACGACAGCTGATTTTATCATCTCTCGGAAGTTTCAGACCAGACAATATTATTGTTGAGCCATGCAGTCGCAATACAGCCCCCTGTATCGCTCTTGCAACTGCCCACATAAAAAAGCGGGATCCAGATGCTGTGACCGTTGTGCTCCCTTCTGATCATCTTGTGCTTGACGATCAGGCATTTAATAAAATTATTGAGGCTGGCATTGAGATAGCAAGGGGCAAGCAGGGGCTTGTCACCATCGGTATTAAACCCGACAGGCCTGCAACAGAGTATGGTTATATCCAGGTTGATGAAAAACTCTCCATACCGTTGGCCTTTTCCGCAGGTTGTGAATTCATGCTTTTCAGGGTCAAGGCTTTTGCTGAAAAACCGGACGCCGTAACGGCAGACGAGTTTCTTGAAAGCAAGGATTTCTACTGGAACAGCGGAGTCTTTATCTGGCATATTGATGCGATATCAAGAGAGTTTGAACGATCAATGCCTGATTTATACAAAGATCTCCTTACTATCTATGACAGCCTCGGCACAGAGCATGAACAAAAGGTTATTGAAGATGTTTATTCCTGGATTCATTCTCTCTCCATAGACTATGGTATTATGGAGAAAGCTGATATGGTTTTTGTACTGACAGGAGAGTTCGGGTGGACTGATCTTGGCTGCTGGGATGAGGTATTGAAAGTTGCCGAAAGACGGAGTATGATAGAGGAGGAGAAGCTCGATAATCGATTGATCAAGATTGAGTGTGACAATGTTTTTGTCCGGAAACCTGAGGGCAAGATCGTCTGTACTATTGGAGTAAGTGACCTGATTATTGTTGAGACTGACAATGCTTTGCTTATTTGTGGTAAAGGGTACTCTCACAGGGTCAGCGATGTCGTCGATACCCTCAGAAGGGAAGGGCTGAAGGAGTACCTTTAAGCCCTGGATTTAACTGACCAGCTTACCCCTTCCTTGGTATCCTTGATTTCAATTCCTGCGGCAAGTAGTCTATCCCGGATTTTATCGCTGAGTGGAAAATCCTTGTTATTTCTGGCTTCAGCCCGCAGTCCGAGGAGAATCTCAATAACCCCATCAAGTCGTTTACTCATCAGCTGGTTATCCCTTCCGGAAGATTCTTCATGGTGATTGAGAATCCCAAGAATATCAGAACCGGCTGCTTGAAGAAAATCGTGAGTCTCCTGCCGTGACTTTTCTGACATGCCTTCGCTGCGATCCAGTGCCGCATTAATGGCCTTTGAAAGGTCAAAAAGAACCGCTATGGCCACTGGAGTGTTAAAATCATCATCCATTGCATCGGTAAAGCGCTGAAGGAAGGGTTCGAGAGCAAACTCGGCACTCCCTATTTTTTGATCCCGGAGGCGGCGCCAGGTCTCACGGAGTTTTTCGAGTCCGGTCGTCGATGCTTTGATGGCTGATACCGAAAAGTCCAGTTGCGACCGATAGTGCGATTGAAGCACAAAGAATCTTATGACCTGAGGATCACACTCTTTAAAGAGATCCTTGAGATTGACCGAGTTTTTAAGGGATTTTCCCATTTTTATGCCATTGACCGTCACCATATTGTTGTGCATCCAGAACCTCACATAGGGTTTACCTGTTGCAGCTTCTGACTGGGCAATTTCACAATCATGGTGTGGAAACTTGTTTTCCATACCTCCACCGTGAATGTCAATGGTCTCTCCAAGATATTTCATCGACATGGCCGAACACTCCAGATGCCATCCGGGATAGCCGACACTCCAGGGTGAATTCCATTTCATGAGATGACCCTCCTCTGCTTTTTTCCAGAGCGCAAAGTCTGATGGGTGGCGTTTTTCAGAGCGCATCTCTACTCTTATACCCGACTGCAGAGCATCCTGATCAGTTCGACCGGAAAGCTTTCCATATTCTGGAAATGATTCAACGGAGAAATAGACATTGCCATTTACCACATAGGCGTTACCGGTTTTAATCAATCGCTCTACAAGTGCAATCTGCTCGGGAATGTGGGCGGTCGCTGCCGGCGCTATATTTGCGCGGAGAACATCAAGCTGATCCATATCTTCATAGAAACTTCGGGTGTAGAACTGCGAAATTTCCATCGGATCTGTTTTTTCGAGGCGCGCCTGTTTTGAGATCTTATCCTCACCTTCATCGGCGTCATCGGTCAGGTGTCCAACATCGGTGATGTTTTGAACATACTTTACATGGTATCCCTTGTGGCGCAGCCAGCGGACAACCACGTCAAATGATACATAGCTTTTTGCATGGCCTAAATGGGCATGCCCGTATACGGTCGGTCCGCACACATAGATGCTCACGATGCCCGGATAGAGGGGTTCGAACTTTTCTTTGGCTCTGCCGAGGGAATTGTATATGAAAAGTGACATCTTCTGCTGTTCTTCCTTTTTGTAGGTGTAATGCGTAAAAAGCCGGATGAAAGTTAAACATTTGGGTTTTTAACGCAAGGTTTTTAGCTTCCTTTTTATTGCTCTTTTTGTATGACCGCTTTTATTCTGTATGAAGATTACCCATGCTGCCTTTCACATCAGTGTTTCCGCTCTTTCCGGCCTTCCGGAAGGATCATCTCCTGAAATTGTTTTCGCAGGGAGGTCCAATGTAGGTAAGTCAACGCTGCTCAACTCCCTTACTGAGGTTAAAGGCCTGGCAAAAACCAGCTCAACTCCAGGAAAAACAAGACTGATCAACTATTTTTTAATTAATAACCAGTTTTTCTTTGTCGATCTGCCCGGCTATGGTTATGCAGCTGTCGGTCATGAACAGAAGGCGGCATGGGGAAATCTGCTTTCCTCCTATATTGAGCACAGGCAAACCATTTCACTGATTGTCCTGCTGCTTGATTCACGCCATCCTGCCATGCACTCTGACAGGGCGATGATAAACTTTCTGGAGTTTCATGAAAGGCCTTATGGTATTGTGCTGACCAAATTTGACAAACTCACACAAAAGCAGAAAGTTCAGACTGGCCGCATAATGGAAAGTTGCGCTGCTAAAGCCAAATTTATTGTAAATTATTCATCTTTTTCCGGCAAGGGAAAGAGTGAGCTTCTGGCTCATTTTGATCATTATATCTGTTAAAACAAACAATCGTCGTGGAATCAAAAAAATTCAGGACACCGTCACAGTCAGCAACCGTCATTGTTGGCACACAGTTCGGTGATGAAGGCAAAGGAAAACTCGTTGATTACCTTTCGGACAAGTATAATATCGTTGTCCGTTATCAAGGAGGGGCAAATGCCGGCCATACCATTTGTTTTGATAATAAAACTGTTGTACTGCACCTGATTCCTTCCGGAATATTCCATAAAGGATGCGTTTGTGTGATTGGGAATGGTGTTGTTATTGATCCTGCAGCACTGCTTGAAGAGATCAAAAAGGTGGAGGAACTTGGTTTTGAGGTGTCTGGAAGGCTTTTTATCAGCCATAATGCACATCTCATCATGCCATACCATAAACTGCTTGATTCCCTGCACGAAAATGCTCAGGGTGAACAGAAAATCGGCACAACCGGCAGAGGTATCGGCCCGAGCTATGAGGACAAGTTTGCCCGCAAGGGGATAAGGGTTGTTGACCTTTTAAGCCCCGAACTGCTGCAGGAGAAGCTCAGGGAAAATCTTGCGGTCAAGAATAAACTCTTTAAAAATATTTATGACAAGGAGGAGATTGATGTCGAAACCATGGTGCGTGAGTACCAGGAGTTTGACAAAATTATCGATCCCTATGTAACCAATACTCAGCTATATCTCAATAAGCAACTGCAGGAAGGAAAGACGGTGCTCCTTGAAGGTGCCCAGGGATGTCTGCTTGATGTTGATCATGGCACCTATCCCTATGTTACCTCCTCTAACCCGACCTCTGGAGGGGCATGTACCGGATCGGGTATTGCTCCGAACTATATCGGCAAGGTCATCGGCGTCTGCAAGGCCTACATGACCAGAGTCGGTAACGGGGCTTTTCCTTCTGAACTTTTGGATGAGACTGGCGAGCTTCTCGGTAAGATCGGGCACGAGTTTGGAGCAACGACTGGAAGAAAGCGCAGATGCGGCTGGATTGATCTGGTTGCCCTTCGCTATTCACTTACGGTCAACGGTGTTACGGAAATTGCACTGACCAAGCTTGATGTGCTTGACACCTTTGAGGAGGTTAAGGTGTGTACCTCATATATGGTTGATGGCAGGGAGATTTTTGATTTTCCAACCGATCATCAGACGCTCTCAAAGGCGATGCCGGTCTATACAACACTGAAGGGGTGGAAGGCATCGAATGCGCTTTGTCGGAATTTCTCCGATATGCAGCCTGAAGCGCAGAACTATGTTACCTTCCTTGAGGATGAGCTGCAGGTTCCTGTTACCTTTATCTCTGTTGGGCCGGGACGGGATGAGACTGTTTTCAGATAACTTTCGAGTTTATTGATCAATATGGCGTTGATGGATATCGCTGTCATTCCTCTCGACAGCAAAGAGGGAGGCCTGAGTGGATTTGTAGCTGGTTTGCAGGAGCTTCTTGCGGCAAGTGGCTGCAGCTTCAGGCTACATGATATGGGTACAACGGTTGAAGGGCCGGCGCATCTGCTCTTTGAGCTTGCGATGAAACTTCATGAGTACTCGTTCACTCAGGGCGGCAAGCGTGTCTATACGGTTATGAAAATTGATGACCGTCGGGACAGGAGTGTCCGCCTTGGAGAAAAGACAGCCTCCGTTAAAGCGAAAATAGCTCCCATTGTAGAGTAGGGGGATTGGCGAAAATATTTTATCTTCACATTCTTTAAGTTTGGCTGTTGTAACGCTTTTGCACCCCATCAGAGATGGAGTTGTTGCGGGCAGTAACTATCGGGGAGAAACACTTCATGATGCCGGTTTCCAATGATTTTCAGATAATCAAGGAAGATAATGTAACGCACAGTTTTTGTGGCCTTGCCTGTGTAGGCTGGATGTATCAGAAGATCAAGGACAGCTTTTTTCTCATTCTTGGAACGCATACCTGCGCTCATTTTCTGCAGAATGCTCTTGGCATGATGATTTTTGCCAAGCCTCGCTTTGGTATTGCTCTCATGGAAGAGGGTGACCTGTCCAAAAATGAGCCTACGCTTGAGGAGATTATCCGCGAAATCAAGGCCGACCATAATCCGTCGGTGATTTTTCTTCTCTCCTCTTGTACCCCTGAGGTCATGAAGGTTGATTTCAAGGGACTTGCCCATCATCTCAGCACACAGGATGTTCCGGTGCTTTTTGTTCCGGCCAGTGGTCTGGTCTATAACTTCACTCAGGCTGAGGATTCGGTGCTGCACGCTCTTGTGCCGTTCTGCCCCGAAGCTCCTGCCGGTCAGAAAAATGTAGTCTTTCTTGGTTCAGTCAATGATGCTACGGCGGATGATCTCAGAGCAGAGGCCGAAGAGCTGGGCATTCCTGTAGGCGGCTTTCTTCCGGAATCCCGTTTTGATAAAATGCCAGCCATCGGACCTGATACCATACTTGCTCCTATACAGCCCTATCTTTCAAGGGTAGCCGTCAAGCTGGAACGTGAGCGCGGTTCGCGTGTTCTCCACTCCATGTTTCCATTTGGTCCAGACGGATCGAGGGTTTTCTGGGAGGATCTTGCCCGTGAATTTGGAATTACCATTGATCTTCGCGACCGGGAAAAAGCTGCATGGGAGAAGATCCGCACTCAGACTGAGCTTCTTCGTGGCAAAAAGGTTTTTCTGACGGCAGATACTATGATGGAGCTGCCGCTTGCACGCTTTCTTCATAGTGCCGGTGCCGATGTCGTTGAGTGCAGCAGCGCCTATATCAACAAGAAATTTCTTGCTCGTGAGCTTGAGGCTCTTGACGGCGTGCGCGTTGTCGAGCAGCCCAACTTTCATCGTCAGCTTGAGGATGTCAAGCGCATCAAGCCCGACCTGATCATTACATCGCTCATGACGGCCAATCCTTTTGCCGGCAATGGCTTTGTTGTCAAGTGGAGCATGGAGTTCATGCTTATGCCAATTCATAGCTGGTCCGGGGTTATTCCACTGGCCAATTTGTTTGTTTCACCGCTCAAGCGCCGCAGCAAGCTGCCAGCGTTTGACAAGGAGGTATGGCTTGAAGGTGTCATGCCGAGCGCTGAATAATTCACGGAAGGAAATGCAATAACAAACATCACAGAGTATGCGCTTAGCTTTCTGGCTCTACGAGGGCACCGCCCTCCATGGTATCAGCCGAGTCACCAACAGTATGAAAGGTGTTCACACTGTCTATCATGCCCCGCAGGGGGATGATTACATTACGGCTACCTACAGCATGCTTGAACGAACTCCTGATTTTCCGGGATTGTCGATCAGCGTGGTCAGGGGGAGAGATCTTGCCCAGGGAGTTTCAAGACTTCCCGGAACACTGCAGCAGGTGGATCACCACTATCATCCAGACCTTACGGTTATTGCACCGAGTTGCAGTACAGCCCTTCTTCAGGAAGACCTCCATCAGCTTGCAGCCCATTCAGGTCTGCCGCCGGAAAAAATGCTGGTCTATGCGCTCAATCCATTCAGGGTATCGGAAAATGAGGCGGCTGACGGTTTGTTCACCGAACTGGTGAAACGATATGCTCAATCTCAGGAAAAAACAGCTCAGCCATCAGTAAACCTGCTTGGTTTTACCTCGCTTGGATTCCATTTACGCGCTAATCTGACAAGTTTGCGGCGAATGCTGCAAACGCTTGGCATTACCGTCAATGTTGTCGCTCCCTGGGGAGCAGGGATAGAAGATATTAAGAAACTACCCGCAGCCTGGCTCAATATTGCTCCCTACCGGGAAGTAGGGTTGACAGCGGCGGAGTATCTTGCTGAAACGTTTGATATGCCGGCGATCTATGAGGCGCCTATAGGGGTTGAGCCAACGTTGGCATGGCTCCGAGCGGTCATTGAAAAGATTAACAATGCAGGTGCTGAAAGGGGAGTTCCTCCAATAGCTCTGCCGAAGCTCAGTGCATTCTCGCTTGATGGACAAAGTGCTCCAAGCGGTGTGCCTTGGTTTGCCAGAACGGCCGATATGGAAAGTTTCAGCAACAAACGAGCCTTTGTGTTCGGTGATGCTACACATACGGTTGCAATTGTAAAGTTTTTGCGCGATGAACTCGGTATGCAGATTATCGGAGCAGGCACCTATATGGAGCGTCATGCAGAGTGGGTGCGCAAAGAGCTGGAGGGATACCTTCCCGGCGCACTTGTTGTAACCGATCGCTTTCAGGATGTTGCACAAATCATCGACGATGAGATGCCTGATCTGGTCTGTGGAACCCAGATGGAGCGTCACAGTTGCCGCAAGCTTGATGTTCCCTGTATGGTAATCTGTCCTCCTACCCATATTGAGAACCATCTGCTTGGTTATTATCCGTTTTTTGGTTTTGACGGCTCGGATGTCATCGCTGACAGGGTCTATCTTTCATGCAAACTTGGACTTGAAAAACATCTTATCGACTTTTTCGGTGATGCCGGTCTGGAATATGAGGAGAACGAGGTTGCTGCACTGCCTGAGGTAGAGCCATCCATTGGTAATGGACATATTTCCGTCACTGCCGAAGTGAAACAAGATGTGGCTGCTGAAGTTGTGGTTGCAGACGATGGAGAGATGAAGTGGTCTGACGAGGCTGAAACCATGCTTAAGAAGGTGCCGTTTTTTGTGCGCAAAAAGGTCAGGAAAAATACCGATACCTTTGCCCGCAGCATTGGTGAAGCCATTGTTACAGTAGATGTTTTCCGAAAGGCAAAAGAGTCTCTCGGCGGGTAATGTTTTTCTATCAATCAATTTCTCTGTTATCATTATGAGCTTAGTATTAGCCGTATATGGGAAGGGCGGCATAGGAAAAAGCACTACCAGTGCCAACATTTCGGCAGCACTTGCCCTTAAAGGCGCCAAGGTACTGCAGATAGGCTGCGATCCCAAGCATGACAGCACATTCCCTATTACCGGGAAGCTGCAGAAAACCGTTATTGAGGCTCTTGAAGAGGTTGATTTTCATCATGAAGAGCTGAGTGCCGAAGATATTATTGAAACCGGATTTGCAGGTATTGACTGCCTTGAAGCTGGTGGCCCTCCAGCCGGAAGCGGTTGTGGCGGCTATGTTGTCGGCGAGTCAGTCACCCTGCTTCAGGAACTTGGCCTCTACGATAAATATGACGTCATTCTGTTCGATGTGCTTGGTGATGTGGTGTGCGGTGGTTTCAGCGCTCCACTTAACTATGCCGATTATGCCATCATTATTGCCACGAACGATTTCGACAGCATCTTTGCAGCTAACCGCCTCTGCATGGCTATCCAGCAGAAGAGCGTGCGCTACAAGGTTAAGCTCGCCGGTATCGTTGCAAACCGGGTTGACTACACCACCGGTGGAGGCACAAACATGCTTGACCAGTTTGCCGAAAAAGTCGGAACAAGGCTGCTTGCCAAGGTGCCCTATCACGAACTGATCCGCAAGAGCCGCTTTGCAGGTAAAACCATGTTTGCCATGGATGATACTCCAGAAAAGGCGGAGTGCCTTCTCCCTTATAACGAAATAGCCGATTTCCTCATCCAGGAAAATCCAGTTGCAGCCGTACCGGTACCGATTGGTGACCGTGAAATCTTTGCCATGGTCGGCGGCTGGCAGTAAGAGAGAACAATTAGCACAACAGCACACCTCGAGAACATAAGTGACATAGAAAAAAAAAGCGGATCATATGATCCGCTTTTTTTGTTAAAGCTTGTTATGGTTAAATCTATTTTTCTATAGCTTTTATAGGTCGTATAAGTCCTATACGACCGATAGGATATCCAGTTTTTGCGTTATTTTTATGAATACGCTTATTATTTTATATTATCCACAATATAATACGTTATATTATTGAGTGTATGAGTTGTGTTGAGGTCAAAAATATTGGCTCGCAAACCAGGCAACAAAGAAATGATTGAATCTATTAGAATAGCAGGTGTAGCAAGTTACAGCTCCAGCCCTGAATTTTTAAGCAGGTTATCCAAATTCAATTTCATCTATGGCGCGAATGGTTCAGGAAAAACAACCATTACCCGAGTGATTGCCGACGATGGAAAGTTCCCGGCCTGCAGTGTTACCTGGACAGGCACAAAGTTGCAGACGATGGTATATAATCGCGATTTTGTGACAAAGAACTTCAGTCAATCTTCCGAACTCAAGGGGATTTTTACACTCGGCGAAACAAACATTGATATCCAACAAAAGATTGTAGCTGCAAAGGGAGAGTTTGATGCGATCACAGAGAAAATTGAGTGTCTGCATCTCTTCTTGCATGGTGAAAATGGGATCGGAGGTAAGATGGGCGAGTTGGTGGATCTTGACGAAAAATTCAAAAACAGATTCTGGTCTTCTTACAAAAAACATAAAGCGAAACTTGACTATGCTTTTGAGGGGTGCCGAAACAGCAAAGAAAAGTTTAAAGATAAAATTTTAAAAGAGCGATCATTTAATGCTTCGACACTAAAATTATTGGTTACCCTCGAAAAAGTAGCGGAGAGTGTCTATGGTCCAACTTCGGTAATAGAGGAAACAATTCCTGTTATTGATATTACAAAAGCTGTACTCCATGAATCACTAGCTATTCTGCAGAAGCGAGTGATTGGTAAGCAGGATGTTGATATTGCTGTGATGATCAATAAGCTTGGCAACAGTGATTGGGTTAGAGGAGGTCTTGCTTTTTATGATGCAAACGAGTCGGTGTGTCCTTTTTGCCAACAGAGTACGACAGATGCACTCTCTCAGAGCTTAAACGATTATTTCGATGAACTCTTTATCGCCGACAGCAAGGCGATTAATGACCTGCTGATCAACTATGCAGCCGACTCTGCACGACTTCAGGAACAGATTACCATGTTACTCTCAACCCCGTTCAAGTTTCTTGATCTCGAAAAGCTGAAAACAGAAAAGGAACTGCTTGATACGAGAGTCATCATCAATCTTCAGCGGCTTGCCTTAAAGAAAAAGGAGCCGAGCCGCATTGTTGAGTTGGAATCCATAAGCGATATAGTTTCCTCGATAAATGCGCTAATCGATGCTGCAAATGTTTTGATTTATAACCATAACACGATGGTACAAAACCTCGCACAGGAACGACGAAATCTGACAGCACAGGTCTGGAAGTATATTCTTGAAGTAGATCTCAAAACGGATTTAGCGCTTTACGACACTTTACGGAATGGTTTGAACAAGTCTATTTCAGATTTGACAGCACAAATTGAATCTGCAACAATTGCCAAGCAAAATAAAAGTGCAGAAATACGAGCACTTGAGAAGAGTACAACGAGTATTCAACCTACAATTGATGACATAAATGCACTCTTGTTATCGGTAGGTTTTCAGGGTTTTTCACTGGCAAAGACATACGATAAAAAATGTTATAGGATAATCAGGAAGGATGGAACAGATGCCAGGCAAACATTGAGCGAGGGTGAATGGTCATTTGTGACATTTCTATATTTTTATCATCTCTTGAAAGGGAGTAACTCAGAGACAGGGATGACAACGGATCGGGTAGCTGTATTTGATGACCCAGTGTCCGGTCTTGACAGTGAGATCTTGTTGATCGTTGGAACTCTTATTAAAGGACTGTTCGATGGGGTGCGGCTTGGAAAGGACAACATCAAACAAATATTTGTTTTTACGCACAATCTCTCTTTTTATAAAGAGATCACGTTCAAATCTGAAAATCTCCACTTTAATAGAGATGAGTCAACCTTCTGGGTTGTGAAAAAGGCTGGATTGGAAAGCAGGATTTTTGCTGAAGAAATAAGTCCTCTATGACCTATAAGACCCCATAAGACCTATGCAAAAAACAAACCACGGTTTTATTCCACCTTACGGCAACTATCGGGAGCTGCTCTCTTATCAGAAAGCTGTAATTGTTTATGACCTTACGTTCCGTTTTTGCCAGCGTTTTCTCAATCGGGGAGACCGTACAATTGACCAGATGGTTCAGGCTGCACGTTCAGGCAAACAGAATATGGTTGAAGGAAGCAAAGCCTCGGGGACATCAAGGGAGACCGAAATCAAGCTGACCAACGTGGCGCGTGCCAGCCAGGAAGAGCTTCTTGAAGATTACCTTGATTTTTTGAGAGTTCGGGATAGCCCCATTTGGGAAAAGAATTCCGAGGAAGCGCAATATGTCAGAAAACTTGGAAGTCAGGCCCATGTCACTTACGAGAGCTACCGGGAGTTTGTTGAAACCCGTTCTGCAGGAGTAGTAGCCAACATTGCTGTTTGCCTCATTCATCAGACAAACTACCTGCTCGATCATCAAATTCGAAAGCTGGAAGAGGATTTTCTGAAAGAAGGAGGTATTCGGGAACGAATGACCTGCGCACGTCTGCAGTCAAGGGAACAACAAAAAAACGAGTAGTTTTAAGCCGCTGCCGGATTTATTTTTTAAAGGTCTTATATGTTCTATAAGACCCATAGTACCTATACTCTTTCAGTCTCCTCAAATCTCGCAGCGGTATTTGCACCTGATAGTTTTGTTTTCCTGCCGAATGTCTGCCTTAATCTTTGTTTTCGGGTTGACCAGTTCCTGGAGGAGGGCGGTGAAGGTACCGAGGTAGAAGTTGCCGACAACTGGATGGGTGGGATAGGTTACTATGACGGTGATTTCGGGTGGGCGGCTCATGGTGTAGCTGAATTTACCACTGCCGGCAAAGGTCCATGCATTTTTGCTGATGGCGAAGAGGAAGAGCTTGAATGCCAGCCGACTTGGCAGGAGTTTCACCAGTTTCTGGAAGATGCCGGGAATACGAACTTTGAGAAGGTATCGGGCGGTACGTTCTCCGGAATCTTTGAGAATGCCTGCTGTTGCTGTGTCACCGATCTCTTTTTGCAGTGAGATGACCATTGCGTGAAATTTTGATTCTTCAATCATCTCTTTCGGCAGGTTTCCAATGAAGTGCCCCTGGCCAATTTTTTTCAGGATGGCTTCAGCTTTTGTTTTACCGTATTTGGCGTCGAGAGCAGCGACGGTCTGGATAATGGAATTAGGTCCTATTTTTGAAGGTGTGTTCATCGTGGAAATAAATCTGTTTATTTATCGTTGAAAATTCCTGCTATCGGGATTTTATGATCTGAATATCTATCTGTTCGGTTGTCCATCCTGTCCGTACTTTTACTGGTTCAGGATAAAATCCGAATGGTTCAGCGGGTTTATAGGGTTCGATTGATCCTGGATCCCATTGCTGGAATGGAAGTGGCGGTTTAATGCCGGATGGTATAAATGCGCTCAGGGTATAGTTGCCGGGAGGTAGTTCCGGGAATGTGAAGTGAAAGGTTCCGTTCCGGTCACAGAGTACTGTGGTGCTGTAGGTTGATGCCGTGCCTGACACTTTTGCCTCAATAACCACGTACTTTGCTGAAGCATGGCCTTTTCCGGAAATGGTTCCGTACTCTTTTTTCTCGGCCGTCCGGAATTGCGACAGTGAGGGCTTTGCTTTATCTGGTTTGTCGGTTGTGCCTGCAATGGTTGCGGGGTTGACAATGACCTTGTAGGAACGACCTGGCTGAAAACCCTTGGCTGGCTTCAGGGCAAAGGTGCGGGGATCAATTTTTATCAATGAAAAATTAAGATTGCCTCGAGCAATGGTTGCTGATTCAGAAAGGGTTATTGCCTCTTTCAGTGCGGTTTCAGGGAGTGGAGATGACAAGTTTATCATGACAACCTTGCCGAGAGAGGGCCATGCCAGGTCAAGGTATGCTGGTTCACTCCTGTTTTCAGGCATGATGGTGATTGACAGCGGGCGATGCCCTGAGGCCCGGGATGAGCCGTAGAATGATATGGCTGGTTTTTTCCCCTTCTCTTCATTGGAGGAGTAGCTGACCAGATAGGGCTGATCAGGCTGGAGCCTGTCGGTCACAACAATAAATTCTTTCTCATAGAGTGAGCGGCTTTTACTGAACCAGGTAACTACGGGAATCAGTGTGTGCGTTACAGCGTGACGTATTTCAAGCTTTTCAGGGTTGAATGAGGTGGTGTTTATCGGATGGCCAAATTTGATTTCAAGCATCTGCTGTTCAAGGGGGGCGCAGGATATAAGCCCATTGGTATTGCTGTAGATGCCGTCAAGGCGTAACATCAGATTGGTAGATCCTGCGGATACAACTGAAGCGTTGGTCAAGCCTATTTCTTCTTTCTTGTAGTTGTAGCGCAGGTCATTGTTGCGGTCGTTAACGGCAATAATTCTATACGATCCAGGGGCGATGTTGTTGAAAGAGAAGGCCCCGGAGGCGTTTGCCTGTATGAGGTAGTCAGGCTCTTTTGTCAGCAGGTTTTCTGTTGCAGAGAAGTTAGGGTGTTCGGAAAAGGCGAGGAGCAAGGCATTTGTGGCCGATGCAAAGTCTTGGTTAATGACCTTTCCGCTGATTATTCCGGTATCGATAACTGCCCCGGTGGAAAAAGCCAGGGTATAAGCGCCCGTGAAGGTGCGGCCACGGTAGTCCCTAAGATTTTTGTCGAGAGTGATGACGTAGGTCTGGTTTTTTTTAAGAGGTTTGTGGATTTTAATGTCAACATCATTTCCGCTCACGGCAATATCGTAGTCGCCGATCGAGGGTGAAAAGTGAAGTGCATTGAGCAGTTGTCGTCCAGAAATGTAATGACTGAAGGTCAGGTGGATTATCTCGGTGGATATGTTGGTGGCTGATGGTGCAGGATTGGAAAAAACTACCTGCAGTGGAGCAGTATCGAGAGGACCACCTGTAGGCGGACGATCGGAAGCGCAACCTCCGGAAAGCCATAAGAGGAGAAGAAAGAAGATCTTCATGATTCTGGAGCTGCTCTGCATGAAAATTTCCTTCAGTTCTCTGGTAAAAGAGGCTTGATTGTATCTGTCTGTGAAAATTCGTAAATTAAAAACTAAACTAGTTCTATGAAAGTTTTTCGTGAAAAATTATAGATTGATTGTGATATAGATGGCCAGACGAAATATTAAAGTTCTTTATGTCTCCGGTGAAGTTTCTCCTTTTATAAGAATCAGCGCGCTTGCTGATTTTATGGCATCATTCCCCCAAGCTATCGAGGAAGAAGGATTTGAGGCACGTATAATGATGCCAAAATATGGCACCATAAATGACCGTAAGTTTCGGTTGCATGATGTTTTGCGTTTGTCTGACATTGAAGTTCATCTCAAGGAGAAAGTTGACCTGCTGAACGTCAAGGTTACCGCTTTGCCATCAAGCAAGATTCAGACCTATTTTCTGTATAACGAGAAATATTTCAAGCGTAACGGTCTTTTTACCGACCTGAACAGTGGAACCGATCAGAAGGGAAGTGCCGACAAGATTGTTTTTTTCAATATCGGTGTTCTGGAGACTCTGTTGCGACTAGGTTGGAAACCCGATATTATTCATTGCCATGACTGGTATGCCGGTCTTATTCCTCTTCTTTTGAAAACTCTTTATGCTTCGCATGAGTTTTTCAAGGACATAAAAACGGTTCTTACCATTCACAATATTTACCGTCAGGGTATTGTACCCTATAAGTCATTTCAGAAACTTCTTCCCGAGGAGGTATGCGCCGGGTTGCATCGTACTCATGACGAGGTGAATATGCTCTATACCGGTGTCGAACATGTTGACCTGTTTACGACGACGTCGAAACGTTATGCGGAGGAGATTGTACTCGATGGTCCGCAGACCTTCGGACTTGGCCCGGTTCTTGAGGAGCACCAGGCAAAATTTTACGGTATTCTCAATGGCATCGATTCCCGGCAGTGGAACCCTTCGACTGACAAGCTTATAAAAAAGCGGTACGGTATTGAAAACATGGATGGCAAGCTTGACAACAAAAAGGCATTGCTTGAGGATGCAGGTCTGCCGTATCGAGAGGGTGTGCCTTTGGTTGGTGTTATTGCCAATTTTGATGAATTTCAGGGAGCGGAGTTGCTGCTTCAAAGTCTTGAGCATCTTGCCGCCCTTGATATTCAACTTGTGATCAGCGGTTCAGGTGATAAAAAATACGAAAAACTGTTTCAGGATTTTGCTGCTGAACATCCCGAGCAGGTGAGCCTGCATGTTGAATATTCAGACTCTTTTTTTCACCTTGCCATAGCGGGGCTGGATATTCTGCTTATGCCGGGCATGATTGAGTCGTGCGGGATGATTCAGATGTTTGCCATGAACTACGGAACTATACCTGTTGCTTATGCCGGAGGTGGGATTGTTGAAACGATAGATGATTTTTCTGAAGAGAGAGGCTCAGGATTTATTTTTCACGAATATACCGGTGACTCTCTTGTTGGCAAGCTCACTGAGGCAATTGAATGTTTTCATGATGAGGAGAGCTGGGAGCAGATTGTTACTACAGCCATGAACAGGGACTTTACATGGAAAAACTCAGCCGAAGAGTATGACCACCTGTACCGTCAACTTCTTGAAAAATAAGGGAGGCCAGTGCGGACTATAAAGGTTCTTTTTCTTGATCGGGACGGTACGATCAATCAGGATACCGGTTCATATATTTTTACCAAAGAACAGCTTCTTCTGATTGATCGTGCAGATGAGGCTATTGCACTGGCTAAAAGCGCCGGGTTTTGGATTGTTATTGTAACCAATCAGGCAGGTATTGCCAGAGGTATTGCTACCGTCGAGCAGGTTGAAGAGGTGAATCACTATCTTAACGAACTCCTTTCGCCCAAGAGTGCCGGTTATGACCGATGCTATTACTGCCCTTACCATCCTGAATATCCCCATCCTGAGTACGATCGTTTCATAGAGTTTCGGAAGCCGGCAACGGGTATGGTTGAGCGGGCGATTGAAGAGTTTCTGGCTGAAGGGCTTGTTGTTGATAGAGGTGCATCCTTTTTTGTCGGCGATAAAACGCTTGATGTGGAGTGCGGTAAGCGTGCCGGACTCAGGTCGGTGCTGGTAAGGACAGGTCACAATGAGGAAGAGCTTTGTCTGAAGCGCAACATCATTCCCGAGTTTGTCGCTGATGATCTCTATAAAGCCGTAACGGAGTATATTCTTGCCTTTGCCTGATGGTAATCCACTCTTCTCTGTCAGCTTTTGCACGCCATGCTGACTCTATATGTGCATATTCCGTTCTGCAAAACCCGCTGCAGCTACTGTGATTTTTATCTGGTTACACGAAGGGATCATATCAGTGAATTTTTTAAAGCTCTTTCCATTGAAACCGCATCCCGGTTGTCTGAATGGAAAGGACAAACGATCAGCGCTATTCATTTCGGAGGCGGCACTCCATCAATGGTTCCTGAGCGCTATCTTGCCGAATGGCTCGATGAGATAGCCTCAATGTGCACCTTTGCGCCCGATATTGAGATAGCACTTGAGGCAAACCCCGAAGATCTTGGTGGTAATGCCATGGATGAACTCCGGGCTGCGGGGATAACGAGGCTGAGCCTTGGTGTTCAGTCCTTCACACCGGAAAAATTGCGTGCGCTCGGCAGGGATCATAGTGCATTGGAATCACAGCAGGTAACAGCCAGTGCGCTCCAGAAATTTAAGTCGGTAAGTGTTGACCTTATCTGCGGTGTTCCCGATGAGCAGCTTCCTCTCTGGAAAGCGGATCTTCAGGCAGCTGTTGAGTTGCAACCTCAGCATCTGTCGGTTTATATGCTCTCGGTTGAGCCGAAGACCCGGCTTCACCGTAATGTCGTTTGTGGAGCGGTTACTGTACCGGATGATGCTCTGCAGGCTTCCCTCTATGAACACGCTCTCGGTGAGCTGACGATTCAGGGGTATACTCATTATGAGGTATCGAACTTCTGTCTGCCGGGCCACCATTCCCGCTATAACCTGGCAAGCTGGAAGCGGGAGCACTACCTTGGATTTGGTCCTTCTGCACATAGTTTTGTTGTTGCTGAAGGGCAGGAGATCCGCAGTGCAAATGTTTCAAGCCTGACCCGATATATTGCAAATCCCGGGAGTGCAGTGGCATTTCGTGAAGAGCTTTCGGCAGAGGAGCGGTTTACAGAAGAGGTTTTTCTTTCACTTCGAATAAACAGTGGTCTTGATGTTGAGTTTTTAAGAAAAGAAAATAAATTAGGACTTCGTCTTTCGCAGACTATTGCCCGATTTGAAGAGAGAGGGTGGATAGAAGAGCATGAAGGGACTCTTTACTTGACACAGAAAGGTTTTTTGTTTGCCGATCTTATTGCCGGGGATTTGATTTTCGGCTAAAAGGCCCATAGAAATGATTTATTTATGACACACCGGAAGATTAACCGTTTGCTTGCAGCTCTTCTCTTTCTTACTGCTGTGATTTTATATCTCCTTACCATGGCTCCCACATTTTCTTTCTGGGATTGCGGGGAATCTATCGCTACGGCCTACACTCTCGGGATTCCTCATCCTCCAGGAGCACCGCTTTTTCTTCTGGTTGCTCACCTCTTTTCAATTATTCCTTTTTTCAGTGATATTGGTGCACGTGTTAACCTGATCAGTACTCTGGTAAGTTCAGCAACCGTGATGCTCACCTACCTTATCACGATACGCCTTATTGTCCTTTATCGAAAAAGCGATCCTGACAGCTGGACTTATGCTGAACAGGTATCGGCTTATGGTGGTGCATGTATTGGAGCCCTTGCACTTGCCCTGTCCGACAGCTTCTGGTTTAACGCGGTTGAAGCCGGGGTATGGGCCTCGTCATCGTTTTTTACGGCCATGGTTATCTGGATGATCCTTCGCTGGTATGAAGAGGATCCCAAGCCTGGTAACGAACGCTGGCTCCTGCTTGTCATGTATATGATAGGGCTTTCGATTGGGGTACATCTGCTCAGTCTGCTTGCGATTTTTGCCGTTGCGCTTGTATACTATGTCAAAAAATACGAGGTCACGCTTAAATCCTTCTCGCTGTTTATTCTGGCGGCTGTAGGACTCTTTTTTCTAATATATATAGGCGTTATAAGGGGCCTTCCAGTGCTGCTTCATCTGACCTCATGGTGGGGCTTTTTTCTGCTTGTCGGGTTGCTTGTTTATGGCACGTGGTACTCTCACACCCATCGTATGGCGTTGCTGAATACCGTATTCATGTCGCTTTTTCTTATTATGATCGGTTATACCTCCTATAGTCTGATCTATGTTCGTGCGCAGGCAGGGCCTCCCCTCAACGAAAACAATCCCTCCACACCGGAGGCTTTTTTCTCCTATGTCAACCGTGAGCAATATGGGGAGATGCCACTCTGGCCGCGGCGCTGGTCACCAGAGCCGGTACACCAGTACTATTACCAGCAGTACTCGAGTGATCTCGACTATTTTGTAACCTATCAGATGCAGAAGATGTACTTCCGCTATTTCGGTTGGCAGTTTATCGGTCGTGAGCATGATATGGAAGGCGCCGGTGTCGACTGGACAGTATTGTGGGGCATTCCTTTTCTGGTGGGTTTTGCGGGAGCGATTTCACATTTCCGGCGACAATGGAAGATGGGGCTTGTTGTTTCTGCGCTGTTTGTACTTACCGGCGCAGCACTTGTGATCTATCTCAACCAGACCGAACCTCAGCCGCGCGAGCGCGATTACAGTTATGTCGGCAGTTTTTTTGCCTTTGCTCTCTGGATAGGTATTGGAATTGAAAGTATCTGGCAGTGGCTTGGAGAGCGGTTGAAGGTTACCGGCAAAAGGAATCAACTTCTTCTTGCTGTGCTGACAGTTACCGCCGGCTTGCTGTTGATCAATGCGAGGATGCTGCAGGTCAACTATAGGGTGCACGACAGGTCTGGCAACTATGTACCGTGGGATTGGGCCTGGAATATGCTGCAGAGTTGTGAAAAAGATGCTATTCTTTTTACCAACGGTGATAACGACACCTTTCCTTTGTGGTATCTTCAGGAGGTCACAGGCATCAGAACCGATGTTCGTGTGGTCAACCTGAGCCTCGCCAATACCGGATGGTACCTCGAACAGCTGAAAAATACCCGACCCAGGGGGGCAAAACCTGTTGCGTTCAGCATGAGCGACGGAGAGCTTGCAGGTATTACCTACATGCCTATTGATTCGGTTGATGCTGTGCTTCCTTCGTTTATTGCGCGGCAAAATCTGGTGCGTGAGTCACGCCTTCATGGATACTCTTTGCCTGCCCAACCGGTTGACAGCATACAATGGTTGCTGAAACCAGGAATGACCTATAATGGTCAGAGCTATTTTCGGCCTCAGGATATAGCTGTTTATGAGATTCTCATGAATAACTTTGCCCAACGCCCGGTTTATTTTGCTTTGACGGTTGATCCTGAAAGCATGATCGGTCTTGAGAGCTATCTGCGTCTTGATGGGCTTGTCTACAAGGTAGTGCCACTTAAAAGCGCTGATCCAATGAGCTATATTGACCCAGCGCTCCTCTACAAGAACCTTCTGGATGTTTATCGTTACAGAAATATCAATAATCCACAGATCTTTCTTGAAGAAACCTCAAGAAGGCTCTGCGGCAACTACACTCCTTTGTTTGTCAGGCTTGCCCTGGAACTGGCGGCTGATCCTGAAGCGACTCTTGCGATACCTGATGCATCAGGCTCCTTCAGGGATATCCGTCGGGGAACGCTGGCGCTTCAGGTGCTTGATACCTCGGGCAAACTTCTGCCTCCTGCGCAGTATCCCTTGAATCCTGAACTTGCCGGTTCGGTGGTGGCTCTTTATGTCCGGCTTGGTGCAAAGCAGAAAGCAGCGCAGTATATTACCTATCTGGAAAAACTGACTTACCGTTCTTCGCTGGCATCCGATCCTCGGCTTTTTTATGTTCTCGCACGGGCATATCGAAATATAGGCAGACAGGAGGATGCCAAACGCATTATTCAATCCCTCGCCAGGGAGCTTAAGCAGCCCGGGTTGTTAGAAAAGTTTGAAACAATGAAGGAATAAACCATATGCAAAGCAGAATTCATGGAACCGCAGTGATCGGCGAAAGTGCCGTTCTTGGCGAGGGTGTTACCGTCGGCCCCTATACGGTAATTGAGGATGATGTCGAAATTGGCTCCGGCACTGTGATAGCTCCTCATGTTCATATTGCGTCAGGCGCACGCATTGGCAGTGATTGCCGGATCTCGTCTGGTGCTGTTCTTGCTACAGCGCCTCAGGATCTCAAGTTTGCCGGTGAAAAAACCTATCTCTATGTTGGTGACAGGACAGTGATCAGGGAGTGTGTTACTCTTAATCGGGGTACCATGGCGAGTGGCAAAACCGTTATTGGCTCTGATAATCTAATTATGGCCTATGTGCATACTGGACATGATTGTGTGATTGGCAACCATGTTGTTATAGCAAATTCCGTACAGTTTGGCGGGCACTGTGAAGTTGGCGATTATGCAGTTATCGGAGGACTTGCCGGTGTGCATCAGTTTGTGCGAATCGGGCGCTTTTCGATGGTCGGTGGTATTGCCAGAGCCTCCCTTGATGTGCCTCCCTTTGTCATGGCTGGAGGGCATGACTCTTTCCGTTATGAGGGTCTTAATGCCATTGGATTGAAACGGCGAGGTTTTTCTTCTGAAAGGATATCCCTTATAAAAGATGCTTACAGAATTCTGTTTCAGTCAGGGCTTCTGCTCAGCAATGCTCTTGAAAAAGTAAAATCAGAACTTTCCGAGGAGCCGGAAATTACCGAGATTCTTGACTTTTTTTCATCAGGCGTTTATGGTCGAAAATTTTTGAGGCCCTTTAATAGCTGAATTTTTCAATAACCAGGTATAAAGAGAGCGCAAGTATGTCCAGATGGGCGATTGGTTTAGATTTGGGAGGTACGGCCATAAAGGCAGCGATAGTTGGCGAGAAGAGTGGAATTGTAACAGACAGGACAATCCCCACAGATACGGCTTCAGGTCCGGCAGGTATAGTTGCTCAGCTTGCAAAAATTATTGCTGATCTTTATCGGGTTGCTTCTCAGGCCTTGGATTCTGCAGATTGTGCAGGGATCGGGCTGGGAGCACCAGGGGCAGTAAATGCTGATACGGGAACGCTAAGCTATCCGCCGAACCTGCCCGGATGGACTATTGTTCCTTTGCGCGAAAATCTTCAGGACTGTCTGAGGCAGGAGGAGCACCTGTCGATTCCGGTATTTATTGACAATGATGCCAATGCAGCGGCGTTAGGTGAAGCGGTGTACGGTGCAGGCCGTGATTTTCGGGATTTTCTCATGGTAACTCTTGGTACCGGTGTAGGTGGAGGAATTATTTTGAACAGAAAGCTCTATCGCGGTGCTCATGGAACAGCTGGCGAAGTAGGGTTTCTGATTGTTGATTTTGAAGGTTCCTCTCTTCATGCGGGTATACGGGGCACGCTGGAGAGCCTTATTGGAAAAAAGGGGATTGTGGCACTTGCACGCCGGATGATTGATGCCAGCCCTTCAGGTTCTTCTGTGGGCAAGTTCTGTGGTAATGACTATACAAAGCTTTCACCGCGCCATCTTGAACACGCAGCCAAGGAAGGAGATGAAGTCTCCCTTGCTCTCTGGAACAGGGTAGGTTCCATTCTCGGTGTTGGTCTTGCAAACGTTGTATCGCTTATGGATATCAGAAAATTTGTCATAGGCGGTGGCATTTCGGCTGCAGGAAACCTTATTTTTCATCCAGCCCTTGATCATCTCAGGGATTCGACACTTCTTTCAATGCACGAAGGAGTTGAACTGGTGCCTGCTCTTCTCGGCAACAAGGCGGGAATTTATGGCGCGGCTGCCTTATGCTTTGGCTAAAATATATAAAAAGGGTTTACCGTGCGTGAACAGTTGCTTCACCTGCTCTTTCCCAATGTCTGCGTGGTTTGCCGGAAACTTCTGCTTCCTGCAGAAAAGTACTGCTGCAGCTCATGTATAGCTGAGTTCAATCCTTTCAAAAACCCTTCAGAATCAGAACGGCTGTTTCGTCATACCATTGCTTCCAGCCTTGGTGAAACAATTCTGTTTGAGCGAGGATGGTGCCGTTACCAGTTTCATAAAAAGAGCCCTCTCCAGCATGCGCTCCATGCCATGAAGTATGAAGGAATGTTTAATCTTGGTACTATTTTTGGGCGTCAATTGGGCGAATGGATGCTTTCCCAGGGTGAACTCGGTGGTATAGAGTGCATTGTACCAGTTCCGCTTCACCGTTTGAAAAAAATTGCCCGTTCGTATAATCAGTCTGAAAAAATTGCGGAGGGGATTGGCGAATTGATCAAGAGACCTGTAAGGCCTGAGCTGCTTGTCAGAAAACGATACACCGTATCGCAGACCGGGCTTTCTGCAATGGAGCGAAAAAAAAATCCAGAAGGTGCGTTTCAATCCGCAAAAATTGTTAATGTAAGTCACGTGCTTCTTGTCGATGATATTGTAACAACTGGCGCGACTCTGGTAGCTGCTGCTCTGGCATTGCGCCACGCCGGGGTTGACAAACTCTCTTTTGCCGCTGTGGCTTTGGCTGTTAATGAGTAGTATAGGAATGGAACTGTTTTACACATCAGAAGGGCAGATAAATCTCGAATCATCCAGACTTGTCATTGATGGTGATGAGTTTCATCATCTTGTAAGGGTATTAAGAAAAAAAACAGGTGATCAGATTCTGGTCACTGATGGCAATGGATTGCGATGTGAGGTCGCCATTCTGGATGTTGGCAAAAAGTCACTGGAAGGTGAAATTCTTCACTATAATATTGTTGAGCGGCCAAAAACCGGGGTTACTGTTGCGCTTTCCCTTTTGAAGGCTCCTCAGCGATTTGAGTTATTTCTGGAAAAAGCCACCGAACTTGGGGTATCCACAATTATTCCCATGATCACGGCACGTACACTCAGTCATCCATCAAGTGAAAAAGTCGAGGGAAAGCTTAACAGATGGAAAACAATTGTGCTTTCAGCGGCCCGGCAGTCCGAACGGTATTACCTTCCGCAGCTTAGTGAGCCTCTCTCTTTTAAACAGGTTACCCTGCTTAAGGGTTACGATCTCAAACTGATTCCTTACGAGATCTCCGAAGCAGCTCCAAAAGTGCGATGTGCTGGAAAAAATTCACTTTTTCTTATCGGCGGCGAGGGTGGCTTTACTGCCGGAGAGGTAAGGGATGCCCAGAGTGCCGGGTTTAGCGAAATCTCATTGGGAAATACAACTCTCCGGGCAGAAACAGCCGGGGTTTTTGCCGTAGCTTTTGTTCGTGCCCAGCTTCTCGAAGAGGAGTGCCGGGAGTGGTTTTAAGTGGCTCACAAACAACAAATCTATGATGAATAGCATAAAAGCAAATCAGGTTATCCTTCTCCTTATTGTGCTGTTTATTTCTGCCATTTTTTTTGCCATGATCCGTTATTTTCTCATGGTTATCGTTTTGGCGGCTATTTTTTCTGCTCTTGCCATGCCAGTGTTCAATCGCTTTGATCGCTGGTTCAAAGGACGCAAAAGCCTGAGCGCAGCAATGACCATGTTTACGTTATTCCTTATTGTGATCATTCCGTTGGCCGTTTTACTTGGTATTGTGGTTGAGCAGGCAAGCAGTATCAGCAGTGTTGCAGTGCCATGGATTCAGCAGCAGTTTAAGGAACCTGCAGCATTTAACGAACATTTGCGTTCTCTGCCGTTTTATGCCGAACTTGAGCTATATCGTGAAAATATTATTCAGAAAGTGGGTGAGCTTGTCAATAAGGCGGGTTCGCTGCTTTTCGACACCGTTTCAACGGTTACCTACTCGGCATTTAATGATCTCTTTCTGATTTTTGTTTTTCTCTACACCATGTTTTTTTTATTACGGGACGGAAGGCTGATTCTGGAAAAAGTACTCTCATATCTTCCTTTGACAGAGAGGGATCAGCATCGCCTGCTTGACAAGTTTCTTTCTGTGACCAGAGCGACCATAAAGGGGAGTATGGTGATTGGTATTCTACAAGGCACTCTTGCAGGGGTTGCCCTGCATGTAGCAGGCATTGAAAGTGCCATCTTCTGGGGAGCCATTATGTCGGTGATTTCCGTGTTGCCAATTATCGGTTCTGGGCTTGTCTGGTTTCCGGCCGTCATCTATCTTGCTGCGACAGCTCATTATCCTCAAGCCATAGGGCTCCTCTTGTTTTGCGCTCTTGTTGTCGGTCAGATCGATAATATTCTCCGGCCCATTCTGGTTGGACGGGATACCCAGATGCACGCACTGCTTATTTTTTTTGGAACGCTTGGCGGAATCGGCTTGTTTGGAATATTCGGCTTTATTATCGGCCCGATTATAGCTGCGCTGTTTATGACGGTATGGGAGATGTACGGGGAGACCTTCAGCTCATTCCTGTCGGAGATGAAAAAGGAACACGCAGAGTGATCAGGAGGTTGGGCAGCATTGCATCATAAAACAAAAAAGCGGCCTTTCGGTCGCTTTTTTGTGATGGTGTTTTCTCTACAGGAATCAGTTGCTTCTGACAACCTCTTCTGCTGAAAAGAAAAATCCGGCCTCAATAGCTGCGTTCTCGGCAGAGTCGGAACCGTGGACGATGTTCTCACCCTTGCTGTCTGCATAGAGCTTGCGGACAGTACCTTCATCAGCCTGAGCAGGATCGGTTGCGCCGATAAGTGTGCGGAAGTCAGCAACAGCATTTTCTTTTTCAAGGATGATCGGTACACAGGGGCCTGAAGACATGAACTCTACAAGTTCACCATAAAACGGGCGCTCACGGTGTACTGCATAAAATTCTCCAGCAGTTTCCTCTGTAAGCTTGATTTTTTTCATGGCGACAACACGGAAGCCAGCACGTTCAATTTTGTCGATGACTGCACCGATAAGCTGCTTGCGCACGCAATCGGGTTTCAGGATAGTAAGCGTTCTTTCCATTGTGGTGTGTGCATTTTCGTTTCAGAAGAAAAAAGTTCGTGCGAAGATACACAAACTCGCAGGATTATTGAAACCTGTGCAGTATCCATTTTACCCATAAATAATGTGGTTCCCTGATACCAACGTCTGGATTCGTTATTTGAATTCTCAATCATCTCTGGTAAAGCTTGTTTCTTGCGGTGTCCAGCCAATCGAATATTTCTGTGTGTTTTCTCAAGGATGTGACAGCTTCAAGCCAATGATTCCAATTACAATAAAAGCAAACGAAAGAAACCTGAAAAGATTTACAGGATCCTTGAACAGCAAGATTCCCAAACAAAACGCACCAACAGCACCAATACCCGTCCAGACCGCATAAGCAGTACCCATCGGAATAGACTTCTGAGCCAGCCACAAAAACAGCCCACTCGCACCCATCGACACAACAGCAAAAAACAACCAGGCACCCTTATGCCCAGAGGTTTGCGAAAACTTCAGACCCAAAGGCCACCCAATCTCACACAAACCAGCCACCAACAAATATATCCAGGCCATGTTTTCCCCTTGCCATAAAACCAGATTAGCATTGCATCAAGGGATGTCCTAAAAACACCCTTTTTTTATGAGTTAATGAAGTATCGATATTTGAGACGGTTTATTCAAACAAACAACACCAGAAAAACGCAGTATTTCTTGGCGTATCCGAAGTATCTTATTAAACGAACGTTTTTTTGAGATGGTTATGAAAAATTATCGAAATATGATGGAATGCTTATGCATTATGAGAAAATAAGTGACATTCTCCTGAAAACAAACCATTTAATCTATATTGAACTTTAAGTCTTTCTTTTCAAGATTTTATGATAGAGTGTTCTAAATTAGGGACTTACCAAACATGGGTTCATTTTCGAATACATAGAAAAAAAAGGCTTTAGTCCTGTGTAGCTGAGTTTTTCGATTTACCATAATCATATCCTTAAACATCCGACCCAAAAAACAAAAGAAAGGGAAGAGAGCTGATGCATGAATAAGAAAAAACTTTCCGAACGCGATATTTGCACCAAATACATTACCCCTGCGCTTGAGCGGGCAGGATGGGATATTGCGACTCAAGTTCGTGAAGAGTTCGCATTAACCAAAGGCCGGATTATCGTTCGCGGCAAACTGCACACCCGAGCGCAGCACAAGCGAGTTGATTATGTGTTGTTCTACAAGCCCAATATTCCCATCGCTGTTATTGAAGCTAAAGACAACAACCACTCTCTTGGCGATGGCATGAAGCAGGGGCTTGCTTATGCCGAAATGCTTCAGGTTCCGTTTGTTTTCAGTTCCAACGGTGATGGCTTTCTCTTTCACAACAGCATTGCTGATGATGGCATTATTGAACGTGAGCTTGATCTTGAATCATTTCCATCAGCAGAAATTCTCTGGCAAAGGTGGTTGACGCATCAGGGAATAACCGCTTGGCAGGAGAGCCTGATTACACAGGATTACTACAGTGATGGCAGTAACAAATCCCCGCGATACTATCAATGTTTAGCCATCAACAAAACCGTTGAAGCTATTGCTCAAGGTCAAAACCGCATTCTCCTGGTGATGGCCACTGGAACCGGAAAAACCTTTACCGCCTTTCAGATTATTTGGTACTTATGGAAGGCCAGGGCAAAAAAAAGAATTCTGTTTCTGGCCGATCGTAACATTCTGGTTGACCAGACCATGACCAACGACTTCAAGCCATTTGGAACCGCAATGACCAAAATCAAAAAGCGGCAGGTGAACAAGTCTTATGAAATCTATCACTGGTGTCCGGTTGTTGAAAAAGTTAACGCTATTTAACGCGCAATAATATAATAGTTTACGATACATTTTTGATCGTCACCGACTTAAAAAAAACCAGCTATCTTTCATCATTTCATAACTCTTTAAATGAAATGATTGATGTATACAGGAAAAACGGTTTTCGTTCAGCTTCAGGAACATTTACCTCTTCATCAATTTAGACTATGTCCTGAATTGAGCGATTAGTAATGAAAAAGTGCTTCATCTAATATTTGTAACGCAATATTATAAAATAAGTAAGCATCAATTTGTCGTTTTAAAACAGCCACACCCAATGGGTTAAGGGGTTGCACTAAGGAAGGTTTCCGCACGGAACCCCGAGTTTGTTAATGCAGAGAATGGCCGTAGGTTAGGGTATGTTATAGATTTAAGAGGAGTATCAGTTGCAGAAGAAAATATTTTATATAATTATGATAGCTCTAACCCAGCATCGATCCGATTTACGTTTTCAAACAAGAATAAACTGCAACTTTTTTTTCCAGAAAGTGGCGTTTGTTATCTGATAGCCAATACTGCTGGCTCTACACCAAGGTCTCCCTCTGCATTTCGTAAAAACTTCAATTGCTCTATTGGTTTTGTGCCGATACTTGGTCCCGTTGATTACGATGAGATACTCTACCAAGAGGAAGCTGCACGATTAGCTCTTTTTAATTACACTGCGGCCAGAAATTTCTGAAACATTTGGCATCACTTTCCAGAAAGGTTTGAAGAGTTTCGTCGTATACTTCATGAGACTTGGCCGGGGATGGATATCGAGCCACCCGTAGTTGATTATTCCGATTCAAAACCTCGCATTCATATGTTTTGCCCAGAGGAACGTATACCTCGTGAGATCTTTTGAGCAGGTTTCGGTTTCCAGGTGTGGTGTCAAATGCTTACTCATCTTGTGCAGTCCAGTGATAAGGTGCTGTTTGATTGTTGCTATTCAGCCACGCCCCCTTCATTTTGATTACAGGCCTTCAACAATAGTAATCGGCAAGTCAATACAACGTGCAATTGTTTCGATGTCAACGCCTGCATCTTTAAGCCTTTTGGCATCTTCCATTGCCTGTTGCTGAATCCCCTCAACTATTCCCTCCGCTTTACCCTCGGCTTTACCTTCAACTTTTCCATCATCAAATGCTGTATCCACTACATTTTTCAGGTCACGATAAATTTTCAGACTCTCTTCGTATGCCTCTGCTTCTATAACCGAATAGCGGGCAATTTCGGCCAGTTCAAATACTTTAAGAAAGACCTTCTCCTGAAGACGAGCTGGGCGGTCGGTAAGTTCAGGAAGGTGTCGGAGCAGAAAACACCATTTGTCGAACTCTGTTGCAAGTTCCTCAATAGTTTTGGTGAACTTGGGAAGTTCAAGGTAGATAAAGGTGAGTTTATCATAGAAAACTGCGCCTGTTGAGCGATCTATCAGTTTAACTTCGTGATGAACCACATCGTTGTCAGCTTTATCCTCATCAAAAACAAAATCGAGAATCCCTACCATGTATACCGCATTGAGGAAAAAATTCCATGATCCGCTCTGAGCCTGCTGTTGAATAGGAAAAGTGGCATAAAAAATCGAACGATCCTTAAAGTAGTTCTGCTTCGCCCGCTGCATCTCAACAATGAATTTTTCGCCTGCTTCGTTTTCGCAGTAGAGATCAAAGATGGCCCTGCGGTCGTATTCACTCCGACCAACCTGCTCATTCGGTAAAAATGAAAGGTCTGAAACTTTGCCTGCTTCGGGAGGCAGCAACGTGTTCAGAAATGCTATCAGAAGATCTTTGTTTACTTCAGAACCAAATATCTTCTTGAAGCCAAAGTCGGTGAAGGGGTTTATATAACGATCTTTTACAGGCATCTTTGTGTCTCTGTTTTGAGAAAATCATCGTTTACTGAATAGTACTGGCAGAACGCAAATGGGATTACTTCGACACCCCACCACCTGCCGTTTGCCAAGCTTGCTTATTGAGTTTCTGTAATAAAACGCTATTTTGAGAATAAAAAAAAGTTAATGTTAAATATGGTTTGTTCGAACAAACCCGTTCAAATATTTATTCACTCAATAGCGTATAAAAAAAAGGTATTCTTATCAAACGGTAGCCACAGCTTCTCCAGATATTCAGGGATTGCCTTTGCCCAGCTCACAGTGAAAATGATTTTTTTACCGCTTCTTCCATGCCTGTGATTTCCTGCTCTGTCAGCTTTTCAAAATGGCTTTCCCGTTTCCGCGCAGATAATTTCCCGTTGTTGCTGATGCAAAAGTTAATGAAAAAGTCAATCTGCCGGTCCGGCAGGTCAACGATCTCCTGAATGGCGCCTTTGGCTTTGTTGTACATGACAAGAAAGTCGAGTTCTTCGATCAGTTCTCTGGAGATGGTTTCCGAAATAAATCCAAGCAAAGCCTCGGCTTGTGCTGTCATATCGATGTAGCGATACCAATGGGCTGTTTCATTCTGAACCTGAATCTTTCCCATAGCATCGAACGTGTACTCAATCTGCTGCAGGAGTGGCCTTGAAAACGTTTCCAGTGATTGATCATACGCTGCCGGATTATTCAGCATTGCTGCCGAGACAGGAATCATCAGCCCCTTGGGAGTGAACCCACGCCTGGCCAGAATGTTGTGAATCAAAAAACGATGGATACGTCCGTTGCCATCGGAAAAGGGGTGGATAAAAACAAAACCGTATGCAATTGTGGCGGCATGGACAATGGCCGGGATATCACCGGCATGCATTTTTTGGTGGGCTTCCACCAACCCTTCTATCAGGGACTCAACATCTTCGGGTTTAGGTGCGATATAATGAACGATCTCCTTTTGAAAGGTAATTGTCTGGCCTACATAATTCTGAATGGTGCGGAACTCTGTATCGGCAAAACGCGAATCGACAATCATGTTCTGCAGCTCAAGAAGCCTTGAGCGCTCACAGAAATCATCTGTTTCTGCAAGTGTGAGCAGGGAGACGAATTTCTCTCTTCTCGAAGGAGTTGGTTTGATATGCTCAATTGCAAAGGATGACTTGGTTTCCTTTGTATAGAGATAGCTGAGCGCTCTGCGCAGAAGTTCAGGTGGATAGGCATCGAGAATATGGGCACACTGCTCGATGAAGTTTGTCTGCTCGACCTGTTTAAGCCGGTTGGTTCGGCGGATGAGGGGGCAGAAGGCCACTGTTCCGGTAAGGTTGTTGATCACGCGTTGCCTTGAACTGCGTACTCCGTTCTTCAGCGTATAATATTCTTCAGGGTCAAGTAACAGGATGTAGTTTCCTTTGTCGGCATCCTCCAAAGGAAGAAGAGTACCAGTAAGAAATTCATACAGAAACCAGAGCTTGCGGCGTGGAATGCTGACGGGGTGTTCCAGAATGAAATCTGCCAGTTCCTGAGGCTCGATGTGGCGGAAGAGAGAGCACAGGAGAGCAAGATTGATTCCATCGTATTTGATGGCAAATTCCAGATGGTCGCACGCTCTTTCTCCTGGCCAGTTTCTTGCGGGATAGAACTCATCCCACACATCGTCATCAATGATAGAGTGACGTCCCGTCTTTGCGTCAGTAACAAAAGAAGATCGCCAGTGAGCGATGTGCTTCAGTTTGTATCTATCGGTCAGGAACCGGTACCCTGCATTTCTTGCCTGTGCCATGATGCTCTCCAATGCTTCAGAATCAGGTTTATAATAATGAAACGGCTTACAATTGCGGCAATAAAGTTAAAATATGTGATTTATAGTTAAAAACGCTTAAATCTCTACCATACCACTTAATAAAAGTTAAAATTAGATAGAAATAGTTATAAATTCTGCCCAGTTTTATTGAGTGTGTTTAGCTTTGAAAACATTGCATCTTGTCTCCCTTCCGGGTATGCGTGAATTAATTCAAGAAGGCCTTAATTCGCAGATCTCTGAGTGTTCCTAAAAGCTTGACTGGTGAATTGGCAGCTTGTCTATACCAAGCAGGCTCAAAAGGATGCTAAAACACTTGCATCTGCTGGATTGAAGGCTAAAGCACAGGATTGGTATGAAATTCTTCAAAAAAATCCTTTCCAAAATCTCCCGTCTTTTGAGAAACTTGTCGGTGATCTTTTCGGAGCCTATTCAAGAAGATTGAATAGCCAGCATTGTAATTGTGTATCAGATCTATGAGAGAGTGCGCATAATCAAAATTATCCGTCTCTGGACTCATTATGGCTGACACTTCTCAGCGAACGTTGAAATGCTATTGCCTGTTTGTTTAATATGCAAGGTTTTTAAGGTTGTTTTGTTGCGGTTAAAATAACGGGTATTCATGTTTAATAAACTGTTTATGAACAAGGTGTGGACGGTGTCCGCCCTTTTTACCATCTCGCTGGCTCTTTATGGTATTGACTTCAGTATTTTCGGCAACGTGAGGGAAATATCAGCCAGCTTTCTCGGCAATTTCGCCTTCCTGCCCATTTACATCATCGTCGTCACGCTCCTCTTCGAAAGGGTGCTCAGGGAAAGGGAGCGCCAATCGGTAATGAGAAAACTGAACATGGTCATCGGTGTCTTTTTCAGTGAATTTGGCAACCGTCTGCTGAAAGAGTTGTCGGAACATGTGGTCGGAAGCGAGGATCTGAAAAACCGCCTGCGTATGACCGGATCATGGAAAAAACAGGATTTTGACGCGGCGCTCGACTATCTGCGCCAAAGCAACATCAGGATCAGCATCGATAGTGACGCCCTTCCCTGCCTGAAGCAGTTCATGGCCGGAAAACGGAACTTCCTCCTGAGCCTGCTGGAAAACCAGAATCTGCTTGAGCATGAAAATTTTACTGATCTTCTCTGGGCAGCGTTTCATATCGTTGAAGAGTTTGAGGCTCGGGAGTCGTTCGATCGTATTCCTCCGAGCGACAAAGAGCACATCAATGGCGACATAAAGCGGGTTTTTGGTCATCTGATCCGGGAATGGATCCTCTATATGCAGCATCTCAAGGAGGATTACCCCTATCTTTTCTCTCTGGCGGTTCGTCTCAATCCCATGATCGATTTGCCGGATCCGGTGGTGTATCAGGACTGAGAAGTGTGTGATGAGCGTAAATATTTTTGAATCCTTTTTTTACCTTACAGCTAAACACTCAGGTACCAAGCGGACACAACCTTCAGAATTATGGATGCGTACACGGTAGGACAACTTTTTCCCCATGAAGAATACTGTACTGGTCGGGAAATGAATGTGGCGATACCGACAGAAGGGTTTTTCCATATCCTGATGTCACTCAAAAATATTGCGCGCAAAGAAAAGAAACTTTTTACAACAGGAACAATCACCGCGTCACTCTTTGCACAGCGCGATATTCCTTTTCTGATCGTGGATTTCGGAGGAGGATTCAGTATTGATATCTCCTTTGATATATCAAGATTTGATGATAAAACCCGCAAGCTCTGGCTGTCGTCCGAAACAAATGCCATTGCAATTTTTCTTGTAGAAGCAACAACAGGTATACTGGAAGGAATCCGGCTTATTGGCGTAGGGTTTGCCCCTCAGTTGCGCGAAATCTGTGCCCGGCAAAAAGGCCAGACGGGTATTGAACAACGTGTCCGCCTCATTCACTCAGCATTTACAACTAGGGATATGATCCGGCATGCTATCGCCAAAACAGTCTTCAACCAGCACTCTTAATCGGGCGTTTGCGTTGCTGCGACGTAAAACATCACTTTGAAACTATCCAGGGAGTGACATGCATAGAAAATTTGGCAAATCAGATATTGTTAGAATTGCAACCGATGCGATGCTGATCAATGGATTGGAACCGGCATTTTCACTCCAGGTAGAGAGACAGATAGCGTCAATAAACGGGCCAGGCAGTGAGAGTGGTGTGGATATTCTTGATCTTACCTCGTTGCTCTGGTGCTCCATCGACAATGATGACTCTCTTGATCTTGATCAGTTAACGGCATGTGAGGTGCAGAGTGACCTCTCAGTCATCATCTATGTAGCCGTAGCCGATGTTGATGCTCTTGTCAAAAAGGGCTCAGCAGTTGATAATCATGCACAGAACAATACAACTTCAGTCTATACCTCTGCACACGTGTTTCCGATGTTGCCATTGCGCCTTTCGACCGATCTGACCTCTCTTAATCAAGATCAGAACCGGCTTGCACTGGTCACCATTATGAAGATAGATGGTCATGGAGCGGTGATAAGCTCAACGGTTGAACGTGCATTGGTGAAGAATAAGGCACAACTTGCCTATGATGCCCTCTCTGCCTGGATTGAAGGTGACGGTGATCTGCCACCGGCAGCTTCGGTTGTGTCGGGGATGGAGAATCAGTTGCGCTGTCAGGATCGTGTGGCGCAAGAATTACGGCTGCACAGGCACAAAAAAGGTTCTCTTGAATTTCCGACCTTTCAGCCAGAGGCAGTTTTTGAAGGCGAACATGTTGTTGCAATCAAACAACAGGAACAGAATCGGGCCCGACAGTTAATTGAAGAGTTCATGATAGCAACCAATTCCTGTACTGCGCATTTTTTGGCTGACCGAGGAGGTGCATCGCTTCGCCGGGTTGTGAAGTCACCTGAACGATGGATGCGTATCGTAGAGGTCGCACATGAATACGGATATTCATTGCCCTATGAACCAAGTGCCATGGCGCTTGAGAATTTTCTGGCGGCAAGGCATGAAGCTGATCCATTACGTTTTCCAGACCTTTCCCTGGTTATTATCAAGCTGATGGGATCAGGAGAATATGTGGTAGAAATGCCGGGAGAGCACACCTATGGACATTTTGGTCTGGCTGAACGTGATTATACTCATTCAACTGCACCAAACAGACGCTTTCCTGATTTAATAACCTTGAGGATGATGAAGGCAATCCTCACCAATAGTCCTTCCCCCTATAACGTCGATGAACTTGAATATCTGGCAGCACATTGTACACGCCAAGAGGATGCCGCCAGGAAAGTAGAGCGCCGTGTGCGCAAGTCCGAAGCGGCATTGTTGCTTGGGCCAATGATTGGTCATCATTTTCATGGCATTGTTACCGGCCATGCAGATAAAGGCACATGGGTAAGAATAGTGACACCGCCAGCAGAAGGCCGACTGATAAGCAAGATCGGGAAAATCAAGGTTGGTCAGGAGATTACCGTAAAACTTGTTCTGGCAGATGTCGAACGTGGATTTATCGATTTTGAAAGGATGTAAAAAACCGGATGCAATCTCCTGTTTTATATATCAAGCCACTCGCTCAAGCATCCTGCTTAGCTCATACGTTATGCGAGAAAAAAGCTTTTTCATCCGTTAAGAAATAGTTTTTGTCCTTTAAGAAAGAAACACTTATCCTTTAAGAAAACAGTTTTCTTAAAGGATAAAGCGTGAATAATAAAGAAAGGGGCGAGGAAATACGGCGTCAAATCGTCAGTGATGTCAGGTACCATCCTGCTGATATTGCTCAGCATATTGCCACAATATTCTCTATAACCCCTCAAGCAGTACATAACCATGTGCAACGCCTTGAACAAAAGGGGTGGTTGCAATCCAGTGGTACCGGGAAGGGAAAACAATATTTTTTAGGAGATATAAGGGGGCACAAGTCGCTGTTTTCTCTCGCCGATGCATTAACAGAAGATGTAGTTTGGAGGGATCACTATTCATTTGTAGTAGACGGTCTGCCTGAAAACATTGTTGATATATGTCACTATGGTTTTACTGAAATGCTCAATAACGTCATTGATCATTCTGGCGGGAAACATGTTTCTGTCTCTGTTTTAAGAGATAAGGAAAAAGTCATCATCATTGTAGCTGATGATGGTGAGGGCATTTTCAGGAAGATCAGGAGATTGTGTAATCTGAGTGATGAGCGCCAGGCTCTCTTTGAATTATCTAAAGGAAAATTGACCACAGACATGGATAATCATACAGGCGAAGGGATATTCTTTACCTCGCGGGTATTTGATGAGTTCGAAATTGATTCAAAAGGTGTGAGGTTTTGTCATGATGATCACTTTACATTTGATTATATCCTGGAGTCAGAGTTTTCCAGGAATGAAGCTGGTACTGCGGTATATATGCTCATCGAGAGAAATTCGACGCGTGATATTCAGACAGTTTTTGATGATTATGCTGGGCCAGATGAATTTCAGTTTAACAAAACAGTTATCCCTGTTCGGTTAGCGCAATACGAAAATGAGAAACTTGTATCTCGATCTCAGGCGAAAAGGGTGCTGGTTCGTGTAGAGAGGTTCAAGCATGTAATTTTTGATTTTGTCGGGGTGTCGGCTATAGGCCAGGCATTTGCAGACGAAATATTTCGTGTTTATGCCCAACAGCATCCTGACATTGTGTTGTTGCCAGTAAAAATGGAACCTAATGTAGAGAAGATGGTTAAAAGGGCTATTTCATCAAGGGCTGCGATATAGATCGCCAATGAGAAAATTTTTCTTTCCCTGTTCACATTATTCGTAGCAAGTTCATAGTAATTGATGCAAAGCGGGATTGATGATCTTATTATAAATGTTATGCTCAGTGATAATGATAATTGACGCTGTTGATGTAATATTGCCGAAAAGCATGTATATTTCTTAGTATTCGTAGATTGCTATACCTGAAAATTGGTATCATTATAGGTGAATCAAATATATAAGGGTCAGTATTTGTGATACCAAAATATGTTTTTTAGAAATAGTCATACGAGGTGTACATGCCCAACTATTATGTGGTTATGGCTGATGTCATCGCGAGTCGGAGCAGAGATCCTCAGCAACTCATGAGAGAATTTGAGAATCTTGTAGGTACAGCAAACACGGTCTTCTCTGAGGGTATACTGTCGCCTCTGACAATCACACTTGGCGACGAGTTTCAAGGTGTATTGAGTACTCTGCTTGATGCCGTGAAGGTTCTGATTTGGTTGGAGGATGCTCGGACCTGGGCTTTCTGAAGCTCGCGAGGAACAAGCGGACAAAAGCCGGAGACGGTCTCGCTTCCGTATTTAACTACCTAATCAACGTTTGTCCTTGCAGTTGAGCAAACTTCTTGAAGTCATGTTTGCGCTGACGCGCGACTGGAAGTGCGAAGATGCCAGCTTATTGTTCGACATGATGCGGAGTCAAAATAACGAAGCCGTTGCGGTGGCGCATGGCAAGAACCGCAGCCAGGTCTGCAAACGGCATAGGAATCTCTATGTTGATCAGCACTCGATTGAGCGAGGACCAAACAAATCAAATATAAAATACCTACTTCCTCACCGGCAACCTGCTCTCAATACTATTTGCGATGGTTTACACGGTTATTGTCAACAATTTGGTGAAGTAGCTCATCGGATATCGAAGAATTTTTTTGATTTCGATTTGTCCCACCTCAGTCAAGCGATATTTTTTGAGAGGGCTGCTCGGTTTTGCGGGTATGGTAATCTTTATGTTCAAAATAAAAGAACTGTGATTTTGATAAAAACTTTGTTATACCAATATTTTTTTTCCTGCCCCCCCATTATATTAATGGCATAGAGCCTCAGGATGATAGTTACTCTGTTAATTGTAAATGGATCGACTCATGACACGTTATGAAAAAAAATATGTTACCCGGCTATTGACCGTATTCCTTCTGGCCGGTCTGAGTATGGTGACTCTTTCTTCACTTTCTTCTGCAGCTACGCCGAAGATTGGTGATAGCTTCAATGGCGGAGTTGTTATTTATGTCGATGGTACCGGTCAGCATGGTCTTATTGCGGCCAAGGCAGATATGACGGGCTCTTCTGGAAAGGGGGAAGGTTTTTTTAACTGGTATGGTGCCAAGGTTGCTGCAAATAAGTTTTTGGATGGGTATTGCGACTGGTTTTTGCCGAACAAGGAGCAGCTGAATCAGTTCTATATCCATCGCAGCAGTGTTGGTGGTATTGTGGACACCTATTACTGGAGTTCCTCGGAGAGTGATGACAATAAAGCGTGGGCACAGGATTTCAGCAATGGCCAACAGCTCGATGGAAAAAAGACAAACACAAGCCATGTAAGACCAATGCGTATCTTTTAACCAAATGCTGAAAAATTGATCAGTTTGATGGTTTTGAATTTGTCTCTTTTGTCCATAAACCAAAAGGCGGTTACTATTTCTGATGTGTATTTGATAATGGTAAAGAAAAAAAATGTTGTAAATATTGAAAATTATGATAAACTTATATTATCAAGGGTAGGATAGGTAAGTACATAGAAATCCACTCACAAAACAACGGCTCTGCACCGTTTTTTTTATGTGCAGTCCGCAATGTCTTAAAGGTGAAGTGTTTTAACACTCAACCTTGTTTCAATCACTTATTTTTTTAGTAGACTCTATACGTATAGGCAGAAATGTAACGTACAGCGTAACAATTATTTAACCAAAGGGTTCATGATATATAAGTTTATAATAGCAGCAGTTTTCTCAGTAGTTTGTTTAAGTACTTTTAAAAATGTTCAGGCAGAAGCTACAGGTAAAGTCGTGGAAAAAATTCAGTCACCAATTCATGCTAATACGATTACCAAAGTAGTTCTGGAAAAAAAATATAATCTCATCACAGGGAAAAAAAACTATTCATCAGCAGGCTGTGCAATATGTCATGATAATGCAGTGATGGGAGCCCCAAAGCCAGGTGACATAAAATCATGGACATCACGCTTAGATAATGGATGGGATCAAATTGTCAAGCACTCTATAATGGATTATAAAAACATGCCAGCTAAAGGCGGTAATAGCTCTTTGTCTGAAATAGATATAGAAAACATTGACGCCTACCTGGTGTCGCTTGTTGTTAGTTGATATCTCTCCCTGATTTTTTGAATTTCCTTCCAACATGTTGCGCATGCCTTTGATGCGCTGCATCCATGTAAGTATTTGTAAGCTTTAAATAATTACAGGCAGATAGATTTTTTATTTGTCACTTTTTCTAACAATTACAACGAAAAGCAGCATGAACCTAAAAGTACGTCATTTTTTTGTCGCCATCGGCTTGTTAATGTTCTTGTTATGTTCTGTTCCAAAGGCAGATGCGACACCTGTTTTTGCCCGCCAGACTGGATATTCATGTGCGGTATGCCATTTCCAGCAATTTCCATTGCTTAATGCCTTTGGTCGCAATTTCAAATTACATGCTTACGCTGAAACTGGAACTGGAAAGCAGGGTCGTATAGAGGATGACAATCTTTCGCTTCCCTCAACGCTTAACGCCTCATTTGTCAGTAAACTTCGCTATCAGAAAACTGATGGTGCATCACCTAATGTAATGACGAATGACGGACAGGTATCTTTTCCTGATGAGGCTTTTCTGACTCTTGGAGGAAGACTTTCAAAGAACATTGGCTTTGAGATAGGCCTCTCTTTTGTACCGCAAGATGTTACTGATGGGAAGATTTTATCAGAATTTAAAATGCCGATGACAACATCGGTCGATGACATTACGCTGAGTGCCATTCCATTTACAACGTCTGCACAGGGTCCAGCCTATGGTTTCGAGTTGCTTAATACCGGTGCCGTTGAGTTTACTCGGGCACTTGAGCATGCCGGAGAAACCTCTGCCCAGCAATATCTGCCAACTGCGATACCGGCAACAGGAGTGGCTTTTGTTGTCTATCACAAGTATGGTTATTTGAACTATACACCTTATGTGCCTACTCAGGGAAGTTTTGGATCCAGCAAGCCCATGAGTTACTTCAGAGGTGTGGTTACGCCAACACTTGGAGACTGGGATCTTGGTGGAGGGTTTCAGATATGGACAGGAACATCAAATGTGAAGAGCACAGCCGCGGATAACAGTATTGTCACAACGACTACTCATGCCGATGCATGGGCGGTAGATCTGCAGGCTCAGGGGAAAGTTGGAGCATATCCATTAGGGCTTTACACGACCTATGGAAATGCACCGAAAACAACCGACGGGAACCCGGTGAATATTTTTAATGGCAACACTTATGGAGATGCCAAAGCCTGGACAATCTCTGCTTTATTTGGAGTGATTCCTGATAAACTTGCTCTCGCAGCTGGTTACAGGAAAGCAAATACAGGTGTAAGCGACACCGATGCGGACAATGCAATTACTCTCGGTTTGGCCTATATGTTGACTAAAAATATTCAGTTTCAGTTGAATCACAGTTTCTACTCTGGCGATACCTATACAACAGCCGACGCTGGAAAAAATTTGACAACTCTGGTTCTTTACAGTGCATTTTAATAATTGCTACTGTTGTTAGAATTGTATTTAAACAGAAAAAGCTGCTTGTCAAAGGCAGCTTTTTCTGTTTAGGGGTTGTTTTTCAGGCCTTATGTTTTTCCGGGACAAAGGATTTCAGTACCAGAGCGATAAGTACAACTGCTGATAAGATTTCAAACATACCGCACTCCTGATGGGAACCGACGCGTATCCAGTTGGTGATATCAATGTGCAGATAAGCGTATAAGGCATTTACCGCAATACCGGAGAGGAATGCCATGACCGCAATGACTGACAGATAGATCAGAGAGGCTTTTTTGCCGAGCATTTGAAAGATCACGGTCAGTGATGCTGCGTTGGTTGCCGGGCCTGCAAGAAGAAAAACAAGGGCTGCTCCTGGAGAAATTCCTTTAAGGGCAAGTGCTGCTGCAATCGGGGTTGAGGCGGTTGCGCAAACGTTAAGCGGTACGGATAGAGCGAGCATCAGGGCCATGGAGAGGTATTCGTTTGAAAAGTATCGACTGATCAGTTCAGGGGAGATAAACACTGAAATCAGGCCGGAGAGTATAATGCCCATGAAAAACCAGGGGCCGATATCTTTCAGGAGTTCGCTGAAGGCAAAATGCATCCCGGCTCTCAATCTGCCGATAATTGATTGCTTTGCTTGCGGTTTTGAAGCGCAGCAGCATGAGGAGCCGCAGGTTGAAACCGGAGCTGATACCGATTTGTTCTCCTCTGTATCGGTCTCCATGTTTCTGCTTTCTGAAAGAGAGACCGCTATGCCAGCCGCAACAGCGGTAAAAAAAGCTATCACAGGCCTGAGAACCGCCAAGAGGGGATCAAGCAGAGCAAAGGAGAGTGCGATGGAGTCCACCCCGGTTTCAGGTGTAGAGATTAAAAAAGCTGTCACGGCGCCTTTTCCTGCTCCCTGTTTTTTCAAGCCTGCGGCAGCAGGCAGAACGCCGCAACTGCATAAAGGAATTGGAATGCCGAATGCTGCTGCTTTCAGTATGCTCTTTATTCCATTTTTACCAAGATGTTCTGCAACAAAATTTTCAGGAAGAAAAGCTCTCAGCAGTCCGGCAATAAAAAAACCAAGCAGAACAAATGGGGCTGATTCAAGAAGCATACTCCAGGATGATTGAAGTACGCTGTGCAGTGTATCAAGGATCACTTTCATAAAGGGTTTACAACAGAAAAAAATCAGGGAGAGTCTTTGAACAATTCGGGAGAGAGATAAAACTTTCGCTTTTGGTAATAAGTTAACGATCTTTTACTGATATTTCCGTATTGTTCTGATAGCTGCAAGAGTCACCCTCTTTTTTTACTTTTTACCGTTGCATATAAGACACCTCTTGATTTGCGCCTGATTTATAGGTAAAATACACTATAAACTCAATGCTATTTTTGGAGCTGGAGGCTCTGTGTCATGAAAATTCAATTCCGGGGGGTTCCGTCAGGAATGGTTCTTCTTGGTCTTTATTTTCTTTTTTCAGGCTGTACTACTGATAGTAAACCTCAAGAATCACTTGAGCCGCTTTATAAACAAGCATCATCCTTCAGCAGTCGCGGCGACTATCTGAAAGCACTTAACCTCTATAACAGGGCGCTTGCCCTTGATACTCTCAATAGAGCCTCTCCATGGGTTGTCAAGGCACTGAATGAGAAAAGGATCATTGAAGGTTTGACAGGTGAGTATTATGCAGCGCTTAACACTACAGCTCGCCTTGAAAAACTGCCAAAGAAGAGCTTGCCAGATTCACTTCGTCATGCTCTTTTTACCGATAAAGCAACATTGTTGTGCGAATTGGGCAGTTTCGGGGCAGCTGCGGCTTCTCTTGAACACATAATTGATCCATCTCCTGCACTGCGGTTACAAATGGCTTCTCTGTACCAGAGAGGTGGTGATTTTCAGAAGGCTGCAAGAATATATCGCCATCTATCGGGTGAGGCCCGTGATCCGGTTACGAAAATTACAGCTTATGCGGGTCTTCTGCGGTGCAAGGTGGCACGGCCTGAACTCGGCATTGAAAAGACTGAACTGCTTGCAGGGAAGATTGCTGCCGAGTCGGGACATGTTTTTGCGATGGATGGCGCTATTGAGCAGAGAATTCAAGCTCTCAGGGTTGCATCACAAAGTCTTCAGCTTCTTGAAAAACATCGCAGAAATGCCAGCTTTTTTCTGTTCAAGGCACTCGCTCTTGCCGAGAAGCTGGGGAACCCCTTGCTTGTAAAGATACTTAGTCTTGAGTCAAATGCCGTTATTGTTCGGAAGCCAGATCCTTTTCGTGAGGCTGCAGAATATTTTCGCATGAACAATATGCAGTATGCCCAGGCCACCTCTCTTTTCTTGCTTGCCGGGAGCAAGTCGCTTAAAGGGGAGGAGCGGATTAACGCTCTGCAGCAGGGGTTTTCGTTCAGCAGATATTTCGCGCCTCCTTATCCATCAAACGAGCTTCTGCAGCTTGAAAAAAAATCTGAACGGCGTCTGACTGGTTTGCTGCTTGAAAGATCAAGAATTTTTGAGCTTTTTGATGCTGGAGAACAAACCGATAATCTTGATCTGCGGCGTTCATTGCAGATTTATAGAAAAAGCTTCAGCCTTGGAAAAGGTCATGAAGCTCTTGAAGCTGAAATCGCTCAATTGCTGCATGAAATTTCAGGGCTTCTTCAGAGGAAGGCCGATATTTTTATTCATGCCGAAGGATATGAAAAAAACAGGAGTGCTGACCAGGCACTTAACATCAAAAGAGGCCGATTGATTGAGCTTCTTCCAGAGGTGAGGGTTATCAACCCGGTGGCAGCTGAAGCCATCCAGCTTATACCGATAACACTGCGCACGGTTCAGGCCTCTTTGAAGGAGGATCAGGCAATAATAAAGCCGCTTCTATCAGACTCTCTTTGTGGTGTCATGCTTATTGGAAGAAGCCAGTTACAGATAGCCAGAAGTGGAGTTTGTTTTGATTCCCTCAATACGCCTGGTTCAAAAATAGATGCAATCAGGCGTGAGCTTGTTTCAAGCTCACCCGATAGTCAGGATAGTGATAAAGAACGGGAATGGTTTAGAAAAGCGTTGTATGAACCGCTTGCCGGATCGCTCGGCAGCTACAAACATCTTGTTGTTATTAGCAACACTCTGTTTCCCTACCATATTCTGAGTATTGATAATCACTCTCTTCCTGAAAAAAGATATTCATTTTTGCACACGGTTACAGAGTTTTCCCTGTTGACGGAGCATCCTTTTCCGGATACCGCCCTTTCGCGTATTGTTTTTTATCGTTTGGATAATGTTATGGGGGCTCGGCTGCAGAAACTTTTTTTTCCGCGTGACAGGGTTTTTCTGTTGTGGAAAAACTACAGCGGGGCTGAGCTTGAACGACTGCGACAACAGATCGGACAAGAGATGGAGAGAACGGTTTCTGGATCGGATGCATTGTTTTCACTTGGTACAAACTCAGCAGATGGGCGCGAAATATGGATGAATATTTCCTCTTACGGGCTTGATTAAGCTGGGATAAATGAGTTTTTTTGTAGATTTATAAGACGGTAATATTTATTATTTCAATGTGTTATTGTGAGTAGGATTGTTTTTTATGAATGAATTGGTATCAAGTAGCGCAGCATTGGAGCGTCTTGTAACGCAGTTGAAGCATGCCAGAAAGGAGAGAGAGCTTTCCCTTGAGGATGTCAGCCGGCAGATTACAGTTCCAAAGGGTTATCTTGAAAAAATTGAGGGCGGGGATTTCAGTTTTCTGCCTAAGGTATATATTTTCACCTTTATCAAGGAATATGCACTCCTGATGGGTGTTGGAGAGGAGGAAACGCTTGAACAATGCCGCAAGGAGCTGCAGCTCTCCAACTCACTTAAGCGAGACGTTGCCGGCGACGGAAACTCCGTGAGGGAAAAACGACCGAAGAGTGATGTGAGGTTTCGGCCTCCACTGCTTTCGTTGGTGTGGAAAATTGGTAGTGTGGTCATTGTGCTTGCCGGCCTGGCCCTTGTTTATAGTAACGGTACCGGGCTCTTTTCTGCTCAGCACTCTTCTGCTCCTGTGCCATTGCCATCCACAACTATAGAGGATACTGTTGCTGTTGCTGAACCGATTGTAGACTCTCTTGTGATTTCTGGAGGGGATAAATCTCCTTCAAACGTTGCATCGGTGCCTTCGGAGCACCCCTCTCCAGCTCACGTTGATTCTGCAGTTGCTGCTGTTACACCTGCCGCTCCAGCTGCTTCGTCTAAGCCACCTACCGTTCCAGCACTATCCGAAGTTTCTGCCAATGGCACAAGCTATAGGGAGTGGGCAAAACATGTTTCTTTTTTGCCAGTGTCAAAATCTTCTCCCTATCAAAAGGTGCTGGTTGTTCATGTGATAGATGATTATTCATGGGTTAAGGTTATTGCTGATGACAGTGCAAGGGTCTATCCTGGTGGACAGTTTAAAAACGGTGAGGTGCTGCGTTTCGAGGCTCGCAACAAGTTATGGGTTAATATCGGTCGTCCGAAATATGTTGAGCTGTATCTTAACGGTAAAAAACTTCCTCCATCTGCAGACCGTACTCTTATTATTAATTGATTTTGGAAACTTTATAGTGTTTTTGAAATAAATAAGATAAATTAAGTCTTCTTAGTGGAATTAATAGTCTTGTTTAAGCATTTCTTAATGCATATTGATCGTTATACATAAGATTTTAACGCAGGAAGAGGTTTAGTACCGGAAAAAATGTTGAGATATGGCAGTTGTTGTTTAAGGTGAAGGTTAGTTGTAAACATCGCTTTTCGAAGCATAGTAACTTGTAATAAGTTTATAAACAATGGCATAAGCCGAAACCAAGAATATTGAAAGTATTATGGCAGACATGAAGGTTTATTTTGATAATAATGCCACGACACCTCTGCATCCTGAAGTCAAAAAGGAGATGATTGCGGCAATGGAGATGTTTGGCAATCCTTCCAGCATGCATGCGTTTGGACGTGAAGCAAGGGCAAATGTTGAGGATGCCCGCCGGAAAGTTGCTCATTTCATCGGGGCAAACGAGAAGGAAATTATCTTTGTCGGTAGCGGTTCTGAAGCCAACAATACCGTACTCTCTCTTTTTGTCTGTGGTTCGAGCCAGTGCATTCCAGGTTCGAAAATGCGCAGTTCAATTATTACCACTAAAATTGAACATCCCTGTGTTCTTGAGACCTCTGAATGTCTTGGGCATCGGGGTGTGCGGGTAAAGTATCTTAATGTTGACAAGTATGGGAAAATCGATCTCGATCAACTTGCCGGGCTGCTTGGCGATGATGTGGGTCTGGTCTCGGTTATGATGGCAAACAATGAGATCGGCACCATTCAGGATATTGAAACGATAGCAAAAATGGTGCATGAACGTGGTGCATTAATGCATACTGATGCTGTGCAGGCAGTAGGAAAGCTTCCTGTTGATGTTCGGTCGCTCGGTGTGGATTTTCTTACCATGTCAGCTCATAAGATATATGGCCCCAAAGGTATTGGCGCTCTGTTTGTAAAAAAAGGAGTTCCTTACTGCCCATTAATCAGGGGTGGTCATCAGGAGCTTGGACGGCGTGCAGGTACCGAAAATACCCTCGGTATTCTCGGCCTTGGAAAAGCTGTTGAAATGAGAGCGTTTGAAATGCCGGAAGAGGAGGAGCGGTTGCTTGAGTTGAAGCATATACTCCGAAATGGGATAGAAGAGCGTATTGATGATATTCATTTTAACGGCCACCCTACGGATTCACTTGCCAGTACCCTCAACGTCTCATTTACTGGTGTGGAGGGCGAGGCTATCCTGCTTTACCTCGATATTGAAGGTATTGCGGTCTCTACTGGATCAGCTTGTGCATCTGGATCTCTTGACCCTTCGCATGTGTTGCTTGCGACTGGTGTAGATGCTGAACTTGCCCATGGATCAATACGCTTCAGTATGGGTCGGGAAAGTTCAAGAGAGGAGGTGGACTATCTTCTTGATGTTTTACCACGGATAATTGAAAGAATCAGAAACATGTCAACGGCTTATATAAAAGGAGGATTGCATGCTGCAAGCAGGTGAATGGGCATATAGTGAAACATTGAAGGAACACTTCATGAACCCGAAAAATATTCTTCAGGGAGAGAATACTGACGAGTTCGATGGTGTTGGTATGGAAGGAAACCTGCAGTGTGGGGATCAGATGATGGTGGTGATAAAGGTAGATAAGGAAAAAGAGGTGATCACTGACTGTCAGTGGAAAACCTATGGTTGCGCAAGTGCCATTGCCAGCACCTCAATTCTTTCTGAAATGGTCAAAGGCCGGACGCTTGACCAGGCATTTCATATCTCTCCCAAAGAGGTAGCACAGGCACTCGGAGGATTGCCGGATCACAAAATTCACTGTTCCGTGCTTGGTGATAAGGCCTTGAGGGCTGCCATTAATAATTACTATATTCGCAACGGTCAGGAGGACAAGGTTAAGAAGGAGCAGGCCAAGGTGATATGCCAGTGCATGAGTATCACCGATCACGATATTGAGGATGCTGTGCTTGAAGGTGCCCGTTCTTATTTTGAACTGCAGGAGCGCACCAAGCTTGGTACGGTTTGCGGTCAATGTAAGGATGAAGCTGAAGTACTTCTTGAAAAATTCAAGCATATACATTTCGGTGTTTGAGGGTAATGTCCGGAGCTGAAAAAGATCAAACGACGCGGGGGGCATTGATGTGCCCCGTTGTTGTTTTTAATCATCCTAAGCATCTGTCTTCAATGCCGGTACTCTTCGATGTCGGACCTTTTCCCCTTTTTCAACTTTCACTTGCCGGACTTTTCTTGATTTATGTTGCCCGGCATGTTGTGGGTAACAAACATTACATTACAGGAAAAAATAACATTGATCATGAGGAGAGAGGGAAGTAAGGCATTTTATATCCATACGTTCGGATGCCAGATGAATCAGGCTGATTCAGCAATCATAACATCGCTGCTGCAGCGTGAAGGGTATCACCCTGCGGAAAATGAAAATGATGCGGGAATTATTCTGCTCAACACCTGTGCTGTCCGGGAAAATGCTGTTGATCGTATTGAGCACTATCTGCAGCACCTTCAAGGAATGAAAAAAAGAGATAAAGGTCTGATTGTCGGTGTTGCTGGCTGTGTGCCGCAGTTCCAGAGGGAGGAGATGTTTACCATGTCACCAGCTATTGATTTTCTTGCAGGCCCTGATACCTATCGTACCCTTCCATTGGTTATTGAGCAGGCTCGAGCAGGAATCAGACTTGCCTCCCTGGAGTTCAATGCCGCTGAAACCTATGAAGGGATTGATCCTGTCAGAGAGGGATTGATAAGTGCTGTTGTGCCGGTCATGAGGGGGTGCAACAATATGTGTGCCTTTTGTGTAGTGCCCTTTACCCGCGGTCGAGAACGAAGCCATCCGTTTAAATCGGTCATTGTTGAAGTCCAGAAACTTGTGGCTTCGGGATACAGGGAGATTACCCTTATCGGACAGAATGTCAATTCCTACAGTGATCCAGAAGATGGTCATAATTTTGCCGATCTCCTTGACGCAGTGAGTTCTGAGGCACCCATGGCAAGAATCCGGTTTACCACTTCCCATCCTAAAGATATTTCCGAGGCGCTTGTGCGAACTATTGCAGAGCGACGAAACATCTGCAACCATATTCATCTTCCAGTGCAATCCGGCTCATCAAGGATGCTTGATCTCATGAATCGGGGGCATACTATCGAGGAGTACAGGGAAAAAATAGCATTGATTCGTTCGGTTATTCCCGGTGTTGCGCTGTCAACTGATATTATTGCTGGATTTTGTGGTGAGCAGGAAGAGGACCACCAGGCAACGCTTGAACTTCTCTCGGCTGTACGATTTGATTCAGCCTTCATGTTTTTTTATTCAGAAAGACCGGGAACCCTTGCAGCGCGCACTCTTGAAGATGATATCCCTGAGGCGGTCAAAAAAAGAAGGTTACAGGAGATTATTGACTTGCAGAACAGCATTTCTGACAAACACTATCAGGATACGGTTGGAACGGTTGTCGAGGTTCTTGCGGAATCAGAAAGCCGACGCTCTTCAGAGCAGCTTATGGGCCGCACGGACACCAATCGGGTTGTTGTTTTTGAGCGTGAACATTATCAGGCAGGTGACCGGTTGAACGTACTCATCAGCTCTGCTACATCAGCAACACTGATAGGAAGGCCTGAGCATGGCGTTGTTCAGCATTAGGAGTTTTTTATCTTGCGCTGGATTTGTAAATTGTTGTTTTTTAACCACTGTTCTAAAAAAAGCCCTGACCGGGGCTTTGGAGTGAAGTAAAGCATGCCAGTTCCCGCAAAACTTGGGTTGATCGATAAAGTTAGAGCACATCTTGAACTGCTTGATCCTGTAACCTGGATCAGCGTTTTTCCATGTCTTGCCGGTGGTGTAATGGCTTCTGGTGCCATGCAGCCAACGGTTCACGACTATCTTCTGCTGCTTGCCATTTTTCTGATGTTTGGTCCTCTCGGTACAGGGTTCAGCCAGTCTGTCAATGACTATTTTGATCTTGATCTCGACAGGGTCAATGAACCTTCCCGCCCTATTCCTTCAGGTCGTTTAACCGAAAAGGAGGCTTTAGGCAACAGTATTGTGGTTCTTCTGCTGGCCATAGGGATTGGAGTGTTTATTGGTCTGCATCTCGGTGGAATTCGGGGGATGGTTATTTTCTGTTCAATTCTCGCAGCTCTTTTTGTGGCTTATATCTATTCTGCTCCGCCTCTCAAGCTGAAAAAAAATATTCTTACCTCGGCACCCGCAGTAGGCTTTTCTTATGGTTTTGTCTCTTTTTTATCAGCGAATGCCTTGTTCGGCGATATTCGTCCTGAAGCTCTATGGCTTGCCAGCTTAAACTTTTTTATGGCTGTCGCTCTGATCATTCTTAATGATTTCAAATCAGCTGAAGGCGATAAGGAAGGTGGTCTCAAGTCGTTGACTGTTATGATTGGTGCTCAAAATACCTTTCTGGTCTCATTTCTGATTATCGACATTGTCTTTGCTGTTCTTGCCTATCTTTCATTTACGTGGGGTTTTATTATTCCCGCAGCCTTTGTTTTAATTGGTCTTGCCTTGAATCTTGTTATTCAGGTGCAGCTTTTGCGTGATCCAAAAGGTGGAATATCATTTATGAAGAATGCTGTTGAAGATGGATTTGGTCATTCCATTGGAAAGAGTGATGTTCAGGAACACAATACGTTTCTCCGTTTTCAGGTTATCAACAATATTCTTTTTTTACTCAACAATTTGCTGGTTGCCGGAATGGTTGGTTCGAAGTACCTACAAGGGATGTGATCTATTGGTTTTCTCATCAAGGAGGTGTAAGCATTACAATGGTTTTCAGTGAAGGAATATTTTTTTCAGGGTAATTTATCCGGCCTGTTTTCAAAAGTTGTGTTTTGCTGAAAATAGCGTAATCTTTAATCATTGTAATGGTATGGGTACTTTTCATACAACCTTTTTTTCGCTTCCAGTTGTCTGGCATAATGCATTGGTTACCTTGCTGACCTTTGCCTATGTATTCAGCGTTCCTCCCTTGATGGATTACCTTGTAACCAATCACGCACTTCCAAGGGATATCAGCCGTAAGATCACCCATATTTGTGCTGGTTCTGCCATTGTTTTTCTTCCTCTTTTTGTTGATGGCGACTGGTCGCACTATCTTAATATTACCGTATTTGCTGTCTGGACTCTATTGTTGATTCAGAAGGGTTTGTTTGCCGATGAAGACGATCAGGCGGTGAAAACCATGACCAGAACCGGCAACAAGCGTGAATTGCTCAAAGGTACCCTCTATTTTGTGATTGTGGCCATGATTTGCGGTACCGTCTATTACAAACAGCCTGCTGGAGTGATGGCAATGGCTATGCTTGGCTGGGGTGATGGTCTGGCTCCAATTATTGGTACACGATACGGAAAATTGAAATACCGTGTGCTGAGCGATAAAAGCGTTGAAGGCAGTCTTGCCTTTCTTGTTGGAAGTATTTTTGCCGGTCTTTTCTTTGTTCACCTCATTGTGCCAGAATCATTTGATGCGGGAAAGATTGTGACCATTGCGATTATTGCAACGATTGTGGAAGGTATCAGTCCTAAAGAGGTAGACAACCTTACCATTCCTCTTGCTGTCATTGCCGCTGCACGGTTTTTGTAAGATGAACGCATGAAGAGGGGGGATATGCAGGCAGTTTATTTCATCAGCGACATTCATATAGGACTGCAGGACGAAAAAAGTGAGCAGCTCAAGCTTGACAACCTCGAACGGCTTTTTGCCATTATAAAGGCAGAAGGTCGTTCACTCTTTATGCTTGGCGATATTTTTGATTATTGGATGGAGTTTCGTCATCTCATTCCAAAGGGGTTTACCAGATTTATTTGTTTATTGTCTGATCTTGTACGCCACAATATCGAGGTGGTTTATTTAGCAGGAAATCATGATTTTTATCTCGGTCGCTATTTTGACGATGAGCTCGGGATTAAAACGATGTACGGCTTGCATGAGCTGACGATAGAGAGCTCTAAATTCCTGGTTGCCCATGGAGATGGTCTTGGGAAAGGGGATCTCGGCTATAAGCTTTTTGCCCGTTTTGTAAGGAACCGCTTTAATCTCTCTCTTTTGGAGATTCATCCGGATCTGGCTATTAGTTTGATGAAAGGTTTATCGCGGTTAAGCCGTAAGCATAAACCAAGCGATACTGTTTTTGACACAGACCGGCTGTTAGATTTTGCAGAATCCTTGGCTGCGGAAAGGGAGTTTGATTATTTTGTCTGCGGTCATAATCATGTTCAGGGAATAAAGGAACTTTCCGTGCCATCATGCAGGTATGTCAATCTTGGTTCATGGATTGATGGAAGTATGCCCTATGGTGTTTTCCAAAATGGGGATTTTCAACTCAAAATGTTTTAATGTTAATTTTAGAGAGAGCTGTTATTATGGATACTTCAAACAAAGTTCTAAAGCTTGGTTTGCCGAAAGGAAGTCTGCAGGATTCAACAATCGATCTGTTTGCTCATGCAGGATTTCATTTTTCTGTTCAGAGCCGATCCTATTTTCCTTCAATAGATGACGATGAGCTGGAAGCCATTCTTATCAGAGCGCAGGAAATGGCTCACTATGTTGAACTTGGTGCCTTTGATGTCGGCTTGACCGGCAAGGACTGGATTATTGAAACTGATGCCGATGTCGTTGAGGTTGCCGACCTTGTCTATTCTAAAGCATCCATGAGGCCGGTGCGCTGGGTGCTTTGCGTGCCTGAAAACTCTCCGGTACAATCCGTAAAGGATCTTGAAGGAAAGCATATAGCGACTGAAGTGGTAAATATTACCAAGAAATACCTTGCCAAAAACGGAGTTAATGCTTTGGTGGAGTTCAGCTGGGGTGCTACAGAGGTCAAGCCACCTGATCTTGCTGATGCTATTGTTGAAGTGACTGAAACTGGCTCTTCGCTCAGGGCAAACAAGCTGAGGATTGTTGATACCATTCTTGAGTCGAATACAAAGTTGATCGCGAACAAAAATTCATGGAATGATCCATGGAAGCGCGAGAAGATAGAAAATATGGCTATGCTGCTGCAGGGGGCCATCAACGCTCAGGGAAAGGTAGGGCTGAAAATGAATGCCCCGAAATCTGCGCTTGACAAGATTATTGCAATTATTCCAGCCTTGCGCCAGCCGACCATATCACATCTTTCTGAAGACGGGTGGGTGGCTCTTGAGGTTATTGTTAAAGAAAAAATCGTTCGCCACCTTATTCCGGAACTCAAACGAGCAGGTGCTGAGGGGATTTTTGAGTATGACATCAACAAATTGATCGACTGAAACTTTTCGCCGTACTCATGAACTTGCTGGCTGCCCGTAAGGGCGGCCTTTTTTAATAGCCTCTATGCTCTTTGTTTACCAGATAGTAGTTCTGCTTTCATTGCTGTTTTTTTTAGGGCTGTTGCTGAGAAACCTGATTGACTTTCCCTGCATGCCGAAAAATATTCCCAATGCAGGACCATTGGTTTCAGTCATGGTGCCTGCCCGTAATGAAGCGTTGAACATCGAACGCTGCGTCCGTTCGCTACTTCGGCAGGACTATGGATCATATGAGATTCATGTCCTTGATGACGGCTCAACTGATGCCACTCCGGAGCTGCTGGATCGACTTGTCACGGAGTCCGAGGGACGCTTGCGGGTTTTGCAGGGTGAGCCTCTTCCCAGAGGATGGCACGGCAAGAGCTGGGCATGCAGTCAGCTCAGCCGTCACGCAAGGGGTGAACTGCTGCTTTTTACTGATGCCGACACCATGCATGAGCCGGATGCCCTCAGTCGATCCGTTGCAGCGATAATGGGGTCAGGTGGGGACATGCTTTCAATTATGCCTCATCAGGAGCTCGGCTCGTTCTGGGAAAAGCTGGTAGTTCCGCTGATCCATGTTATTCTTATGTGCTATCTGCCGCTTCGACTTGTGCGTACCAGCCCGAGGCCGGCGTTCAGTTTTGCCAACGGACAGTTTATTCTTTTTCGCAGGGAGTTTTATGAGCGTATTAACGGTCATGCAGCTGTCAGGGATGCTATTGTCGAAGATGTCTGGCTTTGCAAGGCAGTGAAAAAAGCCGGTGGCATAGTGGTGGCTTATAACGGTACCGATGTGGTGAGTTGCAGGATGTACCGTAACTTCAAAGAGCTTTGGGAAGGGTTTTCAAAAAATCTTTTTGCAGCAATTGGTTACAGTACACCGGGGCTTTTTTTGTTGATAGCGCTGATTGCAGCACTCTATGTTGTGCCTTATGCATTTCTGATTCGTTCACTGCTGGCAGGGGAGTTCAGTGTTCCCTTGTTCTGGCTCCCTTTTTCACAGATTATTGTAGCTCTGCTCTGCAGACTTATCATTGCGCAGGTATTTCGTCATTCACTTTCTATAGCTTTTCTTCATGTGCTTTCCCAGATTGTTTTGCTTGCCATAGCCTTGAATTCATTTATTAAGATAAAATTCGGGAGCGGTACTCTCTGGAAAGGGAGAAGCTACAATTTTTCCTGATAGTGGTGAGAATTCGGGGAAGGTGATATTTTTTTTTAAATTGCACGATTAAAATCAGCGCCTTCATCCCGGCGATCTGTGGCCAGTAAAAGAGTATCAATTCAAACAAGACTATTGTTATGGGTTTCTTATCAAACTTATTCGGGAAAAAGGAAGTAGAATTGAAACTTCCAAAGGTTATTGAGGATGCTAACCTGATAAAGACGATGGAAGGCCATCTCGACAGGGTGCTGGGTGTAAAATTCAGTGCTAATGGCAAAAAACTTGTCAGTGGTAGTTTTGATGAACAGCTTATGCTGTGGGATGTAGAATCCGGCAAACAGCTGCTTACCATGAAAGGGCATGACACATGGGTGGAGTGTATCGATTTCAGCCGTGATGGTAAACGACTTGCCAGCGGAAGCACCGATAGTACAGTAAGAATATGGGATGCTTTGACTGGTCAGTGTTTGCATGTTTGTAAAGGTCATGATACAGCGGTACGTATGGTGGCTTTCAGTCCTGACAGCAAAATTGTGGCGAGCTGTTCACGTGATACAACGATCAGACTCTGGGATGTTGAAACAGGAAAAGAACTATCAAGGTTTCTGGGTCACAAATCATATATTGAGTGTCTTGCTTACAGTCATGATGGTAAAAAAATTGCAAGCTGCGGAGAAGAACCCATCATAAAAATATGGGATGTAGAAACAGGTAAAAATATTGCCAACTACAATACCGGCGACCGCCTCTCCCATGCTTTGGCTTTCAGTCCTGATGATAAGCTTATTGTTTTCTGCGGGCGTGATGCCAAGGTCAAGATTCTGGACGCAAAAAGCGGAGAGATTATACGAGTGTTTGAAGGTCATTTAGATGCTGTCCGCAGCGTTTGTTTCAACCCCGAGGGTACCAAAGTTGTCAGTGCAGCAAACGATGAATCGGTTCGTCTGTGGGATGTAGAGTCAGGAAAGTTGCTTCATACCTATAGAGGTCACGTTCTTGAGGTGCAATCAGTTGATGTCTCTCCGGATGGAAAAATAATTGCAAGTGGAAGTGATGACCGCAAGATTAAGCTGTGGGGAATGAGGTAAGGGGCTATTATATCGGGTTTATAACAGCCAGAAGCTCTTCAGGAGGGCTTCATGGTTTTTTTTGTCGATATAAAAAAAATAGCGTAAACGGTCAAACTTCCTTTTTGAATTAGCATAAAGTGAGTAAATTCATTTTACCAAAAATATATTAGTTTTTGAACGCCTCATGTCGAGGTTCGTTCATTGTAACGCCACATTTAAATGGCAAAAATAAAAAGAGGTAGATATGGGTAATCAGGTCGAAGGAACTGTTAAATGGTTCAACGAAGAAAAAGGGTACGGTTTTATTGAGCAGAAAGGCGGAAAAGATGTTTTTGTGCATCATAGTGCTATCAATGGCACAGGTCGCAAAACGCTTGTAGAAGGCCAGAAAGTCTTGATGGAAGTAACCCAGGGAGCAAAAGGCCTCCAGGCTGAAGATGTAACTCCTCTCTAAATTATTTCCGAACCATAGGACGGGTTCTTCACGTCGTTTAGTCCGAGCGGCTTTGACGGCGGATTAGTTATCAGCATTCACCGTTTTTATTTATGAATGTGGTTGTTATGATTAACCGCACAAGGCTTTTCCAGAAGAAGCCAACCAGTTTCAACTATGGCAGAAACACAAAGGGCGCATCACCATGCGCTCTTTGTGTTTCTGCTGTTTGCTCCAAAGAGGTCACCATCACCAGAAAAGAAAAGAAAAGAAGAGAAGAGGGAGTATGAGTATTATTTTACTTGATATCGGGAACGTGGTAGCTTCTGTGGATTTTTTGCGATTCTGCACTGCTGTAGTGTCTGAAGGGAATTCAGATCCGCATGCTTTGTCGAAGAAATATTGTGAAGGAGAGCTTAAAGTCAGGTTTGATCAAGGCATCATTGCCCCACTCGACTATCTCTGCATGATTGGCCGTGATTCGATGACTGGAAGTATGAGTCATGGAGAAATAAGGGAGCGGTGGCAGAATGTCTTTACCCCATTGACAGGAGCAGAGGAGGCCGTGGAAGCTCTCAGCAGAGAGCACAGGATCTGGATCATGAGCGATACTGATCCCCTGCACTTTGCCCATCTCAAGCATCACTATCCCCTGCTGAGTAATCGGGAGCGCTACTATCTTTCCTATGAACATGGGTTTCTGAAAAGCTCACCTGAAGCGTTTCAGCATGTTCTTGAAGATTCAGGATTGGGCGCGCATGAATTTGTGCTTATAGACGACAAGCACGAAAACTGCCGCTCGGCTGCAACTGTAGGCATAAAAAGCATCTTATTTGACTCCTGGTCTGATACAATCATTGCGCTTGCAGCTCTGTAGCCAATTCTGTTATAATGGGAGTCTATGCTATCGTTAACAGCTGTAAAAAAAGTGGTAAAAAGAGAGCTGGAAATAACTGTTCCCCTTACTGAAATTGAGCTGCATACCATGCGTTCACAGGGAGCAGGCGGGCAGAATGTCAACAAGGTTGAGAGTGCGGTTCATTTGCGTTTTGATATCAAGGCATCTTCTCTTCCGGATGAGATAAAAGAGCGTCTGCTCTCCCGGAGGGATCAGCGCATGTCAAAAGCGGGAGTTCTTGTTATTAAAGCTCAGCGTTATCGCACACAGGAAAAAAACCGTGAGGATGCCCTCCTGAGGCTTCAGATGATTTTGGAGAGCGTTGCCTTGCCTCCTGAAAAGCGCAGGAGGACAAGACCAACCTATAGCTCAAGAATTAAACGACTTGAATCAAAGGAGAAGCGTTCAGACCTCAAATCGCTGAGAGGGCGTGTTGATTGGTAGGGGGAGTAATTTTTTTTCTCTATTTCCTTACCTTATACGACAGGACTATTCCTGTAGAGTGCTCAGACAACGGGATAGGTTCTTGTAATGTTGAGACTGAATTTCAAGATTTCCATACGCAGTGATGGCAACGATAACTCAAAAGCACAACCAATGGGCGCTGAATCAGATCTGATTCCTGGAATCTATAACTATTGCGACCGTTGGTGCAAGCGTTGCGCATTTACCTCACGTTGTCTGCAGTTTCAGATAGAATCTGAAGAGCGGCATGGCGCAGATGCCTTGCAGGATTTTGACGCTTTGAACGCTCGGTTTTGGCAGGATATGAGCGAAGCACTGGTTCATGCCATGCGTCTGATCAGGGCTATAGCAGCAAAAGAGGGTATTGATCCTGAAGAGCTGCGGAAGGAAACGTTGTCCGAACCCTATGAGAGTTTACAGCAGAATGCCCGTGAGCATCCTTGTGCGAACGCCGCTCTTGTTTATGCCGGCATGGTTAATGATTGGTTTGCTGTGGTTGACGAGCTTTCTGAAGCGGAGGAATCGCTGCTGACCAATCATCCTCACTCTCTTGAAGAGCATCTCCAGGTCATCCGGCATTATCACTATTTTATCTATCCGAAAATTGTCCGTGCAGTTGAAGGTCGCATGAGTGAACCTGTGAGCGAACAGCAAGAAGATCAGAGCGATGCCTGCGGTACCGCAAAAATTGCCTTGATAGCCATTGATCGCTCGCTTGCCGCATGGAGTGTGCTTTTCAGCGAGTATCCGGCACAGGAGGATAGAACTCTTGCTCTTCTTGTTCATCTTGACCGGTTGCGTCGTTCCATTGAAGTTGTCTTTCCCACTGCACGAGCCTTTATTCGTCCGGGATTTGATTCATAATAACCTCCTATAAAAAGAAGTTATGCTTAACACCAACGAACAGCATCTTGTAGAATTTCTGTTGCAGTGCCAGCCAGGACAGCCGAAAACCAGAGGAAACTGGGAGGTCGATCATCACGGGACTCCCTTTCTTCTCCCTTCAATCGGAGGCATTACTCTGAATGTGCAGGTCGGAGATCCTGCATTTGGCTGGCAGGGAGATCATATAGAACCAGGAGTGAGCTGCACTGCCGATACCAATAAACCCTTCGAGCATCCAAATGTCGGATTGCAGATCTACTCATGCGCCGGCAACATTGCTACAGTCGCGACTGGTGAGGTCAAAGGGGCTGAAGGTCGTGTGCTTGGTCATCATGGAGGGTCTGAACATGTTATTGTTGATTTTGTGCGCGAAGTCAAGGAAAAGATGCTTTACAGCGATACGATCATCATCCGCGGGAAAGGCCAGGGCCTAAAGCTTACGGATTATCCTGAGATTATTCTGTTCAATCTTGATCCTGCTTTGCTTAAGGCCATGAAGATTCGGGAACTTGAAGGAGGTGTGCTTGAAGTGCCGGTTACAACGGTTGTGCCGGCAGTCTGCATGGGATCGGGAATTGGTTCCGCCCATGTGGCAAAAGGAGATTATGACATCATGACCAGTGATGCTGAAACGGTTCAAGAGTACAGTATCGATAAAATCCGCCTTGGTGATTTTGTTGCACTGCTGGATCATGACAACCGTTATGGCAGAGCATACCGCAAAGGGGCTGTCAGTATCGGCATAGTTGTACACAGCGATTGCATGGAAGCCGGTCACGGGCCGGGTGTTACCACACTTTTGACCTGTGCCTCACCGCTTATCAAGCCTGTAATCGACCCAGAAGCCAATATCGCAGACCTTCTCGGCATTGGAACCAGGTTGAGATAGTTTTGCATTATAATTACCCGGATAATATTGTTTATTTTTTCTACTCTGTTATATTTATGAGGTATTATATCCGGATATAATTAATATCAAATACTCATAGAAGATGAACAGAGAAAATAATCAATATTGTACAGCATTTGATAGCAGTCGCTGTATTACATCAGGAGAGCTGATAGAGGTCATCAAAACGGTTAAAGAGAAAGTTGATACAGGTGAGGCTCTCTCTGTTTTAATCTTTGATGATGGAAGCAGTGAGCTTATTGAAGTTGATTTCCGAGGAACAATGGAAGAGGTTCTGAGTAGGTTGAGCAATCCCGTAGCACTGGAAAACAGTGAGAAGACTATTCTGAGGGGGCCAGGACGCCCAAAGTTGGGAGTTATTCCTCGGGAAGTCACCTTGCTGCCAAGGCATTGGGAGTGGCTTAACAGTCAACCTGGAGGCGCATCTGTGGCTCTTCGTAAACTGGTTGAGGAAGCTCGGCGCATGAATAGCGATCGGGATCAGTTGCGTACATCACAAGGAGCTGTCTACAGATTCATGTCCGCAATGGCTGGTGATTTGCCGGGATTTGAGGAGGCGGCAAGAGCGCTCTTCGCTTTAAATTCTGAAAAGTTCAGTGAGATAGTAACCAAATGGCCGGTCGATATCAGGTTCCATATTCAGAAACTTTCTGGAAGTGTATTTCAGGAATGAAGCGAGATGAAGAATAATGTCGTAAAACAAAAGGCCCTCCGTTTTTGAAGGGCTTTTTGTAAGTTCTCTCAGCAGTTGCGGACTGTCGAAGAGGTACGATCCTTGATTGTTGTCTCGTCGAACTCGTCCCAGTTGTGCTCGTCATGCTCACGCTGGTAACCAGCCTCCTTAAGACCAAAACTCATGTCGGCAACCATTTCAGGGCGCAGCTCCTTGAGGTTTTTTACCTCGTCCTGACTAAGAATTCTTGACTTGTCGAAGCCGAGGTCGATTTCGATCTTGCGGTTTTTGGTCTTGACGCGATCGATATCGTAGAAGCGCTTGGTAATGGTGGTCTGAGCAAAAGCTTTCAAACAGCCAAGCATGTACTTGCGTACATACGGATCTTTTATCCAAGGGTAGCCGAAGAAGGTTTTGCGTGCGTAGAAGCGTGCATAAGATTTCAGTACAAGTTTCAGTACATCCTCACGCTCCATGTTGTCGGGCTTGATGATCGGCGTCACAAAGTTGTACTTGGAGTAGTCGCGCACCTCCACCCTGTCGCCAAGCTCCTTGAAGAGGTCGGAGAACGGCCATGGAGTATAGATGGTCCAGTTGGCCATATCCGGATCCCAGTCTTTACAGAGCTGGTAGGTTTCTTCAATGGTTTCAGGGGTTTCGTGTTCAAGGCCCATAACAAACTGTGCTTCAGCCACGATTCCATTTTTCTGCAGCAGCTTGATGGCAAGCTTGTTCTCTTCAATGGTGGTCTCCTTGCGGAACCGGTTGAGGTTCATCTGGCTGGCAGCTTCTGTGCCGAGCGAAACATGGACGAGGCCTGCCTTGCGGAAGAATGGCAGCAGATCAGCGTCGCGCATGATGTCGGTTACACGAGTGTTGATACCCCAGGTAACATCAAGTTTGCGGTCGATAAGTTCCTGGCAGAGTGAGACAAACTTCTGCTTGTTGATGGTTGGTTCTTCATCAGCAAGAATAAAAAAGCCCACTTTGTGCTGTTTGACCAGTACCTCAATTTCATCAACGAAAAGCTTGGGACTGCGAGCACGGTAGCGTCGCCAGAACTGCCACTGTGAACAGAAGGTACAGGTAAACGGGCAGCCTCTTGCAAAGTTTGGAACTGCCAGACGGCAATTAAGTGGGGTATAGATGTACTTGTCCCAGTCGTAAAGACTCCAGTCAGGAGAGAGGGTATCAAGATCCTCAATGACCGGATGTGCAGCCGTTGCGAAAACCTTTCCCTCGTCGTCGATATAAGCGATGCCGGTAATCTCTCCACGGTTCTGCATATCGGTTCCTGCTGCAATCTCCCTGATGAGGTTGACGGTCACCTCTTCACCTTCACCGCGAACAACATAATCAGTTTCAGGTGCTTCACTGAGTACCTGTGGATACATGAAGGTTGAATGGATACCACCCATTATCGTTCTGATCTTCGGATTCACTTTCTTGGCTATCTTCATGATAGCCTGTGCTTTGAAGATAGAAGGAGTGATATTGGTCGCCATCACCACATCCGGCTTGTTTTTGCGGATGATCTCCTCAATCTGGTCGTCAGGAATGTCATCGGCCATGGCGTCAACAAATTTCACCTGATCGAATCCTGCCTGTTTCAGGGCGCCACCAATATAGGCAACCCAGCTTGGCGTCCAGTTACCGGCAATTTCAGCTCCGCCTGAATGATAATTTGGCTGAACCATCAGTATTTTCATCGGTCTCCATCCTCCAGATATGTTTTTTACAAAATAGGTATTCCAGTATGCAACAAAGATAACCTTGATTATACTGTCAAAAATCCCTTAATCAATAATTTACAACTTTTTTATAAAATTTTCATAGGGTATTCTCAACAACAACGTCATCGGTGTGAAGAGTTCATAAGCATGGTGTGATAAAAGCCAAAGCTTATTTTTTCGCGATTTTTAACTTGCATGCCAGCAGTGGCCATAGCCCTTTGCATCTCTTCGTCCCGGATCATCTGAATTGTGGTGCGGCGTTCCTTTTTCGGGAAATAGCCACCAAGCCAGTGCTGGAAAGCAAGAATATTGTTGTAGGGAGCATAAGTGAAGATAACCGAGCCTTTTGTAAGGCTGCTCAAGTTGCGGTATGCCTGGGCAAATCCTTCTGCAGGGTAATGAATCAGCACATCAAAGCAGACCACAGCATCGTAGGTGCCGGTTACTGATTCGATGCTGTTTACTTCGAACTCAATGTTTTTCTGCACTCCCTGTTTCGTGGCATCAGCTTTTGTCTTGTCCACCATTTGTGATGCTATATCGACTGACTTTACCCTGTAACCTGCTTTGGCAAGGCGGATAGTGAAGAGTCCTGTTCCGCATCCGGCATCAAGCACTGTCGCGCCTTTCGGGAGTCCGAGCTGCTGCAGCCAGTCGAATGCCTTGTCCATCATGACGGCATGGCCTTGACGGACAGTATTGCGCACGGAAGAGAGTTTATCGTCCCCGTATATTGATGCCCATCGCTGAAAACCCTGCCCGTTAAAATACGAACGGAGCATTTTTTTGTGTTCTTCAGCATTGAAAGAGGAACTGCTCATGGTATAAGTTTTTGCGGTTACGTGGTTGTTGTTTAAAATATTGCGTTACGCTGTGCTTCAATGATGAACCCCTTCAATTCTGGCTTCAAGATCAGCATAGAGTTCCTGCAGCTCTTCAATAGTGCTCTCTTCTGCATCCCAGAATCCTCGAGAGTGAGCTTCGAGCAACCTTCGAGTCATTGACATGGTGGCATGCGGGTTAAGCTCAGCAAGCCGTTCCAGCATGGCTTTATCCTGCAGAAAGGTTTCGTTGAATTGATCGTAGGTCCACTTTTTAACTGCTGAGGCCGTGGCGCTCCATCCATAGGTATTGCTGAGATGGGATTCAATCTCTCTTACCCCCTCATAGCCGTGTTCAAGCATGGCTTCATACCATTTTGGATTGAGCAGTTTGGTGCGCGCCTCAAGCGAGACCATCTTTTCTAGCGAACAGATCCTCTGCTTTGTTCCAACACCATCAATATCGCCAACCATAATTTTTGGTTTGACCTTACTGAGGTGCTCAACTGTTTTTGAAACTCCGCCAAGATACTCATAATAATGATCAATATCAGAAATACCGATTTCATAGCTGTCAATATTCTGGAATGTAAGGGTTACATGCTGGAGTGCGGAGCGAAGTGCATCGGGGCACTCCTGCCATTGACCGCCCGAAGTTACAGCAAAACTTTTGCGGCTGACAAAAGCTTCGGCAAGCTGGTTATCCTCCTCCCAGGTACTGCTTTCAACCAGATGGTTGACATTTGCTCCGTAACTGCCGGGCGCGTTGGAATAAACCCTGTTTGATGCCTCCTCGAAGGTGCAGTTTCTCTCAAGCATCTCCTTCTGCACATGCTTCCGTATAAAATTCATCTCTTCAGGTTCATCGGCTGCTGCTGCCATGCGGGCTGCCTTGTCAAGCAGTCGTACCTGCACTGAGAGCAGATCTCTGAAAATACCGCTGATGGTCATAACCACGTCCATTCGTGGGCGGCCAAGTTCAGCGAGTGGAATAAGTTCAACATTGCCAATTTTGCCAAGTTCATCGGTTTTAGCCTTCGCGCCCATCAGAGCCAGCGCCTGTGCAACTCCTTCGCCATCGCTTTTCAGGTTGTCTGTGCCCCAGAGAATCAGGGCAATGGATTCAGGGAGGTCGCCGCTCTCTTTCTGATATTGCAGAAGCAGCTCTTCGGCAGAACGTTTTCCTGCCTGCTGCGCGAAAGTTGAAGGAATGGTATAGGGATCAAGACTGTGAATGTTTCGGCCTGTCGGGACGATCTCGGGGTTTCGAACCAGGTCGTTACCAGGAGAAGGTGGAGTGTATTTTCCCTCAAGCGCGTGAAGAACTGCTTTCAGTTCGTGATTTTCAGCAAGATTGATGAGAACGATGTTCAGGAAATGCCAGAAATGGTGCAGTTCGGCTGGTTTTGTACCCACCTCGCGATGCAGATAAGTATCGGCTTCCGATATCCTTACAGCAAGGCTGCCTTCGAGTATTCTCGTCATGGAAAGATTTGGACTTTGTTCATGATTGAAATGCCCGGTAAAGCGCTTGACAGCTTCACGGCTGATCGCCGATACCTGCAACCATCTTTGCTGAGCATCATGGTTGGTTCCTGATTGGTCGAGTAGCTGCTGGTAGTTGTAGTGTAAATGATGGCAAATCAGTTCAGGCAGGGATTTACCATCAAGTTCAGGCCGGCTGTGCGCTGCAAGGAGGGCAAGATGATCGCTGACACTTTCAGGTGATGCGGCTTCACCCATAATATGCAGCCCAAGCGGAATCATGCGTTCCTCAATCAGGTAAAGCTCACTGTTCAGTTTTGTAATATACTCTTCCGCATAGGGATTACTCTGGTCGCTGTCAAGTTCAAGAGAGATTGCAAGCTCCCGGATCTCATCAAGCAGTTCATCCGCCGGATTGCTTCTGTATCCGGCAATCAGCTCTTTGAGTTTCCGCAGTCCCTTGTAGAGTCCGGCATGTTCAAGTGGTGGTGAGAGGTAGCTAACCAGTGTGGCAAATCCCCGACGTTTTGCAATGGCCCCTTCGCTTGGGTTATTGACACAGTAGCAGTAAAAGTTCGGGAGAGTTCCGATCAGTTTTTTTGGCCAGCACAAGCTTGATAAACCTACCTGCTTGCCGGGCATGAACTCGAGAGCGCCGTGTGTACCGAAGTGCAGCACTGCATCGGCGTTGAAGCACTGTTCAATCCAGGTGTAGAATGCCGCAAATGCATGGTTCGGTGCAGCATCTTTTGCCATGAGAAGGCGCATTGGATCGCGCTCATATCCAAAACTTGGCTGCTGGCCAATAAAGATGTTACCAAGTGTGCAACCGAGAACATGAAAGCGGTTTCGGTCATTGAGTATTTCGCCTGGTGCGTCACCCCAGAAGGGTTCGATGCCCTCGTAGGCAGGAAAAAGCTTGCGGTACTCTTCAACCGACAAATGAGCATCGACATTCCCGTCTGTACCGAATATCAGGCGGTTTCCCTCAAGCAGTCGATCTTTCAGTTCCTCTGTAGTCTCAGGCAGATCAACATGGTATCCTGCTGCTTTCATCTCACTCAGGAGTCGGTGCAGGCTCTCGAAAACATTGAGGTAAGCTGCTGTACCTGCATTGCCAAGATTGGGTGGAAAATTAAAGAGAACAATAGCAATTTTCTTGTTGCTGGGTGGTGTATTCTGCAACCTGAGAAACCGTTGTACTCGCCCTGAAATGATTTTTACCTCTTCAACAAGCGGGATTGTCCTTTCGCTGCCGGTTTCCGTACCGGCATAGACCTGGGGTTCTATGGAACCATCCAGTTCCGTGACTGCTACACTCAAGGCTGTTTGCAGTGGTGTCAGGCCGAGGTTGCTATCCTGCCACTGTTCAATGGGCTGGAAGGAAAGGGGCACAAGATTCAAACAGGGGATATCAAGTTTTTTTAGCACCACTATTGCTTCAGGGGCCTTGTTTTCCGCCGGGCCGCCGACAAGCGAAAATCCGGTAGCATTGATCAATAGTGAAGGCTTGAGAGCACCGGGTACTTCAGCGTTGAAAAACCGCTCAAGAACAGGGCGAAAATCAAGGCCACCGCTATAGGCGATGCAGCTCCTGATTCCTTTGGATGAAAATGAGTCTACCAGATAGTCGAGGTGAGCCATATTCTTGCTCAATACCGTTGAACGCATGGCAAGAATAACCACCAGCCCGCTTTCAAGCATGGATTTGTTCTGAACTTCCCATTCATGAAACTTTGCAGGAGAGAAAAATGGCTCAGGCGCTTCAGGATGGCAGATTGCAGCATCGGGATAAAAGAGCGGGTCTTCCTGGGGGAGTTTGCCTTTCCAGCCTGGAATGTAGCGGTCTACCAGGAGGCATAAGAATCGCTCCATGTTTTCCTGTGAACCATTCAGCCAGAACTGGTGGGCAGCAATAAAGGTATGGATATCGCGCGCCCTGCCGGGGATGTGCTTCATAAACTTGCTGACATTGCGCACGAGGTTCAGTTGTCGCTGGCTCTCCCCATGGCTATGCTTTGGCATCAGTTTTGAAGCCCATTGCTTGAAAATATTTGATTCCTTTGGCTCTTCCATTTTCGGTTTGCGCAGCGAAAACCTACCAAGTCTTGTCTGGGTTATGAGAGCTGGATTGCTGGTAATCATACAGACGGGGCAGGCAAGGGGCTCAAGCAGCTTTTCCAGTGGTCGTACAATCTCCTCGCTGAAGAGCATTGATCCGAATACCATATCAGCATTCGGGAGAGCAGTTTCCAGCGTTTCCCACAGTTTTTTGCTGTTATGAAGGCCGAGACTGAAGATTGAAACTTCAAGACCGGTATGAAACTTTCTGTTCAGCTCACCAGCAGCGGCTTTCAGAGCGCTGTTGTTGGTGGCTTCCATGGTAAGGAACACAAAATGCATAAGTATAACCTCTCAATAAAAAGTTATTACCGTCAACTTCTCTCTATCGGTTTGAGCGTTCGGTATGGCGATCCCTCAATTTTAATATGTCAGCCTGAGGCTGTAGGGAAAACCTTAAAAGGGAAGAGAGGTATCAAATCAACAAGACGGGATTTTGCTGAAGGAGGTTGAGTGGCTTGTGCTGAAGAGAAGATATGGAAAGGTAGTTTATTGTCTGGTTGATACCGCTATGCGGCATGGAGAAATGATGGTGATGCAGAATGTCGGGGAAAGCTGAAACCTCAGAATATCTGGTAAATGACGAGGTGGGTTGTCGGTGTTGCAAGTTGAAAAAGCAGTCCAGAATTTCAATCTTGTAGTGCAGGGTGTGAGAAATTTCAGATAGGGATCGCTTGCAAGGAAGCGTTTCCCCGTAAAGTGAATTTGTTTTTGATTTGGAGTTGGACGATGTGGTTTTGACAAGAACGTTAAATCCAACAACTGAAATCATAAAAAACAGCAGTACCTCAAGAGAACGGCAGATGCTGCGTAGAATGTTTCCCTTTCCTATGTCCATAAGTATATATTTTTAAAAATATACCAAACGGTTAGGCAAAAAAGAAACCTGTGTTGCTATTGTGATGCCGTTCTGAATAGATCGTTCGCTTCGCTCATGATGACAATACTTCGCTCACGATGGCATTGCGGTCAGGAACAGAATTTCTTTTACATCAATTGGTCGGATTAACTGACATTTCTTTGAAATAACAAAGCACGGTGTGAGCCGTGCTTTGTTATTGTAACAGATGGTATCGCAACTTGTTAAATCTCAATACCTTCCAGGCGGTCTTCGAGGTCGGAATAAATTTCCTGCAGTTTTTCTATCATGTCTGGATCTGCGCTCCACATGCCACGTCCGCTGGCTTCGAGCATACGGCCTACGATATTTTTGAAAGCTTTTGGATTTACCTTCATGAGGCGTTCCCGCATTTTTGGATCCATGGCGTAGGTTTCAGCTGCTTCTTTGTATACCCAGTCGTCAACGCCCTTGGTGACCGCATCCCACCCAAGCATATAGGTAAAGCGATTACTGATTTCGGCTGCACCACTGTGGCCCTGATCAAGCATAGTCTCAAACCATTTCGGGTTGAGCAGCTTGCTGCGGAACTCTACCTTCAAAGCTTTGTCGGCGTCATCGATTTTAACATCGGCGGTAAAGGTCTCAACATAGTTAAGTTTAACATTGTCACCTTTCGGGTTGCGGCGACGGGCTGAAAGCTGCAGCGCCCCCGAGGAAGAGAAGTAGCGGTCGATATCAGTAATGCCGAATTCAGCTGAGTCTACCTGCTGCACAACGCGATCAACGGTGCTGAGCAACCCTTTCAGGATGTCAGTCTGCTGGTCGCCGTATCGGTTACCTCCATAGGCAAAACCGGTACGTTTGATGAACATGTTGTCAAGATCTTCCTCGGATTCCCAGGCGGAATCCTCTACCAGCTCCTCAACCTGCGAACCGTAGGCTCCTGGCGCCTGAGTAAAGAGGCGCGATGTAGCACTCTCAAAATCCTTGCCCTCTTTTAGTGCGGCGTCAACATGTTTTTTGATATGGTTCATCTCATGCGGCTCGATTGCTTTTGCTGCATTCTTGACCAGTTTATCAAGATGATCGACAAGCACGCCAAAGGTGTCGCGGAAGATGGAGCTGATCTGGATCAGTACATCAATTCTCGGACGACCAAGTTTTTCAAGCGGAACGAGGCGGTAGTGGCTGATCTTGCCCTGTGCGTCGTATGCCGGTTCAGCGCCCATGAGGTGGATGATTACCGCAACAGCTTCACCTTTGCTCTTGATGGTATCGAGACCCCAGAGCACCTGGGCAATTGTTTCAGGGTACTGGCCTTCGTTCTCTTCAGTGTGGCGTTGCAGAATGGATTCAGCAATCTGCTTGCCGCGCTTGAAGGCAAGTTCAGAAGGAATACGCCATGGATCAATGGCGTGTATGTTACGACCGGTCGGCAGTATGCCTGCACCGTCACGCACAAGGTCGCCGCCGGAACCTGATGGAATGTACTCACCGCACAAGGCACGGAGGAAGCCCTTCATTTCATTGCGGTTGTCCTCAAGTGCACGTTTCAGGGCAAGCCCATCCTGCAGTGCTGTGTTGACAGCCTCAACCATTTCCTGTGATACTTTTGCTCCGCCGGTCAGTTTGTTGAAGATGGTTGTCGGGTTGGTCTGTCCAAAAATACTCTTCTCAATAAACTCTCTGGTATGCTCGTCAACGGTCTCACGTGATTTTAGGGCAAGTTGTTCACCCTTGCGTGCACGGGTGGCCAGCGAAGCATAATCACCATAGGTAATGTCCTCACCAATTGCCTGCATGATGATCGATGGCAGTGACTTTTCATTCCCGCGTACTTTCAGGTACTCTGTAATGGTAGTCACCTGCGTTTCAAGCTTCGGGGTTTCGCCGAATACATGCAGCGAGTTTGAAATTAAGCGGCCCTCAAGCTCCATCATATAGGTATAGAGGCGGCTGATATAGTCCTGGAAGTTCTCACCCTGGACACGCGGGCAGTCATCTGTCAGATTAAGTTGCTGCGCCTTGGTGATAATGACCTCTTCCGTTTCAACGTCAACGATTTTCTCAAGACCGCGCTCGCGGTAATCATTCAGCATCTCCTTGAATGCCGGCAGTTCTTTGTAAAGTCCGGCCCTTGCCAGCGGAGGGATGTTATGCGAGATCATTGTAGCATAACCACGACGTTTTGCAATATTTGCCTCGCTCGGGTTATTGATTGGATAGATATAAAAATGCGGAACCTCGCCAAGCAGTGCATCCGACCAGCAGTCGCCGGTTACGCCGAGCTGAAGGCCAGGCATCCACTCCACAGTACCGTGCATACCAACGTGGACAAGAGCGTTGGCTCCAAAGACGCGACTGATCCAGCGGTAAAAGGCTATATACTGATGATGAGGTGTGTTCTCCTTGTCGAAGAGCAGACGCATTGGATCACCCTGGATGCCAAGACGAGGCTGAACGCCGATAAAGATATTGCCGAGCGTTATACCGCCAATGAAAAGTCTGTCGGGTTTAATCGGTGCAATGTCTCCAGGGAAACCGCCCCAGCGTCCTTCAATGCGTTCGCGTTCCCTGACGCTGGTGATGCTGTTGAACTGTTCCCGGTCAATTGAAAAGCACTGCTGTTCGTGTGCCTGAATTTCGTAATCAGTGGCTTTGTCAAGCATGGCGAGCAGCGCTTCCGGTGACTCAGGCAGCTCACCAATATTGTACCCTTCGGCACGAAGCGATGCGAGAATGTTGTAGATGCTTTTTGGAACGTCGAGCAGAGCGGCACTGGCTTTTTTACCCATGCCAGGAGGATAGTCATAGACGACGAGAGCAACTTTTTTTTCACTGTTGGCTACCTGTCGAAGCTCTGAAAACTTTTTGGCAATTCCAGCAAGTCGTTCCAGACGATCAGGCACCGTTTGCAGTCGTCCATCCTTGATGGCACCAAGTACAACAGGGCATACTGCGCCGTCCATCTCTGGCAGCGAATAGGTCATGGCCGACTGCAGCGGGATAACTCCCTGCGACTTCCACGAGGTGAAATCCTGTATAAAGAGTGGTTGCGATACAACGTACGGGGCGTTGATCTTTCCGAGTATCTCTTCGCGTGCGGCTGACGACGCGCCCGGTGTGGTTGCGCCCGCCGGGCCTCCCACAAAGCCGAAGCCCATCATGTTGATCAGCATGTCGATATTGTTATGCGTAAACCACTCTCTGGCGGCTACGTGTCCCTCAACGCCCATAACGAAGACTGGCAAAGGATTAAGGCCTTTGGCCTCTATGGCACGGATGGTATTATCGATATACTCTTTTTCCTGGAGCAGATGCTTTCGGAAGAAGAGCATGCCGATATTGCGTTTTTTTGTTGAGTTCCTGTCTCGTTTGTGCAGCCATTTTTCATAGTGGTGCAGATCTTTCTGATACTCCGGGGCATCTGGGTGATAAAAGCCCATGGTTGGCACTTCCTGTACCTTCTCAGCCTTTACGTTTACCTCGAAGTACTCTGCTACAATATAATTGAACATCGATGCCAGGTTGTCTGTGGTCGGGTTCATCCAGTAGGTGTAGACCTGCATCCAGTTCTTGAAATCTTTTGCCTTTTTAGGGATCAGCGGTAGCATGGTGCGCATGATTTTCAGCAGCTTCATGTAACCATATAGCGCGTCCTCATCGCGTCCCTTTACCAGCATTTTCGCAACTTTTTTGACGATATCGGGCATGCCGCTTCCATCTCCCGACACCACATAATTGCCAATTTTTGTCAACTGCATCACTTCAGGCATTGACTCATAGGCAAAAATCACTTTTGCCTTCGACTGTTCGACCTGCTCATGGAGCCAGTCTGCCTGTACCTTGAACTGTATAAGGGTGGTAAAAATACAATCGGCATGACGGATTGCTTCAGCGGCTTCAGGGTTCTGATGCTCAAGATCCTGATCGGTCCATTGGGTCAATTCGATGTGTGCTGCTACCTTGGAGGTTACCTCGCGCCATACCCGCTGGTTGCATTGCTCCATCCCGACAATAGCGGCAATTCTGATTTTATCGTGCATAGAATTACAAAAGATGTGCGTTTGATGTGGTTTTAACAGGATTGCAAAATGTAATAAAATCCTGTGATGTAAACTAACGATTAAAAAAAGAGCCAGCCCCTCAGTAAAAAGGGCTGGCTCAGGTACTCACGGCTTATTGCTTATGGATTACATCAGAAGGTGAAATCCACCCCGGCAACATAGGCACGTCCTGGGGCTAAGAACCATTCGGCTTCTTCATACTGAATGTTCCCGATGTTCCTGCACAGCAAACTGGTACTGATATTTTTATCAATCTGATACTTTGCCCCGGCATTAATCACTATAAAACCGCCAGGGTAGTTTGTCGCGGAAGAATTTGTATAGAAGTTAACAGCTTGGTATTGGCTGACATACCTTCCGGTCAGGTTCAGAGAGAGTTTATTGATCGGTTTCCATGTTACATTAGCTGATGCTGTATGCTCAGGGCGCATAGGCAGCCATGTTGGGTCTGGATTCAGATCACGTGTTGGATTAGCACCCTTGACATAGCTTCTGTTTTTGGCATTCATATAGGTGTATGTCATGTTCAGAATCCAGTCGTTGCTTGGTTTTACGTTCAGGCTGCTTTCGATACCCCAGATTCTTGCCTTGGTAATGTTCTGGTATGTAAAATACTGAGTGCGTGCTGAATTTGTCAAAGAAACTGACTCAATCAAATTGTCATAATCGTTCAAAAAGCCTGCGATATCAAATGAAACATTATCGCTGAACTTTTTAAATGTACCGATTTCATAAGCCGTCATTGTTTCTTTGTCGAGATTCGGATTTGGAATACCCATTAAAAATCCGGCATCACGAACAAATCGTTCGGCAAGAGTCGGTGCACGGAAGCTTCTGCCCCATGATGCACGATATGACATATCGTCTGAAGATTTGTAATTCAACGCAATACGAGGACTTATGGCATCCACTGACTGATTAGCTATAGGATCTGTTTTTGCTGGATAGGTAACCTTTGCGGTAGGACCAAAACCAGAAACAGCAGGGCTGGCATAGTTAGTGTATGTAACCGTATTTGCATCGATTCCGCTCCAGTCATAGCGAAGTGAGAGAAGGCTGGTCAACTGGTCAGAGATTTTCCATTCATCCTGCACAAATGCAGCTGCATTTTTATCCTGGATGGGTAAAAGGGTGTTCTTTACAGGAAGAATAGCTGGATACTGACTAGTTAAAACATTAGTGATATTTCCATCTACACCAAAGAGCAGGCGATGATTGTCGTAAGCACGCCAGTCAAGCTTGATGCCGGAACCATATCTGTCGGAAGATGTTTCGTTGAATTCACCAGGAGTCCTGTTATAAACTGTATAAGGAATAACAACAGGTCCAACCGGTATAAAAAATGCAAAAGTTTGAGTTGCTGCTGAAGGGTTATAATCCAGACGGCTATCGTTATGGGTATAATATAACCGTACATCAAGGCTGAGTTTCTCGCTCAACAAGTTTACATAGTTCAGTCCTGTCAAGGCATTTTTGCGTTTCACGGTATCGTCAGTATATACTGAATTGGTTACATCATAACCTCTTTCAGGAAATCCTTTCCATACTGGGCCCGTAACAGCATCAATTCCTGTTATGGTATAGGGCCATGTCATCGCATAGCCACCATTACTTTCGTTGTAGAAAGCACTCAACTGGAGGTACTGCTTCGCATCGATATCATACCGGACTTTCAGTTTGACGTCATTCATCAATGTCTGAGTATTTTGGCGGTAGCCATCATCGTTGCTGTGCGTATAGAGAACGTTGTAGTTCCAGTTGCCACTTTTGTTGCCAAAGCCTACATAAGAGTTCCAGAACCAAGGGGTATATCCGTTACGGTATACGCTTTGGTCGCTTGATGGGGGAGCATCATAAAATCCAACACTGGAACCGGCTTTAACTTCAAATTTTTCTGGGAGGTGGCCGAAAACGTTTACAACACCACCCATGGCACCCGAACCATAGAGGGTTGCTGCTGCACCTTTAAGGATCTCAACCTTGTCGGCAGCATTCATGTTTACCGATGACCATACAATTTCACCCGTTTCAGGAGTATTGAGTGGGAAGCCATCATAGAAGCCTTGAACTCTGGTACCGATAGCACCCCCCTGATAAGTATTGGAGCCTCTTATGGCGACAGTCGAAGTGGTCTGACCTCCTGCACGGTTGACGACAACTCCTGGAACATCCTCGATCACCTGATCAAGGGTGGGGTTAGGTTGCTGCTTGATTCTTTCCGGTGAGACCACATTGACGGTCACAGGTACTTCAAGGCGGTCCTGTTTGTAAAGTGCTGCGCCGACCACTACCTCGGATGCCATGACAGTGGTTTGGCCAATAGTGAAATTAGCTGTTGAGGTTTGTCCTGTAGTAACGGATACAACCTGACTTGTCGGGGCGTAACCTACGATGGAGACAGAGATTTTTTCTTGTTTGGCGGGGACGTTGTTGATGGTGAAGTTGCCGTTTGCGTCGGTTGATGTTCCGATGTTAGTACCGGCAATTGTTACCGATGCACCGAAAACACCTTCTCCGTCGGCTTTATCGGTGATTTTACCCTTAATGGTTCCTGTGTCTGCTCCGTAAGAGGGGAGAGGTACCAGCAAAGCGATAAGGCTAAACGCCGATACAACAAAACGGACGAAGCGAAACGCCTCTGCATGTTTTGTTTTCATGATTGTGTCATGGTTTGGTTGTAATGATACGAACAAAAAAAGGTCAACAAGCTCTTTACCTTGTTTGCGAACATAATCAACAAGACCGCATATCAGCAATCAGAACAGCGAGTATATTTCAAATATCAAGTATTTGTAAACTAATAAAAAAAAACAGAAAGGTGCAACTATTACTATAACCGAAGAGTAAGAGCAAAAAGGTTTATCTGAGATCAGACAAAAACCCTGGAACAAAAAATCCCCGGTGTTTGCCGGGGAATTCGAAAATATTCTCTTGGAAGAGGTTATGCTTCAGATGACACCAAGCTCCTTACCAATGGATATAAACTCAGTGACAACTTTATCGAGGTGCTCATGCTTATGGGTTGCCATAAAACTGGTGCGAAGTGCTTCATGGCCAGGCATGACGCCGGGGCGGATGAAGGCGTTAACGTAAACGCCAGCATCAAACAGCTTTTTCCAGAAAAGAAGGGTTTTCATCTGATCCTTGATCAATACCGTAACAATAGCAGTACGTGATGGCAGAAGGGAAAACCCTGCGTTGAGAAGTTGTTGGCGAACGTAATCCGTATTTGAAATAAGCCGTTCCATAAGTTCTGGCTCATTGCGGATGATTTCGAGTGTGGCCAGTACAGCAGCCACGCTTGCCGGTGTAGGAGAGGCGCTGAAGATAAGTGAGGATGCGTTGTGTTTGATATAGTTGATGACGCTCCGGTCGCCAACCACGTAACCTCCGAGTGATCCGAAGGTTTTCGAGAAGGTACCCATGATGAGGTCAACTTCATTGACAAGGTTGAATTCTGAAGGCGTTCCCCTGCCTCTTTTACCGATTACACCGACAGCATGAGCGTCATCAATAAGTATTCGTGCATCATATTTTTGGGCCAGTTTAACCAGACCAGGAAGATCCACAATTTCACCTGAAACCGAGAAGACTCCATCAGAAACAATCAGTCGTCCTGTATTTCCCGGAATGTTCTGAAGCACGCGTTCAAGGTCTTCCATGTTATTGTGGTTATACCGTACAAGATTTGCTCCGGCTCCCTGAGCCATGATGGAAGCAGCTACAAGGCTTGCATGGTTGTCCCGGTCGGATACAATGTATTCACCGCGTTGAACAAGTGTCGGGATGATGCCTTGTCCTGTCTGATAGCCGGTGCTGAAGAGCAGACAGCGCTCCTTTTCAAAAAAGTCGGCAAGTTTTTCTTCAAGTTCTACGTGCAGGTTGACGGTTCCTGTCATGTAGCGGGAGCCACTGCAGCTTGTGCCGTATTTATTGATAGCTTTGATTGAGGCCTCTTTTACCCTTGGGTCGGCTGTAAGTCCAAGATAGTTGTTTGAGCCGGCCATGACCAGTTTCCGTCCCCCAAATGAGACAACCGGACCTTCGTTTTCGTCTATGGGATGAAAAAAGGGATATATGCCTTGAGCCTTGACTTCGTCGGCAAGGGTAAACTCAATGCATTTTTTAAAAAGGTCTTTTGTTTTATCCACAGTAACGCAAATTTACTTCAGCTGGAACAGAAAAAGCTGGAATTTCTTGTTTTTACGGTCGTCTTTTGTTGATATATCCTTCAATGACCGGGTTTAAGGCAAGTTGGTTTTACCCATGAAACGAAATGTATTAAAATTTTTATTTTTTTTCTTGAAACACGGTCTGGTTTTTTTCTTGATGGAAAAGCCTCTATAGTGATAAGGTGAGTGAACAGCTGAACTAATGGCAAATCATAACGTAAATGGGTGAAACAATATTGGTGACGGGTTCGACTGGATTTATCGGATCAAGGATGCTCAGCTATCTTGCTGAGGGAGGTTCGACGATCAGGGTTTTTCTTCGACCTGAAAGTTCAGGTCAAGGATTACCTGAAGGGGTGCAGGTTGTTCGGGGAAGTTTCAGTGACCTGGATGCTCTCGGTCAAGCGGTGCGGGGTATTGACCGGATTGTGCACCTTGCGGGGTTAACGAAAGCTGTTGATGAAGCCGGATACAATGCAGGAAATGTAATACCGGTGCGAAACCTGCTTGCTGTCATCAAGGAGCATAACCCTGCACTGAAGAGGTTTTTGCTTGTATCATCGCTTGCGGCAGCAGGTCCGGCTATGGAAGGTAGATGCGGAGTGAGGGAGTCTGATCAAGCCAGCCCTGTTAGCGCCTACGGGCGTAGCAAGTTAAGAGCGGAAACACTCTGCCTTGAAAGTTCACTTGATATTCCGATTACCATAGTTCGCCCACCGGCGGTGTATGGTCCGGGGGATCGGGATATACTGCAGGTTTTTCAAATGCTTGCCAGTGGAGTATTGGTGACGGCTGGCAGTGGGGAGAGGCAGCGTTTCAGTATGATTTATGTCGACGATCTTGTTAACGGTATCATGATGGCTGCTTGTTCGGAGCGGGCTGTTGGCCGCATTTATTACATTACATCATCAAGCTCATTCTCATGGGATGAAGTTATTGCTGCAGCACGGCCCGTACTTGGTTTTAAAAAGCTGCACAGGATATTGTTGCCGAAACCCTTTGTGTTTTTTGCTGGAATGGTGATTGGCGCTGCGGGTTTGTTATTCGGAAAGCCCCCGCTTCTCAATCGCGACAAGGCGAATGAACTTGTGCAGGATTATTGGGTCTGCTCTCCGGAACAGTCAGAGCGTGATTTGGGTTTTACTGCCGAAACATCTCTTGCTGAAGGTGTTGCAGCAACAATTTTTTGGTACCGGCGTAAAGGATGGCTGTAAATCAGCCAAGCAGTTTCTGCATGAGTCGGAGAAGCAGATATTTTTCGTCCGGGTAGGGGAGCAGTCCTTTGAGCGCGGCATCTGTTTCTCTCAGTGCAGTGATAGCCAGTTCAGCATCCTGAAGAGAAAATGATCTGAGGTAAGTGAGGTAGTTTTTAACAAAATATTCCTGTTTGCCATACATGCCGAGAATTTTTGCGATTTCTGTCTGGGGAAGCTGCCGGACGTCGGGCAGAGAGAGTTTCCAGAGGCGAATATAAAAGGTCGTCAGAAAACGGACTATATTTCCGAGCCCCTCTTTCTGCCCTTCCTGATCCATGATCATAAGCGATATGCCGCTGCAGAGCCTCAGGTTTCGTTCTGCAAGGGCCTTTTCAAGTTCGAAGACATTGTAGGTGCGCGATATACCGACGCACTCATAGACATCAGGTGGCGTGATGCGTTTTTCAGCGCTTCGGGAGGATGCATAAAGAATTATCTTTTCAATCTCGTGACATATTTCCCGAGCTGATGGTTGTATGTAGGCAGTAAATGCCTTGAGTGCGTCAGTGTCAAATTCCCATCCGGAAGCCTTGGCTCTGTTGGAGGCGAAGAGGTCGGGTGCCTTGATGGCTGGGAAATCGTGGCGGTATTTCTTCAGTGTGGCGAATGAGCTTTTTTCAAGTTCTTTTTTTTCGACCTGGTCGGCATCGAAGATCAGGACGGAAAATTCTGCAGGACTCTTGATGTAGTTGCTGAATTTTTCATCGTGTTGTTTTTGCAGCTCTTTTGTTGATGGCTTTTTGATTTTGTCAAATTGACGGACAATGATGAGCTGTTTTGCGGTGAACATTGGGTATTCAGAGGCTTTCGATATCAATTCGCCCGGTGTGAGATCGGTACCGTAAAAGATGTGCGTGTTGGCGGCCGCATCGGCTTCTGATGGAAACATGGCGGTTCTGATCATGTCGGCACACTCTTCCTTAAGGTAACTCTCGGTGCCATAAAAGAAATAAACCGGGGAAATGGTGCCGGCAAGAATGTTTTTTTTCAGTGCTTCCATAGGGTCTGGGTGCACCGGAGTGCGCCCTGAACGTTAAAAAAGTTTAAAAGGGAAGATCATCTTTTTCATTTTCAAGCAGCGGGATAGAAGGGGGTGTTGAATATGAAGGCTGGCTGCTTTGCTGACGTTCATAATTATGTGGAGCTCCTTCATTATAAGCCTGACCGGACGGTTTGCCATCAAGCATCTGCATGTCGCTGATTACAATCTCGGTCGTGTACTGCTTGACACCCTCTTTCTCCCAGTTCCGTGTCTGTAGTCTTCCCTCAACATAAACCTGTGATCCTTTGTGGAGATACTCCTTGCATATTTCGGCTAACCGGCCCCATGCAACAACTCTATGCCATTCCGTTTTTTCCTGAAGCTCTCCCTGCTGGTTTTTGAACTTTTCACTGGTTGCTATCGTGAAGTTTGCTACTGTTGTCGATCCAGCCTGTCGACTTTCTGGTTCCCCACCGAGTCTGCCGAGAAGTATTACTTTGTTAACTCCTTTTGCCATAGTGCTGTTCCGTTTTTTTTAAAAAAGCTTTCGGGAATGCTGTTCCCATATTTTAAAAAGATATCACAATTTTACGTCTTATACTACAAGTAGTTTCGCATCGATAACGGGGCCTTCCCTGCATAGGAGAATGGTTCGAGTGCCTCCATCCGGTGTGTTGATTTCAACGCTGCATCCATAACAGATACCAATGCCGCAACCCATCACCGATTCAAGCGAGAGATCGCAAGGCAGCTGGTGTGCTCTGCAGAATCGTGCAAGTGCTTTCAGCATTGGATTGGGGCCACATGAAAAAATTTTGAGCGAGCCCTCTTTTTTGAGAGCAGGCAGTTCACTATGGAGCAGTTCTACAACGTTGCCGCTGAAACCCATGGAGCCGTCATCAGTTGCGAGCAGGCAATTGTCAAGCTCTTGGGGGAGCAGCTCATCTTTTGTTCTTCCTCCGATCAGGTTAATGACCTTTTTGCCCTTTGCGGTCAGTGTTTTTTCCAGAAAAAGCATTGGAGCGGTGCCGATTCCTCCGGAAACAAGAATAGCTGTGTTAAAGTCCTGGCCGGTCAGATTAAAACTATTTCCCAGTGGTCCAAGTACCATCACTGTTGAACCTTTTGTGGTATCACAGAACAGGGTAGTGCCGTATCCAATGGATTTTACCATGATATCAATAAAGATTCCATGGACGTTGTGAATGGAGAAAGGTCGTCTGAGCAGTGGTTGTGTCGTTCCGTTAACCTTTATGTTAACAAAGTTTCCGGGTTTTGCCGCAGCCGCAATTGGTGGGCACTCAAGGGTGATGATGCTTACATCTCTGCCGATGTGCCGGGTCTGGGTGACAGTTGCCCGGACATCAACAATTGCGTTTGTTTCGAGCATAAAAAGACTATTAAAGAAGATGACGTTTAACTGAGATGGACTAATTAAGCGAGCAGAACGTACATTTAAAAAATAATAATAACCGAATAATTTTTAACATTGGCTGAAGTGTGTATGTTAGATCTTTTGTAGTGTCAGCTCAGTGTTATATCTTTAGCTTTTCTGATTTTTCCTCTGTATACATAAAATCCCAATGTTTGGTTCATGCGTATTTTAACTTTCACAGGTAAAGGCGGGGTAGGCAAAACCAGTGTTTCTGCGGCTACAGCTGTCCGTTGTTCGCAGCTTGGCTATCGTACCCTTGTTCTCTCAACCGATCCCGCACACAGTCTCTCGGATTCATTTAACCTGCCTCTCGGCGCAGAGCCCACAAAAATCAGGGAAAATCTTGATGCTATTGAGGTCAACCCCTATGTTGATCTCAAGCAGAACTGGCAGTCCGTACAGAAGTATTATACAAGAATTTTTATGGCTCAGGGTGTATCCGGGGTCATGGCTGATGAGATGACCATCCTTCCTGGTATGGAAGAGCTTTTTTCTCTTTTGAGAATCAAGCGCTATAAAGCATCTGGACTTTATGATGTTCTGGTACTCGATACTGCCCCGACCGGTGAAACCCTAAGACTTCTTTCTCTTCCCGATACCCTTGCATGGGGCATGAAAGCAGTTAAAAATGTCAATAAATATCTTATCAAGCCGCTCAGCAAGCCTCTTTCGAGGATGTCAGATAAAATTGCATTTTTTATTCCTCCTGCTGATGCCATTGATTCAGTTGATCAGGTCTTTGATGAGCTTGAAGATATTCGCGAAATCCTGACGAATAATAAAAAGTCTACAGTGCGCCTGGTGATGAATGCCGAGAAGATGTCGATCAAGGAGACCATGCGTGCCTTGACCTATCTGAATCTTTATGGGTTTAAGGTGGATATGGTTCTTGTGAACAGACTGCTTGATGTCAACGAGGATTGTGGGTATCAGGAGAATTGGAAAGCGATTCAGCAGAAATACCTTGGTGAGATAGAAGAAGGGTTCTCTCCTCTTCCTGTTAAAAAACTCCGGATGTACGAACAGGAAATTGTCGGTCTGAAATCTCTTGAGATGTTTGCTAAAGACATGTATGGTGATACTGACCCATCAGACATGATGTATGACGAGCCGCCGATCAAGTTTGTCCGCAATGGCAATGTCTATGAGGTGCAGTTGAAGCTTATGTTTGCCAATCCTGTCGATATTGATGTCTGGGTAACTGGCGATGAGCTCTATGTGCAGATTGGTAATCAGCGTAAAATCATTACACTTCCGATCAGTCTTACAGGACTTGAGCCCGGTGATGCAGTTTTCAAGGATAAATGGCTTCATATTCCATTTGATCTTGACCAGCACAATAACAGCCACCACCACAAAGAGCAAAAGGCCTATGATAGAGGCTGATTTCCCTTGAGCGGAGAGCATTTGCTTTGATCGATTTTTATGTTTAAATTTTTCAAATATATAATCGTTAGTCATAATCATAACAGAGGCCTCGTGAGAACGGTCTCAATTCCAGGGAGAGTAATATGTCGGAATCGTATCAGAAACTTCGTAAGGATTTTAAAGAGCTTGAATTTACTGATCGCCTTACGTTTCTTGCTGAAAGCGTCCTTTTAACCGGGCAGAGTGCTGTTGTTGGCAGTCTGAATATTGCAGGCAATATCTTTGATACGGTAACAGGTACTTTGGGTGCTGTCATTGACGCATCGGGCATTGGAAACATTCTCGGCAGTACGGGTGGAGTTGTTGGTGAGACCATCGATCGTGTGGCTATTACCGTTAAAGATGCGTCAAGAACTGCCAATGAGTTGTATGCCAGCGCGGTTGAAACCGTGGAAAATGCAACAGGCAATGCCGCAACAGCAGTTGGTGATGCAGGGGTTTCCGCTTCTGAAGTGGTGAAGAATTTTGCAGGATCCTTTCAGAAAGGTCCTATAAGAAAATAGAACGATTTGTTTTTTTCCAGTGTTCTTTCTGTTTCGTTAGAACAAATCTTTTTCTTGTGTTTTTTTGTTTATTACTGTAAATTGATAAAAGAATAGTGTTTTAAATTCTGTTAACTTTCCAATAATTAAATTTCTAGGAGGAATTATGAGTGGTGGTGGAGTTTTTACCGATATCCTGGCCGCAGCCGGACGTATTTTTGAGGTAATGGTTGAGGGGCATTGGGAGACCGTAGGTATGTTGTTTGATTCTTTAGGCAAAGGTACCATGAGAATCAACCGCAATGCTTATGGCAACATGGGCGGAGGCACAAGTCTTCGTGGTTCTTCACCTGAAGTCACAGGCTATGCTGTTCCTTCGAAAGAAGTAACATCAAAATTTGCGAAATAAGCACCGCAACATTTCCGTTTTCAGGCAGTGAAAAGTATTTGGTTTCACTGCCTTTTTTATTTTGGTAGTAGTAAGCCCATCTCGAATAACAGCCTCCTTCTTTCATTTGATGCATGATGTCCGTTCTTGCTTTGATATCCCAGTCCAGTTTAAAAATCAGCCGTACTCAGTTTATGAAGACGAAAGCACTTCGGTTAATCGAGTAATTTCTGTTTATTCTAAAAATTTGATAGATTTCGGCTCAACGTCCCAATAGTATTAAGTGAACGAGTGTGGTTAATGGCTAATTTTTCTTTGTATATCTCAGGACAGACAGAACAGAATGATGTCACTGAGTTTTTTCAGAAAGGCCTCATGAACGCCGGTGAGAATCCGATTGCTTTTTTTGAAGGGGTTTTTTATGAGTCACATCAGGAACGTGTCGGCAATATTGCGTTTCAAGATTATTTGATCTATACCGACAAGGCAGTTTACTTTTGGGCGAGAGGCTCGAACAAGGACTATCTGGATAGATTTGATCTTGGTTCCGTCACTGTTAACAGTCGGAACAAAGACCATGATTTTGCTACACTGAATTTTAAGGTTCGTCGTAATGAGAAGGAGCCTGTTTATGTAATTTTTGATATGGTTGAACTGCGTGAAGCCGAATTGATTACAAGGCTTCATACCGTCATTGAGTCAATCATAGAAGAGTACCTCGGTCTTAATTACCACCAAGAACTGCCTGACGAAGTCTCTGTTCCTATTCTGCGTGGAGCAAGGGGTATTTGTGTTCCTCGGGTAATTTCCCTTCGATTCGATGCTCCTCCAGCTCAGCAGGACAGCCACATTGGCTATGGTCAGGATCTTCTTGAGCAATATAAGGCAACGATAGGGTATGCTAACCCTGAACAACAGCAGTACAGCCACTCTCCAGCGGGGGGGCAAGGCGGAGAGGGGCCTAAGCAGGGGTTTTCTCCTGCAGATGCTCTCAAGGGAATTGGAAATATCCTTCCCACTGACCCTGCTTCCTTGAAAAGAGTTGCCGAATCAATAAAGGAGATGGTTGGAGATGCCCCTTTCAAAATCCGTGAGCAGCTTAAAAACGATCTTCAGCATGTTCCCGGTATGCTCACAGCCCTCAATGAGCTTGTAATCAGTATTGCTGATAATCCACAGGCCGAGCGTTTTGTTCTGAATATTGTTAAAACTGCGGTGCGCAATGACGGGATGATTGCTTCGGTGAATAAGCTTATGAAGCTCTCTTCCAGTTTTGGTGGAGGAGGCAACAAAACAACGCGAAAGAGTTCGCCGAAAGCTGGCGCTCATGATTCAAATGATGATTTGCCGAAAAATCAGCAGCGCGGTGTGGATGACGATCATGAAAGTACCATTAGAAGAAAAAGCATTCATATTAAAAGCGATGATGAAGAAACGCTGAATGATGATTGTTTCGGGAGTGATATAACGGGGATCGAAAATAATCCTCTTTCAGCAGCATCAGCACCAGCATCAAAAAAGAAGATTGTGTATGACTTGAACGCCGATGCTGCTCCGCGGCGTAAAAAGATTACGATTACAACCCCTGAAGAGGAGGTGCTTCCGATTGTAAAAAATATGATGAGCATGGACGATATTTCTTCAGATTCAGAGATAAATGGTAAAGGAATGGGTATTGAGAGAGGTGGGGAGGTCACCGCACCCAGGAAAAAAATCAGAATTATCCCTGCAGAAGAAATAAGCGAAGAATCGGCAGCTGAAAACTCAGGTGATGCCAGCAGGATGGCTGGTGGTGAAGAGGATAACGAAGGACAAACTCATCGGTAAAAGCGTTCATTCAAAATCAAGTCCATTCAATAGTTTTATAATCAACATGAGAATTATTCTGTATTTAGGTAAGGGAGGGGTAGGTAAAACTACCGTTTCTGCTGCCACTGCAACAGCAATTGCTCGAAGAGGAGGGAGGGTTTTGATTATGAGTACCGATGTAGCTCATAGTCTTGCTGACGCTTTAAGTGTTGAGCTCTCTTCCACGCCTGTGGAGGTTGAAAAGAATCTCTTTGCCATGGAGGTGAATGTTCTTGCAGAAATCAGAGAGAACTGGACTGAGCTTTATTCCTACTTTTCATCGATTTTAATGCATGATGGTGCCAATGAAGTTGTTGCTGAAGAACTTGCGATTATGCCTGGGATGGAGGAGATGATAAGTCTTCGTTATATATGGAAGGCCGCCAAGTCAGGTAAATATGATGTTGTTGTTGTTGATGCGGCTCCAACAGGCGAGACCATGCGTTTGCTTGGAATGCCGGAGTCTTATGGATGGTATGCTGACAAAATAGGAGGCTGGCACTCAAAAGCTATTGGTTTTGCGGCTCCTCTTTTAAGCAAATTTATGCCGAAGAAAAATATCTTCAAGCTTATGCCGGAGGTAAATTCGCACATGAAAGAGCTCCATTCAATGCTTCAGGATAAATCTATAACGACATTCAGGGTAGTACTGAATCCTGAAAATATGGTTATAAAGGAGGCTCTGAGGGTGCAGACCTACCTCAATCTTTTCGGCTATAAGCTTGATGCTGCAGTGGTTAACAAGATTCTTCCTCCAAGCTCATCTGATAGCTACTTGCAGAGTCTTATCGATATTCAGACAAAATATCTCAGGGTGATTGATAACTGTTTCTATCCTGTGCCGATTTTCAAGGCAAAACAGTCTATCGCGGAAATCATCAATACCGACAGGCTTTATGAACTGAGTCAGCAGATTTTCGGCGACAAAAATCCTGCTGATGTGCTATACATTGATGAAAAGACCCAGATACTGGAGAAAGTTGATGGTAAATATGTACTGAGCCTTTATCTGCCGAATGTCGAGGTGACAAAGCTGAATGTGAATATAAAGGGTGATGAGCTGCTGGTTGATATCAACAACTTCCGGAAGAGCATTATTCTGCCCAATGTTCTTGTTGGGAGAAAGACTGAAGGTGCTGATTTTGCTGAAGGGAACCTCAATATTACCTTTGCCAACTGAGATAACCGACCTCACTGCGTATAAAAAAAAGAGAGAGAGTGCTTTACGTTGCGCTCTCTCTCTTTTTGATTACAACCATTTCTTTTATCCTGATAAGAACCGATCGGTCATTACAGTTAACAAGAAGTTGCTGGATTGTTTGCTTCATTGCAGGATGCACTGGGTTGGCAATATCGAGCATCGGGACAAGCACAAATTTTCGGCGATGCAGTTCTGAATGGGGTATCGTGAGCGTTCCTGCGTGGAAACATTGATCGTCATAGAGCAGAATGTCGAGGTCTATAACTCTCGGACTCCAGCGCGGGTATGCTGCGGGCCGTCCAAGTTCCTGTTCGATGGTTTTGCAATGCAGGCGAAGCTCTTCAGGCGGAAGGGTGCTTTCAAGAAGAATGACACCGTTATAGAAGCGGTTCTGCTCAGTTTCACCAACCGGTTCTGTCATGTAGATCGATGATATCTTACAAACCGATGTATTATTGAGAAGATCAAGCAGATCAACAGCTTCCTGAAGGTGGAGGAGACGGTTTCCTATGTTTGAACCTATCCCGATATAGACCTTATGCATGAGCATTATTTTCGGGACGGGCAATGGAGTAATCGGCCTCTGCGTAATCACAGATGCCATCAACAGGAGGGTTCCGTTTGCGGACTTTTATGCTTACTCTTTCGATTATTGGAAAATCCTTGAGTAAGTCGTTGGCGATCTCATAGGCCACAGCCTCAATAAGAAAAAATTTTTTCAGAGTGAGCGCTTCCCGTATTTTCCTGTACACAGCACCGTAATCGACGGTTTTTGTAATATCATCGTTACGTGCAGCATCGGTGAAATCGAAAAAAAGTTCTGCATCAACTTCGTATTTTGCCCCGATCGTATGTTCTTCCTTGAGTACACCATGGTGTGCATAGAAAACCATATTTGTCAACCGTACGCATGGGAGTGCTTGCTTTTTCATAATTCATATGGATTCACGCACAATGCATGCGAGCGAACATGGCTGGACAAAGTGGATCAAGGTTTGATATCTTTCTCGTATTTATTGCCAATAACCTCACACTCAGGCACACAATACCAGAGAAGCATATCGGAGTTTCCGTCATTTAATACTTTAAAACTTCCTGAATCAAAAACAACCTCAACAATATAGTCAGCCCACTGTAACAGATCTCCTTCGTAAATTTCATGACCATCTTTGTCATGGAGCCCTGTGTACTGAAGCCATTCAGATCGTTGTCTGAAATCGAGAAAATCGACGTCACGGCTATTTACGGTAGAGAATTGCCAACTCTCTTGAAGAGAGGAAATCTGCTGAAATACGGCCTTGAATTTAATTTTGCTTGTCTCCATCTCTGTAGCATAAAACGCCATGAAACAGGGCAGGGTTTCGATGCAATTGTTGAAGCCGGTATCTGCCCATACCGGACATAAAGTAATATAATAATTCTCTATCTCGTTATAAAATGGGGTATAAAATCATTTATTTAAGGTGCCGGTGCGCTTTCTCTGCCCGGTAAGCCTTGTAGATGCTCAAATGCCGGGAGCTAACATCCCTGGCTTTTTTACAGATTATATCCGGCTTGAAAGGGTTCCCAAAAAAACCAATTAATTTAATTACTTTAACGCGGAACATTATTTCTTTCAATGTATCAGGAGCGGCAATTATGAAGACCAATGCTCGTAACGATTTTTACGAGGGATGCCGTGCAAGGGCTATAATGCTTGCCCTTGAAGAAGACCGTTACACGGGTGACATTACCACACTGGCAACTATTGATCCTTTTCAGGAAGGCAGTGCTGTTATCAGAGCCAAGGATGAGGGTATTATTGGCGGGACTGATGTTGCCGTGCAGGTTTTCGCTGCCTGCGACCCAGACCTGTCGGTTGTGCTTCACTGCAGGGATGGAGAAGCCGTATGTTGTGGCGACATTATTCTTGAAGTTAAGGGAAAACTTGCTCCTCTGCTAATTGGTGAACGTACTACGCTTAATTTTATGCAGCGCATGTCGGGAATAGCTACCAGAACAAAGACCTACGTTGAGAAGGTAAGCCATACCAATGCCAAAATTCTCGATACCAGAAAAACTGTACCTGGTCTGCGCTTTTTTGATAAAGAGGCAGTCCGGATAGGTGGAGGGGTAAACCACCGTTTTGGCTTGTTCGATATGATTCTTATCAAGGATAATCATATTGATGCCTCTGGTGGTATTGCCAAGGCAATCCGCCGTGCACAGAAATACAGGGAAAAAAAACACCTTGATGTGAAGATAGAAACTGAGGTTCGTTCCATGGATGAGCTGAGCAAGTCTCTGGTCTGTGCTCCGGATATTATTCTTCTTGACAACTTTACTCCAGATCTCATAAAGGAGGCCGTCGACTATGTCAAGGCTGCGTGCAGTGCTGTGCTTCTCGAAGCTTCTGGAAATATCGGGATGCACAATGTGCGGGAAGTTGCCGAAACAGGTGTTGATTTTATCTCGATAGGTGAACTGACGCATAGCGTTCGAGCCCTTGATCTTTCAATGAAAATTGATCTTGTTTGACAGAGGAGAAATATGGAGGTAGGGGTAGATATTGTTGATCTCGATCGCATCGAAAGAGTTTATAGCCACTACGGAATGAAGTTTCTCCAGAGGTTTCTTTCCGAGGAAGAGATAGATCTCTGTCTTCATAAACCTCAGGTTATTGCCAGTATTGCAGGTCGCTTTGCTGCGAAGGAGGCGGTCGTCAAGGCTCTTGGAACCGGATTTTCCGGCCATGTGCACTGGAAGAGTTTTGAGATATTCAACGATGAACGAGGTCGTCCGTTTGTCAGAGCAGCTGATGAAGGTTGTTTTCCCGACAGCTCTTCCATTAAGATATCTATCGCTCATGACCGCCACTCTGCGATTGCGACAGCTCTGATTGAAGGCTCATAACAAAACAAAGCAGGAGTGAGATAAACCACTCCTGCTTTGTTTTGTGATAAAGAACTCAGGCTTTATGAACTGGAATAGCTCTTTCTTCCTCGGTGATTGTAACCTTGGACTTGATAATGTCGTAGATCTTTTCTTTAATGATGGTATCGGTGATATAATCCTTGAATTCAGCTGAGTGATAGGTGTTCAGAAGATCTTCTTCACTCTGTGTACCATTTTTGCCAGCTTCTTTTGCCGCGAAAGCCCTGATGTCATCTTCCGATACGTCAAGATTATTGAGTTCGGCTATTTTCTGGCTGATAAGAAGCCACTGGGAGTGTTTTTCGGCATTTGGTCTCATGGAAGCCAAAAGCTCTTCTTCGTTGAATCCTTTCGGGAAGTTGCCACCCATTTGGCGTTTGGCATTCTCAACAAGCATTTTTGAAAAGGATGCGATCATGGATTTTGGTGAGGGTACCGGATTTTCCTCAATCAGTTTCGCCGAAATCGATTCAAGCAACTCCTCATCGGATTTCAATAAAAAGTAAGTGTCGAGCTGGATGCGGACGTCAGCGATGAAGTCTGCCACTGACTCAAATTGCTGTCTGGTGATCTCTTTAACCAGATCGTCAGTCAGTTCAGGAAGTTCAAGTCGTTTGATCTCACTGATGGCAACGCGGAAGCGGGAAGGCTTTGCATCGGAATCTGTCTGATTGTTTTCAATCTCGACTGTTTCACCTGCTTTTTTTCCTATAAGCGCTATGCGGAAGGGGTTCTCTTCAGGGAGGTATTCGAGGCTGAAGTGATAGTTTTCGGTTTTATGATCCTCTTCAGGTTCGCCAGCCTCATTGAGCTTGTAGACATCACCGATCACTGTGTCAGCTGCTGATGCTGCTTCATCGATGCTGACCAACGTTGAATGACCTTTAAGAATAAGATTTAGTTCACGTTGGACATCCTCATCGGTGACAGTATAGAGTGCCTTGGTAAAAGAATATGTGCTGAAATCCTGCAGTTCAAATTCAGGATGTATCTCATAGGAGAGCAGAAGGGTAAGCTGATCGGGTTCAAAGGTGAATTTGACAAGTTGTGCGCGGTTAGCCGGTTTAATCTTTTCATCTTCAACAATGTCTCCGAAATATTGTGATGCCAACTTTTCGGCAATTGTTGCCTCAATGGATGGCCCTGCCAGTTTTTTTATCAAGCCCACAGGGGCGTGGCCTGCTCTGAATCCCTTGATCTGTATGCTTCTTCTGGCTTCTTCAAGTTCCTTATTATATTCGGAACCGAATTCTTCCGCGGAAAGTATGATTTCCAGCTCCTGTTCGGTTTCGCTGACGTTCTTGATATTCTTTTGCAAGGCTCTCTCTGGTTAATTAGTAAGTGTGAAAAATTGAAAGTTAAGAAGATACGAATTAATCCTGTTTTTTAAAACAGACCTTCTCCGGGATTCGGTTTAGCGCCCTGGCTTGTAGACCAGTGTGGAATAGGGTGGGTCGTGAAGTATCCGCATGGACGCTTCAGCGATATCGTCTGGAGTGACCGCCGAAATAGCGGCTGTTTTTTCTTCTGGCTCAATATATCTGCCGAAATAGGAGATGTCGGATGCCATCTGAGACATTCTGCGTGTCATTTTTTCCATACCCATGATATGTGATCCGATCAGTTTTGTTTTTGCAGCCAGCACCTCCTCTGCGTTGGGATGTTTCAGTGAATCGCTCTGGAGCAACTCTTTGATGAGTTCAAGGGTGACCTTTGTCTTGTTGCTGTCTGTGCCGGCATAGATGTTCAGCGCGGTCAGTTCGTCATAAAAGGTAATTGATGAATAGACGTTATAAGCAAGGCCCCGCTTTTCGCGAAGTTCAAGATTGAGAAGGGAACTCATGCCGTTACCGAGCATTGAGTTGAGTACCATCAGGCTGTAAAAGAGTGGATCATGCCGTTCTATGGCTGTGCCAAGTACAATCTGCGCCTGGCAGACCCGTTTTTTAAGTGTCTGGGTAAAAGGGGTATAATCTTGTGCAAGGAAGGGTTGGCGAACATACCGGGTACCCGACGGTTCTCTGAGTTTGCCGAGAAATCGTTCGCCAAGTCGCATGATCTCATCGTGATGGACGTTTCCTGTAGCAGTGAGAAGCATTTTTTGCGGTACATAGTGGAGCCGCATGAAGTTTTTCAGATTATCATCCGTAAAATTTCCTACGCTCTCTTCGGTACCGAGGATTGGTTTTCCAAGAGGATGGAGGGGAAAAGAACGTAGATCAAACTCTTCAAAAATAAGTTCTTCAGGAGTATCGTTAACGCTGCTGATCTCTTCAATAACAACCTCTTTTTCTTTGTTGATCTCTTCTGGAGGAAAAACCGGATCGCAGACAAGATCCGAGAGCAGGTCAAAAGATGGTTCGAGATGTTCGGCCAGGCAGCGGAGATAGATGCAGGTTTGTTCCTTGGTTGTGAAGGCATCGAGATAGCCGCCGTTTTTTTCGATATTTCTGGCTATATCAATATAGGTGCGCCGTCCTGTACCTTTAAAGAGTGCGTGTTCAATAAAATGAGCCAACCCCAGGCCGTCTTGGGGGTCATCGCGTGAACCAGCATCAATCTGGATACCGAGCGTAATGCTTTGTACATAAGGAACTGAATCGGTAACAATTTTTAATCCGTTCGACAGTTCATTCTGATGAACCGATTCCTCAGATGCAGGAACTGTCGGATGCCGGAAATTTTCTTTTGACATTACTAAATATTTTCTAAAGCTTGTGACTGGAATTTAATGCAATGTAGTTTTAATTCTTATTTTTGTAAACAGTGAAGATTTGCCGTCATTTACTTCTTTACTGGTAAAAATTCGCTTATTTTACAGCGACAATAAAACTGCTGGCATCTTATCCCATAAGTGAGAAATCACGGTTGTTGTTATTGGTTTTACTAAATAATAAGCGGAAATAAAGGCGGAAATATTCAGCGATTTAATGCTAAAATCATCAATTGTCATAACTGGCGCTACCGGATATATTGGATCCCAGCTCGTTCTTGCATTGCTTTCAAAATTATCAGGTGAGGTCAACTTCAGGGTGATTGTGAGGAAGAGCTCGGACTGCTTCTTTCTTGAGGGTTTGCCGGTTGATATTGTCCATGCGGATCTTCTTGATTCTCTTGCGCTTATGGAAGCGTTCAAGGGTGTCGATACGGTGTTTCATTGTGCCGGGTTGATTTCCTATACAAGGAATTTTCGTAATGCGCTCTATGATACCAACGTTCTCGGAACAAGAAACGTTGTCAACGCCTCTCTTTTCAACAATGTCCGAAAGCTTGTAGTCACCAGTTCCATCGCAGCTATCGGAGCAACAGAGGACGGTACGCCTGCCAGCGAGTCAACATCCTTTCAGGAGTGGCAACGCAGGAATGGTTATATGGAGTCCAAGCACCTGGCTGAACTTGAGGGATTGCGTGGCGTAGCAGAGGGACTTGATGTTGTGATGGTGAATCCCGGTGTTGTCATTGGTGTTGACCGCAAAAATCCGGCTTCTCTCAGTTCATCGAATGATGTGTTGCGTCTTGTCTATGAGGGGAAGCTCCCTTTTCTTCCTTCAGGAAGTACAGGTTTTGTCGATGTCCGGGATGTGGCTGATGCTCATATCGCAGCATGGGAAAGAGGGCGTTCAGGAGAGCGTTATGTTGTTGTTGGTAACAACCTCACATTTCGTGAGCTTTTCGCCCGTATCGGGACTCTTGCAGGCAGCAGCATCCGTCACACATTTATGGTGCCTTACGGTATTGGACTGCTGGCTGGTTTTGGAGGTGAAATCTGGTCGATGCTTTCAAATAGCCCCTCATTTATCAGTCTGGAAAGCATAGGTATTTCATCAAGGCTTCTTGCGTACAGCAACACCAGGTCAGTGCAGGAATTGAACTTGAGTTACCGCGAGCTCTCTGAAACGCTTAAAACCATTATACCATGAGGTTATACTATTTCTCAAATTTTATCATGCCTGTTTTATGGATACTATAAAAACTGAAAAGAAGGTCATTGGTGTTGACCCGGCAAAACTCAAGCAGCTCAACCTTGCAGTCGAAGCTCTCGAAAAACAGTTTGGCAAGGGAGCTATCATGCGCCTTGGTGACGATTCCGCAGTTATGAAGGTGCTCTCCATTTCAACCGGATCGATGGCGCTTGATTTTGCGCTTGGAGTGGGTGGATTGCCTCGTGGTCGTGTAACCGAAATTTATGGGCCCGAATCATCGGGCAAGACAACTCTTGCCTTGCATGTTATTGCTGAGGCGCAGAAAGAGGGAGGTATTGCTGCTATTGTGGATGCCGAACACGCCTTTGATCCCTCTTACGCCCGAAAGCTTGGTGTTGATATCAATGCTCTGCTTATCAGTCAGCCGGAATCCGGTGAACAGGCACTCTCTATTGTTGAAACGCTTGTCAGGAGTGGAGCCATTGATGTTGTGGTGGTTGATTCTGTAGCTGCTCTGGTGCCCCAGGCTGAGCTCGAAGGCGAAATGGGTGACAGTGTCATGGGTTTGCAGGCCCGGCTCATGAGTCAGGCTCTCCGCAAGCTTACCGGTGCTATTTCCAAATCGAGCTGTGTCTGTATTTTTATCAACCAGCTTCGCGACAAAATCGGAGTTATGTACGGCAGTCCTGAAACGACGACCGGTGGCAAGGCCCTGAAATTTTATTCATCGGTGCGTCTTGATATCCGTAAAATTGCCCAGATCAAGGATGGTGAGGAGAGTACCGGGAACCGTACCAGGGTGAAGGTTGTTAAAAACAAGGTTGCACCTCCGTTCAAAAGTGCCGAGTTTGATATTCTTTACGGTGAAGGGATATCGGCTATAGGAGAGCTGATTGATCTCGGTGTTGAGTTTGGTGTTGTAAAAAAAGCAGGGTCATGGTTCAGTTATGGCCAGGATAAGCTTGGCCAGGGACGTGAAACCGTCAAAAAGGCATTGCGCGAAGATCCTGCACTCTATGCAAAGATTCATGAGCAGGTCAAGGAGTTGATGGCCCGGCCTGCAGAGATTATAAACGGGTAGGTATGAAAATAGGAACGATTGACATTGACCGTCCTGTTATGCTTGCCCCAATGGAAGATGTAACCGACAGGGCATTCAGGCAGCTGTGCAAGCGGCATGGAGCGGACATTGTCTATACAGAGTTCATCAGTGCCGAAGCCTTGCGCAGGGGTGTTGAGAAGTCGGTGCGCAAGCTGACGGCAGATATGGTCGAAAGACCGCTTGCCATACAGATTTTTGGAAGCAGTGTCGAGTCGATGATTGAGGCCGCTGTGATAGCTGAAGAGTACAGTCCTGATTACCTTGATATTAATTTCGGCTGTCCGACCAAAAAAGTTGCAGGAAAGGGTGCTGGCGCGGCATTGCTCAAGGAACCTGAAAAGATGGCACAAATTGCAGAAGCGGTTGTCCGTGCGGTAAGCATTCCGGTGACCGCCAAAACAAGAATAGGCTGGGACAGGGAGTCGATTAATATTGTTGATGTCATGCATCGCCTTGAGGATGCTGGCATTCAGGCTCTTGCCATACATGGTCGTACGAGAAGTGAAATGTATAAAGGGAAAGCGGACTGGAACTGGATCCGTGAAGCGAAAGAGCATGCGCGCATACCGATTATTGCGAACGGTGATATATGGACAGCCGAAGATGCTGTTGCCATGTTTGACCATACCGGAGCGGACGGGGTGATGATTGGCCGGGGTGCAATAGGAAATCCTTTTATCTTTGAGCGTGCCAAGCAATTGGTGACAACGGGGACGTGTATGCCTTTGCCTGATTTTCGGGCAAGGATAGAGGCCGCTGTTGAGCATTTGAAGCTTTCAGTTCAGTTCAAGGGTGAAAAGTATGGAGTGCTGGAAATGCGTCGGCATTATGCAACCTATCTGAAAGGCCTTCCGATGGTATCACGGGTACGCAATAAACTGGTACGCGAGGAGGGTTGGGAGCAGGTTATCGATATTCTTCTTGCATATGGCGAGGAGTGCGAAGGATATGCAAGGGAGGGGACAATCCGTGATGGTGCGGAATATCTCAATGACCATTCAAGCAGACTTGAATTAAATTACTAAGTAATAAATATAAAATATTTTATGAGTAGCTCGGATCTTCACTGTCGTGTAGCGGTGTTTGGTGCCACCGGCCTGGTCGGACGCACTATGCTCAAGGTTCTGGAAGAGAGAAATTTTCCTGTAAGCGACATTGTTCCGCTTGCTTCTTCGAGAAGTGCCGGTCAGGTTGTGCAGTTCAAGGGGCGGGAGTTTATAGTTCAGGTGCCTTCAAAAGAGGCGTTTCGTGGCGTCGATATAGCGCTTTTTTCAGCCGGCGCCACAGCCAGTAAAGAGTGGGCAGCAATTGCCGCTGCGGAAGGTGCTGTTGTTATTGATAATTCATCGGCATTTCGCATGGATCCTGATGTACCTCTTGTTGTGCCCGAGGTTAATCCAGGAGATATTTTTAAAGGGGACGGTACACCTGAACCCATTATTGCCAATCCCAACTGTTCAACCATTCAGATGGTCGTAGTGCTCAAACCTCTGCATGACCGTTACGGTGTAAAAAGAGTTGTGGTGTCAACCTATCAATCGGTTACTGGTAAAGGAAAGGTTGGACGTGATGCCCTTGAAAGCGAGCTGGCCGGCGAGAAGCAGGATGAGTTTACCCATTTTCACCAGATAGCCTTCAATGCCGTGCCGCAGATCGATATGTTTACGGAGAATGGTTATACCAAGGAAGAGATGAAGATGGTCAATGAGACCCGGAAGATCATGGGCGATGACTCCATGAGCATCTCACCGACAACGGTTCGTATTCCAGTTTATGGCGGGCACGGAGAGTCGCTGAATATAGAGCTTGCACAGGAGTTTGATATCGATGAGGTGCGTGAGCTTCTCATTCGTTCATCGGGGATTATCCTGCAGGATGATCCTTCAGCCCGCATCTATCCCATGCCGCTCACCTCTTATGAGCGTGACGAGGTTTTTGTAGGAAGGATTCGCCGTGACTACTGGCATCCACAGACACTGAACATGTGGATAGTAGCCGACAACCTGCGAAAAGGTGCGGCAACCAATGCAGTTCAGATTGCCGAGGTTGTCAACGCGAAAAAGTTGTAGTTTCCTCATTTTCCGCAAGAGCCATCAGTGCTGTGCTGATGGCTTTTACGGCAGAAGCTGAAGAGATGGAAAAGTTCTGCGGATTACTGATAGTTATTGATGGCGGTATAATGAGTGTTGTCAGAGCAATTGAGCTCTCTTTTCCGATCAGTGCCATCATAATCTTGTCGGCCATTGTGCCGGTAACCTGTACCCCTTTTTCACGGCAGATCGGGTTTTCTGCAAGCACTTTAATGGTGAAATACTCCCTCTCCTCCCTGCTTTTTACATGATGGAACGAAAATTTTTCAATTTGTCCTTTTCTTGATATTGTCAGGAGTACATAGTTTGTTTCAAGCTCAAGGATAACTTGCGCTTCTTTGGTGAACTTCGAGAGGTAAAGCAGAGGTTTTTGCGGCGAGCCACTGAACACTATCTGATGATTGGTTGAAAAGTTTTCCAAAGCTCTTTTGCACTGTTCGTCAGGATAGAAGAGCAGTATGTGTTTGTTATGCAATTCGCTGCAGCTATTGTCGCTATAGCCGGTATCATCGCAACTGTATTTTTCAGGTTGGGTTAAAAAGTATCCAGCTTCAATTCTGCAGTACTCTTTACACTCATCCGGGCTGGCATCGGCAGGAAAGAATGCCGGAAGGGGCAAGTAGGTTCCAGGTTCGACACAGAGCGCAAGCTCCTCTTTCTGCCACTCTTTAAGGTGACGTTCAAGTTTCTTCAGGACGCGTCTCCCTTTTCCTGACGCAAGGTTCTCAAAACCAACCTGAAGTGTTTTACATGCTGTCAGGCTGTATCCGGAAGTTCCTGATGTTTTAAGCCGGACAACAGTGCTCTCTGTTGTGGTGATGGAACATGCTATCTGACTTTTACTCATTACTCCAGAGTGAAATGTTGTTTTAGGAGTTCAAGCTTTTTATTGCTCACTCCTTTGACTTCAAGAAAGTCCTGAAATTGTTCCACTTTGCCGCCTTTTTCTGTTCTGAAGGTAATCAGTCTACCCGCCATCACCGGCCCTATTCCTGGAATTTTTTGTAACTGTGCGTTGCTGGCTTTATTAAAAGAGATTGTTCCGGCAAATACCTTTTTCACTGTTATGAGGTGTTGCGGCCTCTTCTCAATGGTTTCACCTTTTTGTTCAGCTGCAACTTCCTGCCGGACATCCTCTTTGACCCTTGCCTGTTCTACTGTGGCAAGCTGGATAAGGCTGTCGACTTCTGTATCTCGGTATCGGGCTCTCTCCACCTTTTTAATAAGGAGGTCTGCCTCCTCAACCGAACTGATATTCTTTATGATAACTCCAAGCATTAGAAATCCAAGAAGAATCGAGACCATATAAATTTCAGCTTTGGTGAGGCTGAGTTTGATGGCCAGCTTTTCAAGGAAATTCATAGTGTTCAGGTTTTACGTTTTTTTATACGAAAATACGCTTTACCCTCGAAGAAACCGAACAAAGTGTTTCGTAGCTGATGGTGCCGGCAATTTCTGCAATCTCTTCAGCTGAAGGTCCATCCCATCCAAAGAGAATGGCCTTGTCTCCTGTTTTGACGTTGTGTTGTGTACCGAGGTCAACCATAATCTGATCCATTGTTACGGTGCCGATCTGCTTGTAAGTTTTGCCGTTGATCATGACCGTTGCTCGACCTGATAAAGTACGAAAATAGCCATCGGCATATCCGGCAGCGATTGTGGCAATATGCCGTGGTCCAGGTGCAGCCCAGGTTCTGTTATAGCTGACCGTGGTTCCCGCAGCTACAGTTTTTATAAAAATTACTTTTGCCTCGAACTGCATGACCGGTTTTACATCGAGACGGCAAGGGGTGTTCTTTGCTGGATGATATCCATAGAGCAGGATACCCGGGCGAACCATATCAAGCCAGGAGCCAGGTTGTGAAAGAATTGCCCCGCTGTTGGCGGCATGTTTGCATACTGTTCGACCGGCTGCATGCTCGTATTCTGCAGCGAGTGTTTTAAACAGTGCCACCTGTTTTTCTGTGAAGCCATCGGTTGATGTGCTGTCGGCAAAGTGGGTATAGATGCCCTTAAGCTCAAGGAAAGGAGAGTGGTCGATCTCTCTGAGCAACTCCATTGCTGTTGAAGGGGAGATGCCGAGTCGCCCCATACCGGTGTCGACTTTTACCTGTACGGCAAGCGTTGTGTTATAGCTGGCAGCAACCTCTTTTGCGGCTTGAAGGGTTATGCTGTCACAGAGAGTCATGTCGATGCCGTATTTCAGAAAAAATTCAATGTGGGAGGGAAGCGGGGAAGAAAAGGCCAGAATCTTTGCTGGATTTTTTAGTGCGCCTCCGGTTTTGAGTTCAATGGCTTCATGGATGTTTGCTACTCCAAAATCTTCGATCCCAGAGGCTTCAAGAGTCTCGGCAACTCTGTGGACGTTATGTCCGTAAGCATTTGCTTTAACGATACCCATGATGCGGGCTTTCCCGGCTATCCTTTCACGGATAAGGCGTGTATTCCTGGTAAGGTGTTCAAGAGAAACAAGAGCTTCAGTCATGGTTTCAAGAGGAATTTCTCTTGCAGAAGAGCCCGGTTTTTGTTTATCCATAAAGCGGTTGCCTTTTTGTGATTACAGGGGCAGGTTGCCCTGGTTCCGGAACTTTCTGTAAAAAAACATATTTTGTTCCTGATTATCAAACATTGAATTTAGAGGCTTATTCCGCACCTATCGTGAATTGAGCAATTAATGTATATTTTCTTTGAGTGTTTTCAGGGCTTGTTATCACGTTAAACCATTTTTCAGCTACTATCATGTCGAACCACGATATATTCGGGCTGGCAGCAGAAACACCGCTGGTTCTTATTAAACAGATGGCCCGCCACATTCGTCCCAGGGTTATGGCCAAGCTCGAGTACCTCAACCCGGCTTGTTCGCACTATTATCGGGTTGCGTCCGCCCTCATTACGGATGCTGAAGATCGGGAGCAGATTCATCCGGGCATGACCCTTGTGGACTGGACCTGCGGCAACAGCGGGATTGCTCTGGCCATGGCTGGTGTGAGACGTGGTTACAAGCTGCTTCTGGCAGCCCCTGATAACATATCGCGGGAGAAGCAGGAGGTTCTCAGGGCTCTTGGTGCAGAACTGGTTATTACCCCCTCAGACGCTCTGCCTGGAGAGCCGCGCAGCTGCAAAAATGTTGCTGAAAGTCTTGTAAAGAGTATTTCTAACGCCTTTTTTACCGGCATGTATGAAAATCCTGTCAGTATCAAGGTTCACAGTGAGGCTACAGGCAGTGAAATATTTCGCCAGACCGAGGGCAAGGTTACCCATGTTTTTGTACCGATGCTCTCCGGGGCTATGGCTTCCGGCCTTGGCCGTTTTCTGAAAGAGAAAAATCCCCAAATCAGCATTATAGGTGTTGAATCGCAGGGCTCTGTTTATGCAGGGCTCTTGAACGATGAAAAACCAGGTAATCCAGTTTTTTCTGAGCTGGAGGAAATAGGTTCCAGACAGGAATCGGATATCTGGGATCCGTCGGTTATCGATGATGTTATACAGATAAGTGATTATGACGCATTCAACTGTGGAAGAGAGCTTTTGCGTAGTGAGGCTATTTTTGCCGGTGGTGCATCAGGCGCAGTGATGTCTGCGGCGCTTCAGGCTGGAAAGGGATATGATAATGACGATTGTGTCGTAGTGTTGATGAATGATTTTGGTGGTTATTACCTGAGCAAGATGTACAGTGATGAGTGGATGCGGAAGAGGGGCTTTTACCGCAAGGCGAAATCAGCTCTTGAGCAGATTACCGCTGAAGATATTCTGCAGTTGAAGGTACGCAGGAATCTGATTTTTGCATATCCTGAAAATACCCTGGCTGAAGTATTTGAAATGATGAAGCAGAATGATGTTTCCCAACTGCCGATTGTTTCATATAACGCACCAATTGGCAGTATCAGTGAAAACAAAATTCTTTCCATACTTATTGAAAACGATGAGGCGATGAACTCCAAGGTAGTTGGATTCATGGAGCAGCCTTTTTCCGTTTGCCAGCTGGATGCTACGATTTCTGAACTCTCTGATAAACTGCAGCAAAGTGCATCCGGGGTATTGATAAGTATGTCGGATGGAAGACTTCAACTCCTTACCAAATCAGATCTTATTGATGCTTTGACCCATAAGTGAAGAGAAAAAAATTATCTGGTTGCTTTTTTGACAGGATTTACTTATCTAAGCACCACTGAACATTCCTCTTTTTTTTTAGGTTTGATGCACTATATTGCGCAAGAACGCTGGAAAAAATAACAGAGAGAAGATCCCGACGATTGATGAGCGGGTTAACCACCAGCAATATTATATGAAGGTAGAGTCCCGAAAAAGGCAGTTCATTTTAGAGGGTAAGATCAAGGCTTGCTTCTGTGAAGGGTGCGGCCAGATAACCGACAAAGTGTTTGTTGGTGAATGGATCCCAAGCGATAAACCAAAGGATGATGATTTTCTGACGGTAGTTCCGGTTAAAAAGCAGAAAGATGGCAAGAACGGTTCCGGAGAGTTGCCCCCCGCGGCTGAAAACCAGTACTGGATTCGCTGTTCGCAGTGCAATCAGGTTTATCTGCTCAAGGAGTGGCAGATACAGATTGACCGTGAGGTCAGCCCTGAAGAGCTTAAAGCCGAAGATTGTCAAGTATACTCACCCCATGGGATTTACGCCAAAGGTGATGCGCTTTATCACAAGGCGCTTGGTGAAGTTGGAGTTGTCAGGGAAAAACAGGCTACTGGAAGTGGTGCCTTTGTTATTATTGTGGAATTTTGTAAAAGCGGAAGAAAACAGCTTCTTGAAAATGTGCAGCTGATTTCTTCAAAAGAAAAAAATTCGGAGAGCCTTACCGATATTATTAAATTAAAACTTAGACGTTGATCTTTTAAAAGGGGGTGAATTACATTGGTTAGTGTGCAGATAAATGATAATGAGTCGATCGATAAAATGCTGAAGCGCTTCAAGAAGAAGTATGAGCGGGCAGGTGTTTTAAAGGAGTTTCGTGCAAACGCATACTTTGTTAAACCTTCGGTTGATGGCCGTTTAAAGCGCTCAAGAAGCAGGCGGAGAGCCCAGAGGGCAAATGAAGACCGCAATTCATGATCATTCAGATCAGGATAGTTTTCAAAGCAGCTCCTTAACGGGAGTTGCTTTTTTTTTGTCAACACCAATCCATTTTGACTCATGAGAGTGTTCAAGGGTGAAGTTACTGCGTTACCGCCCGACAAGTCGATCTCCCATCGTGCGGCACTTATTGGCGCATTGTCGGAAGGCATAACAGAGATCACAAACTTTTCAGGAGGATTTGATAATCAATCAACCCTCAGCGTCTTGAAGGATGCAGGCATAACGCTTCTACAGGAAGAGAGTGATGGTACCAACAGCCGACGAATCAGGAAAGTTGTCATAGAATCAAGAGGACTATGGAGTTTTCAGCCGCCCTCCGCTCCCTTGATGTGCAACAATTCAGGCAGCACCATGCGCATGTTTTCAGGTATTCTCGCAGCTCAGCCGTTTTCAAGTGAGCTGATAGGCGATAGTTCACTGATGAAGCGCCCAATGAAAAGGGTTGCCGACCCTTTGCGCCAGATGGGGGCAAATGTGGAACTTTCAGCATCAGGAACTGCACCGATCAGGATACATGGCACACAAGAGCTGAAACCTATCGAATACCGGCTTCCGGTGCCTTCCGCGCAGGTGAAATCCCTTGTTGCGTTTGCTGCTCTCCATGCCGAAGGTGAAAGCAGGATTATTGAGCCGGTGCGTTCGCGTGACCATACCGAAGTAATGCTTGGTCTTGAGACGTTTGAGCAGGATGGCGAAAGGATAATTGTCGTGCCCGGTAGAAAAGGTATAGCCGCAAAACCTTTCTATATCCCCGCAGACCCTTCAGCAGCATGTTTTATCGTTGCGCTTGGCCTGCTTGCCCGCGGTTCTGAAATCATAATCAGAGATGTCTGTCTCAACCCAACAAGGGCTGCATTTCTTGATATTCTTCTTGATGCTGGTGCTGGTATATCAATTGAAAACCAGCGGGTAATCGGCGGTGAATCTCTTGGAGATATTCTTGTCCGGAACAGTGCGGGGATTGAACCTCTTCTGATCAGTGATCCTCAGTTGATTGCCTTTATCATTGATGAAATACCCATGCTTGCCGTGCTGTCAGCTTTTGCGACCGGTCAGTTTGAACTCCATAACGCAGCTGAACTGAGAACCAAAGAGAGTGACCGGATTGATGCTGTTGTGGTTAATCTTCAGCGCCTTGGTTTTGATTGTGTGCAGTATCCAGACGGTTTTATTGTCAAGGGCCGCATCATGACCCCTTCAGGAGCAGTTGTCATTGACAGTTTTGATGATCACAGGATCGCGATGAGCTTTGCTATTGCGGGAAAGGCTACTGGGGCAGCACTCGACATTACCGATATCCATGTGGTAGGCGTTTCATTTCCGAATTTTTTTGAAATGATTGACGGTCTGGAAGTTCGATAGTCCAGAAGTTATTCACTTTCAGGTCAGTCGGACTTTTTCGATATGGTCAAGCAGTGCCTGGTTGAAAGCCTCGGGCTGCTCCATATTAGATATATGGCCAGCATCTGCAAGCAGCCGGAGCTGTGAACCCGGAATTCGGGCACTGATGCTTTTTGCTGTATCAGGAGTTGTGAGTTTGTCTTCAGCTCCGTTAATCACCAGCACAGGGCAGTGAATGGTTGCAAAAAGGGCGCTTGCATCGGAACGCATCATGATTGCCCGCATTGCTGCGGTAATGACAGCTGCAGACTGTGCTCCGATCATATTTTCGGCTTGTGCGACCAGATCAGCTCTGCTTGTATAGGTCGAGTGGGTAAAATAATTCGGTATCATGCGCCGTATCGCCTCTTTGGCGCCTCCAGTTTCAATGGCGCCTATGAACTCTTCGCGCGCCGATCGGGCTTCGGGTGCATCGCCTTCCGCTCTCGTGTCGCAGAGAACAAGAGATGCGATTTTGTCGGGGTAAAGTCTGTAGAATTCAAAAGCCTGATAGCCACCCATTGAAAGGCCAACAATCGTTGCCTTTTCAATCTCCAGCGATTCAAGGAGTAACGCCAGTTCATGGGCGTAATCAGTACATGTCCAACTCTTTTTTTCTTCTGAACCTTCAATGCCAAAAGCGTTCGGTGCTATAACTGTGAAACCCGCCTCGCCAAGGCTCTCAATCTGGGGCCGCCACATCGAGGCAGAGAGAGGGAATGCGTGCAACAACAATACAGCTTTGTTATTATTGCCACTTGTTGCTGTTCCTGCGCTTAAGTATGAGAGCATAAATCAGTTTTCCTGGGTTTTTGGATATCCCTTTATATCCCGGATAATGCTGTTTGCTTCATTCAGAATTTTTTTTGCTTCATCACGAGCGGTGTCGATTATCTCCTGAGAGCGTTTTTTTGCATCATTGCTGTAGGCTCCATCGTGCTCATTGCTTTCGTATAAATCAGTTGCTTTGTCAAGCGCAAGTTTAACCTTGCCTGAAATAATCTGCTGTGTTTCACTTCCTTTGTGAGGAGCGAACAGCAATCCCATGATAGTACCCGCAGCCGCGCCAAGCACTGCTCCGAAAAAGAGGCCCTTGTAAAATTTATCCTGTTGTTCCATAGTGCTATGAGGTTTTGTTTTCAAATAATATAAGATTTACTGCATTAACATACTCATAATCTCTTCGCGGAACTCTATAATGCGATCTACCAGATCTGGTCGGCAGAGCAGTCTGAATTTTTTTGTGTAGCGTTCAAAAGCCAGAATAAAATCTGACCGGAAAACAGACTCGTGCAAATCGTCAAACCTTATGTACTCGGATTCAAGCTGCAGGTTGTAGTGTAGGTGTTCAGAACGGGTAGGGTAGACCCTCAGCTCTTTTAAATCGGCATAATCAAAAATATCTTTTTTCGACGGAGGGTCAATCAGTACTTCATGGCCCTGCAGTCCGAGATGGCATCGTTTGTTGAGAAAGCCGCAAATCTCAAGTTCCATCATCCTGCGCATTGTGCTGTCAGTAGTATAGATGAACCACCGGTCGTCGGCCTGGGCAGTGTCCTTAATGTAGGGTTGGACAGTTATTGCCCGTTTGTAGACCCTTCGCATCAGGATATCTTCGAGAAGGGCTGCAAGAGGATGATTGTTCTCCGGTAACAGGTTTTTCAGTTCATGCAGCACCCGGTCATCAGCATTGCCGTAAAAAAGTTTACGTATGGCATCGGGTGAGAGCAACCCTTCGCTTGCAATATCCTGCAGGAGACGGCGAAGCATAGCCGAGAGAGCTCTGCTGGTGTGATGCCAGTAGACGTTGCGCATCATCATGTATTTGGCGAAAAGCAGGCTTTCAAGTGGCGCAATCCCTTTTTCCGTTATGGCAAACCGTTCATGCTGCGGATCAGGCACAAATGATTCTATCAGCCGTTCAATATCGATGCTTCCATACGGAATGTTGCAGTGGTGTGCATCGCGCATGAGATAGTCCATTTTATCAGGATCGAGTGTGCCGCTGATAAGCTTCCCAAACCGGTTTCCGGCACTGCTTGTGATGAGGCTGATAACTGATTCGGGGGATACTCTCCACTCCTTCTGCAGAATTTCAGCTATCGTGGGAACTCCGGGATTACTCTCATAAATAAAGTGGCGGCAAAGCTCTTCATGATGTAAAAATACCGGTTCAGAACCGCATAGCGGAATCTGTTCCTCAATGATATGGGCATGAGGAAAGTGACCTATATCGTGCAGCAGGCATGCCGAAAGAAGTACCCGGCAGTTGTGGTCATCGAATTTAAAGGTGTCATCCTGAAGGCTTAGAGCCAGTGGGCTGGTCAGCATGCGTTGCAGAATAAGCTTCATGAGATGATAAACCCCAATCGAGTGCTCAAACCGTGTATGGGTGGCACCTGGATAGACCTGCTGCGAGAAGGAGAGTTGCCGTATCCCTTTAAGACGCAGAAACGAAGGGTGGGAAAGTATTTTTTTTAGCGGTCCGCTCAGTGGTATGTGCCCCCAGATGGGTATGCGAATAAATCCACCGTCAGATTTAAAAAGCAAGTGCTCGGCTATCATGAAATCTCAGGAGGTTAAAGAATTTCTCGGGATCGGGAATTCGCCGAGTTCAGAAATAACAGAATTCCGGATTATTGTACTTGTTAAGTAATAATAAGATGATAATACGATATTATATAAAAAAGTTATATTGTAATGGAGAGGATCATCTCTACAAATCTTGGCTTCGAGGATGCTTTATTTCCAGCAAATATTAGGTTAAGAGAAGGAAATAATATGACAAACGAACAAAAATCGTGTATTTCAATGGGGATAACCTTTTTAATAATCCTATACTCGCTTGTCTTTCCGGGTAAAAAGCACGATAAAAATGATCAAAATATGGGTGAATAATAGCTCAGAGTGTGCGGTTACCCTGCGGCCTTTTTTGTTTCTTTAAGATGCAGCGAGCAGACCTTTCGGAAATGGTGGCCGTAGATGGCCAGTGTTATTGCATGCGGCAGGGCTTTCTGGCGGTGCCAGAATGTCCATACCAGCATCTTCCAGTACTGGAAACGTTCCCGGCCTACTACCCCAAGTAAAACTGTTGAACGGGCAAAGGCAAGAAGGTTACTAAAACGGAAGCTTCCTTTTAAGACCGGTGTCCGGTACTCCCTGAGAAGAGTTCTGATTCTTGTATAATACTGTTTCGGAGCATAGAGTTGTGTCATCATGTCGGTATATCCCTTGCGCAGGATTTCAATATCCATTTTCGGAATAATGTTGGTATTGCTGTCAACATTGTCGCCACTTGAATTGTGCAGCAGACGCCCCTCTTTTTGCATGCGCTCATAGAGCCTGGTACCGGGCAGTGCCTGAAGAATGCCAACCATGGCGGTGACGATACCGCTTTTCTGGATGAATTCAATCTGCTTCTGGAAAATCGATGGGGTGTCGCTGTCAAAACCCACAATAAAGCCACCCTGTACCTCCATACCTGCCTGCTGAATTTTTTTGATGTTTCCGAGCATGTCTCTTGAGGTGTTGTGCTCCTTGCCGCAAGCCTCAAGAGCTGTGTTATCAGGAGTTTCAATGCCGATAAAGACCTGGGAAAACCCGGCTTGCACCATAAGCGACATAAGTTCCGGGTCATCAGCCAGGTTGATCGAGCATTCAGTAAAAAATTTGGTGGTTGATTTGTTGTTTTTTTGCCATTCGATCAATTGAGGAAGAAGATCTTTTTTCAGGTAGCTTTTGTGGGCAATAAAGTTGTCGTCAACAAAAAAGATACTGTCGCGCCATCCCATTTGCTTTATGCCATCAAGTTCACCAATAATCTGGGTACTTTTTTTTGTGCGGATTTTATGGCCGAAAAGTGCGGTTACATTGCAGAAGTCGCAACGGTAGGGGCAACCTCTTGAAAACTGTACTGCCATGGCGACATACTTGTTTATGTCGAGCAGATGCCACTCTGGAGCGGGTGTAAGGGTAATATCAGGAAAAAGTTCTGAGGTATAGATTTTTTTGGGAGTTCCTTTTTTCAAATCTTCCAGAAATGGCTGAAGCGTAAGCTCGGCTTCGTTCAATACAAAATGATCGACCGTAGGGAAAGCATCATGTTCCGATGTAAAGAGTGGTCCACCGGCAACTACCTTCAAATTGGCCTTGTTGCAGAGTTCAATCACCTTTCTTGCAGATTCCTGCTGAACAGCCATAGCGCTTATGAGTGCCATGTCGGCCCAAGCAATGTCCCTTGCTGTAAGAAGAGATACATTGAGATCGACCAGTTTTCTATTCCAGGATTCAGGAAGCATTGACGCTACAGTCAACAGACCAAGAGGAGGAAGCGATGCTTTTTTGTTGACAAACTTAAGGGCGTGCTTGAAACTCCAGAAGGTATCAGGAAATTCGGGATAGATCAGAAGAATATTCATGTTGGGATTAACTCCGGTAATTCATTTCGATTAAATCTCATAAAGGAAAAAGTTGTTAAAGTTAAGGGCTTATTCCTGTATATATATATAACGCTGAAATGTATCTATAAAGTTTCCCGTATAAATATATATGGGCTTGACCTAATATCTGTCGAGGGTAAATTTTTCTCCGAGATACATTTTACGTACTTCGGGGTTTGATGCTATCTCTTCAGGGCTGCCATGCATGAAGATGCTGCCATCAAAAAGCAGGTAGGCATGATTGGTAATGGAAAGGGTTTCATGGACGTTATGGTCGGTAATGAGCACCCCGATATCGCGTTTGGCAAGCCCTTCAACAATTTGCTGAATATCCTCAACAGCAATGGGGTCAACTCCGGCAAAAGGTTCGTCGAGCAAGATGAATTTTGGGTTAAGTGACAGCGCTCTTGCTATTTCCGTGCGACGTCGTTCGCCACCGGAAAGTGCATAGCCCATGCTTTTTCGTATTGCTGCAATGTTGAGGTCTTCCAGCATCATATCAGTTTTTTCCTGCCTTTCAGCTTTTGACAGGGGGGTAAATTCAAGTACACTCAGAATGTTTTCTTCAACTGTCAAATTGCGAAACACCGATGCTTCCTGAGGGAGATAGCCAATGCCAAGGCGGGCGCGCTTGTACATGGGCAGACGGGTGATGTTTGTAGAATCAAGAAAAACATCGCCGCCGTCAGGTCGAACAAGGCCAACAATCATATAAAATGTTGTGGTTTTACCTGCACCGTTGGGCCCGAGAAGCCCTACAACTTCACCCTGCTTTACCTCGATGGATGAGCTTTTGACGACTTCACGTTTGTTGTAGATCTTCTTTAATTTGCTGCAGCTCAGAGTTGCTTTCATGCCGGTACTGAAAAGGTAAGGTTTGGTAGCTTTGCGTAGAGTGCTCAGGAAGTTGAACCAGTTTTATAATTTACAATGTTTAGAAAAATAGAGCATGAAATAAGAGCTTGCCGGGAAGCATGTGCTGAAAATGAAAAACGAGGCATTAAGCCTCGTTTTTGTATTCGATACCTTCAAGTGAAAGGGTCAAGGTTCAAATGGTAATGGATTTTTTCAGTCCTTGAATCGGCGTTCAATATCTTTGCCTGGCTTGGCATATCCGGAGACTTTGGGAGAAGAACCTCTCAGACCTGATGATGCACTGCCACCATACAAAAAAGGATAAGCATTATTCAGCAGGCGCTTCGTTGTTTTGCCAATATTTTCCAGAGAGTCGCCTACAACCCACCAGTGCCCATCTATAAAAACCTCAACGAATCTTCCGTAAGCCTCTCCCCAGCCGGTGAAAACTCCTGATATATTGCTCATGGTCACTTGTTTTAGGGTTAAATACATTCTACTATCAATTTAAAGAATCCAACCGTTATAAAAAAATATTTTATGTTCTTGAGATCGCTCTCTATGCAATCTCTGTCTTTTATCATCGAGTGTGTTTGTTTTTGTTGTTGTGCGGTAATTAAAAAGCAATTATTAAACTTTATAGATTTTATCGTATGGGAAAAGTAATGTCTTACAAGGGAGTATGGCCGCAGATTCATGAAACAGTTTTTATGACGGACGGTGTCTTTGTTATTGGTGACGTGCATATTGGTGCCTATTCAAGTGTATGGTTCAATGCTGTTGTACGGGGTGATGTTTGTCCTATCCGTATCGGAGAGAAAACCAGCGTACAGGATAATGTCACGCTGCATGTTACGCACGATACCGGCCCGCTTACCATTGGGAATTGCGTAACCATAGGTCATGGGGCAGTGCTGCATGCCTGCACCGTGAAGGACTATGTACTGATCGGCATGGGCGCGGTGCTGCTTGACGACTGTGTTGTTGAACCATACTCGATTGTTGCAGCTGGGTCACTGGTAAGGCAGGGTTTTACCGTACCGTCAGGAATGCTGGTTGCCGGTGTTCCCGCCAAGGTCATGAGGCCGATTACCGAGGATGAGCGTCGCAATATTGAGGAATCGCCGGAAAATTATGTGCGTTATTCGCAGAACTATCTTGAGGACGAAAAAGCCACTCAAAAATAGTATAAAGAGCCTGCCAAGAGATTTGGAAATGCCATTTTTGTCTTTGTTGTCCTTTATTACCCTGAATTCTCCTTTTTTTTCAGTGGTGTTCTTGACTGATTTCACTAAATTGAGCCAGAAGTTTTTGATTGTTCCCGGCAGATCTTGATTTTGTTTATTCTGCCTCGACACTCTTGTTTTTTTGAACGTCTTACAGAAAATCTTTGTCATGTTATGATGCAAAACGATGTTGTTGTTGTCGGCGGTGGTATTAGCGGCCTCAGCCTTGCTTTTTATTGTGTGCAGGCTGGCATGAAAACCACAATACTTGAAAAAAACGATACTACCGGCGGCTCCTTTGCATCTCCTCACTACAGTGCAAACGGCAAAAAATTCTGGCTTGAAATGGGAGCACACACCTGCTACAGCTCGTATCAAAATCTCCTGGAGATTATTGAGACGTGTGGTATGAAGGATGCAATTGTTGCCCGCGCCAAAGTACCCTTCACCCTCTTTATGGATGGAAAAATCAAATCGATTGTTTCCCAGCTCAATATTCCGGAACTGCTTTTTTCAGCCCCAAACCTCTTCAAGTTGAAGAAGGATGGTGAAAGTGTGAAGTCCTATTACTCTAAAATTGTTGGTACAAAGAACTATCGGGAGGTAATCAGCCACTTTTTTAATGCAGTACCTTCACAGTTGACCGATGATTTTCCGGCTGACATGATGTTTAAAAGCAGGCCGAAGAGAAAGGATGTACTGAAGAACTATACCTTCAAAGATGGTTTGCAGAGTGTTGCACGGACGATTTCTGCAAGGAGCGGTCTGAATGTTTTTACCAGTCAGGAAGTAAGTTCACTGCGCTATGTTAATGGCTTGTATGAGGTAAGAACTGCAGATGGTGGAGAGTATTCCGCCAAAACCCTTGTGCTGGCAACTCCTTCTCTGGTCACTTCAAAGCTTCTTCGGGATATCAAGCCGGATATAGCCAAACATTTCGGTGTTCTTAAGGCTGCTGAGGTCGATTCTCTCGGAGTCATTGTCAGCAAGGAAAATATTTCGATGAAACCGGTTGCGGCTCTTATTTCACCCAATGATGTGTTTTTTTCGGTTGTGTCGCGTGATACAGTGCCTGACGACAACTATCGCGGTTTTGTCTTCCATTTTCAGCCAGGTCTTGATGACAAGACCAAAAGAAGTCGGATAACTGAGGTTTTGGGTGTCGGCATGTCGAAGATTGAACATACCTTTTCAAAGATCAACACTGTCCCGTCGCTGCGGCTGGGTCATCATCAATGGCTGGAAAAAACAAATGCCATGTTGAAGGGGGAAAAGAGTCTTCTGTTAACCGGCAACTACTTCGGCGGTATGGCTATTGAGGATTGTGTGAGCCGTTCGCGGAGTGAATTCGATAGGCTGCAAGGATAGGATATCAGAAATCCTGGGCAATTCTGTCCAGGGCAACCTTAAGGGGCTGTGTATGGAGAAGGTTGTTACATTTTGGAGCTATCTTCAGGCCACGTTCCTGATACCTGCTGTCATTGTACTGGCTACCATTTTTTTTTATGTTGGTGCAAATGCGCTGTTCAAAGGAGTCATCAAGGTCATCCGCTCATCGATCAAGGAAATTAACGTTCAGTATGAGTTAATGATCTGGCCTTTCCGGCTGCTTGTCTCCCTTATTGCCCTCCCCCTGCTGCTATACTATGTGCCTCTCACTGCGGTTACAAGGGATGTTCTTCATCACACGCTCCTCATCATTTCCATTACCGGGATAACATGGTTCATGATGCGGCTCTTTCTGTTGTTTGAGCAGTTTATTTTGCCGCGCTATACACTTAAAGTCAGGGAAAACGAGGCCGCAAGACGAATTGCAACGCATATCAGTCTTGCCCGCAAGATCATGAACGTCATTCTTGTGCTTGTGGCTATCTCGGGTATTCTGATGAGCTTTGATACAGTTCGTCAGGTCGGATTGAGCATTCTTGCTTCTGCAGGCATTGCCGGAGTGATACTTGGTTTTGCCGCGCAAAAAAGTCTTTCAACACTGATAGCCGGTATCCAGATTGCCATTACTCAGCCGATCAGTATTGATGATGTTGTTGTTGTTGAAAATGAGAGAGGACGAATTGAGGAAATTACCCTGACCTACGTAGTAGTTCAGCTGTGGGATCAGCGTCGCCTGATTGTTCCTATTTCCTGGTTTATTGACCGTCCTTTTCAGAATTGGAGCCGCACTTCCTCCGAACTTCTTGGGACGGTATTCCTCTACATGGATTATACTATTCAGCCCGAAACTCTTCGTCAGGAACTGGAACGGATTGTCTCTTCAACGCCGCTATGGGACAAAAGGGTTGTCAAGATGCATGTGACCAATACAAGCGAGAACTCGGTAGAGATGCGGGCACTCGTCAGTGCGGCGAACACCCCGGAACTCTGGGAGTTGCGTTGTTTGGTGCGTGAACAGTTGATTGAGTTTATCCAACGCAATTATCCAGGATGGTTGCCGAAAGTGACCATGGAGATGGAACAGATGAGAGTAGCGGATAAAGAATAAAAAAATGTGATTTTTGTTGTTTTTTCTCATAAATTTGCTGCTTATTCTGATCTTTGCCGGACACTTTTTGATAGAGAGGAGAATAGCAAGGATAAGGGTGTTAGACAGGGAACAGTTTCGATCAGTTAAAATGGAGGGATGCATGGCTCAAGCCAAACAAGGGGATACAGTAAAGGTTCATTATACAGGAACGCTTGATGATGGTACGATCTTCGATACCTCGGCTGACCGTGAGCCGTTGGAGTTTACAATAGGTGGTGGGCAGGTTATACCTGGATTTGATATTGCTGTACTTGATATGGCTATAGGGGACATCAAGGTTTCCGTTATCCCTGCAGATGAGGCTTACGGAGCTCATAGCGAGGAGCTGGTTACCGAGGTGAATCGGGAGAGGTTTCCAGCTGATATGGAACTTGAACTTGGTCAACAGCTTCAGGTTGGGCTTGCCGATGACCAGCAGGCAATTGTGATGGTTGTCGATATAAGCGATACGGCGGTAACGCTTGATGCCAATCATCCGCTTGCAGGCCAGGATCTTACCTTTGAGATTGAGCTTGTTGAGATTCTTTGAGTTGGGAGGCAGGAGAGCGCTCTGGTTCTCCTGCTTTCTTCACTACATTGGATGTTCAGTGCACCGAGCATGATATACATGGGTCGTAGGATCGCACCAACATTTCACAGAGCTTCTCTATCTCCCTGTCGTTTTTTCCTTCTCTGAGCGCTTGTTCAGTAATGGCCCATAGGTCGTTGTGGATATTTCCGTTATTTTGTGTGGTGGGGATTATGCAGTTTGCCTTGACAACTTTTCCCGCAGCATCAGTTTCGATATGATGGTAAAGAATTCCACGTGGCGCTTCAACTGCTCCGGTTGCTGAACCGGCTTTTGTGGTGTAGGTGGTTTTTATATTCCGGAGATCCATGTCGAGCAGTGAATTTATCAGCTCTTCGGCATCCTCAAGAATATGGAGAGACTCAACAAGCTGGGCAATGTTGTTCATGAATGGATTGTGACAGACCGGCTGGAAGCCGAAGCTTGCAGCCATCTCTTTTGCTTTCGGATGCAGCAGCAGGTAGTTGTTGTTGAAACGTGCCAATGCGCCCGCCACAGAGGATTCTCGACTGAGCTTGGTGAACTTTGAGGTTGAATAATCCCTGGTGTACTCGTTCGTCATTGAAAGGTAGTCATTCTCATCCCGGTTAACACCATCGGTTGAAATAAGGCGTCCGCCGATTGACGGATAGCTTGATCCGTTAAACAGTGAGATAAATTCTGTCTCGCGTTTGAAGTCAGGAATGGCAAGCGATTGGAAAAAAGAGCATGCGGTGTCAAGTGCTGGTTTTCTTTCAAGGATCATTGCGCGCAGTTTTAAGAGCTGCTCTTTTTCGGGAGCTTTGCTCACCCCCCCGACAACAAGAGAAACAGGATGTGTGCAGCGACCTGTTGTCACCGAGCTGATCTCGTTGCCGAGTTCCTTGAGCTGTAGCCCTGCTCTGACAAGATCGGGATGGGAGTGAATCATTGGTAGAACACTACCCGTACCTGTAAAATCCGGGGCAACAAGAAAAAAGAGATGCAGTGCATGGCTTTGAAGAGTTTCGCCTTGCATGGCCAAAAGCCTTGTTTTTTCTGCTGCTGCAGGAGGCTCGATGCTCATTGCCCGTTCAATTGCCCTGATACTTGCAAGTGCGTGACTGATTGAGCAGATTCCACAGATTCTTGATGTAAGGAAGGGGACTCTTTCAGCGCTCATGCCTTTTACCATAATCTCAAAAAACCTCGGTGTTTCAACAATAGCCCATCGGGCATCGACAAGCTTGCCATTCCTGACCGTGATTTTGATGTCGGCATGTCCTTCAACTCTTGGCAAGTGATGGATATTAAGCGCGAAGTCATGCTTCATGGCTGGTAGAGTCCTTCAAAGGCGTTATAAAAAGCCAGTTTTTCCCGCAGGTCATTCTCGCTGAGCCCTCTCTCTTTGACCAGTTCAAGAAAGGCCGCCATGTTGATCTCCTCTGCCGGGCCACGGCATCCAAGACAGGGAGTTTTTCCTGTTGTGCATACCGCATTGCATCCGGCACGGGTGATCGGGCCGAGACAGATTTCGCCAAGATCAAACAGGCAGGTATTGATCTGTGCCTTGCATTCAATGCATACAGGGTACTTAGGGAGTGTTACCTGCGAACCGGTAACCAGGCTTACCACGATGCGTTCTACCTCTTCCTTGTTTACAGGGCATCCGGGTATGGAGAGGTCAACCTTGACAACTTCGCTGATCTTTTTTACAAGACCGGTTTCTACCTCCATGCCCGGATAGACTTCAACTGCCAATTCATTGAGTGAAAACCTGTTTTTCAGGCTGTTGACTCCTCCGAAACAGGCGCATGTACCGAATGCCACAAGAGTTTTTGCCTGGCGTCGTATTGCCTGAAGTCGTTCCACCTCATCGGGCCGGCTGATACTTCCCTCTATAAGTGCGATATCGTAATCATTGTGCTGTTCGGAGGAGATTTCCCTGAAATTTCTGATATCAAGCAGATCAAGAAAATCGGTAAGCGTTGATTCTCTGTTAGCAAGCTGCAGTTGGCATCCTTCGCAGCAGGTAAAATCAAAGGATGCGATTTTCAGCTTTTCAAAAGTAGTTCCCTTATGCATCATGCTGATCTTTCTAAATGGCTTCCTTGAGATTCATGACAGACCAGTAATTAAATACCGGACCGTCAACACAGGTGAATGTTGATCCAACCATGCAGCGGCAGCATTTCCCCATGCCGCAGTGCATCCTTCGTTCAAGCGAGACAAACATGCGGTTCATGGGAATGCCGAGCTTGTCGAGATAGTTGCAGACACATTTGAACATGACTGGTGGCCCACAGACCACAGCATAGGTATTTTCCGGATCGATGGAAATATCATCGAAAAGTTCGGTGATTATTCCGCTTTTTCCTTGCCATTCTCCAGTAGGGTGCTCCACAATGGCATGCAATGTGATATGGTTGATTAGCTCCCATTCGTCAAATTGATAGGTGAAAAGCAACTGAGATGGCTCTTTTACACCGTAAAGCAAATGCACATTGAGGAATCTGTCTCGGTGTTCGTTGATCCAGAAAAGCGGTGCACGCAGTGGAGCAACTCCAAGTCCTCCTGCAATCAGGAGAACATTGTGTCCGGCCATTTCATCCATGGGAAATGATGATCCGAATGGCCCTCTTATGGCAACATGCGATCCCTCGTCAACAGTGAAGAGCGCGGAAGTGACGTGGCCTGCTTTGCGGATACAAAGTTCAATAAACTCATGGTTGCTGTTTGAACTTGAAATCGAGATTGGAACCTCACCGTAACCGGGCAGTTCAAGCATGAGAAACTGACCGGGCTTGAACTTGAAAATATCCCGTTCCCGATTGTCGATAATGCGGAGCTGAAAAAGTTTTTCCTGTTCTGTGAGGCGAACAATATTGGTGATGGTGCATTTATACCCCATGTCGGTTTTCATGATCTCCGAACGGTGGTTGAAATCCGGAATTGACGAGGCAAAAGCCTCCCGGTTTATCTCCTGCAGGGGGATGACAAAACGTTTGTCAAGCATGATTCCTTCTCCATTCTAAGGTCGTTGATCACATTTTTCGGATTTATATCGGAAAGGCATGCCCTTCCGCATCGGTTGCAACCAACACAGATCTGCTGGTTGTCATTTTCAGCAAATCCACGGTGTTGATGGTAGTATCGGTACTTAAGGCGGTCGCCATTTTTAGGTCGGAAATTGTGTCCTCCAGCAACTTCAGCAAAATCAACCAGGTTGCACGAGTAAAGTTTTTTCTGACGTACAGCGCCGTTCAGATTAGTTTCCATCGACTCCTCGACTGAGTAGCAGTAGCATGATGGACAAACCATAGCGCAGGTGCCGCAGTTTAGGCATTTGTTTCCCCATTTTTCCCAGACGGGGGAGTCAAACTCAATATCAAGAATACTCGGCAACCCGGTGACATCAATTTCAGTAAGAAAGCTGTTTGAGATAAGTTTTCGCCGTTCAGCGAGTCGGCAGTTCTCTTCATCAAGAGGATCACGGGTATCAAACTCCTTAAGAAAATTGAAGGCTTTCGATGAGTTTATGGAGAGGTAGTACTCTTCGCCGATATCAGAACAGAAGAGATTGAAGCCGCTTGAGACAATATGATGATTCATGGACTTGCAGAAACAGTCGGGTAGCGGCAGATGATCCATGCCGATGACAAAGGTGTTCTTGCGTTTTGCAAGATAATAGGGGGAGGGGTAGTGCCCGTTGAGCAAAACATCGTCGAGAATGTTCAGTGCGCTGATATCGCATGGCCTCAGACCAATAAGAACAATCGGGTTTGCATCGTAGGTTATCTGCTGCTCCCAATCTTCATCGTGAAAGATAAAACGCGATAACTCCTCGCGGAAAGGAAGAAAAAAATGTTTGGCCGATGATGACGTAGCGGTGTAGTCTAAAGCAATGTCATCAAATGATGCTACAGGCAGAAACTGGTAGAGTGCTTTTCCCCGGAAGTCAGAATCAACTTGGCGCGGCCCGAAAGAGCTGTTATTCCTGACAAGGGCATCGATAAATCTTTTGAACTCAGCTTTTGAAATAACTTTGTATATCATCGCGCCATACTCCTTTCCCTTTGGTTCTAAAGAAAGAGTTCGGTAACAGTTGCAGATAGTTTTCCTGAAAGGTACACAAAACCTCTATGGAAGAAAAAAACAGTGTATTTCACACCCTTTTTTCAAGCACATAAACCTTGTCATTTTTTCTGACCTTTGTGCACTTGATGGTGACGTTGTCACCTTTTTCGGCAGATGTGGCTGGCATATCATTGGCAAAAAAAGTTTCGGCCATCACAGTTACTGTTCCTGTTTTAGCTCCCAGAATTGAGAGCTTGTCGCCACTCTTGAGACCGCGGGCACAGATGAGGATTTCAGCAACCTCTGCTTTCGGATAATATTTTTTTACGTCTCCGATAAATATTTTTTTTTCTTCTGCCATTGAGCCATACTCACGCGTCCATGCCTCAAATGGTTTTCCAAAATAAAACCCTTCTGAAAATCCGCGGTTATAGACAAGGGCAAGCTCTTTTTTCAGCCTGTGGGTGAGATTGTTGTACTGAGTTCTGAATTCCGGCTCGCTGCGGTGCTCTTTGCAGAAGTTGATTGCTGTGCGATAGGTCGCCGTGACGGTTTGGACATATTCCGGGCTGCGGCTTCTTCCTTCGATTTTGAAGCCACTGATTCCGGCATCGATAAGAACGTCAAGAAATTCGATGGTGCAGAGGTCTTTGGGGCTCATCACATAATCGGTACCAATTTCAAGCTCTTCGTTCTCCTCCGGATCGGTAATGAGGTACTGCCGACGACAGGGTTGAACGCACTGCCCGCGGTTAGCCGAACGTCCGAAAACCTCCTGCGACATAAAGCAGCGCCCCGAAACAGCGACGCACATCGCCCCGTGAACAAAGCATTCAATGCGCACGTCAAGCCCGTCAGCCTTTATTTTTGCGGTAATATGGCGAACCTGTTCAAGGGTGAGTTCCCGGGCCAGCACTATCATTTTTGCTCCGAGAGAGGCATAGAACCTTACTGAGCTGTAGTTGCTGACCGAAGCCTGTGTTGAAACATGGAATGGCATACCGGCTTTCCGGCAGGCTTCAATAACCGCCATGTCCGAGCATATCACCGCATCAAAGCCTGCTGATTTAGCCGCTGCAACGGTTTGTTTCATCTTTTTCAGTTCGCCGTCATAGATAATGGTGTTCAGTGCCAGGTAGCCTTTGGCGTTGAACTCAGTGCAGAGCGCTTTGAGGGCGGGGAACTCCGTAATGGTAAAGTTGCTGCTTCCAGCGCGCATGTTATACCCTTCGGCTCCAAAATAAACGGCATCCGCCCCGGCATTCAGTGCGGTTTGCAAAGAGGTTAAGTCCCCTGCAGGTGCAATGAGTTCAACAGATTTTTCCTGCATGTCCATTCATTAACATTTTCTGTACAATAACAATCTCTCAGATATTCTCGTATTCTGTTTTGGCAAGTTTGCCCACTGTGCGCTGATCATCCATCATTATTCAATTCCTGTATTAAGATGGCACATTTATTAACAAATAAAGAATAATAGTGGTAGATTACTGGTGGTGAATAAAAAACTAAGCCGGATTTTGAGAGAGAGAATGTTTAACCGACGCGCTGTAGAAGAGATAAAATCCTGGTACAACCGGAGCAAGCGCAAGCCGCTGGTTATACGCGGTGCCCGGCAGGTGGGTAAAACTACTGCTGTCCGGCTTGCTGCTAGCCAACTCTCTGTTGAGATTATTGAAATTAATCTTGAGCGTCATACCGGCCTTGAACCCTTATTCAGGAGCTACAAGCTCGAAGAGTTGCTGTTTAATTTTTCGCTGATCTCAGGGAAACCCTTCAGTCGTGAGAGCACAGCAATTCTCTTTCTGGATGAAGCACAGGCAACACCATCAGCCTATTCGTGTTTGCGATATTTTTGGGAGGATATGCCAGGCCTTGCTGTTGTTTTAACCGGTTCTTTACTGGATCAGGTACTCCATGACTATAAGCTCCCGACTCCTGTTGGACGTCTTGAGCAATATTTTATGGGTCCGCTGACATTCGAAGAATTCCTTGTGGCCACCGGAGAGTTGAAAGCTATCGGTGCCATTGAGAAGCTCACGCTCAATGCCATGCACCTGATCCCTGACACTGTTCATGAGGATCTGATGGCTCAGGTGCGGCGCTACACCCTGACAGGCGGGATGCCCTATTGTGTTCAGACTGCCATTGAGACTCATGGTAATCATGTTGAAATAGTAAAATATCAAACAGAGCTTCTTCAGGCATACAAAGATGACTTTTCAAAGTATACCGGTTTACAAACCGCACTGAAACTCAACGCATTTTTTAACGGTATTATCAGTCAGATCGGGCTGCAGTTCTCCCATAAACAGGCCAATGAAATTGCGCTCAACACCAGTGGCAACAATCGCCAGTTGAACGATGCTCTCAAACGATTTCTTGAAGCGCGATTATTTTATCGTGTTGTACACTCCGGTGCTGACACCATCCCTCTTGGTGGCGATACAAAAATCAGGATCAGCAAATTTATATTTATTGATATCGGCTTGCTTCTGGCAGCGCAGGGCATTCCCGCACAGAGCATCATGAGTTCACCATTGGAACTTGCCAATCGCGGCATCATCGCGGAGCAGTTTGTGGGGCAGCAACTGCTCTCATCGAAAGCCGGTTACATAAACCCTGCGTTATACTACTGGCAACCCCCGAAATCCGAAGGTCAGGCTGAAATTGATTTTCTCTACGAGAGTGGCAACAGGATCTATCCGGTAGAAGTGAAATCAGGTACCGGCGGCACCATAAAATCGCTGCACTCCTATGTTGTAAAAAAACAGTGCAGCGAAGCCATCAGAATCAGTTCAGCCAAACCTTCCGTTCATGAACTGACAGCAAAAGCGAACATGGAGCAAAAAGCGTTCAGGCTTATTAACATTCCCTTTTATCTGGTCAATCAACTTGAACGGATAGTCAACGACACAACCGCGCTTACCTGACGAATTCCCGGTAATTAATTTTTTGGAGTTAGAATTCCAGTGAAATCCCTCTGCTATTATTTGTACAAGAACACTTAAATTCGGTGAGTTCTCAACGAGGGGTGGCACATAACGGTATAACAAGAAGAGATAAAATCAATGAATGAACGTATTTTTCTGAAGCTTCTGCTGGCTCTTTTTTCAGGGCTTATTGCAGCTGAAGTGCTGGTTGTTGTGCTCTTCGGGCTTAGGCTTGAGCTGATTCTTCTCTGCTTTATAGTTGTGGCAGCCCTGATAGGCATTGCTTTTGTTGTACGATTTCTTTTTGCGGAGCGTGCTAATGATATTGACTCGGTTTCGATGCGACGTGCAAAAGAGAAGAAAACCGATATCATGCAGGATAGGCTCAAAGAGTATGATGTTGATGAGGAGTTTCTTGGAGGAAAGGCTTTGAATCGTGGTAAATGGAACCCCCAGAAGCCCTCTTTAGCGCATTCTGCAGGCAGAGAAGAACCGGTATTGCCGGTCACGGCATCCATTGAAGAGGCCATCAGGGTTCATGCCGAGATGTATGGCGGGCTTGGGGAGCTGCTGCAGATGATTGAAAAAATTGATGATGCATCTTTCGACCGGCTTGTGAAAAAAGTGGGTTTCGGCGATGTTTCTCGCGAGGAGGTGATTCTTAAAATTACGCTCATGACCAATGGCAACTCAAAAGCATGCGAAAGCGACAGGGAGGAGAAATGTGTCCTTGAGGGACATTCAATGGATAGGGAAAGTTTCGATGAGTATATCCAGCGCTGTATGAATGTTGCGGATGAGGAGTCGGAGAGTGCAGACAATGGCTTTTCCGTTGAACTTGACAGTGTTGCGCTTTCCAGGGGAACCGGTGCTATGCCAGCGGATTTTTCTCATGATCCGAAAGCGGTGTTTTCAAAGCTCAATAAACCGGGAGCCTCTTCATGACCTCGCTTGACATACCTGCTTTAAGCAAGGCTAAGGTCAAGCACTATGTAAAACTTCATCAGAAAAAGTTTAGGGATTCAGAAGGGCTTTTTCTTGCTGAAGGTCTCCGTACAGTCAGGGAGCTATGTCAGAACATGCCGGATAAGGAGATGCTTGTTGCGCTTCTTATAAGGGAGGGTGAGTTGGAGAGTGATGGTTTTGCCAAACTTTATAAAGGAAAGCTCTTTTCCATTAGTGACAGGGAGTGTTCCCTGCTTTCCGGTACTTCAACCCCGCAAGGGATTTTTGGCGTTTTCCGTCAGCACTCCCGAACTGCACATGCCGCTGAAACCAGTTGCGGAAAACCGGCGAAATCATTTATTGTTGCGCTCGATGATCTCCAGGATCCAGGCAATGTGGGAACGATTCTCAGAACCGCGGTATGGTTTGGTGCTGACTCAATGATATGCAGTGCCGGGACAACTGACAGGTATAATCCAAAAGTGGTTCGCTCATGTGCCGGAAGCATTTATGGCATTCACCATTACGGGGTCGAACACCTTGCCGAAGAACTCCGGAGAGTTCAGACAATTGGTTATTCTATTATCTCTGCATCGCTTGATGGGAAGGATTTCAGGGAGTTCAGTGCCTGGCCTGAAAAGCAGGTACTGGTGATTGGTAACGAAGCCAATGGTGTCAGTGCAGCAGTTAGAGCGCTTTCCGATCTGTTTGTCAGGATACCGCATGGCGGAAAAAATGTTTGCGTAGAATCACTGAATGCCTCCGTATCAGCTGCCATTCTTATGGAGCGTATGGTGCTCTCCTGAAAAAAGCCATGCTTACTCCTCTGCTCCTGGGTTACACCAGCAGCACCGGGTAGTCTATCTCGTTGATAAGCTCATGCACGGCCTGCCTTGATATCTTCATCCGGTCGCTCAGTACAAGCAGGCCTGAATCGGCCATGCGGATATAGCGCATCAGGGGTTTCCCATCTTTCAGGGGGAGGTGATGGTACTCAATGATGCTGCCAGGAAGTGTTATTGTCTCTGAAAGCTGGTGCTCCATCTCTTCGGATTCTACACGGGTTTCGCCAAGGATCAGAACATTGAGCGTCATACCGGGATGTGTCAGATCGAGAGCCGCCTCAAGAGCTTGTTTTGAACCTTTTGAACCGTCATAGAGCACCAATAACGGCCACTCTTTTGCAGAGAAACCTGGTCGAATGAGCAATAACGGTTTTTTCCCTTCTGCAAGTGCTTTTCTTGCGGTTGAACCGAGCCCTTTTCGGCATGTAGGGGATCTGCCACTGCGCCCAAGTACAAGCAGATCTGCTTCAATCGACGCTGAAATCACCTCTGCCGGTACCACTCCCCGATATACCCTGAACGAGTGCTTAATCATAAATTCTCCGGCAATACGCTGCAGGGATTCTTCCGCTGACCTTGCCTGTAATTTGAGTGAGCGCTCAAATTGTGAAGCGTCAATATGTTCCGGTTCCGAAGTATAGATGCGGATTTCATGGCAGAAAGGAAGTTCAGCCATCCTGAGCAGATTGATGTCTTCAACAAAAATGCCGGTAAGTTCAGCGTGCATACTATGGGCAAGTTCTGCAGCGATCGTTAGTGAGGCTATGCTGTGCGGCGAGCAGTCAAGCGCAACAGCGATATGGCGGATGAGTGTAAATTTTGGTTGCTCTGGCATAATATCAAGCTCTGTTATGTTTCCGATGCCAGATTATTCATTGTTATCGCTGGAAGATGAAATAAATTTTTTCAGCTTTTCAGCCATCTCGTTCAGTCGCGCAACTGCCATACCGTTGATAGTGTCGGGCGGGTAGTGTCCGTTTTTATCCAGTTCTCCAGCCGGTATGTCTGTCAGAATCTCAATCCCTTCATCAACATTGGATACAGGAAAGATAGAGAAGAGTCCCTCTCTGACTGCTTCAACAACATCGTGGCGAAGCATGAGATTGTTGACGTTCGAAGCCGGGATCACGACACCATGTTTTCCAGTCAATCCTCTTGCCTTGCATAGATCGAAAAAGCCTTCAATTTTTTCGTTTACCCCTCCGATTGCCTGCACCTCTCCAAACTGGTTTACCGAACCGGTGACGGCAAAGCATTGGTGAATAGCTGCACCTGAAATGGCTGAAAGCAGAGCGTATAATTCAGCAGAGGAGGCGCTGTCACCTTCTACACCGCTGTATGACTGCTCAAATACCAGCGAGGCTGAGAGTGAGAGTGGCTGATCAAGGGCAAACCGGGCTCCAAGAAATCCAGAAAGAATCATGACACCTTTGGAGTGGATAGGCCCTCCCATTTCAACTTCGCGTTCAATGTCTATCACCTCTCCTTTTCCAAGTCTTACTCTTGCGGTTATTCTGCCGGGATGTCCAAAGCTCTGTCCACCAGGTGAATAGATGGCAAGGCCGTTGATCTGGCCAATTTTTTCCGAGTCCGTCTCAATAAGAATGGAGTGTTTCAGGGTTGCTTCCCTGATTTTTTCCCGGATTCTTGATGAACGGAAAGTTTTTGCATCAATGGCGTGCTGCACATCTTCAGCCTGCACAACTGCTCTTGCTGCTGCCTCAGCATAGTAATCGGATTCGTGAACGAGATCACAGATGCTTTGGATGTGGGCACTCAGTTTTGATGCATCCTCTGCAAGTCTGCTTCCATGCTCAACAACCCTTGCAACCGCCCCCCTGTCAAAATGATGCAGGTTGTCCCTGTTAACGATTGAACTGATAATATGGGCGTAGGAGACTTTTCCGTCACTGTCGTATGGTAGTTCGTCATCAAAATCCGCTGCAACCTTGAAGAGCTCGCTGAAGTCGGGATCATAGACGCTGAGGAGGTAGTAGAGCCGGCGTTCACCGAGCAGAATAACCTTGAGGTCAAGCGGAATCGGTTCAGGTTCAAGCGATACGGTACTGACAAGGCTATAGAGTTGGGCAAGCGATTCAATGCGGATTTGCCGGGTTCTCAGTGCTTTTTTCAGTGCTTCGTAGGCAAAGGGTTCTGCCAGCAGTCTTCTTGCATCAATAAGCAGATATCCACCGTTTGCCCGGTGCAGCGCACCCCGCTTGATCAGTGTGAAGTCGGTGAGCAGTGTCCCCATCTGAGAGATGTGTTCAATGTCACCAACAAGATTCTGGCATGCGGGTTTATCTTCGTAGACAACGGGAGCACCCTCGGTAATACTGTTGTCGACAATGACGTTGATCTGGTACCGTTTAAACGATGCTCCTTTCTGTGAGAATCTGCCTGGATAGATTCCCAGCAGCTGCTCCCTCGGATCAGCCTCTTTTTCAAGGAACTGGTCGAAGTTTTCTATAATGTCGGCCTCTAACGTTACAAGATAACGGGTAACCTCTTCAATTGCTTCATAGCTGTTTCTGATTTCTGCAATCAGGGGCTTTACCGTAAAACTGGCAATGTTGCGGTTCAGCTCCTTGATTTTTTCCTGAGTCTCTCTTTGCCATTTTGGTATCTGGGCCATGATGGATTGCATCGCGGTTTTCAGAGCGATGATTTTTTCCTCGATTGAATCCCGTTCCTCTTTTTTCAGCATCATGAACTCTTCCGGTTTGACTACTTCTCCCTCTTTTTCCGGAGCAAAGGCAAACCCGGCCGGTGTTCTTATGAGTGCGATGTGTTCTTCAGCTGCTTTTTTTTCCAGTTCTCCTATTGTATCGGCCTGTTGTTCCTGAAAATTTTCGCGGATATTTTTTTCCTGGGCCTGGTACTCTTCACTGCTGAATGCTGCCGGAATGACGGTAAAAAGCGCTTCGACAAGGTGTTCCATATCACGGGCCAGTGAACATGCTTTTCCGGCAGGGAGCTTCAAAGCCTTTGGGTGACGAGGCTTTTCAAAGTTATTGACATAGCACCAGTCAGAGGGGACGGTCGCTCCTGGAGCTGTATTGCCAAGAAAGTGCATGATAGCACTCTGTTTTCCTGTACCGTTCGGGCCGAGGGCAAAGAGGTTGAAACCATCCTGCTTTATTCCCATGCTGAAGGTTATTGCCTCGAACGCCCTTTCCTGACCGGTAGCTTTGACTGTGCTGTCCAGCTCCGCTGTAGTCGAGAAGTTGAACTCCTGCGGATTACAGGTTCTGTAGAGTATTTCTGGTGAAAGTTTTGCCGGGAGAGCCATAACCGATCGTTCCTTATGAGGGTTGATCTTTTTTTCAAGTTACCCATATACTACTAAGAATGTAGCAAATTACAGTAACATAGAGAGGTTCAAACACTATCTTCATCAGCAGGCATTGTATTATGCAGATGCAGAGGTTCAGCTGTTTTTTTACGGAGACGGATATTGAGCATTTCAACGGCTACAGAAAATGCCATGGCAAAATAGATGTATCCTCTCGGGATTTCATAGCCAGCGCTTTCAGACAGAAGGGTGACACCGACAAGAATCAGAAAACTCAAAGCAAGCATTTTAATGGTCGGGTGCTCATCGACAAAATCACTGATGGCTTTGGCTGCAAGCATCATGATACCGATCGCGATGACAATGGCGACGATCATCACTTCAACTTTTTTTGCCAGTCCGACCGCGGTAATAACCGAGTCAAGTGAAAAGACAATATCGAGCACTGCAATCTGCACCACCGTGAATGCAAAGTTGCCAGCTGTGACTTTTTGTATGGTCTGTTGATCTGTTCCTTCAAGACTCTGGTGAATTTCCTGGGTGCTTTTGGCAATTAAAAAGAGTCCCCCAGAAATCAAGATCAGATCGCGCCCTGAAATATGGTGATGAAGTACGGAAAACAGAGTGGCTGTCAGCCCCATAACCCAGGTAATTGAGAGCAGAAGGCCGATTCTTGTCATCATAGCGAGCCCTAAGCCAATTATCCTGCCTTTTTGTTGCTGTGCTTTTGGCAACCGACTTACCATGATCGAAAGAAAGATAATGTTGTCGATGCCAAGGACAATTTCAAGAGCCGTCAATGTTACAAGAGCAATCCAGGTTTCCGGCTGCATGATCCATTCCATGTGTCGCGGGATAAGGGTTATCATCAAGTTCCTTCTTTTCAGGAAATGTAGTGAACAGAATGTACCAGGCAAAAAAGCAGGAAGTGAAAGGGTTGTCTGCTTCTCGCTGAACAGGTTTTTTCATTACATTGCAGAATGTAATCCTTTCCTGACACCTGTATATCATCCTTTTATGCAAAATGATCAGGTGTTTCCTGAACTGGCGGTATTGCGAAAAACCTTTGAACAAGGTATAACCCGCGATTTTTCATGGAGGCGTTCGCAGCTGCTTGCACTCGAAGCATTTCTTGTTGAGCGTGAAGAGGATATTGCAGATGCAGTGCATGATGATTTCAGGAAGTCGCCAGCAGAGACTTTTTTAACTGAAACCGGATACCTTCGTGGCGAGATCCGCTTTGCACTCAAGCACCTGAAATCATGGATGAAGCCCCACCGGGTTTCCATCCCTCTAATCTACCAGCCAGGCAAAGGCTCTTACAGTCGTGAGCCTTATGGTGTAGTTCTTATCATCGGAGCATGGAACTACCCCCTTAACCTTTCTCTTGCACCTCTTATCAGTGCCATTGCAGCGGGTAACTGTGCAGTAGTCAAGCCATCGGAACTTGCACCCCACACATCAAAACTCATTGCCGAAGGGCTGGGTCGTTATGTTGATCGACGTGCGATATGCGTGATTGAGGGAGGTGTGGAAAAAACCAAAGCGCTGCTTGAAGAGCGTTTTGACTATCTGTTTTTTACCGGTAGCCAGTCAACTGGCCGAGAGGTCATGCATGCAGCAGCAAGGCATCTGACTCCATTGACGCTCGAACTCGGAGGAAAATGTCCCTGTATAGTGGATGAAGATACAGATCTCAGGGTGGCAGCACGCAGGATTGTATGGGCCAAGTTTTTAAATGCAGGGCAGACCTGCATAGCGCCCGATTATCTCCTGGTACATGAGAAAGTTGAGGGGGAGCTGTTTGGCCAGATGCGGGAAGCTATCAGCGACTTTTATGGTAGTGATCCACGCATGAGTCCGGATTATCCCCGTATTGTCAACAGGCATCATTTTCATCGGCTTGAAAAACTTCTTGCCGCATCTTCATCATGGAGCGGAGGGATAACCGATGAGGATGATTATTATGTCGCACCAACGATTCTTCAGGGAGTGACTCCGGGTGATGAGGTTATGCTGTTGGAAATTTTTGGCCCTTTGTTGCCCGTCATAGCTTACAGCGATATTGATGCAGCGCTTGTTACCATTCGCAGCGTGAGTCAGCCGCTTGCACTCTATCTTTTTTCTTCTGACCCGAAGTTGCAGGATAAAGTGGTGCGTCACTCCTGTTCCGGTGGAGTATGCATCAATGACCTGCTCTTCCAGGCATCAGTTTCCAGACTCCCTTTCGGAGGAATTGGCAGCAGTGGATTTGGCTCTTACCATGGCAAGGCTGGGTTTGACACTTTTTCCTTTCAGCGGAGTGTTCTGAAGCGATCAATCTTTCCCGATCCTGATCTTCGTTATCCTCCTTATGGCAGAAGAAAGTTACGTTTTCTCAAACGCATAGTCACATTGTTCCATTAATGGTTGAAGTATCAGTATGAAAAAAACAGCTCTTGCGCTTGGGGGAGGAGCAGTTCTCGGTGCAGCTCATATCGGTGTGCTCAGGGCACTGACTGAATTGCATATTCCTGTCTCAATGGTCAGTGGTACCAGTATTGGGGCGTTTATTGCAGCGCTTTACGCCTTTGGCAAAAGCTGGCAGGAGATTCGTGATATTGCTTTCGATCTCGACTGGCTTGATCTGTCAGGTCTTGTGCTTTCACAATATGGTCTTCTTTCAAATAAAAAATTTGGCGGGATTGTTACCGAACTGTTGGGGCATAAAAATATCGAGGATGCCTCGCTACCCCTTTCAATTGTTGCTACTGATATCGGAACGGGTAAAAAAGTTCTCTTTACCCATGGAGATGTAGCCTTGGCCGTCATGGCAAGCAGTTGCATCCCCGGTATTTTCCGACCTGTAGAGTATCAGGGGAAACTGCTTGTTGACGGTATGCTTATGGAAAATGTTCCAGTCTCTCCGTTGGTCGAGAGTGGTGCCCAATCGGTTATCTGTGTTGATCTGCTGGCTCGCCACGTTTTCACAAAACCTGATAATATTATCGGTGTTCTCCTGAACGCGTTCTATAGTTCAATTACCAATACCACAGCAATACAGATAGCCTCTGTGGATTTGTGTATTTCGCCGGATCTCTCTGGATTTAACCTGATCAATATCGGCCAGGTGCCGGATATTTTTGATGCAGGGTATCGGGCTGCCCTGCCTGCGCTGAAATTATGGGCTGAAGGGGAGAATACTTTTCCGGTTTAGAAAGTTATTGACTATTGTTTTTGGAATGTGTAATTTAAAGTATTAAAAAAGGGAGGATTCAATGCCTATTCGTAAATTGAGGGAGTTTCTTGACAGTCATGCTGTAAAGTATTTTGTAGTTAGTCACTCTCCTGCCTATACAGCACAGGAAGTTGCTGCCTCGGCTCATGTTCCGGGAAAAGAGCTGGCCAAAACGGTCATGGTCAATATTGACGGTAAAATGGCAATGGTGATCTTGCCAGCTTCACGTCAGCTTGATTTTGAGCTTTTGCGTGAACTGACAAAAACAAGGGATGTTGAACTGGCTTGCGAAAAAGAATTTGCAGGACTCTTTCCTGAATGTGAAATTGGCGCCATGCCCCCTTTCGGTAACTTGTTCGGCATGGAAGTTTTTGTATCCGAAGAACTTGAAGCTGACGATGAAATAGCATTCAATGCAGGTGCACACACTGAGCTGCTTCGGCTTTCCTATGATGATTATAAAAAATTGGTTCATCCAAAAGTAGCAAAGCTCTCTCTGGCAGTGAAGTGATTTCTGCATTCATGCTGGATTTTAAGAGAAAATGTTGCTTTTTGTTCATGAATGCTGATGGATCCCCATAAGGGGTTATATTCGGATATTGTTACGCCTCTTTATGAAGATTGCCTTATACTCGGGGACTTATGTCAAAGACAAGGACGGTGCTGTAAAATCCATTGCTCAGCTGGTTTCTTCATTCAGAAAAAAAGGTCATCAGGTAACAGTCTGGTCTCCGGATGTTTCACTGCAGGATAATCACAACGGGTTAACGGTGCACACCATGCCTGCTGTGCCGATACCACAGTATCCTGACTACAAACTTGGTTTTTTCAGGCCTGAAACAAGGCGTCAGCTGGATGCATTTGCACCCGATATCGTTCATATTTCGACGCCTGATATTGTGGGAAGAGAGTTTCTTCTTTATGCAAAAAAAAAATCATTGCCGCTTGCATCTGCTTTTCACACAGATTTTCCTTCCTACCTAAAATATTATCGCCTCAAGTTTGCTGAGAAGCCTTTCTGGAGATATCTGACCTGGTTTTATAACTGCTGTGATATTGTATTTGCTCCAAGTGAGAGTGTTCGACGCAAACTGGCAGATCAGAATATCAGAAATGTTGAAATATGGTCGAGGGGTGTAGATAAAGAGCTTTTTGACCCAGCACACCGTTCATCAGAACTTCGTTCAGCATGGAACAGTGCTGGCAGGACTGTTTTTGTCTATGCCGGGCGATTTGTGCTTTACAAGGATATCGAGGTTGTCATGAGTGTTTATGAGCGGTTTATGGAGGCTGGTTATGCCGACAGAGTCAGATTTGTCATGATTGGTTCCGGCCCCGAAGAGGCGGAAATGAAGCGAAGAATGCCTGACGCCGTTTTTACCGGATATCTTACTGGAACGGAACTCTCTCGGGCTTATGCGAGTGGTGATATTTTTCTTTTTCCTTCAATCACAGAGGCGTTTTGTAATGTCGCACTTGAAGCTCTTGCCTCCGGTCTTCCAGTGGTGGTTTCTGATGACGGGGGTTGCCGGGATATTGTTGAGAGATCGGGAGGGGGAGTTATTGCCCGCTCTGGAGATGTTGAGGACTTTTTTACTAAATCCCTTGAACTGCTTGAAAATTCCATTCTATACCACGCGCTGAAAGCTCACGGCCTTGCTTTTGCAGAGACAAAGTCTTGGCTGGCCATTAACAGTGTCGTGATCGATCGGTATGAGAAGATGGTTAACTTTGTAGCCGGTTGTGTTGCTTGATGTATCAAGTGATGCTGAGACCGGTTTTTTTCACTAATGCCACAATACCATAATCATGAATGTAGGGTTTGTCGGTCTCGGAAAAATGGGGTTCAATATTGTAGAGCATCTTCTTGAATGCGATCATAATCTGGTCGTTTTCGATCTTTCTGAAGAGGTTGTTGCTGCTCTTGCCGAAAAAGGGGCTGTTGCATCTTCCTCTCTGCAGGAACTTGCCGGTGTGTTGCAATCTCCCCGCATTCTATGGCTGATGGTGCCTGCCGGTGATCCGGTTGACTCTACGCTTGAGACTCTTATACCGCTCTTGCAGCCGGGAGATATTGTGATTGATGGAGGAAATTCACACTATACCGATTCAGAGAAAAGGGCGGCATACCTTCATGAAAAAGGGATTTATTTTCTTGATGCAGGCACAAGCGGAGGTCTTGAAGGCGCACGGAACGGGGCATGTATTATGGTTGGTGGTGATAAAACAGCTTATGATGTTATCGAGCCGCTGCTGAAAGATCTCTGTGTGGAAAAAGGGTATGGCTATATGGGAAAGTCCGGATCAGGCCATTTTGCCAAAATGGTCCATAATGGTGTTGAATACGGTATGATGCAGGCACTTGGCGAAGGGTTTGATTTGCTTGCATCAAGCGGTTATGACTTTAACCTTGAAGAGGTTTCAAGGGTTTGGGCACATGGTTCAGTCATCCGTGGCTGGCTGATGGATCTTATGCTTCAGGCATTTCATAAAGATCCCAAGCTTGACTATCTCAGCGGACGCATTGCTGATTCAGGAGAGGGTCGCTGGACGGTTGAGGCTGCTCTTAAACATGAGGTCTCCATTCCAGTGATTGCAGCCTCTCTTTTCAGTCGCTATCGTTCACGGGCCGAAGATAATTTATCCGACAGGGTTGTAGCCGCATTACGTCATGAGTTCGGTGGGCACGCTTTCAGCGAAAAACCATAAAAGAGATAGACCCATGCAGGAAAAACCTGATAATTTCACGGTTGTTATTTTTGGTGCCAACAGCGATCTGGCTGCCCGTAAACTCTATCCTTCACTCTATGAGCTTGCCCAATGGGGGCATTTACCCGATGAGTACCGCATTATCGGTGTCGGTCGGGCTGCTCTTTCTCAGGAGGATTTCCGAGCCCAGGTTTACGACAAGCTATTGAGAAACTCACCGGGTATTATGCTGGATGAAGTGCGTTATCAAGCCTTTTCCGACAGATTGTTTTATGTCAGACTTGATTTTTTCGATACCTCTGGTTATACAGCCCTTTACCGGGAGCTTTTGGATCTGTCGCCCGATAGGGCTCTCTCGGAGCATATCCTTTTTTATCTTTCAACTCCTCCAGACCTTGCGCCGGTTATTGTCAGGAACCTCCAGCAGGCAGGGCTTGGAGGATATAGCAACTCCCTTGGAGGCTGGCGAAAAATCATTGTTGAGAAACCCTACGGAAGAGATCTTCAGACAGCGCGTGAACTCAATGCTGTCATTGGAAAGGTATTCAGCGAAGAGTGTATTTTTCGTATTGATCACTACCTTGGCAAGGAACCGGTACAGAATATCATGGTATTCCGTTTTTCCAACGGGATATTTGAGCCCTTATGGAGTCGGAATTATATTGCCAATATAGAGATTACCATAGCAGAGGATTTTGGTATACGTGACCGCGGCGCCTTCTATGAAGAGGCAGGGCTGCTTCGAGATATTATGCAGAATCATGCACTTCAGCTTCTTGCCGCAGTTGCCATGGAGCCTCCGGTTGATCTCTCGGCAGATTCTGTGCGCGATGAAAAAGCCAAGGTTCTACGTTCCATTCGTCCGTTTTTACCCGAAAATGCCGGAGATTCAGTGCTTCTTGGCCAGTATGAAGGGTATCGTTCTGAAAAACATGTTGCTCAGGATTCACTGGTTGAGACCTATGCGGCTGTAAAATTTTATATCGATAACTGGCGATGGAAGGATGTCCCCTTTTTTGTCAAGGCAGGCAAGAACCTTGCTAAAACGGAAACCAGCATAGTCATTACCTTCAAATGCCCTCCTCAGAACTATTTCGGGCCAGCTGAAAGCTGTAGCTATATAGCAAATCAGGTTATTTTCTGCATCCAGCCTGAAGAGACCATTGCGTTGAGGTTCGGAGCAAAACGTCCTGGTGAAGCAGTGATTACCGATCCCGTCTATATGAAATTCGATTATAAAACATCATTTACCGAGGCTGGCATGACTCCTTATCATCGCCTGCTGCTTGACGCCATTGCAGGGGAGCAGATGAACTTTATTCGCCAGGACAGCGTCGAATATTCATGGGCGATTGTAGATGCCATAAGGAGTGCCGTTGATGGTACTTTCCCTGAACTTTATCCTGTCCATTCCCACGGACCGGAGTCGGTTGTGAAAATCTACAGTTGAAGGGTAAACCAGAATGTTTTTCCCTTCAAAGGCTTGACACGACTTGCCGGAACACCTCTCTCTTCAGCTGAAAATATTTTTTTTGCAAGTCCGGCTTTTTCCCGGGCAGTGGTAAAAAAAAGGACATTCCTGGCATGGTTGATAACCGGAAAGGTAAGGGTCAGTCGCTTTCCAGGCGGTTTTGCATGAGGCTCGTTGACAGCAATAACCCATCGTTTTGTTTCCTGAAGTGCTTCAGCATTGTCCGGAAAGAGTGATGCTGTATGGCCGTCATCACCGAGCCCAAGGATGAGAAGGTCAAAAATCGGAAAATCCGGAAAGGAGTGAGGAGAAGCAGTTTGAAAAAAAGTTCGGATGGTTTCCTCATACTCTCTTGCAGCCTCTTTTCCATCCTCTTTTTCTGCGGGCATTCTAAAAATATGATTCTCTGGTATGGGTGCTTGTGAAAGCAGCGTCTCTCTGGCCATCTGATAATTACTCTCTGGATGGTTGGCAGGAACAGAGCGTTCATCCCCCCAGAAAAGCCAGCTCTTTTCCCAGGGTATGAACGTTACCTTGCCGTTGTTTGCAACTCCCCGTGCAAGTTGCCTATAAAGTGACCGTGGCGAGTTTCCCCCGGCAAGCACAAGCGAAAATCTGCCACGTTCACTTATGGCATGGTAGGCTTCAGCAATAATAAGTGTTGCGGCTTGCTCCGTTATCTCAGCTTCAGTGCCACTATAGAACGATTTATTTGAGGCAGTATCCATCAGCTTTTTTCCTTCTTTTTGGTTGCCCAAAAATAAGCAATTTCTTCATGATCAGGAGTTTCATTCTCATGATCATTGGTTGAATACAAAATACCGGCAGGCTTTAGGGGAGAGTTGTGTAACTTGCATCATTGTGTTTCAAGAAGCCCCGGTATAGCGGAAAACCTCTTTTTTTATGCCACTTTACGATGGATACGGCGTTCTGGTAGGTACTTTGATGAAATATTACTGTGACCGTGCTTTCAGCCCGCAAACATACTACCACTGTAATCTGAAGGTTCGCGCTGGAAGAAGAATTTATCGCTGCCCGGTTGATCTTGACCACAAAAAAGATGCTCATGGGGTTCAATGGCGCGTGGTGGAGCTCGCACCCGGCGCTTTGCGGCAGATTCTTCATTTTCAGGAGGGGTGGCACTCGCTCGATTCACAACCCGGTTCAGGAGCCATCGATTACTATCGCAGTCCGGAGTTTCAGCCAACCTGCGACTGCCGGCAGGCTCTCTCTCATTCTGAACATCAAGAGGCAGCAGTTGACGAGGCAGTGCCAGTGTCATGGAAATACGGAACGGGACCTGCTGCATTTAGGGATTTGGAGCCTCTTCTGACACACTCACGAAAGCTTTTTATTTTTGGGGAGCGCTTCAGAACAGGGTACGGGGTACACAATATTCATCAGAATCAGGGAGATCCTCCCGACAGCCAGTGGTATTCTGAAAATGGAATCTGGCAGGATGGAGCAGTTGTTGCAATGCGCCGTGACAATTCTCTGGCAGCATTTTTATGCAAATTCAATACCCAGCGTTTTTTTGCCGATAGTTTATGTTCTATATCCCCTGGCGGGGAGGTAACAGCATATGAGTCTCTCTTGTGAAGAAGATAAATTCTGATTTCTGTTGGTCTGTTACTCTCCCTTCTGTAAATTACTGGTATAAATATTATCAAATCAAATATGTGTCATACAGATTTCTGTATGTAAACTGTGCCGGGATATGGAACTGTTTTCTTTCTTCTCGGTGCTTGCAGTTTACTAATGCTAATTAACAAAGGAGAAAAATCATGGCCGCTTTTGATTTTGGTGTGAAAGTCGATCCGCATCTTTTCGATAAACAGCTCAATACACACTGCAATATTAATGTGCAGGACTATATCAGGCAGGGATGGGAGATGTTCAAAGAGCATATCGGGGAGTTTGTCGGATTTACGCTTCTTCTGTTCGTCGCATATGGAGTCTGCTCTAAATTTGCTTTTGCAGGGTCATTTATTATTTCTGCTCTGGCGGCTCCGCTCTCTGTTGGATACAGTATTGTTGCGTTCAAGCTTTTAAGCGGAAAACCGTTGCAATTCGGGGATTTTTTCAATGGGTTCAACTATTTTCTGCCTCTTTTTCTTTTCTCAATTGCCGGCGGTTTTCTGGTGAGTGTTGGTATGGTGCTCCTGCTCATTCCAGGTATTTACCTTTATGTCGGGTATATGTTTACCACTTTTCTTATCATTGATTATCGCATGGATTTCTGGCAGGCTATGGAGACAAGCCGTAAAATCATTACCAAAAACTGGTTTGCTTTTTTTGGATTTTCCTTTGCTCTTTTTGCCCTTAACCTTCTTGGGACGCTTGCTTTGGGTGTAGGCCTTCTCGTCAGCATTCCAGTTTCAGCATGTGCGGCGGCAATAGCGTACAAGGAGATTATGGGTTTCTACTCGGCTGACTGGTAACTATTGACAAAATGAAGAAAAAACTTCTTGTTTGTACTCTATGCCTGTCTGCCGTATGGAGTACTCTCTCTCCTGCTGTGTATGCCGAGGAGAGTCAGGTTGTAGTATCGGCTACAGGCAGGGTTTCCGTAAAGCCCGATATGGCGAAGTTCGGTGTTGTGGCAAAATCGGATGCCATAACTGCCGACAAAGCTGCTGCAGAAACAGCCGAGAAGTATCGCGCGGTTCAGAAGTCTCTCAGAACGGCGGGAATTTCTCTTGAGGATTCTCCAACTCAAAGTTATACAGTTGCTCCACAATGGGAGTGGGATCCCTCAAAAGGCAAAAGCGTTCTTAAAGGCTATAGTGCGCGTCATACCATCATGGTCAAGGTTAGTAATCTGGAAAAAATCGGACGTGTCATTGATGCAGTTGTGCAGGGAGGAGCTGATGAAGTACAAAGTATCAGTTTTTCATCCAGTCACTATGACGCACTTCGTAAGGAAGCACTTGCACAGGCTGTTGAAAATGCCCGAGGAGATGCCGGTATCATGGCGAAAGCCGCAGGGGGTCGTGCCGGCCAATTGATTGAGGTCAGTGTTAACCAGCCAACCTACAGTGATCATCCTCAAATGGCCATGGCCATGAGGGCAGCCCCATCGCCAGTTCCAACCGAAATAGCCCCTGCAGAGCAGGATATCGTCGTTACCATCAATTCAAGGTGGCGTTTTATCGCTTTTCCTGCCAGATGAGCAAAGGGCTCTGCCAGAACTTGGAGCTTCAGCTGCAGTACCGCAGATTTGACGGTAACAAAAAAAAATCGTATCGTTCTGGATATTTTTGCCACAGCACTTCTACTCCCCTGGATATCTTGTTTGCAGTTGTTGAAGGTCGGGATACAGGAGATCGAATAATTTATTTTTATTGCTATGCCGGTTTTTCGTTATGAAGGCACTGGCTTAATACAGCTTGAGGTTGCTTATGATTCAATTGATTACGATGCTTTTTATGATGCTGGTGATGGCGTTTCCTTCAGACGGCCGCTCGTTGGGTTTTGATGATCACGCTATTCGAAATAACTTTTACGAACTATCCCAAACTCCCGAACTCGAGAATAAAATAGACCCGATGGTGCTCAATATGGCGCTTTCTGGTTACTACTCACTGAAAGAGCAGGGGAAGGTCAATCGCGATGGTATTCTGACCGTGATTGATTTTAACCGTCCCTCAGTTGACGAGCGACTTTTTGTTATTGATGTCAACCGAGGGATTCTGCTTTATTCAACCCTTGTTGCTCATGGCAGCGGCAGCGGTGATAATTATGCACAGCATTTTTCCAACGATTCAGGCTCTCATCAGAGCAGTCTCGGGTTCTATACAACCGGCGATACCTATGACGGCAAAAACGGCTGTTCTCTCAAACTTTATGGGATGGAGCGGGGGATTAACGATAATGCTGAATCAAGAAGTATTGTGATTCATGGTGCGGACTATGTTTCTTCCGATTACATCAGAAAGCATGGCCGTCTTGGCCGCAGTCAGGGTTGTCCTGCAATCTCTTTCGAGAGTTTGCAGCAGGTTATTGATCTTATCAAAGGAGGAAGCTGTCTGTTTATCTCTTATGGTGGCAGGGAGTACGCAAACAAGTCCACTCTTCTTAATCCGGATCTTGCCCGGCTGCAGGTTGTCTCCGAACCATTATTTTAACACATACAACAACGCATGATCGGTATTTTTCTTTTCTGGCTTGCTTTTAGTCCTGTTCAGCCTGCTCCAGAACCCGCAGTTCAGCATCAGGAGCAGCTTCATCGCCAGAAAGAGAGTCCGGGTCACCGGCCAAAAAGTGTGGTAAGCAATGCCATAGCAGAACATATTCGACGCTATTTCGACCGGAAGCCCCAGCAGGAAAATCATATAGCTATCGCACAATCAGAGATGTTCAGCAAGCCTCTTGCCCGGTTTTATGCAGCAAGAAGGTTTCAGCCTGTATGGACAAAACCGGCAATGGCTTCCGAGCTTATCAGTGCAATAGATGGAGCGGCAGATGAGGGTCTTGATCCTTCCGATTACCATATTGGTGAAATCAGGGAGTTTTACAACCAGCCACCGGTGACTCCGGAGCTGCAGGCACGTTATGATCTGCTTCTGAGTGATGCTTTTTTTACCCTTGCGAGTCATCTCCGGTTCGGGAAGGTTGACCCAAAGAGCCTTGACCCCAACTGGAATCTCAGCTATACCGTGAGTCGAAGCGCACTGGAGTACAGGCTTCACAATGCCATTGCTGCGGAACGGATTGCTTTTGTGTTAAAGGAGGTTCGACCACAGAACGCCGAATACGACAAGCTCCGGGAAGGGCTTACACGGTACCGGGCAATTGCCCGCGAAGGCGGCTGGTCGACTTTGGAGGAAGGGACGATTCTGAGAGAGGGAGCCAGGGACAGACGCGTTCCCAAGCTCCGTAAACGTCTTGAAGCATCGGGTGATATCGAAGCCCTGAAAAGTGATACTTCCAGGATCTACAGCCATGAGCTTGCAGAGGCTGTCAAGCGCTTCCAGAAACGTAACGGTATGGGTGCCGACGGATCTGTTGGAGCTGCTACCCTCAAAGTCATGAATATTCCTGTCGAACGCCTTATTAGCCAGATTCGCATCAACCTTGAGCGGTACCGCTGGTTTATAAATGACCTTGAGCCTGCCTATGTTATGGTTAACATTGCTGATTATAGACTTCACTATGTTGAAAACGGTCGCAATCGCTGGACAACTCGGGTCATTGTCGGGCAACCCGCCCGCGAAACTCCTGTTTTCAAAGCTGAGATGCAGTATATTATCTTCAATCCACAATGGGTAATTCCTCCAACCATTCTTGCCAAAGATGCACTACCCGGCATTCGCAAAAGCCTCTCCTATCTCAGCCACAAAAAGCTGAAAGTTATTGATCAGAACGGCAATGTTGTTGATCCTGCAACCGTTAACTGGTCACACTACTCAGAAAAAAACCTTCCCTACCGCCTTCAGCAGTTAGCTGGAGATCAGGGATCACTTGGGAGGATCAAGTTCATGCTCCCGAACAAGCATATTGTTTATCTGCATGACACTCCGAATAAGGAGCTGTTTAAAAAGAGTCCCAGAGCCTTCAGTTCCGGCTGCATCAGAGTTGAAAATCCACTGGAACTTGCCGGTCTGGTACTTCAGGATAGTGTTAAATGGAATATGGATCGGGTAAAGGCTGCCGTCGCGACAAAAAAAACAGCAACAGCTTCTCTTCCGAAACGGATTCCAGTCTATATCCTCTACCTCACAGCTTTTGCGGACGGTGACGATATCCTGTTCCGTGACGATGTTTATAGCAGGGACAATGCTGTGCTGAATGCACTTAATAAACCTCTACCCAAATTTTAAAAGGAAAGCTGCGGCTTGTAAACCATGTCATTTTCAGTAGCAATAAACATTCAAAGGGAGTTTGAGACTTCCTCTTCCCCCGACAAAGTGTTCAAGCTTCTTGCCGATGTACCCCGTTCTGCCTCTCATTTTCCGAAAGTTGATCAGCTTGTTGATCTTGGCGACAATACTTACCGTTGGGAGATGGAAAAAATAGGTATCGGCGGCTATACCCTCCAGCAAACCATCTATGCCTCTCGCTACAGTGCAGATGCTGCTTCCCGCAAGGTATCCTGGACTCCGGTTCAAGGTGTCGGTAACGCCATTGTTTCAGGGGAGTGGACAATAACCCAGAAAGCAGAAGGAACAAAGGTTGCGCTTAACACAAAAGGCGATCTTACGGTTGATTTCCCCTCCTTTCTGGAGTTCATCATCTCCCCGCTTGTTGTCATGGAATTCACCGGCATGATCGAACGCTACCTCGCCAACCTGCAGGAGACATTCAGCAAGTAGGTTCGCTTTATGTCATGCGGCATACGCGCGCAGATAAATGCAATGACAAGTTGTCTATCTGCGGGTCATATACAATTCTCTTTGTTTTCTTTTTATTTTAGGGTTAAATCCAAAGCAACACGCCTCCCCCGCTTCCCGTAAGAACAGCGCGCTCAGGGGGGCTTTTTCTTTTTATACTGCTTATGACCTCACAGTATACAAAACCTTCCCTTTCCTGCATTGAACAGCTTGCGCTTTTAAAGCAACGGGGCTTGATTATTGACGACGACAAAAAAGCCCTCCACCTTTTAGAACATATTGGCTATTACTGCCTTTGCGGATACTGGTACACCCTGCTTGCTACTCCAAAAACTGACCATCGGTTTAAACCGAGTTCAACATTGAGTGCTGCATTTAGAATGTACTGCTTTGATCGGGAGTTGCGGCAAATCGTTCTTGGGGAAATAGAGAAGATTGAAGTGGCAGTCAAATCACAAATCGACCATTTTTTTTCGGCAGAATTTGGCGATCAATGGTACGCAAACCCTGCGTTGTTTAACAATAAGATACTTTTCTTGCGCATTAATGAAACGTGGGCTTGTTTCTTCGATGAGCAACTGACTGCCTGCAGCCTGCTTGACCCAGTTCCGAATCGTTTGATCGTTAAGACCCATTTCCTCACTCACCTTGGTAATGCTTTCATTATTAGGGGGTAAAACCCGTCTTAAAATGCTTACCTTTAAACTGTTTAAGCCCGACAGCCCTGAGTACATTCTCAAGCACGCCAAACCGATTCTTGACCGTTTTAACCACAATATTGAGGTGACCCTCCGTTTTTCACAGGTGCGTCCCTCAGAAGACTATTCTGCGGTAGAGGAGTGTAATGTTGGTATTGAACTTCGGTATGCAGGAAAGAAAATAAAATAAAATATCCACACCTTTTTCTCAATGAAGCGAAATTATCAGCAATAGCGATCTCCATCTACGTTGGAATGATCAAGCGGCACGTGCAGGGAATTCCCTGCAAGATTTTATTTCTCGATGACATTTTCATAGGGCTTGATATTGCCAACCGGTTACCTCTGCTTGACATACTCAAACATGACTTTCCTGACTATCAGATCTTTATTACCACCTACGACAAACCGTGGTTTGAATACGCCAAAGGCTTTATCGAGAACAAAAAAGAGTGGAAGACCATGGAGTTCTATGCCCAGCAAACAAAAGAGGGATATGAAATACCCTGCATCTTCGATGATCAGGATTTCCTGAAAAAAGCTGAATACCATCTGCAACACTCCGATTACAAAGCAGCAGCAGTCTACACCCGTTCAGCCTTTGAAAAAATTATCCGCACTTACTGCGAAAAAAAGAAAAAGAAACTGGTGTTCAAATCCAGACTGAAAGACTATTCATCAGAAGATTTTTGGAAGGAAGTAAAACCTGATCTGCACCCCAAAACTATAACAGATATTGAACAATATCGCAATCTTGTTCTTAACGCTTTCAGCCACTACAACACCGAAAAACATGAAATCCGAACTGAACTGATCTCAGCTATTCAAGGAGTGAAGGCTCTTAATATTGAACTGAAGAGTATGCAATCTTGATGCTTTTCAAGTGGTGCTTGATATAGCCAAGATGATCCCAACTGGATTAAATATTTGCTGCCCTTTTGTTATTTTTCCTGCCAGCAGATCCTTGTGTTCATTGCAAAAAAACTTTTTCCCGCGATGTTCGATTTGTGCGGTGGATGTTGTGAATGTACAGCCAATAAGTTGAATGAAAATTCTTGAATATACCGGCCTTGATTTTTCCCATGTCAAGGCAGGTTATCGTAAGGTAACTGATGCCCTTGCCCGCAATGATTTCCGCGCAGCGCAGGTTAAAAAACTTGTCAACCTCACTCATGGCAAGTTCTATCGCGCAAAACTTGATGATGCCGACCGGCTGCTCTTTACGCTGGTTCGCCATGGTGATGAGGTGTGTGCCTTGATGCTTGAGGTTATTGCCAGCCATAATTACGACAAGTCGCGTTTTTTGCGGGGTGCAGTCATCGACGAATCTAAAATTCCCACTGTTGAGTTCAGTGACTCGGTAAAAGATGCTGAGCATTTACGCTATCTGCATCCTGAGCATAGTGCAATTCACCTGCTCGATAAGCCTATCTCTTTTGACGATACGCAGGAGATGATCTACCGGCAGCATCCTCCCCTGATTATTGTTGGAAGTGCCGGCAGCGGCAAGACAGCCTTGACTCTTGAAAAGCTGAAACATGCCGAGGGCGAGGTGCTCTACGTTACCCATTCGGTCTATCTGGCTCAGAATGCACGAAATATCTACTATGCCCACGGTTTTGAGCACTCCGGGCAGGAGGCGCACTTTCTCTCCTACCGTGAGTTTGTTGAATCGATTCGTGTGCCTGCCGGGCGTGAAGCCACCTGGCGCGATTTTTCAAGGTGGTTTGCCCGGATGCAGAACTCGTTTAAAGGTATCGACGCACATCAGGCATTTGAGGAGATTCGCGGGGTGATTACTGCCGGTGACGCAGGGATTCTCAGCCGCGAGGAATACTCAGAGCTTGGTATTCGTCAATCTATCTTCGGCGAAAATCAGTGGGAGAAGCTCTATGAGCTTTTCGGAAAATATCGTCTGTGGCTTGCTGAAGAGGGGTTGTTCGACTTGAACATTGTTGTTCATGACTGTGTGGCGACACCCCGATACGATTTTGTTGTTATTGACGAGGTGCAGGATCTCACCATTGCGCAGCTCTCCCTCGTGCTTAAGACCCTTAAAAAGAAAGGTAATTTCCTGCTTTGCGGTGATTCAAACCAGATTGTTCATCCTAACTTTTTTTCATGGAGTCAGGTAAAAACTCTTTTCTGGAATGACCCGAAACTTGCGGGGCAGCAGCAGATGAGTGTGCTTACGGCTAATTTCCGCAATGGAACGGAAGCTACCCGTGTTGCCAATCAACTGCTTAAAATCAAGCAGCGGCGCTTTGGTTCTATTGACCGGGAGAGCAATTTTCTCGTACAGGCAGTTGGTGCGGAGGCAGGAAAGGTGGCACTGATGGCTGATAATGATGCTGTAAAACGTGATCTCGATAAAAAAACAAAACAATCAACCCGCTTTGCCGTGCTTGTCATGCGTGATGAAGACAAGCAGGAGGCACGCAAACATTTTGCAACACCCCTGTTATTCTCGATTCATGAAGCCAAGGGGCTGGAGTATGAGAATATTGTGCTTTATCGTTTTGTATCCGGCCATCGGAGCGAGTTTAACGAAATTGTCGATGGTGTAGGCAAGGATGATCTTGCTGTGGAAAATCTTGATTATCGTCGGGCAAAAGATAAGAGCGACAAGTCCCTTGAGGTGTACAAATTTTTTGTCAATGCGATCTATGTTGCACTGACCAGAGCGATAAAGAATCTTTATATCATTGAATCCGATACAGCTCATCGGCTCTTCAGCCTGCTTGATCTGGAAGTTGATGGTAAAGTGAAGGTCGAAGCAGCGCAATCATCGCTTGAGGAGTGGCAGAAAGAGGCCAGAAAGCTTGAACTGCAGGGTAAACAGGAGCAGGCAGAGGCTATTCGCCGGACTATTCTCAAGCAAACTCCACCACCATGGCCGGTTTTTGATGAAGCCCATATACGTGAGTCGCTCCTTAAAGTATTCCGTGAAAAGGTCCCGGGCAATAAACAGAAACAGCAGCTTTATGAATATGCCACCTATCATGATGAGCCAGTTTTGGCTGAACGGCTCAATAAGGATGTACAATTTGAGTCGAAAAAAACTTTCAATGAACAGCTTGAAACACTTGGACGGAAAAGTTATCTGCCCTACTTCAGCCAGCAGACCAGGAATATTCTAAAGCAATGTGATCAGTATGGAATTGATCACCGGCTTCCCATGAACCAGACGCCGCTGATGGCTGCTGCAGCTGCCGGTAATATTCCTTTGATCGAAGCGCTGCTTGAGCGGGGAGCAGACAGGGAGAAGGCTGATCAGTATGGATTCAATGCCCTCCACTGGGCAATGCGTAAAGCATTCGGTAATTCCGACTATGCCCGCACAAATTTTGCGGTGCTCTATGAACTGCTGGCACCACCGTGTGTTGACGTTAATACCGGTGATCGTCTTGTGCGCCTTGATCGCCATCTCTCCGAATACTTTCTCTTTCAGACACTCTGGGTACTCTTTAAATCCCGTTTCACCCATCGGCTGCCGAACCTTTACGGAGCTTTTGATACCAAGGTAATTCTTGAAGCATGGGCGCATATGCCGGTCAATGTTGTTTATCCTGAACGCAACCGGAGGCAGTATCTCTCAGGAGTTCTTGCACGCAACGAAGTCGAGCGCGATTATGCTTACAACCGGGCGTTGTTTGTACGCATAATACAAGGGTGGTATCAATTCAATCCGAAACTTTCAGTACGCTCTCTTGAACCTGAAAACAAGCAGGGATGGAGTCCTGTGTTTCAGGCCTTGAACCTTCCGCTGATTTACGAGGTTGCGGATGAACATATTTTCCTGCAGGTTGAAAAATACTTTACGTTGGCTGGTATGCCGAAACCAGCCTCTCCGGTTTCCGCCAAACAGGCCCTGGCCCGCATGAAAGAATTTCAAATGAGGCGTTCTCCACACTGGGAAGTGGTGAAAAAGATGGGTAGTGAACTCAATAAACAGTCATTCAAGGAGCTCCAGAAGAGCAAACGTCTACAGATAGAAAAAATGAAACGGGTTGAAGAGGAGATACGTCTTCGGAAAGAAGAGATAAAGAAGATTAAAGAGCAGCAGGAACGCGAAAGGGATCAATTATCATTAAATTTTTAATCACTTTTATTATGAAACAGTTTTTCCACAGGAATCCGGTGATTGGGGCAAAAAAAACAGTTTGCTCCGAACCACTCAAGGCTAACATTTTTCATGCTTCACCAGCGGTTTCCTACGGTGCAATGGCTCTCGGTGCCCTGGCCATCGGAGCACTTGCTATCGGCACTCTCGCCATTGGAAAACTTTTTCTTGGCAAACTTACCATCAACCACGCCCGCATCAAAAAGCTCGAAATAGATCAACTCGCAGTAGGGAAACGGGACGTTGTTGAGTAGCGAAAGAAGTTTAAGAATTACTATATTTCTTTTGCTTATTGAGGTTGATATTCATGTATCCACACGATCTTATTTTTTAAAAAGGAAAGCAATTGAAATTACGCGAAATAAATGTCGTCCCCGAATCCGCTCTGATTGATGAGTTGTTTGCGCCTTACAGGCAAATGTTGGGTATTGATTATGATGGGTACAGAAATCACTGTTTACGCGTGTTTAACTTTTGTTGTGCGCTTGCAGGAGAAGGTGCAGATGCTGATAAAATAGCTGTTGCTGCTTTTTTTCATGATATCGGGATATGGAGCGATAACACCTTTGACTACATCCGTCCATCCCAATTGCTTGCAAGGCGTTATCTTGAGCACACAAAAAGAGAAGCGTGGGGCGATGAAATAGAGGCAATGATCGGTGAGCATCACAAGGTTTCAAAGTATAAGCTGAATCCTTCATGGCTTGTTGAAACATTCAGAAAAGCGGACTGGATAGATCTTTCTGGCGGTTTGCTACGGTGTCATTTGCCTGATGATTTTGTTACCAATGTTATTCTTGCTTTTCCCAACGCAGGATTCCATAAAAAGCTTGTTGCGTTGATTGTAGAGCGATTTAAAACTCATCCATTCAGTCCGTTACCCATGATTAAACTGTAGAGCATGCCAAGAAGCGCGAGGCTTGATTATCCGGGAACATTGCATCATGTGATTTTTCGGGGGATTGGTGGCTGCGTTATTGTTGAAGATAATGCCGACCGCGAGGAATTTATGAAGAGGATGAGCCGTCTTGCGGAAGGAACGGATACTCTCATTTATGCCTGGGCGCTCATGACCAATCATGCACATATTCTGCTGCGGAGCGGTAACGCAGGACTGCCGGCCTATATGAGAAAGCTGTTGTCGGGTTATGCGCAGTATTTCAATCGCCGTCATCATCGTTCCGGGCACCTGTTCCAGAACCGTTATAAATCGATCATCTGTGAGGAGGAGCCCTATTTTCAGAGGCTTGTTGCCTATATCCATCTGAATCCTCTGAGGGCAGGACTGGTTGCATCTCTGAATGAACTTGAGCATTATCCCTGGTGTGGTCATGGGGTGATTGTACAAAGTTTGGAAAATCGCTGGCAGGATCGTGGTTCTGTTCTGCAAAGCTTTGGATTGAACGAAGCGGATGCCAGAGAGGCATATAAGGAATTTATTGCCAAAGAAGCCGGAAAAGGGGAGCAGTCAGAGCTTTCTGGTGGTGGATTGGTTCGTTCTCACGGTGGCTGGTCGGTTGTTCAGTCCAAAAGAAGGCAGGGTGTGGCAGCTTTTGGCGATGAACGGATTCTTGGCAGCAGCGATTTTGTCCAATCGATTCTCCATGAGGCAGAGGATCACATACGGAGTCAGATGCCTATGGTTGAGATCATGCAGAAGGTACAGGAGGATATTCAGCAAGCGAGTGTTGGTGCCGGGATAACAGTTCCGCAATTTCAGTCAGGAGGACGCATGAAGCCGTTGCCTGCATTGCGAAAGGAACTTGCCTTGAAATTTGTCCATGAGTATGGCCTCTCTCTGGCTGAGAGCGCAAGGCTACTCGGCGTTACTACCAGTGCGGTTTATCAGTTGCTGAAAAAAAAAGAGTGTGATTTGACACATGTACTGTTGCCTCGAGCGTGATAATCTGCAGCTTGCACAAATGTGGAAAAAACACCATCGTGTCACCGGGGAGTGGGTTACCGGATAATCAGCATAAAAAACCATGATCTATTGTTCTTTATAAGATATCACAATAGATCATGGTTTTGTGGCGGGTAAACGCTGAAGCTTCCGGTTATTCAGGTTCGTAGTTTAATGCCGGAGCAAGCCATTTTTCTGCTTCCTTGATGTTCATGCCTTTGCGGATGGCGTAATCCTCGACTTGGTCCCTGCAGATTTTGCCGAGTATAAAGTACCTGGATGCGGGATGTGCAAAGTAGAGGCCGCTGACTGAAGAGGCCGGGTTCATGGCAAAGGTTTCTGTTAGTGTGATGCCTGTGTTGGTTTCGGCATTCAGCAGGGTAAAGAGTTCTGCTTTCTCTGTGTGATCCGGGCAGGATGGATAGCCGGAAGCAGGGCGGATGCCCTGATAGTTTTCCGAAAGCAGCTCTTCGTTTTTGAGGGTTTCAGCTGAAGCGTAGCCCCAGAGTTCACGTCGCACCTTTTCATGCAGCATCTCGGCAAATGCTTCTGCCAGGCGATCGGCAAGTGCCTGCGTCATGATGCGATGGTAGTCGTCCTGATCGTCGCTGAACTGTTTGAGCAGTTTTTCAATGCCGAGCCCGGTTGTGACGGCAAAGCCTCCGATGTAATCCTTCAGACCGCTCTCTTTTGATGCAATAAAGTCGGCAAGGGCCAGATTTGGCTCCCCCGATCCTTTTTCCTGCTGCTGGCGAAGGGTGTGCAGGGTTAAGAGCAGGGTTGTCCGGCTATCGTCGGCATAGACCTCAATATCATCTCCAGTGCTGTTGGCAGGGAAAATACCTGCAACTCCCTTCACTCCGAGCAAGCTCTCTTTTTCAATCCTGTCGAGCAGGATGTTTGCATCATCAAAAAGTTTTTTTGCCTCCACGCCATACTCAGCATGATCAAAAATTTGCGGATATCGTCCCCCTCGCAGTTCCCATGCCATGAAAAAGGGCGTCCAGTCAATATATGGTCGCAACTCGCTGACAGTGATATCCTCAAGGATGGTAATTCCAGGCTTGAGTGGTGTGTAGAGTGTGGTGCTCTCCCATTGGAGAATAGGATGGTTGCGGCGCGCATCGGCCAGCGCGAGGTACTTTTTGGATGAGGTGCGCGAGGCATGGCTCTCTCTCAGTGAGGCCTGCTCTTTTTTAAGCTGTGCAATATAGTCCGGGCTGAGCGCAGGATTGAGCAGGCTGTTGACTACCGGAACACTCCTTGAAGCATCGAGTACCTGCACGACTGTACCTGAATAGGCAGGGGCAATCTTTACTGCGGTATGGATTCTCGATGTTGTTGCGCCTCCGATCAGGAGCGGGATGGTCATGCCGAGCCGTTCCATTTCGCTGGCTACATAGACCATTTCATCAAGTGAAGGGGTGATGAGACCGCTCAACCCAATCAGGTCAGCCTTTTCACGTATTGCTGCTTCAAGGATCTTTTCGCAGGGCATCATGACCCCGATATCAACAACATCATAGTTGTTGCAGGCAAGCACAACAGCGACAATATTTTTGCCAATATCATGCACATCACCCTTGACCGTTGCAAGCAGCACTTTGGCTGCAGCACGGGTATCCTTGTTTAGTGCCTTCTCCTCTTCGATGAAGGGTAAAAGGCAGGCAACAGAGCGCTTCATGACGCGGGCGCTTTTAACGACCTGTGGCAGAAACATCTTGCCTTCAGCAAAGAGGTCACCGATAGCGTTCATGCCGTTCATCAGCGGCCCTTCGATGACCTGGAGGGGGCTTGGGTAGAGTTTGCGGGCCTCTTCGGTGTCCTCGTCAATATATTCAACAATACCTTTGATCAGTGCGTGGCGCAGCCGTTCTTCAACGGGCGCGCTCCGCCATTCAGCGGCTTTTGCTTCGGTTTTCTCTCCGTCATTGGTTAACGTTTCGGCAAAACTGACCAGTCGTTCGGTAGCATCAGGACGGCGGTTGAGCAGCACATCTTCAACCCGGACAAGCAGTTCAGGCGCTATATCTTCGTAGATGGCAAGCTGTCCGGCATTGACAATACCCATGTCAAGTCCAGCACGAATGGCGTGGTAAAGAAACGCTGCATGCATGGCCTCCCTGACCGGTTCGTTGCCGCGGAAAGAGAAGGAGACGTTGCTGATACCGCCGGAAATCTTTGCATAGGGAAGGTTCTCCTTGATCCAGCGCACGGTCTGAATAAAATCGACAGCGTAGTTGTTATGTTCATCAATGCCGGTTGCAACGGTCAGAACGTTCGGGTCAAAAATAATATCTTCTGGCGGGAAGCCAACCTCAAGCGTCAGAATATCATAGGCGCGTTTGCAGATCGCAATGCGTCGCTCGTAGCTGTCGGCCTGCCCATCTTCGTCAAACGCCATGACAACGGTGGCGGCGCCATATTGTAATACCTTGTGTGCCCGCTTCCTGAAAAGCTCTTCCCCCTCCTTGAGGCTGATCGAGTTGACAATGCTTTTTCCCTGAACGCACTGCAGGCCGTTTTCAATGACCGACCATTTTGAGCTGTCGATCATGAGCGGGACGCGGGAGATATCGGGTTCGGAACCAATAAGGTTGAGGAACTCCTTCATCACTTTTTCGGAGTCGAGCATGCCTTCATCAACATTGACGTCAATAACCTGGGCGCCGCTTTCCACCTGCTGGCGGGCAATGGAGAGCGCTTCATCGTAGTTACCCTCCTTGATGAGACGGGCGAATTTTTTTGATCCGGTAACATTGGTTCGTTCGCCAATGTTTATAAATCCTGTCGTGCTGTTGACGTGCAGGGGTTCAAGGCCGGAGAGCAGCAGTTCATGCTGTTTTGCGGGACGCTGACGCGGTTTCAGGGTTTTGACCGCTTCGGCAATGGCCTTGATATGCAAAGGGGTGGTGCCGCAGCATCCTCCTACAATATTGACAAAACCGGATGTCGCAAAGTCAGCAATTTGGGTGGCCATGTACTCCGGTGAGTCGTCATACTCTCCGAACTCGTTTGGCAGACCGGCATTGGGATAGACGCTCACATAGCTATCAGCAATTCCAGCAAGTGCTGCAATGAAGGGGCGCATCTGTTTTGAGCCAAGTGCGCAGTTCAGACCTACGGAGAGCAGATCCGGCATGTGGGCTACGGAGATCCAGAATGCTTCGGTGGTCTGTCCTGAGAGCGTTCGTCCGCTTGCATCCACAACAGTTCCCGATACCATGACCGGAATACGAACTCCTGTGCGGTTGAAAAACTCTTCAATGGAAAAAAGTGCGGCCTTGCAGTTGAGGGTATCGAAAACAGTTTCAACAAGCAGCAGATCAACACCACCCTCCATAAGTCCTTCAAGCTGCAGGGTGTAGTTGTCGACAACCTCCTGGAAGCTGACTGCCCGGAAGCCGGGATTATTGACATCGGGGGAGAGCGAGAGGGTCTTGTTTGTCGGGCCTATGGAGCCAGCAACAAAGCGCGGTTTATCAGGGGTTCGTGCTGTATAATCATCGGCAGCTCTTCTTGCAAGTCGGGCAGCTTCAACATTCAGCTCTTTTACAAGATTTGAGGCATTGTAATCTGCCTGGGAAATCGGGTTTGCATTGAAGGTGTTGGTTTCAATAATGTCGGAGCCCGCTTCGAGAAAGTCACAATGAAGTGCGTAAATGATATCCGGACGTGTCAGAACAAGGATATCATTGTTCCCCATAAGCGGATGCGAATGGTCTGCAAACCGTGAGCCACGGTAATCTTTTTCCTGTAATTTATGGCGCTGGATCATGGTACCCATGGCACCGTCCAGCACAAGAATGCGCTGTTCGAGCAGATGTAAGAGTGAGTCCTTCATTCGTTATGCGACGACTGCGGTTAACAAAAAATATAATATACGATTAAGTCGGTAATTACTTTCTTCCCGGAAATGCCTGCACTACTGATATTCTGCGGTTACCTTTTCTGGCAGCAAAGCTCAGAATTTGCTCTCCGGATTGGTTTTCAGGTTAAGGCCTTTTTTCTTCCAGCCATGTTCTGATCAGCTCTATACCACTGTCGGAGATCTGGTGTGCTACGGGGTATTCACGATAGGTCAGATCATCCACGTTTTGCTGCAGCCACTCGTCTGCCGTCCGTCCCTTTATAATTGGGAGAATATCGTCATAGATTCCGTGCATCACAAGAAAGGGGAGCCTTTTCAGTGCAGGTTTTGCTGTTTCAGTCGGCAGTGATTTTTCAGGAAGCTGTCCGCTCAGCGCAATAACACCATGCAGAAGTTCCGGGGCATTAAAGGCGGTCAGATAGCTCATGACTGCTCCCTGGCTGAAGCCCATGAGAAAAACCTTGTTTCCAGCAGGTCGGTACTCCCGGATAAGCTCTCCTGTGAAATCAATAAACTGCTGAAGGGCTAGCTCTGCTGCACTGTAATCGACCGTGATCCCATTCGGAGTAAATTCAAGGGGAAACCAGCCATACATACCGTAGTCCATGGTTTGCGGTGCTCTTGCACTGATATAGCGAAATCCTGACGGCAGTGCTGGAGCAATTTGAATCAGGTCTTTTTCGTTACTGCCGTAACCGTGGAGCATGATGAGGAGCGGGGCATTTTCCGGTTTTGCAGGTGAAAGCTCCAGATAGGTGAGCGAAAGATTGTTACGTTGCAGCATAGGTGAAACAGGGTTACAGTTAGGGTTTGTTTATGATTTGGGTAATGAACCCGCCACAGAGCACTTCGCTGTCGCGGTAAAAGACCGCTGCCTGTCCAGTTGATACGGCATTCTTTGGTGAAGCGAACGATACTGTTGCGGAGTTGTCGTCGAGAGGTTGAATAATGCAGGGGGTTTCCTTGTCACGATAGCGGATCTTGCCGCTGGCCTCGATTGGGCCGGTCAGGCTCTCCAGACCAATCAGGTTAAGTCCGGAAGCGATGAGTCCAGTGCACTCCAGTGAGGATTTTTTCCCCACATGAATACGGTTATGTTCAGTGTCGAGCGATGTAACATAGAGGGGCTCTTTGGCTGCAATGCCGAGCCCGCGCCGCTGGCCGATGGTGTAGAAAGGATAGCCGTGGTGTTTGCCGATAACCTTGCCTGTGTCGTCAACAATATCTCCATCCGCAACGTTGTCAGCAAGGCCAGGGATAGCGTTGGAAAGGTAGCTGCAGTAATCGTCCTGCGGAACAAAGCATATCTCCTGGCTTTCCTTTTTTTCAGCAGCCCTTACGCCAAAGGAGTGAGCCAGCTTGCGGACTTCCGGTTTGGTGAGTTTGCCAAGAGGAAAAAGGGTTTTTGCCAGGTCGCTCTGTGAGAGCATCCACAGAAAATAGCTCTGGTCTTTTTCCTGATCAGCGCCTTTATAGAGTCGGTATCTTCCGTTGCAGAAAGAGGTGGCAGCAAAATGTCCGGTAGCTATAAAATCGGCATCAAGCAGTTTCAAACCCTCAAAAAGGCCGAACCATTTGATCTTTTTGTTGCAGACCATGCATGGGTTTGGCGTCCGTCCGCCAAGATAGTCAGTATGAAAATAGTGAATGACATCATCGCGAAATTTACTGCTGAGGTTCAGACTGAAAACCGGAATCTGAAAATCTGGATGGTCGCTTATAACCAGTGGCGATGGCTTAAGCGAGGGGCTCTCGTCAAGTGAGTCAAGTACCCTGATGTTTAAACCGGTAACGGCATAACCCTGCTCAACAAGGAGGCATGCTGAAACGGCTGAATCAACTCCGCCTGAAATACCAACCACAACTTTTTTTTGCACATTCATAAGTTAACTGAGTTTATAGCCTGGGCCGCCACCACCTTCAGGGGGTGTCCAGGTAATTATGCCGTAAGGATCGACGGTTTCACATGTTTTGCAGTGCAGACAGTTCGATGCATTAAGCTTAAGTGTTCGGTGTGGATTGCCGGTTATTTCGTAGACCTCTGCCGGGCAGAAGTGCAGGCATGGATTGGCAAACTCGGCAGTGCATTTTTTCAGGCATATCTCCTCGATATCTTCAGGTTTTATGTGCAGGTGGCATGGCTGATTCTCTTCGTGCATGGTTCCTGACCGGTAGAGGCTCTCTCTTTTGCTGAAGGTGAGTTTGCCATCCGGAGTGAAGGCTTCTTTTTGTAAAGCTGGTCTTTTTTTCTCATCTCGGTTACTCCCAAAGTTTGCAGCCATTGAGAGACCAGGAAATTTAAGCTGAAGTCCTGCTTGAACCAAACCGGAATAGAGTCCATGATCGAAAGCTTTCCGATAGTTTCTGGCTGCATGGAGTTCAAGGTAAGCCCATGAATTTCTGAACCGTTCGCTGTAAGTTTTCAGTTGATCGGTTGAGAAATCATTGTGCAGAATTGATTCAAAAAGGGTTTCAGCGGCAAGGATTCCGGACTTCATTGCCAGATGGAGCCCTTTGTGGCGCTGCATGTTTACCATTCCTGCCGATTCACCGGTGACAAGATATCCTGGGCCGTAGAGGGGAGGCATAGCCTCAGCTCCTCCAGAGGTTATTGTTCTTGCGCCCGATTCAATCATGCTTCCTCCTTCAAGGATTTTGGCAAGCAGCGGGTGCTGTTTAAAGCGCTGAAGGTTACGATGTGGGTCGCAAACAGGCGATGATGGCTCAAGCGATGTGATAAACCCAAGGGAGAGCAATGTCGGGGATAAAGCATAGAGCCATCCTCCTCCATAGAGATCTGACGAAAGAGGATAGCCAAACATCTGGTGAACCTCCCCGGCGATGAGGCGTCCTGCAGGTATCCGCCATGTCTCTTTTACTCCGGTTTCGTAACGCTGCGGAATGGTTTTACTGTGAAGCGGAAAGTGTTCGAAAAGTTTTCTTAAGAAGGAGCCGTCAGAGCCTTCACCTATGACCACAGCTTTAGTTTTAAGTAAAAGGCATGGTTCATAATTGGTTTTATACTGACCGTTTTTGTCAACTCCTTTGTCGTCAGTAATAATGCCTGCAAGCCTGCCGTTTTCGAGAGAGGGGAGAAGAGCTGCGGTATTGTCGAAGAGCTGAATACCCTCTTTTTCTGCCTCTTCAGCCATCCATGAGCCGAGACGGCTGAGCGAAACAAGCATATTGCCCTTATTGCTGAATGGCTCAGGTACGAACGGAAAGGGGAACTTCCGCTTGGCCGTCAGATACCAGATGTGTTCATTCGATACTGTAGCTTCAACCGGACATCCCCGATCCCTGTAGTCGGGCAAAAATTCATCGAGGGTTTTTGGATCAAGAATTGCGCCAGAGAGCAGGTGAGCGCCAGCATATCGCCCTTTATCAATCAAGGCTATTGATGGTTCAAGAGAATTTGCCACCATAGAGTTATGGCGTTTCAGGAGGTGCTGCAGGTGTATTGCCGATGCAAGGTTTGCAGGCCCGGCGCCGATAAACACAATATCGAATTCAAGTGATTCACCTTCCTGTAGCATGTTTATATGGTTTTTACTCATACACCCCGCACTTTCGATACATGAGGATTATTGAGAATGAATTTTCTCCAGGGAAGCTCCCTGCTTTTTGAAATGCCCACCCGAGTGCTTGTACCTATCATGCGGTTCGGCAATGGCGGGGCATTTTCAACAAAGAACTCTTCACTGAAAAGATTTTTTCCGTTGCAGCTGCAATCAATAGCAAGCGCTTTGGTCAATTTTCCCGGGCCGCTCATGAGATTGGTTTTAAGACTGGTTCCTCTTCTTTCCTGCATAAACAACGCTCCTTCAACTGGCTCCATAGCTCTTATAAGTACTGCTCCTGGAGTGTTTTCAGCTTCAGTGACTATATTAAGGAGGTGGTGGCATCCATAGCTAAAATAAACATAAAGGGTTCCGGGTGCCTGGAACATTATCCGGTTTCGCGAAGTTTTGCCGCGCCACGCATGGCATGCTTCATCTTCACGACCACAATAGGCTTCTGTTTCAACAATCCTCCCTTTCAGAGCTATATTTCCAGGCAAGAGACGTACAAATATTTTACCGAGCAGTTTTTCACTCAGTTCCAGTGTGGGGAGTTCATAAAATTGTTGTTCCAGCCTTTCCATGAAGCGAGATTAATAATTTGTAATGGTTCATGTAAGTATTATAATGTACCAAGTCAAGACACAACTTCAACTGCTATAAATTTCCCTGGTTAGTACATGGGCAGAGTTATTGCGATTGCAAACCAGAAGGGGGGGGTTGGAAAAACAACCACCGCCGTTAATATAGCGGCCTCTATTGCTATTTCTGAGTTTAAGACATTGCTTATCGATATCGATCCTCAAGCTAATGCCACCTCTGGCTTCGGGCTTGAAATAGGTGATGAAATCGATAATACTTTTTACCAGGTTATGGTAAAAGGGGGTAACATACAGGATGCTATCAAGTCTTCAAGTCTTGAGTATCTTGATGTTCTTCCTTCCAATGTCAATCTTGTTGGAATGGAGGTCGAACTGGTGAATATGAAAGAACGCGAGTATGTGATGCAGAAAGCGCTCAAGGGGATTCGTTCCCAGTACGATTATATTATTATCGATTGTCCGCCCTCACTTGGGCTGATCACCCTTAATTCACTCACAGCAGCGGATTCGGTGCTTATTCCGGTTCAGGCCGAATATTATGCTCTTGAGGGTCTGGGGAAACTCCTTAATACCATCAGTATTGTTCGCAAGCATCTGAATCCGAAACTGGAAATCGAAGGGGTGCTGGTGACCATGTTCGATGCTCGACTTCGTCTTGCTTCTCAGGTTGCCGAAGAGGTCAAAAAGTTTTTCAAGGACAAGGTTTACAGTACCTATATCCGCAGGAATGTGCGGCTTTCAGAAGCACCGAGCCATGGTAAACCGGCGTTGCTCTATGACGCACAGAGTATTGGATCGAAAGACTATCTTGATCTGGCTCAGGAGATTTTCGAAAGGGACGGTAATATTAATAAATTTAAAGTCCGGCAGCCTTAGCTGACCGGTAAGCTGACGGGGGGATATGTCAAAAAATGCACTGGGAAGAGGTTTGAAAGCACTTATTCCGGATGAAGGATTTGATTCGGGTTCTGGCTCAAAGGATGAGGAACGGGAACTGGCCCAGGAAGGGAGTATTGGCAGTCTGCCAATTGAAAAAATACGTGCAAATCCATTTCAGCCTCGCAAGGAATTTGATGAAACTGCTCTTGAAGAGCTGAAAAACTCCATCATTGAAAATGGCGTTATACAACCGGTAACGGTTTGCAGGGATGGGGATGGCTATCAGCTCATCAGTGGAGAACGTCGGCTCAGGGCGGTGATGCAGGCCGGGTTCAAGTTTATTCCTGCCTATGTTATCGAGGCTCATGATGATTCAAGTAAACTTGAGCTTGCTCTTATCGAAAATATTCAGCGCGAGGACCTCAATGCCATTGAGGTTGCACTTGCGCTTAAAAGTTTGACAACAAAATGCAGTCTCTCCCAGGAGGAGATAGCGAAGAAAGTTGGCAAGAATCGTTCAACTGTCAGCAATTTTCTCAGACTTCTCAAGTTACCGTTACAGATTCAGGACAGCATCAGGAACAGGGAGATTTCATCAGGTCATGCAAGGGCATTGATCAACCTTCCCGGTGAGCAGCAGCAGTTGAAGGTGTGGAAGCAAATACTCAGTCGTCAGCTTTCAGTTCGTCAGACCGAAGCTTTGGTAAACCGTATGTTCAAGGATCAGTCAAAACCCCTGCCACTGGACACCACAGAGCGCACTTCCCATCTTACACAGCTTGAGTCACAACTTCGGGATAAACTTGCCACAAAAGTTCGTATTGTTGAAAAAAAAGGAGGCAAGGGTGAAATTCATATCCAGTATTTTTCAAATGACGATCTCGACAGGCTTCTTGATATTATGAGTTATGAGTGAACAGGCCCGGTTGAAACGGCATCTTTTTCACTGCAAATGTTAAGTTATAAACAATAATTATGAGGTTTACTCTTGTAGGAAATGGCAGGATGGGCCAACAGGTCGCTTTGGTGATCGGTCAGTCAGGCTGCCATGAAATTTCTGCCCTTCTTGATGTTGATACCCCCGTTGTTCCTGAGGTGTTTAAAGGCAGTGATGCCATTATTGATTTTACGGTCAGGGAGGCATTTCTCAACAATCTTCCTGCCATGCTTTTGTCCCGTGTGCCCGTTATTGTTGGTACAACAGGGTGGGATGATGTCATGGGTGATGTCAAAGAGAAGGTCACGGAGGCCGGTGCTTCACTTCTCTATTCTGCAAATTTCTCGTTTGGCGTCAACATATTTCTCCGCACTGTGCGCGAGGCGGCGCGGCTTATTGCTCCGTTTACCCAGTTTGATATAGCCTTTGCCGAACAGCATCATACCGGCAAGGCCGATTTTCCAAGCGGCACAGCGCTCAGAGCGGCAGATATGATTCTGTCGGCAAACAGCCGGAAAAAAACTGTTGTTCGCGAGCTGTCGGATGAGAGGAAGCTTGCGGCGGAAGAGCTGCAGGTTGCATCGTTGAGGCTTGGCTCTGTCTTTGGAAAGCACACAGCCTTTATTGATTCGGATGCTGATGAGATTGTTATCTCCCATACTGCTAAAAATCGTTCCGGTTTTGCATCCGGTGCCGTTGAAGCTGCAATTTGGCTCGCCCAGCGTCATGCAACAAACCCGGGATTTTATACGATGGATGATTTTTTAAATGAACGGCTCGCCTGAAGATATATGGCTATTGAAAAAGTGAATCAATCCCCTCTGCCATTTAAAGGAAAGCTTTACACTGTTGTGCTGGGTAGTGCCATCATTCTTTTGTCGACTACCGTCCCCTACCTGACACTGTTTAATGTTTTTCTCTTTGCCGGAATATTTCTTGCAGGAACAGTGGCGCTTCACCATACCATTATGCGTTTTCAGGTGCGGTTGACCTACAATCAGGCGTTTGCTCTCGGCTGTCTTGCCGGGTTGGTTGGAGGCGTGGTCTCTGAGGGTGTTACCTATGTTCTTATGGAACTCTTCAACTACAGGCCGGGGACGGAGAGTCTTGCTCTCGTGATTGACTGGGCGCTTGAGATGTCAAAAGGAAGGCCTGAGATCCAGCAGCAGGTGCAGGCGCTTGTTGCGGCTGAGAAACAGGCTCTTGCACCGGTCAAGTTAAGTTTTGTTGATATTCTGATGAACATGCTTTTTTCCGGTGCTTTTTATGCTCCGATAACTGGTCTTGGAGGAGCATTTGCTGTTCTCAGACTCAAGCGAAAAGCTTCCAGGGGGGAGTGAATGACAAGCTTATATTGTCCAGAGAGAGGTCATCTTGAGCTCTCTCTGATTGACGATACGTCCCTCTCTGAAGAGTTTATATGCATCAAGCACTCCGTTTTCGGCCCCGAAAGGGGTTTCCAGGAGGTCATGCTTCAGGTAACGGTAGGTGTCCAGCCCGCAAGCTGCAGGTTCGGAAGTCGTTGATGCTGCCAGCCATGTATAAAAGCTGAGACTTATTCCGCTCTCGAAAGCTGAGCTGAACACTGCAAGCAGCTTGTTTTTATTTGCATACCGGGCCAATTTCAGCGCTACGAATATTCCGCCCAGCCGGTTTGGTTTCAGAATCAGTGCTGAAAGCGCTTCAGGGGAAATTTGTTCAAGCAGTTCCGGCTTTTGCCAGAGGGTTTCGTCGAGGGCAGAGCGGATAGCTGTTTTGGCGTGAAACTCACCAATATGTTCCGCACTTTTGAGTGGTTCTTCAATATAGGCAATGATTCCCTTGGGGATGTTTCCGGCAAAGTCAAGTGCTTCATCAAGCGAAAACGACTGATTGGCATCAAGCCGCAGTTCAATAGTGCTTCCAAAGATGCGGTGAAGCGCTTCAATGCTTCTGGTGGCCGTGTCAATGTCACCGTATGAGACTTTAAGCTTGAAAGTACGGTATCCGAGATTGAAATACTCCTTTCCACGTTGTATGACCTGCTGAGTCTCGCCGAAGAGCAGTGCATTGACCGGCACATATTGTGCTGCATGTTCCAGGTCAAAAGAAAAGGTTGGACTCTCTCCCGATGTAACTGCTTCAAGGTTGATTATTGCCATCTCCAGCCCTGTGCGCACCGAAGGGAAGAGTTTGTCATGTAAAATGCTGTGATCGACAAATCCCTGTATGGAAAGTACCTCCACAAGCTGCTCTTCGGCAGATTCGAGGGTTTCCTTGTGCAGACCCGGAAGCGGAGCAATTTCACCATAAGCGGTGTGACTCCCTTCCGTGGTTTTCAAAGCAAGGATAATGCCCTCCCTTTGCATAAGCCGGCGTCCTTTTACAAGTATTGGTTCTGTAAAAGGAATGGCATATCGATAGAGAAGTATGTGATCCGGTTTCAAGGTCTTTTTGGAAATTTACTGAAATCCGGTTTCCGTTTTTCGACAAATGCGTTCCTGCCCTCTTGTCCCTCTTCACTCATATAATAGAGCATAGTGGCATTTCCGGCAAGTTCCTGCAGCCCAGCCTGTCCGTCACAATCCGCATTGAGTGCTGATTTCAGGCACCTGATGGCGAGCGGGGAGTTGGCAAGAATTTCACGGCACCACTGGACGGTCTCCTTTTCAAGTTGCTCAAGCGGCACAACCGTGTTCACCAGTCCCATGGCAAGCGCTTCATCGGCATTGTACTGGCGGCAGAGGAACCATATTTCGCGTGCTTTTTTCTGGCCTACAAGCCGTGCCATATAGCTTGCGCCCCATCCACCGTCAAATGAACCAACTTTGGGGCCGGTCTGGCCGAAAACAGCATTGTCGGCTGCAATGGTAAGATCGCAAAGCATGTGCAGCACATGGCCGCCACCGATTGCATAGCCTGCAACCATGGCAATGACCGGCTTAGGGCAGGTACGGATATCGCGCTGGAAGTCAAGGACGTTAAGTCGGTTGACCCCTTTTGCGTCGGCATAGCCGGCGTGACCGCGTATTTTCTGGTCGCCTCCCGAGCAGAATGCCTTCTCTCCGGTACCGGTCAGAATGACCACTCCAATCGAACTGTCATTCCTTGCATCAGAAAGGGCGGCAATCATCTCCTCAACACTCTGGGGACGAAATGCGTTTCGTACTTCCGGGCGGTTGATGGTGATTTTTGCAATGCCTTCAGCTTTATGGTAGAGGATGTCGGTAAAATCACCTGTTTGTATCCAGTTTACAACGCTCATAAGTGCTTTTCTTCTTGCTGGTTGAAAAAAAATCTCAAACGATCCAGAAACAAATCCTTGTTTTCAAGTTGCAGGGTATGACCACAATGCGGAAATATTTCAAGATTAGAGCCAGGGCATAACTTAACCATTTGGCGGTTAATCTCAACGTAGCGCTCATCTTTTTCCCCTGCAAAAAACTGAACTGGCACTTTGTTGTGCTGCATTGCCTCCCATTGTGAAGGTTGTCGTCCTGTTCCAAGCACTCTAAGAGCAAGGGCAAGGTTTCGGGGGTCGTTGATTTTCCTTTTGCTCTCAACCGCTTTAAATACAGGATGATCTTTCAGCGTTGAAAAAAGCGGCTGCTCATACCATGCCTTGATGAATCCCTCAAAGTTTCTTTCAATTTTCCTGGCAACTTTTTCATCATGCTCAATCCGGTCAAGCTGTTCTTTTTCTGTCCTGAGCCCCGGCGAAGCTGAAACGAGAACGGCCTTTGAAAAGAGTGCTGGATGACGAAGCAGCAGGGAGAGCGCAATTCTGCCACCCATCGAATAGCCCACAAGATAGACTGGAGAGGAAGCCGACTGCTGCAGCAGTTCAGCAAGCGCATCGACTGTTTGCTCAAAAAAACCATTTTCCGGCGCTGTCTGCTGGAAGCCTGCCTGCCCGTGTCCTGGAAGATCAACCATCACACAGCAGTGGTCATCGCAAAGCTTCCTTGCCACCGGGAGCCAATCGCCTCCGGAACCAAGAAACCCATGCAGAAAGATGATGCGGGGCAGTGAACTATCCCCTGTGCTGTGGATATGAAAGGGGACTCCCTGTATTGATGATGGCATGGCATGTCTATGGTTATCTGGATTGCCTGGCTCGATTACGGTTGTCGTCCAGAACGATACTGAATCAATATATAAACCACAATTCAGTGCTGAAACTCCTTTGCCGAAAGAATGACAATTGGCAGATCAGAAAGAACTTTGTAAACTACAGGTTCGGCATGATTACGTAATAATAAACTCGAAAATCACGAATATTGCGAGTCTCTCAGAATAACAGGTAACCTTTGTGCATGGACAAGGTAGCTAACTTCATTAATAACGAATATTACAGAGAAGCTCTTGCCCGTCTCTGTCGTATCGCTCAATGGTTAACCCAGGACGAACGACTGGTGCTTGATGATTGGGAAAATTTGCATTTAAATCATTTTCATAGCGATGAGGAAAAAGCTGATACCATCAAAAAGGCTATGGAGTGCTTCGGTAATGATAAATTTACCATTTCATCAGATGAAATCGAGAGAGATCCTCTGCTTTGGTTCCAGGCGCTTGATGAACACTGCAATCGCGTATTTGCTCCAGACAGTGTTAAGCCACATGACAATATTGATGATGGCGATGGGGATTCAAGGGTACTTCCGATATATCCAGGATCCGGTGGCGGTAAACGACGCGAACAATATGGAAATACAGCATTTTGGCTAAGGCACAATCGCGTCATTACACTCAACAATCTTCAGGATGTGCCGGCAAGTATGTCTGTAGCTATAGCTGAAATTCCGCAGGGCTATAAGGATTGGGCGATTCAGCAGTTGATTGGCGATACTGTCAAGATCGCCATCATCCATTTTGCTGACGGTATTTATCCGACAATGACCTACAATGCTCCTCACTTATTTGTTTGCAATGACCTCAGCGATGAGGCAATTCGCTTCGAAAAAGCACTCGAATGCATCAGTGCAGCAATAAGCGAAGGAACACACATTCTTGTGATGCCTGAGCTTACGATAACCCCGTTTATTCGCAGGCAAATTGCCAATAGTCTTGATCTATTGAATGAAAAGGATGGTGAAAATCAAGCACTTTCAGTCACTGTCATTGTGCTTGGTAGTTTCCACGAACAGGTTGATACTGGGTGGCGAAACCATGCAGAGGCTATTCTTGGGTTGGATGGGACTCTCCTTTTCGGTTGTGACAAACGCAGATCTGTCACTTTCGAGAAGGGCAAGGAAGATATAGAGTGTGCCCCACTACACCATTGACCTGTTTACTGACACCTCTCGGATTAATGGCAATGGCTATCTGCAAGGATCTGTTCGATGGAAAACCTGCCGCTGCTTTGTCTTTACTATCCCCCGACTGGTTGCTGGTTCCGAGCATGAGTGAAAAGCTTGGTCCGCAGAAAGCCGCAGCAAAACCATTGCATGATACAGGCGGAACCGTTGTAGCCGTTGCCAATCAGGAGATGCCAGGCATCAAAGGATATGAGCCGGGTTTTGTTCATCACGAAAAATGTGAGGATTGTACAACTGATATAGCCTTTGTAACCGTGGCTCGAAAAGATAATTACCTCAGACGCATAAAATAGCTCTCTTGGAAGAATTTTTTATCCATTAAATAATTTCAAATTATTTTTGAATCTAAAACCTTAGGACAGTTTAGTATTATGATCGCCCTAAATCTGAACGTCAGTGATCCGGCAATGCTGGTTGACCGCTCGACAGCAGCGGAACTTCTTGCTGCTATCCGTTCACTCGATACATGGAATGAAACAGCTCTGAAAGTCGCCAATCGTCTCATATCAGTCTGGTCGGCGAGAGCTATTGCGAGCGCAAGCGATCGCGAAGGTATATCGGAACGGCAGCGCCTTATCCATTATGCTCTTAAACGGGCAAATTCAATGGCGACACTCCCTGATGAGTTCAGGTACCGATGGCAGGAGGCCAGCGATATGCTCGAAGCGAGGCGACTCAATCTTGCTCATGCTAACCCGGAAACTCAACTCAGCCGCCTTCATGTTGACACAATTCTTCGATTGCTGTTCAACGCTGCGAATCACGAAATGAGTCAGTCAGAGCTTGCAAATCGTCTTGATGTCAAACTAACCTCCGGACGTATCACCCAGCTTATCGGACCGCTTGAAGGCCATGGACTGCTAAGCAAAAGAAAGCGTGGACGTGACAATCTGTTGCAGCTCACTGAAATTGGGCGCAAGATTGCTGAGCAGGAGGATCGGAAGAATGGCACCACCGACAATCATTACCCTGAACGGGCTGCAAGCTATCTCAGGGACTTCAGGAAAAGCGCATGACACCATTCATCGTCACCTTCTACAGCTACAAAGGCGGCGTCGGGCGCAGCCTGCTTGCCGCCAATATCGGCATTCTCAGTGCGCGGCGCGGCAAAACGCTGCTTTGGGATCTCGATATCGAAGCGCCCGGGCTGCACAACATCTCGGGTCTGACACCAGCAAAAACTGTCAAAGAGGGGTTTTTTTGAATGGATGATTTCATGGCAGGAGTCAGGACGGCCATCGAAAGATGCTGATTTTGGCAAACTTGTCAAGCTTGCTTGCCAGACGCCTGAACAGGATCGCCTGTTTATTCTTCCTGCCTATGGCGACAACAAAGATTTTGCAGGACTTTATCAAAGTGTACGGTGGGATGATTTTCTGGTTCGTGA
>JABDHK010000003.1 GCA_012972835.1 Chlorobiaceae bacterium | reverse complement strand
ACTGGTATAGAAAAGTCATACGATACCTGCTTACACGCAGGATCAAGGATGACATGTAGAATCTCTCCGGCCAAGCTATAAGAGGAGAGAAGGGGCAAGAAATATTTTTTTTAAAAAAACTTCTCTTTTTGCTTGGGTTTTTACATAACGGTGCTGAGGGCTGAGGGAAGATAGTTGGCAGTCGGCAGTGAATTCAGTGCTAATATTTTTAGTGTTGGGAGGCGATCGAAAATGCTCCTACATCCAAGTCGAGGGTATGCAATGCATCGTGACCATTGTTCCTTAACCAATCACAGAAACTTTGCGGGAGCTGAGCATCTATCAAAAAACTCATGCGGCTATAGCTTTCATACTTTTAATGTGAGCTAATCGAGATGCATAAATCAAACTGACTGAAATTGCATATTCGAAAGTTGTTCTTGAGCTGCCCTTGATGAGATGTTGAGAAATTCAACTCCAACGACGCTATCCTTATCATCAAAATCAAGAATTACTCCAGGCCTGACTTCTTCGGATTCAACTATTTTAGTTTCATCAAATCTGAAATAGAGAGTGTCAGTTTCTTTATCCAGGGTAATTTGCATGTTCTCTCCTTAATCTACGGTCAAAAAAAACTGTTATTGCTTTATTTGGCAAATCATTCACATTGACAACAACTCGTAACCATCGGTCATCGTTCTCAATAATTTTTTTAAGATAGCCCTATGTCAATATAGTATGTCCCGGAGTTCCAGCTTTTTCCTCGCAACTTGACAGTTCAAGGATTTCTCTATTGTCTCATAATGTTTTAAACAGGAATTCGGATCGGCATCTATAATTCAGCCCATCAGACCAAGAGGGTTGTAAGGCAAATACCCTGGAAAAGTTTTTGACACATCAAGCATACTTGCCTGTATAACCTCTTTCAGAACAAGTCGATAGTCTGTTGTCACTTTCAGATCCACACCATTGTCGAGGCTTGAAGTTGCAAGTCCCGGCCATTGTCCGTACATCCGCCCACCCCGTACTTTATCGCCAAGAACAAACCAGCAGGCGGCATGCCCATGGTCTGTCCCATCGCTTTTATTCGCGCGCACACGACGACCAAACTCAGTCATGACCACAGTCGTTACCGGAATATTGCGGATAGCCATATCCTCCTGAAAAACCGCAAGCCCTGTCGCCAACTGCCTGAAAAGGGTATTTACCGTTCCTGACTGCGACACATGCGTATCCCATCCACCAAAATCAATACTGGATACGCTCAAGCCTACCTCCATACTCGCCAAACGTGCGACCGCAGGTAACGATCGGGCGAGATCACCCGCACCTTTATAACTGACCCTGGTGCCCATGCCTGCAGGTACAATTCGGCCAGATGCGTCACGTGGCTGACGACGGTCGATGGTTTGAAGAATGGACAACGTTCGAGCGGTCGCATCTGCCCATATGCTGTTATCCTGTACTACCACTTTTTCCAAAAATTTAATGGTTGTGTCCCCCATCGGAACAGCTAAACCTCCGTCAAGATCGGGAGCTGCCAGGGCTTCAGACAGTCCATGCTGGCTCAACATAGAAGATGCTGCGGCCGAAAAACCGCTCACAGGACCATGCTTCCCCGTTACCGCTCGAGTAAGCCAACCTGTTTGACTGCTGGTATTGAGTTGTGATTCACTGGTGAACCCGGTCTCAATCAAACGTTCAGCAACGAAATGAGATCGTGTAGCATCTGTCAGACCAACGGCATGAATGACGGCAAGACGCCCCTGCCGGTAATGGTCAAAAAGCGGGCTCCCCGAAGCATTCATAGCAAACCCCAGACGATCATCCAGGCTGGATGAAAGAATCAGCGCTTTGACATCAGCAGAGTCAGCAACACGCATCTGAGGGGGACGTGAAGAGACATAATACAAATCCCCGGTCGGGCCAACCAGCTGCAACCCATCCGCCCCACCGCGTAAAAAAACAATCACCAGCAATGGCGCAGAAACTGAAGCAGAAGTCTTTGCTGTTGAGGCTTGTAACAGGTTACGAATCCCACCTGCTCCCAAGAAACAGCCTGATGCAACGACAGCCTTAAGAAAATCTCGACGGTTCATTACTTGACTCCTTTTAACATCGCTGATATTCTGGGGCCATCGCCAACCATGTGACAATTTTACGAGCATCGTTGATACGAGTAATGACCGTATCCGGATTATACGAAGCTGATGACAAAACCAGCTTGGTCAAGCGAGGGTTATCCCTGCCATATAATCGTTTGATCCAAGTATCGGTAAATGTACCGGCAGTCATTTTCTGAGCTAACACGAGGGCGATCGGATCCATTACCCCATTGCCGAACTGATTGCTGGCTAATCCATAGATCAGAATCCAGCGCTGTCGCATTGCATTGCTTCCGAGCCAATAGTCAGACTTCATGGGATGGCCGTCGGGAGTCGGCCAGCCAAAAATCCGTTGGCCTCCAGCGGCCATTTGATTGATAAGTGCTTCTGTCGGAGTAAAGTCAAACCCGGTTCCTCGCACAAAACTCGCCATCAATTCCAGTGGCCGCTTGGTTTTCGCACCACGACTTTTAAGAAATTCCGGACTTGACGCGATATAATGGACCATACGCGCAATCTGATCGTTTTGATGCTGGTTTTCCTTCCAGATTTTTGCTGCAGATTTGATCAGCGACTCTGAGGGATTGTCGCTGACAAGTCTTAAGCAAAGTTTTTTTGCAAGGTAATGCGCGGTCGCCGCATGTGAACTTAAAAGATCCAACACTTTACGACCATCTACCATTTCCGGCTGGTAAGGATCGAACTCACAGGCCAGAACCCGCTTCTGGTAGTTGTCATGCCATGATGGAACATATGCAAAACGTCCTGTTCGAGGCAGAATTTCATCACCGCTGATCCTCGTACCATCAGCAACGGCCCAACCGGTAAATGCACGAGCCGCCTCGTAAACATCCTGATCAATATATCCCTCCGGTTTCCCCCGTGGAGCGCCCGGCACCTGTCGCCAGCGATTATACAGGCTGTTCATATAAGCATCTTCGCCCATCGTATGCAACTCAAAAAGCTCACGGGCATAGTTTTCATTGGGTGCCCCTGTGCGCGAAGAACGATTGTTAAGATAGGTGAGCATCGACGTGCTTTGTGCCACGGCTTCAAGCATCTGGCGAAAATTACCCAGACAGTACTGACGAATGATTGACCGATCATAAACTGGAAACAGTAAACCAATGTTTTGATCCCAGGCATTCACGTTGAAATGGTTATGCCAGAAATCCACCAGTACCTCACGTAACTGCCAACGACTATAGACCGCACGCAACAGTGTTGCTATTGCAACCTCTACACGAGGGCGCTGCAACTCCTGGTAGCTGCGTGATTTTCCCGGCGCAGTCAAGGCTACAAGTTCCTCAGGTTCTGCATTCAGATACTGAACAGGCCGCATCTCGTCGACAGCAGGCCAATCTTTGCTTTTACCATAGCGAATTGGAATCCGAAGCTCAGACAGTCGTTTCTGACACACCTGATCTTCCTTGTCATCAGGATGCAACTGCTCATCAAGCCAAGCCATAATATGTTGCATTTTAAATCTTTCAAGATCCGGTATGCCCGCTCCAAATCCCAACCGGTTGAAGGTATCAAAAACATTCATCTCCGGTTTTATCAAAGAGGCCCGCCGTACAAAAGGTTTCGCTTTGTCGTGAGATGCCGTCATTTTTGGAGTTGAGTGCTTATTCTAATACTGAGGGAACTTAAGAAAGGGCTGAGAAAGAAAGTGCTGAGTGCTGAGTGCTGAGTGAAGATAGTTTGCAGTTGGCAGTGGGCAGTCGAAAAGCATAGTGCTGAGTGCTGAGAAAAAAGGCTGGGAAGAGGGTTTTTTGGGTTTTGTTGCTTCATTACACGGTTACTTTTCAACAATCAATTGACAAGCAGGGTTAAGGCTTGAATGATGCGTTGGCAGGCTTTACCGTCTCCGTAAGGGTTGTGGGCCCGGGACATTTTGGTGCGAACGGTAACGGCTTGGTGCGCTTCGGGTCTTTCTGCGGTAGTTCTCAAGGCGGTCGATGCCAATCATTTAATTCAGCAGGCTCTACTCTATGAGGCTGAAAAAGAGCGAGGGGTTATGATCAACGTATCCTATTGACTGGAGCGAGAAGCTTCTACCACTTCCATAATATCCCTCGTTTTTGCTTTCGTTTTAACTCCATTAATAGCAAAAGGAGAGTTGGGTGGTTGTTTATAAACGATTGCAAATATTTCTCCACCCCGCTTTTTAATAATCACTTCTTCACTACGCGCAAGATGAAGTACCTTTGATAATTTTTGACGAGCTTCTGAATAAGTAGAAACTTTCTTAACGGTTACTCCATAATTTGAATACCAAGCTTTTTGGCAACAGTCTTCATGCGACGATCCAGCGTTAACAGTTGAGACCGCATACCCAAAGCGTACTCAAGAAAATAAGTGACAACGTCAATGAATAATTCTATGCGATTTTACGAGATATTTCCTGATAGGAAAACTCCCATAATCTCGGCATTTTCCTTTGCATGCTCAATGGTCATACTGACGAGATTTCCTTTTTCGTCAATATCGATATAAATATTTTCGCTGATTTCACGAGTTTCGACTACCGGGTTGCCGAGCAATTCTACGTAAGCCGTATCCGTATCTTCAAAATATTTTACTTTCATAGGTTAACTCTTCTCTTTGAATGATCGGTCAACTCCATTACGACCGGACCTCCCTTTGATATGCAACTCCATCAATAGTATTGAAGGCAGTGACTGCTATTGCAAACTTCATCAATCGACGAGCATCAGTGCCTTTCCTGTTTCTCACTGACTCTTTTTCATCGAGCTCAATGACCACATCGTGTCGTCCTGTAGAGATTTCATCGGGAAGCTTAATGGTCTATACCTATCAGGCAATACCTCGCAGTTACTATGTATTATCAGCATCGTTTCTTATTGTTGTACAACTCTTTACTTCTCCTATGTATGAGTATTTTTGCGTCAGTCTTACCTGTCGGTCTTATTATTTAACAATATAAAACCACAAATCATTTTTTGCATTATCGACCTGACTGAAAGCGTGCTGAGGGCCGAATGCTGAGAATGAAGACAGTCGGCAGTTGAAAAGCATAGTGCTGAGGGCCGTGTGAAGACAGTTGGCAGTCGGCAATGGCAGACTCGGTGCTCAGTGCCGAGTTCTGGGAAAGAGTTCTGAAAATTGAGGGATGAGTATTCGTGGTCGTTGTATGGCTTGTAATGCTATGAAACAACGGAGTCCTATAATGTTGAAGTGCTTGTTATAGCCTTCATATGGTATTCAAAACCGATAAAAGATGCTTATCAAGTGTCAAGAGCTCCATACCAAAACAATGCGCTGTTGCTGCAATAATTGCATCAGGTAACTTTATTTTATGTAACCAACGTAATTCAATAGCGGCATCTTCAACCTCTTTGGTTAATGACAGGTAGGTAAGATGATTAAGTTTCTTCCTTATCAAGCTGTCTTCCTCAACAGTTATACACTGATAACCCAATAATTCCATTCGAGTTATAGCACTATAGAAACATTCCTCAGTTTGAATCTACCGAGTGGATATCAGCTCTAACACAATGGAATCAGACCTAAGAATGCCAAGGATATAATTCGTATCAAGCAAATATTTATTCCCACTCATCCCGCAACTGTTTCTGTATTTCTATAATATCACCTGAAAAAGTTTTGGACGTCTCTAAACCACCTGCAATATCAATAAGAGCCTCTTTACTGTTATTAGCTTCACCGAATGACCTTTTCTTAAGCAAGAACTCAGCAAAATCAAGGATTTCAGCAACAACAGGCTCTGGCAGTCCTTTCGCTGTTTTATAGAGTCTTTCTGCTGTTGTCATTTAAGTCATTCCTACTTTGGCCAACTTAATCTAAATTTTCCAAAGGAATATACTCCACCACGGCTCGATTACAAAATAACAACAGTCGGCTGTCGAAGAAGAGCAAAGTGCTGAGGGCCGAGTGCTGAGTACCGAGTGAATACAGTGGCCAGTGGGCAGTTGGCAAATAAATAAGTGCCGAGTTCTGAGAAAGAGTTCTGAAAGTTGGGAGATGGGTATTCGTTGACTTTATTTTGCTTTTTGATTTAATAACGGAGGAACTTTTAATGCTATTAAACAACGTTATATAGTGATTGTACTCTGATGGGCACGATTTCATAGCATCCTGAGGTATAAGGAAAGATGTTCCTTTTTCAACCTTTGAATTAAGGAGGAAGT
>JABDHK010000002.1 GCA_012972835.1 Chlorobiaceae bacterium | reverse complement strand
GTACTCATAACCTCCCGCAGCCACTTTTTTCGCGACAGGAAAAGCGCCATGCAAGCAGTTCAGGGTGGCGACAAACTTTTTGAAGCGGATTCAGCTCTTGGCAAAGCTGCCCGTGCTTTCGATGCTACGCTCGATACCCTGCCAGTTTTCACAAAAGAGCAGATTGCCGAGTACCTGCAGAAACGTCTTGGCATAGTTGAAGGTGATCAGGCACGCCGGTTTATCGAAGAGAGATATGGTCTTCAAGATATCGCATCAACACCCCAGTTACTCGACATCATTGTAGCGACTCTTCCCGATCTAATAAAACAGGGAGAGAAAGTAACTACCGGGTCACTCTACCTGACTTACACAACCCGCTGGTTGAACACGGTCCGTCTGACTCAGGGAGAGGTAAACGTTGATCACATGCGGGATCTGCTCGAACGCATGGCTTGTGAACTTTGGATCAGACCGCGTAATCAGATTCCCTACACCGACCTCGCCGCGCTGCTTCATCATGAAGGTAGACTTGCCCGCAGCCTCGACAGTGAACGGGTTGACCTTGAACTGCGTACCGCAACTTTTCTTGTGCGCAGTGCTGACGGCTATTACCGCTTTTCGCACAGAAGCTTTCTCGAATTCTTTTTTTCCCGGGCACTCTTTCGCGCCCTTCAGGAGGGGCATTTCGCCAAAGCTCTGACCTTTGGCCGTATCAATCCTGAAGCCACCACATTTCTGCTTAACCTGACTGAATCAGCGAAAGAGAGCTTCGATAAATTGGTCGGTGCAATCCGTACCATTCTTGCAAACCCCTATACTGAAGTCACCTCCGAGAATGCCCTTCTGATTGCTTATCGTACTGCACAGTACCGTTTCCAGGCCATCCCACAAGAGCAAAGATCACGTCGGCGATTATTGGCTCCGGAGCAGCTTCGCTTGGTACAAAAGCAAATGATCCCTCCAAAAGCACATTTGAAAGGTGCTCAGCTTTCCGGCGAAAATCTGACATTGCTTTGTGCTGATGAGATTGATTTTAGCAATGCCGACCTTTGTGGTACTACTCTCTCTAACGCTGTTCTTGAAAAAGCCAGTTTTGATGGGGCTCGACTTGACGATGCTATGCTTGACAATGCGTGCATTGCAGAAGCAAGTCTCGTTGGTACCAGCCTTCTACGAATCAAAGGTCAGCATCTTGACCTGAACCATGCAAAATGTATTAATGCCTGTTTTGATGGTGCCGACCTGCGGTATCTCCAGGCTTCCAATACGGACTTCTCTGGTGCAAGAATACGTCTGACAAGGCTTGCAGAAGCTCAACTTGCAAAAGCAAATTTTGCGTCAGCCGATCTGACTGGCACCACATGGCCACGATCACATGGTTTCGCTTCAAGTTCAGGGTTGTTACCCGTAAAACCTCGAATAGCAGGTCTTATAGGTCATTCAGGCTTGATTCTGGCGTGCGCCTTTTCTCCGGACGGGAAGCGCATCGTGACAGCAGGCGATGATAGCACCGCTCGGCTATGGGATGCAGACTCGGGAGTTGAGTTTTTTGTAAGATCAGCCGCTGGAAGTTCGTGGTTGTCATGGTCTCTCAACGAAAATCGCTGGGATGGCGAGGGTGAACTGACCGAATGGTTTCGCTATGAGGATGACAGTGATCTGCCGACAGGCGAGCCCAATTGGGTTACCCGACATTGGCTCGCAGCCGATCTGCCGGAATTGCGCGATCTTACGCCTTTGTCACAGATATGATCTCATGAACAATAGTGCGTGACAATTTTTTTTAGCTTTCGGTTACAGAACGAATAGATGTTCTTCAGCAAGAGCATTGATTCTTCCCTGCAGTGCGCGGTGCTGCTGGAGGTTTTCCTGTCGGGATCCTTTTATTTCTATAACAATGCTCCGGTTGCTCCGGGAAGCGGCGGTATAGATTTCAATGAATTCACCGTTTGTCTGCGGGCATGCGTAGTCCACACCAAAGGTTTGTGCCGCAGAGTGGATACTGTAGTTCTGGGGTGTGGCAAAGTGGGTTTCAAACACATCGCTGTATCCGGAAACAGGCAGGAAGGAGAATATGCCTCCGCCGTTGTTGTTCAGGACAATGATCTGCAGGGGAACAGAGAGGTTGCCGAGGAGTGAAAGGGCATTGATGTCGTGCAGAAAGGCGATATCGCCGATGAGCAGTGTTGCCGGTTTGTTGTGTCCTGCGGCAAATCCTGAAGTTGTGGAGAGAATGCCGTCTATGCCGCTTACTCCGCGGTTGAGGCCACATGTGATGCCGTTCTGATGGCTGGTGACGCCGTAGTTGTCGATGTCTCTGACCGGCATGCTGTTTGAAACGAAGAGCAGCTGTTGTTCGGTGATAAGGCGCGAGGTCAGTCGGGCTGCTGAAATTTCGGTAACTGGCTGCAGAGAGAGGGTTTCAGCATCAATCTCTTCACCAGCCAATCTGAAGAACTCTTGTGTACGCTCCATGTTCATGCCGGACAAGGTTGTACGGGAACCTTTGAGGCTGGCTGAGGTCAAGGCAAGTGAAGCTTCAATGCTTAGGGTTACGTTATGATCGGGAGAAAATCGGTTGGCATGGGGTCGTATGACGATATAGTGCTCTGGCTTCCACTCCCGGAGGGCCGAGGCAGGATGTTTTTCGATGATATGGCCACCAAAATGGAGGACAATATCTGGCCTGAACTGTCTGATAAACGTGGGTAACTGAAATGCTAGCTGCCACGGCAGGATACCGCTTTTCAGGCGCATTCCCGATGAAAAATCGGCATAGAGGGGTACCTGGAGGTCAAGAGCAAGTTCCATGACCGCTTCAGCCTCTTCAGCGCTATGCATGCTACCGGCAATAATCAGTGGCTGTTTTGCTGCTGAAAGTGCTTTGCGCAGCATAGCAACTGTTGTGGTATCAGGATGTTTTTCGGGAAATACCGAAAGTCCAGAGGGTTTGCCGGTTTTCAGCCACTCTTGATGATGTTCAAGCCATGTATCATTCAGATCGGGGATCTCCGGCTCAAGCGGCTCTCTGAAGGGCTGGTTCAGATGTACTGGACCTGCTGGCGATCCAGCTGTTTTGGCAACCGCATAAGCAATGGTCGAGAGCAGAGCTTTCAGTGGAACCTCTCTTGATGGCAGAGGAAGCTGCATATTCCACCGTGTATAGCTGCCAAACATGTTTTCCTGCCTGATGGTCTGGTTCGCGCCGCACTCAAGCAGCTCAAAAGGGCGATCGGCAGAGAGGATAAGCATTGGTTGAAAGTCCATTGAAGCCTCAACCACGGCAGGGAAGTAGTTGGCAACAGCCGTCCCTGAAGTGCAGATCAGCACTGCCGGTCTGGCGGTTGCCCGTCCATAGCCGAGAGCAAAAAAAGCAGCGGAACGTTCATCAACAAACATTTTCCACCGTGCCTTAGGGTTTCTTGCAATGGCAACCGTAAGAGGTGTCGAGCGAGAGCCGGGTGAGATACAGAAAAATTCTGCACCCTGCCGGATCAGCTCTTCAATAACGATACTACTCCACAGTGAGGTTATTTCGCGGGAATTCATACTTCCATGCGCGTTATGGCGAGAATATCCCCAATTTTCTGGTCAACCTCTTCCCATTCAGAAAATGGATTTGAGCCTTTGACAAGGCCGGCACCGGAGTAAAGATAGGCAAAACGACCATTGACAAGGGCTGAACGGATAGCAACGGAAAATTCAGCGGCATCCCGGCTTATCCAGCCCACAGGTCCGGCATACCAGCCTCTGCTGAAGGGCTCCAGATCCATGATATGCTGCATGGCCTCGATTTTTGGCACTCCGCCTACAGCTGGAGTAGGGTGGAGGAGTTTCAGTACGGCGCTGTCACTCTCGAATTCAGGTTTAAGTTTTGCGGTACAACGGGTGTAGAGGTGTGCAAGACGATTGAGCTGCAGTACCTGGACATCTTCAGGCATATCAATATCGCTGCATATTTTGAACAGTTCCTGATAGATCATGTCCTTGACGAATTTATGCTCCCGGATATCTTTTTCTGAACTCAACAGTGTTTCAGAAGCCTCCAAGTCACTGCCATTGATGCTCTCTTTTGAACAGGTTCCAGCAAGGGCCTCAGTGAGCAGTATGTTGCCCTCTCTTCTGTAGAGGCGTTCAGGGGAAAAGCTGAAAAAAGCTTGATTTTCAGCCGGTTCAAAGTAGAACCTGTAGACCGCATTCTGTGGATAGGGATACTGCAGCAAAAAAAGGAGTGGCGAAAAGCTGCTGCTGAATTCAAGCACAGTCTGGCGGGCAAGCATGATTTTTTCCATGCCGCCTGAGTTAAAGGTCTGCAGTGCTTTTTGACATTGTTCAATCCAGTTTTTCTCATCCGGGTTATAGGAGAGATCCAGAAGTTCGGGCAGTTTCATGGCTGAACAATCCGAATCGGAAATAACACGGTCAAGGATCTCCCTGATGGCACTGATTTTTATACCAAGGTCATCGCTCTTTTCAAGCCAAAGGTTGCATGAAAATGCAAAGGTATTGTTTTCAACGGTTAACTGGACAAGTGGAAGCACAAAAGAAAACGAGGGAAACTTGTGCCAGATAGGTTCCTGCTTTTCCTGGTTATTAAAGTGAAACCCTCCAAAGTAGCGTGCGCAGGGTTCTTTATCCGCCATGGAGTGCCCGAATTGCTGGAAAGAGGTTTCATTATTTCCAGTTCCATCAAACCGTATGGTATCTGCAATGCCGATGCCTGCAACTGAAAAATCCTTTTCCCTGTTCATCCATAGCAGTTTAGGAAATACCGTCTGACGGCAAAGCCATCCAGCTATGTCTGCAGGGAGAACAGGCTGAGTGAACGTTACAAGCAGATTTCTGGCACGGTGATCCTGTGAGGGGATCTCGTCTTCAAAAAGGCTTAAAGCTTTCTGAAGCTTTGAAACTGCCTTGAATATGGATAAAGGTTCCTCTGAAGGTGTAATGATCCTGTGGTGCTCACTCATATGCGTTTGTCGGCATTGTAACTCTCAAACACTGCTATAGTCCGTTTCTTGTACCATACTCTACAACAATTCATCAGTAACGGTTTCCAATGAGGGAAAAAAACTTTAATTTCAGTATTTGTTATGTAAAACTGGTCAGTAATCACAACGCGGCCCAATCATCGTATGGTATCTTTTTTGAAATGCTTTTGCAGAGATACAGCAAGATAATTGTTTTTCTTAAGAAGCCATTCATAAATCGATTGAGCTTCAGCTCTTTGTCCTGTATTGAGATAGCAGATAGCAAGATTGTAGTGAGCCTCTGTAAATGATTCGCTGTTATCAATGGCTTCGCTGTAAGATTTGGCGGCTTTGTCGAACTCTTTCAGCTGCATATAGGCATTGCCGATATCGTAGAGCGTAAGAGAGTCTTTTGGAGCGTGCTCGAGGTGTTTTTGAAAATATTTCAGTGATTCGGTATAGTTTTTCTGATTGAACGCTACGGCGCCAAGTGCATGATTGGCTTCATCAAGTTTGGGATTGATTGCAAGTGCACTCTTATATGCTTCCGCTGCCTCGCTGTAACGCTCACTTCGTGCATACCCGTTTCCGAGAAGCATATAAGCTCCAGCATCTTTCGGGTTTTTCCAGACCTGCTGCTGCAGGGTTTTAAGGTCACTTGGTGAACTGCTGCATGAAGCCAGCAAAGTCAGACTGGCAAGCAGAAGAAGGAGAGGTATACGTTGAATACCGACTCTTGAATGTGGTAATGATTTTATCATAGTACATTAATATACTCACTCTATGAGTGATCTGCCAATCTTGATGAAGTTCAATAAGGATTTGACATAAATATTTCCGATTTGATGGCAGTGTACGTAACTTATTTTTATTGAATTAATGTCTCGGGAGTCTGTTGAGCTTTTTAAAAGGGTTACAACGAATTTTATTACCAACGCCATGAAAAAAGAGTTACAGGTAAACGGCATGAAATGCAGCAATTGTGAACTGCTTGTTACGGAAGCCCTTGAAGATCTTGAAGGGATCATAGAGGTTGAAGCGTCCCAACTCACAGGGATTGTAGCTGTTGATTATGATCCGAAAATGGTCAGCGTAACAACTATTACAGCGGTTATCGAGGCGCAGGGGTTTAAGGTAAAATCTTAACTAACAAAAGCACGGACGGTGTCATGGCCGTAGAAAAAACAGAGCGTCTGGCAGTGCTTATCGACGCCGATAACACACAGGCAACAATTATTGAAGCTCTTCTTGCTGAGGTTGCAAAATATGGAACATCCAGTGTTAAAAGGATATATGGTGACTGGACCTCGACAGCTCTGAGAAGTTGGAAAGAGGTGCTGCTGGAGTATTCGATTCAACCCATACAGCAGTTCGGTTATACCAAAGGGAAAAATGCCACAGACAGCGCCATGATTATTGATGCCATGGACCTTTTATACACCGGTAAGTTTCAAGGCTTCTGCATTGTTTCCAGCGACAGTGATTTTACAAAACTTGCGTCGAGGATCAGGGAGTCAGGGTTGATTGTTTACGGTTTCGGAGAGAAAAAAACACCTGCAGCGTTTGTTTCTGCCTGTGACAAATTTATTTATATCGAAGTGCTTCGCGCAAAAATCAATGAAAGTGAATCGATTGCAATAAAAACATCCGTAGAACTGAAACAGGATACCAGACTGGTGCGGTTATTGAGAAATGCGGTTGAAGCCTCATCGGATGAAAGCGGCTGGGCACATCTTGCAGCGACGGGAAGCAATATAGCAAAACAATCACCCGAGTTTGATCCGCGCAATTACGGCTACACCAAATTGGGAGAATTACTGGCTGCGACAAAACTGTTCGATTTCGATGAACGGATTACTGGGGAAGGCCAGTCAAAAACAATCTACGTTCGTGACAAACGGAAAAAAGTGTGATGGTAGTTTTTTTTCTTTTTGTCGATTGTTTAAACCAAAAAAGCCTTCCAGAAGGAAGGCTTTTTTGGTTGCGGAGCTGACGGGGTTCGAACCCGCGACCTCCTGCGTGACAGGCAGGCGCTCTAACCAAACTGAGCTACAGCTCCATTAAAGAGGTAGTAAATGTATTGATCTAATACTTAATATCCAAAAAGTATTTTCCGTTTATCTCTTTTTTTATGGTGCGCCTTACCTTGAAAGTAATTTCGGCGTTCTTACTGTTATTTAAAAAAAGCGGCTTTTCGTTCTCCGTATTTAGCTGGATTTTTATAACTTTGTGCGCTACGCACGAACACAATTATTTTGCGCGTGTTGTGCATGGCAGGACGTTGTTTTTGTTAGCGGTAAATGCTTTAAAACAATCAATACAGTACAATTATGGCAGATACAGACCTCCAAAATTCTCTGACAGTTACTGATAACCGTACAGGGCAATCTTATGATTTTCCTATTGAGCAGGGGACAATTCGCACCATTGATCTCCGGCAGATTAAGGTATCACCTGATGATTTCGGTTTATTGGGTTATGATCCCGGTTATCTGAACACTGCTTCCTGTAAAAGTAATATCACTTTTATAGATGGGGATAAGGGTATTTTGCGTTATCGCGGCTATCCTATTGAGCAGCTTGCCGAAAAAAGCACCTTTCTTGAAACTGCCTACCTTCTTATCAAAGGAGTACTTCCCGACATGAAACGTCTGGCTGTCTGGACCTACAACATACGGAGCAATACCCTGACTCATGCCAATGTTATCAAGTTTATGGATGGATTCCGTTATGATGCCCATCCGATGGGTATTCTTGTAGGTACCATTGGTGCTCTGTCGACGTTTTATGCAGATGCCAAGGATATTAACAATGAAGAGTCACGAAAGGTGCAGGTACGCCGCCTTATTGGCAAGATACCTACCATAGCTGCAATGAGTTACCGTCACAGCATGGGATTTCCCTATGTTATTCCTGAAGATGAATTGAGCTATACCGGTAATTTTCTCTCAATGATGTTCAAAATGACCGAGCCGCACTACAAGCCGAACCCGGTTCTTGAGCACGCTCTTGATGTTCTCTTTATCCTTCATGCCGATCATGAACAGAATTGTTCAACAAATGCAGTCCGGGCTGTTGGCAGTTCTGGCGTAGATCCTTTTTCCGCGATAGCAGCAGGTTGCGCGGCGCTTTATGGCCCTTTGCACGGCGGAGCAAATGAGGCGGTTATTCATATGCTTAAGAAAATTGGCTCGCTTGACAAGGTGCCTGACTTTATTCAATCAGTCAAGGATGGGGAAGGACGTTTAATGGGATTTGGTCACAGGGTCTATAAAAATTACGATCCTCGTGCGAAAATCATCAAGAAAATTGCTTTTGAGGTGTTTGAGGAAACAGGGAGCAGCCCTCTGCTCGATATTGCACTTGAACTTGAAAGAATTGCACTTGAAGACGATTATTTTGTCAGTCGCAAGCTCTATCCCAATGTTGATTTTTATTCAGGGCTGATCTATCAGGCAATGGGTTTTCCTCTTGATATGTTTCCGGTTCTTTTTGCGATCGGCAGGATTCCAGGATGGCTTGCACAGTGGACTGAGCAGGTTAAGGATCCTGAGCAGAAAATTGCAAGACCACGCCAGATCTATCTCGGCGAAGAAGAGCGATCATATATGTCGATTGAAAAGCGCCCGAAAAACAGGATTGATGAGGAGAAATTTGGTATTTGTAGGCTATAGTCTTTTGTGAAGGATGTATCATGTTTGATCATCCGATTGATAGCATCGTTTAATTATTTTGATCCATATTTATGTCGGTTACAACGAAAGATGTTGCCTATATCGCTGAATTGGCGAGACTCAGGTTTACGGATGAAGAGATGCTGACAATGACCAGTGAGCTCAACAATATTCTGCGCTATGTTGAAAAGCTCAATGAAGTTGATACCGAAGGCGTTAGACCGCTCAGCAGTATTCATGACCACATCAACGTGCTTCGGGATGATGTTGAGCTTCAAGCGCTTGCCTCAACCGCAGTATTGCAGAATGCTCCTGATAAGCAGGATCGCTTTTTCAAGGTGCCCAAGGTAATCGGATAGCTGTCGAATGGTGGTGGAGCTTCGCGAAAAGAACGGCAATGTGGTTTTTATTGTCAAGGCACAGCCCCGCTCATCAAAAAGCCGAATTTGCGGCATCTATAACGGTGGTTTGAAGGTTAGCCTTAAAGCCGCCCCGGTCGACGATGCCGCCAACAAGGAGTGCTGTGAGCTCTTTTCCAAGGTTTTCCGCATTCCCGCTTCCCGGGTTCATATCATATCCGGCAACACTTCGCGTACAAAAACGGTAATGCTTGAAGGGATAAGTTTAGAAGCAGCGGCCCCATTTTTCGAATCCTATTGTTGATAGACATGAATAAATGAAAGCTGTTATTCTCATTCCCGCAAGGCTTGATTCAAGCCGTCTTGAAAAAAAAATGCTGGCCGATCTTTGTGGTGAACCGCTTATTGTGCGCACCTGGCGTCAGGCGCTGAAATCGCGTCTGGCAGAGAGGGTTGTTGTTGCTACTGATAGCCTTGAGATAGCAGCTGTTCTTGAAGAGCGTGGTGCGGAGGTGGTTATGACCTCCCCTCATGCGAGCTGCGGGACTGAACGCATTGCTGAAGCTGCGCGGCAGATAAGGGGAGATGTTTTTCTTAATTTGCAGGGTGATGAGCCACTGATCTCTCCGGAGAATATCGATCTTGCCCTTGAACCATTTTTTTCCCCTCAACCTCCCGATTGCTCAACACTTGTCTTTCCTCTGCACCCCGATGACAATGCACAGATTGATGATCCCCATGTGGTGAAGGTGGTTATGGACTCTAAGGGTTTTGCCCTCTATTTTTCGCGCTCTCCGATACCTTTCAGGCGCAATATGCTCTCAACGACAACCTGTTATCGCCATGTCGGGCTTTATGCCTTCAGTGCGGTGGTACTGGAAAAATTTGCAGGACTTCCTCCATCGATGCTTGAAGAGGCTGAATCTCTTGAGCAGCTCCGGCTGCTTGAAAACGGGTTCCGTATACAGTGTATTACAACGCTCATTGATAAGCCTGGGGTCAACACTTTCGAGGACCTTGAACTGGTTCGCCGAATAATCAGGGACGCTTCGCCTGGCTGATTACCGCTGGAAGCACCCCGTCATGAAACAGAAGCTCTACATCATCGGCCGGGTGCAGCTTTTTTGTGCCGGTCATAAATTTTCCCTCTTTTTTCACAAGGACATAGCCTCTCTCAAGAGTTTTTCTGTAATCAAGGAGCGCCAGCTGCTGACGGGTGGAAGCATATTGTTGTACCTTTTCACTATATCCGCTCTTGATTCTTCTCGACATTTGATCGATAAGAGTGTTGAGCCGGTTATCAAAATGCTGCATCTGCAGAAGAGGGCGGTTGAATGCATAGCTGCTGCAGATCGAATAGACTTGTCGTTCTGCACCATCAAGCTTTCCGAGCAGGAGGCTCTCCCGCCGTGATTGAAGATTGTCGATATGCCGGAGCAGCTCCCCGGTATCTGGAACTGCAAGCTCTGCAGCAATGGAGGGTGTTCCTGCTCTGAGGTCTGCAACCATATCAGCAATGGTGAGATCGGTTTCGTGACCGATGGCGCTGATGACTGGCAGTGCTGAGTGATAGATGGCATTGGCAACAAGTTCTCCATTGAAGGCTTGCAGATCTTCCAGTGAACCGCCACCTCTGGCAATAATAATCACTTCAGGTCGGTGGCCCTGTTTTTTTGTATTGTTGAAATAGGCTATCCCTGATGCAACCGCTTCAGCAGCATTTGCACCCTGAACACTGACTGGATAGAGAAGAACTCTTGCCGCAGGAAATCTTCGCTCCAGCACTTTGCTCATATCCTCGATGACCGCTCCGGTAGGAGAGGTGATAAGTCCGATGGTTTCAGGAATTTCAGGCACCGCTCGTTTTCGTTCAGTGCTGAAATAACCTCTTTTTGCAAGTTTCTGAAGCAGTTCGGCATAGGCCTGCTGCAACGCACCCACTCCCGCTTCCGTGATCGATGTGCAGATGAGCTGATAACGTCCGGAGGGAGGATAGACCTCAAGACGACCTTCAGCAACAACACTCATGCCATCCCTCAGCGTAACAGCAAGACGGCTCGCTGTGGTTTTCCAGATCACAGCCGTAATCTGGGCACCCTCATCTTTCAGTGTCAGGTAAGTGTGCCCGGAACTGTGGCGCTTGAAATTTGATATTTCACCTTTGATCTTAACTTGTGGAAAAAGAGTTTCCAGCCTGGTTTTGATCTGTTGTGTTAGTTCGCTGACAGAAAGAATCTCTTTGGAAGAGCTATGAGGGTATGCAGGTGACACTGTGTATCTCTTCGTATTTATTGGAAATAAACGTTACTCAGGCGGTTTCGAGAATATCATTGACCCATTTATTAAGACTTTTTCCTGCTTTTATAGCTTTTACGTGAATTGCATGATGAAGTGCCGGCTCCATTCTCAGAACAAATTTGCCGGAAAACGGTTTATCCGGTTTTTCTCCACGCTCCTTACAAAAGTCGAGATAATCATCAACAGAATCCTTGAAAGCCTGCACAATCTCCTCAACACTCTTTCCTTGAAATGTGACAACATCTTTCGTGTCGACTACTTCTCCATGAAAAAGTCCAGCCTCATCATCAAACTCAATATGTCCGGTGTATCCTTTATAATTTAGCATTGCTTTCAACTCCTGCTTCTTGTAAAAAACGTCTCATTGATTTGAGTGCGCCCTTATCTGTTTCCTTTTCAGGATGGGGTCTGTGAAAAACTGCACGTACACCGTTAAGGAAAATACGCACTCTTGATCCCTTTCCTTCACTGATATCTGCTCCCACTCCCCGTAACAGCTTTTCAATGTCATTCCATTGCACATCAGCACGTATGGGATCTTCAAAGATTTGCCTTAAAATTTCCTGTTGATTTTTATTCACAGAACAGTATCACTATTTGATATCAGTAATTTATTAAAATATATAAAATTTTGTTCAATAAACGTTCTCAATTTGGGGTATTCCAAATGAAAGTCAAAATCATTGGCTATACTTGCAGTAAGATGCAAACAATGTAAAATATGTTATCTTTTGAGTGGAATATTGAAAAAGGAAAAAGCAATGAACGAAAACAGGTCATACTATGAAAGTAATGCCTGATGAACCTGATATCCTTGAAGAATATGATTTCAGTAGTGGCGTCAAGGGAAAGTATGCAAGGAGATATGCAGAGGGTGAAAATGTTGTTGTTATCGATCCCGATGTGGCCAAATATTTCCCCGATCACGAAGCTGTACATGAAGCCCTTCGCTCACTCCTTCCTGTAGTAAAAAAAGGCACCAGGAAAAATACCCAACAAACGTAAGCTCTTGAGCAGTTATTTTGCTACCCTGATTCTATGATAAACCCTGAGCTGACAGAAGAACTGGCTGAATTGCTTGCTATCGACCGGCAAGAGGCAGTGCGTCTTCTGAACCGTTTTTTCAGCGCCATGGTTTCCGAACTTCTTGCGGTACGGAAACTTTCAGTCGCGGGGCTTGGCGCGTTTACAGTGACGCATTTTGCCTTGAAAAAAAAAAGTAATGCATCAGGCGTCACTTATATCCCTCCCAGTAACAGGCTGACGTTCGACAGCAGGATTTCCGGTGCAGATGATACTGTGCGTATTGCTGTTACACGCATGATGATGAATCTCTCTGAAGCCGAGCGTTTGGGTCGTACTCTTGCCATTGTGTTTTCCAAAGCGATCAAGCAGCAAAAAGAGCTGCGAATCAATGGACTGGGTCGTTTTTCTCTTGCAGAGGCAGTCTATAGCTTTATTCCCGAACGCTCTCTGGAAGAGCTTTTTAATAGGGAGTATCAGAATCTGGAAGAAGTTATGCTTCCCCTGCATGATAGTTCGCAGGACAATAAAGAGAGTAAGAATCACCGCGTCATCATACTCTCTCTTTCAGCACTTGCTTTAGGGCTGCTTGTGCTTGCCGCTCTCAATTTCGGGAAATTTGGCTCCAGAGTTTTAATTTCAACACAGCAACAGGTAGAGAGCAGAGTAACTCCTGCGGTTCATAAAGAGAGGGTTACTGTCCGGGATCAACCGGCTCCTGCTGTGCATTCTACAGGGAGTACTGCCGATTCTCTTGTTCTGGAAAAAGGAGAGTATACCATTGTACTGGAAACCTTTCGGTCAGAACGAACTGCACAGAATGAGCTGGAACGGTTACATGCTGAGGGCATTATAGCTTATGTCTGGCCGGTATCTGCCAATGCTGTGAAATATTACAGAGTCATGACTGGCAAATATGCAAACCGTGATGGTGCGGCAGAGTCTCTCAAGGGTATGCAAAAAAAAAATGCGGGCAGCGCCTCTATTCAACAGGTTTCAAAAAAAGGTGTTTTTTATGGAAAAAAAGGGTTGTAAAACGTTGCACCCTCAGTCAATGTGTCCTGCATTCGGTGGACTGAGGGTACTGACAAGAATCGACGGCGTTCAGGTTTGTCTGGTCGCCGATCAGGGCTGCCTTTACGGACTGACCTTTGTTTCTCATTTTTACGCTGCACGTAAATCTCTTATATCGCCTGAACTCATGAATGTTCAGATTTCAGGCGGAACAATGATTGACGATCTCAGGCGTACCATAGAGGCTATTGCCCTCGATCCGGCGGTGAAATTTATTCCCGTTGTCAGCACGTGTGTTGCTGAAACTGCAGGGATAGCCGAAGAACTTTTGCCACGGAAAGCTGGTAACGCAGAGGTGGTTCTGGTTCGTCTGCCTGCCTTTCAGATCAGGACGCATCCGGAAGCAAAAGATGTTGCTGTTGCAACGCTTCTGAAGCGCTTTGCACGGTTTGATGATCATAAAAAAGCAAAATCACTGGTTGTGCTTGGGGAGATATTTCCCGTCGATGCCATGACTATAGGCGCTATTCTCCAGAAAATTGGTGTTGAGTCGGTAATCACACTGCCGGGAACAGCGCTTGAGGACTATATCGAGGCAGGGCAGGCTGAGGCCTGTGCTGTGCTGCATCCATTTTATGAAAGATCGGTCTCTCTGCTCGAAGCGAAGGGAGTAAAGATTGTCAAGGGGAATCCGATCGGAGCGAATACAACCGTGCAATGGATACGCCGCATTGGAGAAGCGCTTGATCTTGATCCTGTGACTGTTCAGACCGTTGCCGAAGAGGAGGGCGAGAAAGCACGCGCTGTGCTAGCCCAGTTCAAACATCTGAAGGGCAAAGTTATAGTTGCTGGCTATGAAGGTAATGAATTGCCGCTTGTTCGTCTTCTGCTTGAGGCCGGCCTTGAGGTGCCCTATGCCTCAACCTCCATTGCAAGGATGTCACTTGGAGAGGAAGATCACAAGGTATTGTCGATGCTTGGTACAGAAATCCGTTACCGGAAATATCTTGAGGAGGATATGCAGGCTGTGATTGATTATGAACCTGATCTGGTGATCGGTACCACCTCTCTTGATAGTTTTGCCAAAGAGCGGGGAATCCCGGCGATCTATTATACCAACAACATCTCCGCCAGGCCACTTTTCTTTGCTGCAGGAGCAGCAACAGTGCTTGGCATGATCAGCGGATTGCTTGGAAAAAAAGAGATGTTCCAGAAAATGAAGGAGTATTTCGAAGAGTAGCCTTGCACTGTCATCCTGAGGCGCTGCCGAAGAATCCATCTTTTCTCCTGAAAATCAGCACTCGCACCTCAGAACGCAGAAATTTTTTTAAACTTCCATAATCTCTTTCTCTTTCAGCACAATCAGCTCGGTAAGCTGTTTTTCAAACTTGTGCAGCATCTCGTCCGCATCCTTTTTCCCTTTGTTTTTATCATCTTCGCTGATCGACTTATCTTTCTCGAGTTTTTCAATCTCGTGAATCATGTCTCGGCGAAGATTGCGCAGGGAAACCTTGGAGTCTTCCCCGAATTTCTTGGTGAGCTTGACAAACTCTTTGCGTCGCTCTTCGGTAAGTGGTGGAATGCTTACTCTTATATTCTGGCCGTCAGCTGCCGGATTGAGTCCGAGGTTGGCATCGCGGATAGCCTTTTCCGTAGCAGAAACCATCGATTTATCCCAGATTTGCACCATAAGGGTATGAACATCAAGAACCCCTACATTGCCAACCTGTTTCAGTGGCATCTGCTGACCATAAGCCTCCACCTTGACTCGATCAAGCAGGGTCGTTGTAGCCTTTCCTGTTCTGATTGAAGCAATTTCATGCTGAAAAGCCTCAATAGTTTTTTTCATCTTGGGCTCAGTTCTCTGATAAACCTCTCTGACACTCATAGCGATTCCGATAGGTTAGTGCTGGTTCCAAAAAAAAGTGCAACGTTCTTTATTATTGAGCGTTTGCATGTCCTATTGTGGCTTTTGCAAAGCGCTTGTTGAAGCGTTCGACGCGTCCTGCGGTATCGACAAGTGTCTGTTTTCCGGTATAGAACGGATGGCAGTTATAGCAGATGTCAACCTTAATGGTCGGGCGGGTTGAACGTGTTTCGAAGGAGTTGCCGCAGTTGGCGCAATTAACGGTAACGGTTGTATACTTTGGATGAATATCTTGTTTCATGACTTTCGTTCTCTTTGTCGTACAATAAATGAAATGACCGGCAATAAAATTGTAAAGGTGCAAATATACAAGAATTTCAATCCAGTTACAACCATTAATATGACCGGTGCTACCTCAATAATCTACCTGAAAGGAGTCGGCTCGAAAAAGGCATCAATCCTTAAAGAGGTTGGTATTGTTACCATCGATGACCTGTTTGATTACTTTCCGCGCCGATATCTTGACCGGCGAGCCATGAAAAGCATCGGAACCCTTGTGGGAGGTGAAACCGTAACCGTTGTTGGTAAGGTATTGAAAACCCAGGTTGAGGGGGAGAGTCCCGGACGGGCACGTTTCAAGGTGTGGCTTGGTGATGCAACGGGCGTGCTTGAACTCACCTGGTTCAGGGGAGTGCGCTATTTCTCCCGAACTGTGCTTCCGGGCGAAGCGCTTGCTGTGTATGGCAAGGTGAGTAGGTTTGGTCATCAGGCTCAGATGCAGCATCCCGATTTCGATCGTCTCAGTTTAACCCCTCATGAAGTGAGTGATGGGGTAGCCAGCGATTTTGATCTCTATCATACCGGCAAGATTATACCACTCTACCCCACAAGCGAGGCTATGAAACTCTCTGGCCTCACCTCCCGGCAGATGCGCAACCTTATTGTCCGGGCCTTTGAAGCGATTGTACCGGGTAAAGAGGAGACCCTCAGCTCCTCCATGCTTTCAGAGTACAACCTGCTTCCGCTTCCCGAGGCCTATCGTGAAATTCATTTTCCCTCATCGCATAAGTCGCTTGCCCGGGCGCGGTACCGTATGAAGTGGAGTGAACTTTTTTATGCTCAGCTCTTGTTTGCCATCCGCCACAACGAGATCCGGCAGATCAAATCAGCGGTCAGGTTTACCCATTCCGGTACAGTTACCGAAAAGCTCTATGCCGCTCTTCCATACGAGTTGACTGATGCCCAGAAACATGCCGTGCGCGAAATATACCGCGATCTGAAAAGCGGCAGCCCCATGAACCGCCTTCTGCAGGGAGATGTCGGTTCAGGCAAAACCATTGTTGCGATGTTTGCCATGGCTCTTGCGGTTGATAACGGTCTTCAGTCAGCCTTCATGGCTCCCACCGAGATTCTTGCTGTACAGCACTATCTCGGCATGAAGCGTTTTTTCCAGCCTCTCGGTCTTCATGTCGGCCTCCTGACAGGCAAGCAGGGTAAAAAAGAGCGGCAGGCGGTTCTTGCAGGCCTCAGTTCCGGAGAGATCACTATCGCTCTCGGCACTCACGCCATGATTGAAAAAGGGGTCAGCTATGCAAGCCTCGGACTGGTTATCATTGACGAACAGCACCGCTTTGGAGTGCTGCAGCGCAAGGCGCTCCAGGAGAAGTCACTAAATCCCCATGTGCTCCTGATGACGGCCACGCCCATACCACGAACGCTTACCATGGGTGTTTTTGGAGATCTCGATGTATCGGTTATCCGTCAGATGCCAGCCGGTCGCACACCGGTGAAAACTTATCGCATCAGTGAAAAAGAGAGCCCGAAGGTCTATGATTTTCTTCGTTCGCAGGTGGCGGAAGGAAGGCAGGGTTATATTGTGTATCCTCTTGTTGAGGAGTCAGAAAAAATGGACATGAAAGCCGCCGTGGAAAGTTATCAGCAGCTCTCTGAGGAAGTTTTTCCTGATCTTCGTCTTGGATTGATTCACGGTCAGATGACGCCCGACCAGAAAGAGGAGGTGATGGGGCAGTTCCGGAGGGGAGAGCTTCATATTCTGGTGGGCACAACAGTTATTGAGGTTGGTGTTGATGTGGCGAATGCTACGGTCATGATTATCGAGCATGCCGATCGCTTTGGCCTTGCCCAGCTGCACCAGCTCAGAGGTCGGGTTGGCCGGGGAGAGCACCGCTCCACCTGTTTTCTCCTCTATGCAAAGCTTACGGACGAAGCTCTCGAAAGGCTTGATGCAATGGTATCAACGACTGACGGCTTTCTCATCTCCGAAATTGATGCTAAAATAAGGGGCGCAGGCAATATTCTCGGAAAAGAGCAGTCTGGAACCTTGAGCGGATTAAGGATTGCCGACTTGAACTCTGATTTTGATATCATGCAGTCAGCCCGCTCTGCGGCATTCAAACTTGTTGAACAGGATGGCCGCCTGCAGGACCCCGGTCACAGCATGATGAGGAGTTATTATGAGCGCTATTATCGTGAACGTTCCACACTTGCTGATATCGGGTAGATTTTAACGGAATAGAGGAACGGAATGGAGAAGAGCAGTTTGAACATGAACATGGATATGAAAAGCGGGCATGAACCGGCCCACGCTGGAGTTGTTACAGAGGTTTCCGGTGCATCCTATATTGTTGTTACCGACGACGGAACCGAGTTCCGCGCCCGCACCTTTCCCGGCACAAAAACCGGCAATGGCGATACCTCACTGGTTGCCGTTGGCGACAGGGTGGAACTTAAAGTCATTGAGACGGGAACCGAGTTATGTGAAGCAGCTATCACGCTGGTGCTGCCTCGCCGAAGTGCCCTCACCAGAAAAAGGGATGTTCGCCGCAACCGCAGCAAAGAGAAAACACAGGTCATTGCCGCCAACATCGATCAGCTCGTTGTTGTGGTCTCTGCCTTCGATCCTCTGCTTAATACCCGCCTGATCGATCGCTATCTTGTTTTTGCCGAATCCGAAAAGCTTGACACGATTATTGTGGTCAACAAGATGGATCTTGACGATACATCGGAGACCCAGGAGATGATGAAGCCCTACAAAGCTCTCGGCTATACCGTTTTTTATACCAGTGCCGAAAAAAAACGTGGTATGAAACATCTCAAGAAAGCTCTTTCCGGCAAGCTTTCAGCCTTCAGCGGTCACTCTGGCGTTGGAAAGTCGACCCTGATCAACCAGCTCTTTGGTCACGATCGCTTAAAAACCGGTGAAACGAGTGAGAAGACTGGCAAAGGCCTGCATACAACCAGCAACTCCGTGATGCTCCTGCTTCCTGGAGGAGGCTACATCATCGACACGCCTGGTATACGAGAGTTTAATCTCTCCGACATTACCCGCGACAACCTGCGCTTTTACTTCAAAGAGTTTCTCACCTATATGCCTGACTGCGCCTACTCTTCATGCTCCCATACAGTAGAGCCAAAGTGCGGGATTATGGCGGCAGTTGAGTCAGGCCATATTGATTCTGAGCGTTATGAGAGTTATCTTGCAATCTATGAAAGCATTGACCGGGAGAGTTGATTCTCGTGCCTCGTGCTTCACCTGCATTTGTTAACTGGTTTATCTCATCATTGAACCGATTCAACCAATGATTATTACCGTCAATCCAGCCACAGCAGAACCGATTGCCGAATATCCAGCCATGACATCCGGTGAAGTTCGGGAAGCAATAACCCTCTCCTACTGGGACTTTATTGCCTGGCGTGAGCGTCCCCTCCCGGAGCGCGCCATGCTGATGAAACGTCTTGCCAAACTCCTTCGCATCGAAAAAGAGCAGCATGCCGCACTGATAAGCCTTGAAATGGGCAAACCCCTCTCACAGGCCCTGGCGGAAGTGGAAAAATCGGCATTGGTCTGCGACTATTATGCCGAACATGCTGCATCATGTTTAAAGCCGGAAGAGAGCAAGCTTGATGGCGGAGTAAGGGGAGTGGTGAAATTTGAACCTCTTGGCCTTGTACTTGGCATCATGCCCTGGAATTTTCCCTTCTGGCAGGTTTTCCGCTTTGCCGCTCCGGCTATTATGGCGGGCAACGGTATTATTCTGAAGCATTCGCCCAACGTTACCGGCTCAGCCATTGCCATTGAACAGCTCTTCCGCGATGCCGGATTTCCTTCACATCTCTACAGTGCAGTCCATATCGCTCTTGACGATGTTGACCGTTTGACCGGTTTTATCATTGAGCATCCTGCCATTCAGGGTATATCATTGACGGGAAGCACTGCAGCAGGGAGAGCTGTTGCAGCAAAATCGGGTAAAGCACTGAAAACCAGTGTGCTTGAACTCGGTGGCAGTGATCCCTACATTGTGCTTGATGATGCCGATATTTCTCAGGCGGTCGATAGTTGTGCTGCAGCGCGACTGCTCAACAGCGGCCAGAGCTGTATAGCAGCCAAGCGCTTTATTGTCCACGCTCGTGTTTTTGAGCAGTTTGAACGTCTCATGCTGCAACGTATGCAATCGGCGGTGATGGGTGACCCTTTTGAGAAAGGTGTAGAGATCGGGCCTCTTGCCCGCCACGACCTCCGCGAGCAGCTTCATGGTCAGGTAACCCGGAGTGTGGCCGAGGGTGCCCGTCTGCTTTGCGGTGGCACAATCCCTGAAGGACAAGGCTTTTTCTACCCGCCAACCCTACTCTCCGGGGTTCACAAATGGATGGAGGTCTATAGCGCAGAGACCTTCGGGCCAGTTGCAACCCTTATTGAAGCCAGGGACGACAGTGAAGCAGTGCTTATTGCCAATGATACCCCCTACGGACTTGGATCAGCGGTTTTTTCCGGCAACACTGAAAGGGCGCTTGCCATTGCCGATCAACTTGATGCAGGCTGCTGTTTTATCAACAGCATGGTAAAATCCGATCCACGCATGCCTTTTGGGGGAGTAAAACAATCAGGCTACGGTCGCGAACTCTCCAGCTACGGCATCCGCGAATTCGTCAACATAAAGAGCCTTTGCTACAAAGAGAGGTGATTAGAGAACTTATCCATCAACCGGAAGGGCGCAGAGTCGAGTTTAAAGAGTCACTGCCAACGGTTTCCGATCTTGCCAAAACCATTGTGGCATTTGCCAATGATGCTGGTGGGGATCTTTTTATTGGAATAAAAAATGAGCCGAGAGAGATAACTGGTATTGCCGAAGATGATGTTATGGCACTCGAAGAGCAAATCAGCAATCTCATTCACGACCACTGTTATCCGGTGATCATTCCTGATATCTCTTTTCATGGCATTGATGGTAACCGTTTCATCAAAGTACAGATATACCGGGGCAGCAATCTGCCTTATTACCTCCGCTCAAAGGGAAAGTTGGCAGGCACATACATTCGGGTTGGCTCTTCCAATCGCCTGGCTGATGCGGAAATCATAGCAGCGCTTGAACGGCAGCGAAGAAATATTTCGTTCGATAGTGAGCTGGTGTACGACAAACCGTTTACAGATATATCTCTTGAGTATTTTCAGCGATTCTTCAAAGATAAAACCGGTGAGGAATTGACTGAATCTGCCATGAGGAAGCTGGAGCTGCTGAAAGATTTTCAGGGTTCTGTATTGCCGACAAACGCTTATGTGCTTTTCTCTGACAGTGCGGTAAAAAATGAGATCTTTCCCTACGCAAAAATAGAGTGTGCACGCTTTAAAGGCACCTCCTCTTATGAGTTTATCGACCAGAAAACAGTTGCCGGAAATATTGCTGTTCAGGCGGAATCGGCCTATGATTTTGTACTTCGCCACATCAACAAGGGGGCGACTGTCAAAGGTGTCTACACTGAAAGCCGCTGGGAGTATCCGGTGATAGCCATCAGGGAGGCAATCCGTAATGCGGTGGTTCATCGAGATTACTCTCTTGCAGGTAAAGATATCAAACTGGCCATCTATGACGACATGCTTGAAATCACCAGTCCTGGCAAGTTACTGCCCTCTATAGATTTTAATGAAATGGACGCTCGCCAGTCCGATATTCGCAACAAGGTTATAGCGCCGGTATTCAAAAAGCTTGGAATTATCGATCAATGGGGTAACGGTTTGAAGCTGATTGCTGATGAACTGAAAGAGTATCCGGAAATCGACTTTAAATGGTTTGAGAGGGGGCTTCAGTTTCAGGTTCAGTTTTTGAAAAAAGATTACAAGGCGAATGGAACGCTGTCATTGAAGGTAGAGTCTGCCTGGGAGCCTTTAGATAGAGGGCTGGGGCTAAGTCGGGACCAAGTTGGTGCCAGGTTGGGACTAAGTCGGGACCAAGTCGGGGTATTATTAAGTTTTTGTGAGCAACCAGTTGTTATGCAGAGCTTGATGACGTTGATGGGATGGAAAAACCGGAGCAAGTTCCGGAACAAATATGTCAAACCGCTGTTGGAGGAAAACATTCTGGCAATGACCATTCCCCAGAAGCCCACCAGTTCTCGACAGCACTATTACTTGACCGAAAAAGGGAAGCGTCTGCTGTAACCGTCCTGTCGGCTTTGGCTTGCTTGAGCCAGGGGCTTATCTCCTTAACGATCAAATTGCCTTGTATTTTTAAATATCCAATGTTATGCCACCTTAATCAAGGCACTCATGCTTGATGTTGGATTGATGCGCTACCTCTCTGGTATGCTGAATGGCAGGATTCATCCGGTTGAGGTAAAAAGCGGTGCTACCGGCAGTTTGAGGAGCCTCCATCTCTTTCTTGCTTCGTATCCTGAGTGTGGCAAAGCACTGGTCTTTTCCGATCACCCGTATGCAGAACTTCCTGAGCAAAAGATTTCTTTCCTGCCGCTTTCCAGCGCTTTTGCCGCCACAAAAGGCGAGTAATAGGGAGAACTCCAACCGCCTTGAGCTCTTCGATGAGACACTATTTCCCTCTTCGGAAAAGATAAGGGCTGAAAAAATCAGTTGACTATGGATTTTTATGACAACAAAAAGCACGCTCGACCGCATATCCATGCAGAATACGGAGACCACCACGCATCAATAGCTATAGACGATGGTGAAGTTCTTATTGGGAGTCTGCCGCTGGCCAAGATGAAACTGGTCCAGGCATGGATTGAGATTCATAAGGAAGATTTGATGGCTGATTGGAAGCTGGCGGTTGCCGGTGAGCCTGTTTTTAAGATTGACCCGTTAAAATAACAGGAGAGAGATATGGATAAAATCATCAGCGCTATTCCGCAGGATAATTTTCTTATTGAAATTGTGACGAGTAGTGGCATTTCGGAGACTTTTGATGTTAAACCCTATTTCGGTGGGAGTGAGTTTAAAGAACTTCAGGACGAATCGTATTTTCGCCTCGTTCGTCCCGCTCACCGTGGTATTATGTGGCCGAACGAACAGGATTTTAGTTCTGATACTATTGTGTTGGATATACAGAACGGCCAAAAAGAGGCTTGAGTTGATGTTGAGTTATGAGGCGTAGCTTCATCAGTGCTAAAGCCCTGATGACTGCTTCAGGTTCATGGGCAATGACGGTTAAAAGAATCCGTGCTGCCCGATCAGGTTGCCGGACTTGATAAGTTCACTTCCTGCGTTGGAGATAGTGAAAAGCTGAATACGCCAGAATACAGATAATTGGCCTCCTGACTTCATACATAAAACACTGTAAAGCCAGTAAAGACGGGGGTATGCCTTAAAAAAAAGGCACTACAACGCAGTAATTCCAAAGAGCATTATTACATCAAAAACGGTACCCATGTCCTATATCGATGCTGTTCATGCTATTGCCCATAACAAAATCATCATTATTGATCGTAGCACCTTACTGACTGGGTCATTCAATTTCACTAAGGCAGCTGAAGAGAAAAATGCGGAGAATCTGTTGATCCTGAAAGGTAATAAGCGTTTGGTGGATCGATATGTCCAAAACTTTATTGAACATAAAGGATACTCTGAAATTTATGCCGGGAAGTGATTTCAGTGTTGAGGACAAACATGAACAATGAATATCAAAGAGTAGCTAAAGGGGTTATGCTTTGTAACAGAAGATCCTCTGCATTCTTTGCAAGATAAAGGTCGCATCGCTGTTGGAGACTCATCCAGTAGTCAGCGGAAAGGTTAAAAAATTTAGCAGGTCTCAGTGCTGTGGCAGGAGTTACCCAACCTTTCTCTGGAAATTAATTTATTTATGATTATACTGTAAAAGGAGCATTGATATGCAAATTATTTCAGAGTGATTAATATTATCTTCCCAGGGTGTGGCGCCTGTGTTTTTATAAATATTTTGCCTGATCTTCACTAATAACTTAGCGAGAACTATTATGAAACTCTTTGCAAAAACAGGTATCGCAAAGCTATGGATTATTTTCATGCTTATAAGTTTGAGCATGGTTTCTGTGTCAGCAGTAACGTATGCAGTCCCGCATAAAATTGGAGAAAAGTTTGGTGGAGGCATTGTCTTTTATGTCGACGGTACCGGTGAGCACGGGCTCATTTCGGCTGCAAGTGATTTAGATCTCTCAATGGATTGGGATCGAGCTAAAATTGAATGTAAAAATCTTAAAACTAACGGTTTTATAGATTGGCGACTGCCGACCAGAGCGGAGCTGAACCAGCTTTATATCAATAAAGCGGTTGTTGGTGGTTTTACTGATCTCATCTACTGGAGTTCGACGGAGGGAAAAGCTAACAGGGTATGGTTCCAGTATTTCGACAACAGTGGGGTTCAGAGCGGCGACTTTTCCAGGAGTAGTATCATACGTGTTCGGCCAGTGCGAGATTTTTAACGACAAAGTGAAAGGCCATCGGGTTTATGTTCGCAATGATCTCCCAGATATTTGGTAAGAATTGTTTCAAGATCAGCTTTTCGGATTGGTTTGGAGATATAATCGTCCATGCCTGAACTAATGCATTTTTCTCTGTCACCTACCATGGCATGAGCTGTCATGGCCACAATTGGAACTTCTGGTGTTTTGCAAAGCTCAGGGTTGTTTCTTATAATTCTTGTGGTTTCATATCCGTCCATTTCCGGCATCTGGCAATCTATAAAAACAAGATCGTATACTTTTTTTTCCATGGCTTCAAGCGCTTCTTTTCCGCTTGGAGCAACATCAGGAGATTGCCCCAGTTTCTGAAGCATGGAGATGGCAACTTTTTGATTGACCAGACTGTCTTCGACGAGAAGAATATTAAATTTTTTTGGCGCAGGCGTCTGTGATTGCACCGTTAGGTTATGAGGTTCATCATGGCTATCATCTATTCTCCGGGTAGAACTCAGAACATCGGTAAGAGAGCTGAAAAGCTCTGTTCGTCTTACAGGTTTCTGGAGTAATTTGAAGACCTGTGTGCCGAAACGGTTTTTAATTTCTCCATATCGGATGGTTGACGCAAGCATGATAACCTGACAGTTTGATATTGTATAAACAGCATTTAAAAAACGTTCTATCTCATCTGCCTCTGTATGCTGGATATTGATATCAAGAATAATGGCATCCCAGAATTGAGCTGACTTCAGTGTGTTGCGAGTGTTGTTGATTAATGCAAGAGATGCTTCAATACTGGTAGTCGCCGTACACAGACACTGCCAGGAATCAAGAAGATCGCAGAGCATCTCTCTTGCATTCTTATTGCTGTTAACCACCAGAACTCTTGGTTTTGTAGCTCCATTTTCAGATAACCGCAGGGTTTCAGGAGCTTTGTCCTGTTTTTCAAGCAAAATATCAAAGCTGAACAGAGAACCTTCATCGTGTTTGCTTTCCACAACGATTCTGCCACCCATCTTATTGACAAGAAATCTTGAAATCGACAGCCCGAGACCGGAGCCTCCGTATTTTCTAACTGTCGAGCCGTCCGCTTGAATAAACGGTTCAAATATGGTACTAAGACTTTCAGGCTTTATACCAATACCAGTATCTCTGACGGTACACTTGATCACGACATGTGTTGATGTTTCCTGATCAGGCATGACGCTTACAATAATGTCACCTTTATGAGTGAACTTTACGGCATTACCGATAAGATTAATAAGTACCTGTCGAATTCTAACTTGATCGCCTTTCAAGTAAAAGGGAACATTTCTTCCAGTTACCATGGTTAATTCGAGCCCCTTCTCCTGTGCTGCAAATCCAAGCATTCCACAAACATTTTCAAGGAGTTCGAGCAGATCAAAATCAACAATGTCGAGCTCCAGGCAATTTGCTTCAATCTTTGAAAAATCAAGAATATCGTTAATAATTTCAAGCAGGTTTTGCCCGCTGCTAATAATGGCCTCAACATACTTGCGCTGTTCAGAATCAAGCCTTGTATCAATAAGCAGATCAGACATACCAATAACGCCACCCATTGGAGTTCGGATCTCATGGCTCATATTGGCAAGGAACTGACTTTTAGCTGCATTAGCCTCTTTTGCTTCTTTAACCTTCTCTTCAAGTTTGCAATTTATTGCCTGCAACTCATTCCTGGCGAGGTTAGCATCTTCAACAAGGTTGAGAAGTATAGCTCTCTGATGTTCCCGGTAAAGTTTATCATCCAGTGTTTCTTCATCAGGATCATTTTCTTCAAAAAATTCATGATCAATTATGAGATCATCCTGCTCTTGGACGGAAACCTCACCGCTGTTATTAATAACACCGATATGTTTTCCAAGATTTTCTCTCAATTGTACAATAAGTGTTTTCAGCTCTTTAATTCGAAGTTCTCTCCCTATCATAACCCGGTTAAAGCGTTCGAGATCGAGGAGCATATTTTTAAGCTCTCTTTCCATTCGCTTACGTTCCGTAATATCTGAAAAAAGTATAATAACCGAATTTACTATACCATTGATCAAAGAGGGGCCAAAACGTGATTCTATTTCAAGGGTACCCTCTTGAGGAAGAGCAATTTCACACTCAAGCATGGCCTGTTCTCCGGTAAGGAAAACCTTGTCGATCGTCTTGTGATATTTGTTATCATGATCCGATTCAGTAATGTAGTTACAGAGGTGCTCACCGATATGTAATGTATTTGTATGACCGGGCAGGGATCGGTTGGTATAAATTATACAGTGATCACGGTCGACGGCAATAATGGTATCGGGACTGTTGAGAAGCACAGAGTTGAGGGTGTTCTGGCTTTCAAGTAACGAGTTTACAGCTTTTTCAAGTTTTGCCTGCGACAACTCGAGCTCATAATTTTTATCTTCAAGTTGACGTTTAATATCTGAAAGTTCGATTGATTTTTTAATCAGTTTTATATTCTGATTAAGGAGAGCTGCCTGCTTTTGAAGAAGTTCCTGTTCTATACGGCTGCTTTTTAGAGAAGCTTTTTCAAGCTCTATAAGCCGTTGCTGGAGATTATGGTATTCTGTATTTATCATGACCGATTTGGGGGAAACAGGTTATGGCGTTGATGGGAGCTTATTATTCTTTTCCCAGCACCCAGAGCACAATGGTTTCATTATGAAATTTTACTGATGAAAGTTCCTTTTTTGTTTTATCAATAGGACCGATCTCTCCATAGGTATAAAATCCTATAACAGGAACATCATTGCCCAGGCAATTCCTTACAACGTCAATTTCTTCCTGAGTTCTCCGACCAAGAACAAGTTTTCTTCCAACACAGCTGAACATAATAATTGCCTGGGGAGTTGCACCAGCAAGAGATCGCTTTGCCTGTTCTGCAGCTTCCTTTGCACCGTTGATGATATCACTTCTTGAGGCTATTGTCAGGGTCACTTCACTGCCTTCAGGAATGGATGCTGCCAGCGAAATGGTTCCATTTTCCTGATCGATGGATAAACCGCAGCGTAATTGAAACTGGGCATCACTTCCGCTGGAGTGATTGTGGTCAATAATGCCAAATGGATATTCCAGACAAACCGCGGGCAGTCTTGCGGCTCTTTCTTCACCAAGAAAATCCTTATACAACTCAAGCGCATTGGTGTGTTCAAATTCTTTAACAACATTTCCTTCAGATGATGTACAGATAAAACTGTTTCCGATCGATGTAAAACCGCTCCGTACGCCGATTCCTGTTCTGAAGCCTCTCTTTTTAATTACCATGAGACCTACTATGGCATCTTTATAGACCATCCCGTTAAAATACTGGAAGGTGCTATCAAACCTTTCGTCATCGCCAAGGTAGCCGCCGGTAATTTCAAAATCTTTCCCTAAGCTATGCTGCAGGCCCTCAAGCACTTTAAGTCCGTCACCACCCATTCCGTTAGGAAAGACTAGGAGGGATGCATTGGGATCAAACGCAACTTTGCCAAGAATATTATTCACCAATTCGACACTGCATGCAGCTTCATCTTTACTCATATCATGACCTATACCAGTAACAAACTTAAGTTCTTCGTTACTGAGGGCCATGACAACAACTGACCCAGTAGAAAAACCTGTTGAGGAGATTTCACCGGCAGTTGTCCCGCCAACCATGGGGACATTACCGGAAACCGATGAAATTCCGGCCAGAAGTTCACGATGATCAAAGCGCATTGCTCCAAAAACAATGAGAACTTTAGCCGTGTGGTCAAGTTTTTCTATTGCATCATGTGCCGCTTCTTTTCCGGCAGAAAACGAATCAGCATGGCAACTGAACCCTACTCCTATATTGTTAGACATTGTCTACTCTCCCTGGTGATCAGTGTTAGTGATTATTTCCTTGAATTGTTGCTCATCTATGCCGCAGCATCTGATTGCCGTCAGGTGTGCTGTAAACTCAATGAGTGCTGGTACAGGTTAACACTTTTTTGGAAACGTTAATGACATTTTTGAGAATAAAATATATTCAGCGCTGTCATTATTCAGAGTAATTTCAAATTTAATTCGATTTTTTTATACAATCAATAAGATTGTTTATTTATATATGATAACATGCAAAAACCTCTTGTTTTGTTTTAAACAAGAGGTTTTTGACGAATGAGGTGCAGGTGCTATTGCTTAAAAAGTGACAGAGAGATCTGAAAGGTAGGTTTTGATGGACTGGTGTTTTCCAAGGCCAAGTTTTTTATGCATCCTGTAGCGGATACTTTCCATGCCCCTTGTTGATATACCGACAGAACGTGCTATATCAATGGTGTCGTAGTTCAATTTGACAAGAAGGCTTATTCTAAGTTCTCGCTGGTTGAGGTTGGGATGTTTTTTCTGCAATCTTGACAGGAAGAAAGAGTCAGTCTCAGTCAGTTCAATGTTCAGCCGTTTTTCAATTGTTTCGGTTTCAATTAGGCTCAAACACGAATCAGTCATATGCCTTTTAACAGTGGCATCAATTTCAAGGGCGTGTATTTGATCGAGAAGATTCCTCAAGGCATTAGTTTTCTCTGCAATTGCTGTGGAAACTCTTGTGAGTTCCATATCCTGGGTGGCAACTCTCGTTGTGAGAGCGGCAATCTCTTTTTCAAAATCAAGAGTGGACTTTTTGTTTTGTACTGCTTCAGTTTTCATTGTTTTTATTATTAGGGGGTGTTATGCAAAGCTCGAAGTAATGTCTACTGTATAAAAGAGCTTATGTTCTTTTTCTCCCCTTTCAGTTCCCTTTTCAGAACAAAAGTAATCATCACTTCCCGACGTGTTATCGGCTGTAATATGAATATTTTTTTAGGAATACCAATGAAATTCGCATTTCCCAGTTAAAAATACTTTTATTTGTATTTTAAGTACGCACAATAGCAGTAATTACAATTTGAGCATAAGTGCCTGAATTATCGACACGTATCCTGAACCCCCAAAGATTTGGCTGGGTAATGAATAATATTGTAGCTCTATCTGATCAGATTGTTGACTGGATGTTTGAATCTCTATTTACTATGAAGAATAGTTCTCACTATCTGTTTATTTTTAATCCAGCAGCGGATAAAGGCCGTGCGGCAAGGAAGGTGGAATGGCTCAGTGCTTTTCTTTCTGGAAGGGAAGATTCAGCGATGGTTACGACGACCCATGTCGGACATGCAGAAGATATTGCCCGATCCACGATAGTGGAGAACAGATGCCTGATTTCATGTGGTGGCGACGGTACTCTTCATGAAGTGGTTAATGGTGTTGCCGGAAAAGGGGTCAAGGTCGGGATTTTACCGATTGGTTCCGCTAATGATTTTATCAGAACACTAAATCCTCCTAACAGCTCAAACCTTGGTATCAGCCATTTGTTCAATGCATTGAGCAGAAAGGTTGATCTTGGTAGTGTTGTTTTTGGCAGTGCTGACCGGAGGTATTTTATCAACTCTATGGGTGTCGGATTTACCGGAAAAGTGGCGAAAGCTGTTAAAGGTGCGCCATGGTTAAAAGGAGAGCTTTGTTACCTCTATGCGCTGTTACGTGTGCTTGTTGGGCATAGAGCGTTACAAATGAATATAAAAATTACTCTGGAAGACTCTTTTCTTGAGATTCATGAGCCTGTTTTTGCTTTTTCGGTATCGAACGGCAAAATTGAAGGGGGGAAATTCAGGATTGCGCCTCACGCTGAATTGACAGATGGGTTGCTTGATGTCTGCATTCTCAAGGCAATTTCTCCATTTGGATTTTTCCGTTATGTGTTCAAGTATCTGAATGGAACGCAGATCAACGATGCCAAAGTGTTTTACTGCAAGGCGAAGGCTGTGGAGTTGACTCTGGCGAAACCGGATGTCATGCATATGGATGGGGAGGTTTATGATAATATTCGGGGTAAGATCGAAATTTCAGTTTGTCCACAAGGTGTTACCATGCTTGTGTGACGAGATAACACCGGATTATCCCGGGAATTCAAACATGGCATTTTTACCAGTGTTATGTGATTAAGGCCATAAGCTTACCTGATTTTTTTATATTTACTGGCGTGGCAGGGAAACAGCCACTTTTTTTGCGGTGAAGTTTGTAGCTGAATTGCGGCATGGTGAAAGGGCGTGCCTGTAAAACTCAGGGTGTTACTATGCAGGTTATAGTTTTTGAAGATAATAAAGTTTCGGAGCTGAAGCCTCTTGTCAACCTTAAGCCAGTTTATGGTCTCTATACCGGCTTTCGTTCCTTACAGGAAAAGTTTGAGCATTCGATAAGGGGGCGGGTAAAGCTGACCTGGCATCTGCGGCGCTATCTGGCTCCATATTACGCCGAACAGCATCCAGCATTTGTGCTCAACAGGTTTGAAGAGGATGAATTGCTGCTGGTCAATGGACGACTGGTCTGCAACGAGGCTGCCACGCAATTGATCACTGATGCTCTTGTTGAACCAGGCAGGGCATATATGCAGGGTGATGATCTTCTGTTTGCCAGAGTTCATCGCCGACTTGTTGCTGACGAAAGTGGCCTGATGCCGGATCTCATTGACACCAGACGACTTGCAGGCGAGCTTGTTTGTGAATCGGTTACAGGCTTCAGGATTATCAAGCATCTTTGGGATGTGATAGCTTTCCATTCCGATGAAATTCTGCGGGATGCGGAAACGCTGAGGCTTGGTCGTGTTGAAGGCAAGGTGCATCCCTCTGCTGTGATTGTCAACCCTTCAAACATCTTTGTAGGTCATGGAGCAGTTGTGAAGGCAGGTGCAGTGCTTGATGGTGATGATGGATTTGTTGCTGTCGGGGATGGTGCGATTGTAGATCCACAGGCAGTGCTTATGCAGAATGTTTTTCTTGCTCCCGGTTCAAGGGTTAAAACCGGCGCAAATATCTATAGCAATGTTTCCATTGGGAGGGCCTCCAAAATAGGCGGTGAAGTTGAGGACTCTCTCATTGAGCCGTTTGCCAACAAGCAGCATGATGGTTTTCTTGGGCACTCCTACATCTCTTCCTGGTGTAATCTTGGGGCGGGCACTAATACGAGTGACCTTAAAAATAACTACAGTCCAGTAAAGCTTCTCCTTAACGGTCAGGAAAAGATGACTGGCCTGCAATTTCTCGGGCTTTTAATGGCTGATCACGGTAAGAGTTCTATCAATACAATGTTCAATACGGGCACTGTGGTTGGTACTGCAGCAAATATTTTCGACAGTGGGTTTCCACCAAAAGAGGTTTTTTCTTTTTCATGGGGTAGCAGCGGAGGATTTAAGCCTTATGAGATTGAAAAAGCTGTTGAAACAGCAAGGATGGTTATGGAGCGCCGCAATGTTGTGATGAGCGGTGCCTACGATTCCATGTTTCGTATTGTTGCTGCAATGGAGGGTTCTGACCGGTTATTTGTATAACTTTTAAGCATAAGTATGCATGATTCTTGTCGTCGATAACTATGATTCGTTTACCTACAACCTTGTGCAGTATATCGGCGAGTCCGGGGAAACTGTTGAGGTCTACCGGAACGATGAGCTTTCTGTTGCAGAAATTATAGAGTGCGCTCCTGCAAAGATTGTTATTTCACCGGGTCCCGGTACGCCTGATGATGCAGGTATATCAGTGCCTTTGATTCAGGCAGTAAAAGGGAGGATTCCTCTTTTGGGGGTTTGCCTTGGTCATCAGTCTATCGGCGCAGCTCTTGGTGGAAAGGTGGTGCGGGCAGCCAGCATCATGCATGGCAAGACCTCACTTGTATATCATGACGAGCAGGGAATATTCCGTGGAGTTGAAAATCCGTTTGTAGCAACCAGGTACCACTCTCTCATTGTGGAGCGTGAAACACTTCCAGATACTCTTGTCATAAGAGCCTGGACCGAAGATGGGGTGATCATGGGGATGGATTCGGAGCAGCTTTTGCTTTATGGTGTGCAGTTTCATCCAGAATCCATCATGACCAGTGAGGGAAAAAAAATTATCAGGAATTTTCTTGAACTGTAGCATTTGACTGGAGAGGCGATAGCCATCATTAAAAGCCTCTATCCTGATGGTTATTCTCTGAATTTTTAATGTGGGAAGTTGGTTCATCTATAGAGTCGCTGATCCAGGAGAGAACAATTTTTCTTTCATGATTAGATAGATTTGCTTCAGGATTCCAGCTGTAATAGAGTGGCTGATGCATGGTGTAATTCTCAAGGATCCTGTTGACTGCCGCTTTTTGGAGATTGGTTTTTCCTGTTTGGCATTTTTTCCAGAGTGAAAAATTTAAAACATTGCGTCCTGAAGAGACTGTGGATGATAACAACCAGGAGAACGGAGCTATATAGGCAATAGCTGGCCAGAGGGTTTCGTTGGAGTGGCAGTCATAGCAGGCTTTTTTCAATGAGCTTTTTATGACAGCAGGAGGCTGAAAATCTGAAACCACAGGCGGGTTGATGCGGTTCAGTGGAATGAATTGCATAAGCATGAGCAAGAGAAGAGACCAGCTGGCAACAGATTTTAAAGAAGTCATGTATTCCTGGGGCAGTGCTGAATGAAACTCTTTTAACTATTCCGTTAATTTCAAAATAGTGTGTCGTGATATTTCCCTGTGAAAAAGCCGTTTGGTATCATCTTCCTCAAATCAGGGCTGATCTTGCTATTGAGCTTGTCAAAACGGGAATGACCCAGTCGCAGGCAGCCAAAAAACTCGGTGTTACTCCAGCTGCAGTATCACAGTATATCCATAAGAAGCGAGGAATGCAATCAATAAGGAGCAGGGTATACCGTCAGGAGATAAAAGCTGCGGTTAAAAAAATCTGTGAAGAGGCCTCGTCTGATGAGCTTCGCAATCTTGTCTGTAACTGTTGTCATATGCTGCAGAAAGATGATGAACAAAAGGTTACAGATAAGAAAGCCTGAGGTTTCTGAATCTCTCTATAACTCGACAATGATGTGCGATTCGGTTGAATGACCGCTAAGCAGGTTTTTCAGGGTATCGATGAGCTCCATACCGTATTTGTTGAGATAATAAAAAATATTGATCACTCTTTCCTGAGGAACTCCTTCCGGAAATAGTGCTGTTTCGGCTTTCAGGATCTGCTCAAGCAGCTCTTCGTGTTTGCGCCTGCTTGCCTTCCATGTCTTCTGTTCTATGCCTTCGACAATTTTGCTCGATTGTACTTTTGAAGCGGCCAGAAGAGGTTCCAGAGTTGGATCGATTTGGGCAAGTGCTGGACCGAGAGTGGCTAAAGCCCGGAGAATTTCCACCTTTGTCTGCTCGAACAGCGCTTCAAGTTGGGGGTTTTCCGAGATACCAACCGCATTTTTTTTAACCTGCTGAAGGTCACCAAAAACTGCATGATAGATCTGCTTGCGTGAAAATCCCGGTTTTCCGGTGACCTTCAGCAGTTTGTCCATGATCTTGTTTATTTTCGGTTCAACCAGCGTAAAACTTCCTCTCGGGATTATAAAAGGCATGGAGATGCCGAAATGCTCGTAATTCTTGCGGTACTGTGCCAGATAGCTGATCTCTCCAGGACCGGCAATGCTGGCAAAGGTTGGCAGAACGTAATCCTGAACAATTGGCCGGAGCACAACATTGGGGCTGAACTGTTCAGGGTGATCCTCGCAGAGTTCAAGTATCTGGTGTCTGGAATATTGTTGTTTGTCGGGCACAATGGAGAAAGAGTCCTCTGACGGGTGTTCTATTTTTTGACGCTGTCCATGCTGGTTGATATAAAAAAGATTGACTGTTCTCGGTTTTGTCTGTGCCGTGTAGCCAAGGCTTTCCAATCGGGAACTCTGTGCAACGACATTATAGGAGGATGCTGGCGAAGAGGAGAGTTCCCGCAGAAAAATGTTGCGTGAAAGTCGCTTGAAATCGGGGTCATTGCTCGAAAGCAGAATCAGTGGCTGTTCCTTGAACAACTGCATCATGGTACGGGCAAAGCTCATTTCGAAGGTGCTTCCTGGATAGTAGCACTCGTTGAGGATGTTCGATATGCTCTCTTTATGGGTTGAATCTGGCAGAAACTTGAGAAATGCCTCGACCGTACGGCTTACCTCTTCACCAAACACGGTGTTGGCAACCATCTGGTCGGGTAAGCGCCGGTATGGATCCTGGTTAAAGTGAACGATCTGGTTTTCAGAAAAAATTGCTGTGTGGGCCGATTCATTGTAGTCGTGATCTTCACCTTCAAGCCAGAAGATCGGAACAAAATCATATTCAGGAAAGAGCGATTTCTGGCGTTCAGCAAAAATAATAGCCGTCAGAGCTTTATAGATGGTATAGAGAGGTCCGGTAAAGAGTCCAAGTTGCTGTCCGGTGACCACCGCCATACATCGAGGAGATCGGAGCTTTTCAATCTCCCGCAGATGAAGTTCTGTGCATCCGTAGCTTTTGTTTTGTCTTGCAAGAAGTCGAGTAATGGTTTCGCGGTCAAACGTTCTTGATCCGAGCAATCCAAGTTGCCGGTAGTAATCCGCCTCTTTCTGGTAATCAAGGTGAAAACACTCCGAAATCAATGCTGCACGTTCGGAACCATCTGCAGTATAGTCGCGAAAAAGTTTTGAAAATCCCTTTTTTGGTGTCAGGATATGTTTGTAGTCAAGAAGAAAGGTGTTCACTCTTTTATTTTTGCAGGTTCCATTGTTCAAGCGTGCCGATAAAACCATGGTTGGTAAAATCGCATGAAAGCGGGGTAATAGCTACATAATTTTGCCGTACAGCAAACTCATCTTTGCGCATATCTTCATCAAGGAGCAGTAGTGTACCATTCAGCCAGTAGTATGGGTTGTTGAACATATCGTTTCGTTCAATGGCATCCTCTTCCCAGCGAGAACGGCCCTGCTGGGTGACTACAATACCAGATATCTGCGATTCCGGTAGATTAGGGATATTGACAGAAAGAATGGTATCTGGCGGGAGTCCTTCAAGAAGCACTTTTCGTGCAAGTTTTCGTGCAAATTTCCCGGCATAAGTGAAATCGGCATGTTCGTATGTTGTCAGTGAAAATGCAAGAGAAGTTATTCCCTGAATAGCCCCTTCAAGAGCCGCAGCTACAGTACCTGAATATAAAGTATTCATTGCTGTGTTGCTGCCGTAATTGATGCCCGATACAATAAGATCAGGTTTTGATGGTAGAATATGGCTCAGTGCTACCTTGATGCAGTCCACAGGGGTACCTGAAACCGTATAGCCGAAAAAATGATTGTTTTTTAAAAACTTTTTAATTCTTAACGGAGTCCCGAGTGTCATGGCATGGCTCATTCCGCTGTGGGGCTCTGCTGGTGCAACGACTGTTACTCTCCCTATTTTTTTCATCGCAGCGGCAAGCACATGCAGGCCTTCGCCTTCAATGCCGTCATCATTACAGACCAGTATATGGGGTTTCTGGATGGTGTGCACGCTATCGTTGTTCCTTGATCATGAGCTTGGTTTCGTTATGATGTTGCGCGGGTGCGTAAAAATACAAAAAAGTTCGGCTTAAAAGTCATGACCGAGACTGAAATAAAAGATGGTATCTGAAAATCCCAGCGATGAGGGGCCATTATTTGCCGCAGTTTTAAGAAATGCGAACGCTTTTGATACCGTGAACCTTGCCGGACCGAGAGGCGTATCCCATATCAGGCTTGTGCCAGTGCCGTGAATAAGACGTGCAAAAGAGATCTCATCCCTATCATCCCAGGCATTTCCGACATTGTAATGAAGGACAAAGGAGGTTGGAAAGAGCAATGCGAACGAGGGAGTGTAGCGCAGATGTATGCCAGCAGCAGCAATATTGTTTCCAGGAAGGTCATTTTCTTTCAACCCGATGAACTGTTGGCTGTAGCTTGTTCCAGGTCCACCAAGGAAAAATTTTTCTGACAGTGGCATAGTGCTGCTGCTCAGACCGAACACTCCGGAAAGCTGCAGTGTGGTTTGATTCCTGAGCGGGATGTTCTCTTCATGGCTGCCAGAAAGCTGCCAGAAAATATCATGAAAGTTGAGTGATCCCGAAGAGTTGGAATATCTGAAGTTGGTATAGCTGCCGGAAGTTGGAATCAGGGGGTCATTTCTTGAATCAAGAGTAAACTGTGTGCCAATGGAGAAGATATTGAGATTATCGGTTGAGAGCGCCCAGCCATTCGCCTGATCAGCATAGGAGAGGGAGTTCTGGATGGTCATGTCAACAATAAATTGTCCGTTTTTATTGATTCTTGTGCCGAATGCCGAGCTTATGCCATATTTCTGGATTCCATAGCTGCCAGACTCAGTTGAATGAGAATTAAACAGTGCTTTTGAAAATGTTATAACACGATTATCAAAGAGATGTTCGTCATAAAAGAGACGAGATGACATGGTAAAGTGAGTTGACTCTATACGTGGAATATTGAACTCAAGATTAATCAGGTTGTTTCTTTTTCCTTCTTTCATCCAGCCACCGATTGAACTGGTTGTTCCGCCGAGATTTTCGTTTCTGAAATCAAGAAGAAATTGGGCGTTGTTTGTTTCATCATACCTCAATCCAAGCCTCAGCACAGATGGTGGCTTTTCTTCAAGAGAAAACTTGAGCAGACTATTTTGGTGAGTATAGGAGGCTGCCGGCGATTCAGGAGAGAGTGAAACGCAGCTAAATACCCCGGTTTCGTAAAGATTATCGACAGACTCTTTGGCTTTATTCAGGCTAAGTGCCTGAGTGGTATCAATTTTTATTTCCCGGTTTATAGAGGTAACTCCTGTGATGTTCTTGTCGCGCTTCAGTTCGATACCATCAGGTTTGCCGGAAGAGAGTGACACTTGAAGCGCGTCCCCATTGAATGATGTGCGTTCAATAGTGACAAGGCAGAATCCCTTGCTCCGATATTTGTTTATCAGTGCTTCAAGAGCTCTGGTTCCTGCTGCGTTGGTATAGATTTGTCCGGTTACAGGAGTGAAACATGAGGTAATCTCTTCTGGGGAAAGCGCATCGCCTGGCCCACCCGTGACAGTGATTTTATTTATTTTTGGCAGCGGATCAAGGTGAAATGTCACCGTTTTGCGGTACTTATCCACCTCTGCATAAACTCTGGTGAAGATATCTGTCGCAAGCAGGTCGTGCAGGGTTTTTGCAAGGTCAGAAGCTTCTTGTAGAATGCCTGAAACGATAAGGGAGTGCTCCCTGAATTCCGGGCTATCTTCAGGAAAGAGGAGTGTTTTGGAATATTTCCGGATAGCGAGGCCGCGGGAAGCCTTGTTTTCTATACTCTGTTTTATGCTCTTTACAAAAACTTTTCCTTGTGTATAACCTGCATCAATAAGAGCTTTGATATCAGAAAAATCGGTAGCTTTATGTCCCTTAAGGTCTGGAGTGATGACGATATCGGCTTTTGCAAGCTGTGCAGGATATTGCAGTTTTGTCAGGATAGTCATGGTCTGGTCGGCTGCTTTCCATGGCAGATCAAGTTCTTTGCCGGTCGAGTACATGCTGCCATGGGTATCAACGGCAATTTTATAGTGTGCGTTGACGGTATCGAGTTCATCGACTGGTAAATTAGCAACCAGCCCGCCATCAACCAGTTCATAGCCGTCACGGTTGACTGGCTCGAAAAGAATCGGCAATGTGCTGCTGGCTCTCATAGCCTCTGAGAGAGAGCCATTGGTCAGCGTAATTCGCTTGCCAGAAATAAGGTCGGTTGATACAGCCCGAAAATTGACTGGAAGAGTTGAAAAATCACCAGCACTCTTGTAAATCCCGTTCAAAACGAGAAGATCGAGGGTTTCGGTCATTGTCTGAGCGGAATTCAGGGATTTTGGCATGAGAAGTTTCAGCTTCTCGAACCGGAGTGAGATGGATGCCCGGTCGCGGATTCGTTGCTGTTCAAGAAAAATGTTTGACCGGGAATAATCATTATTCAGAGAAATAATTGATTGCCAGGGAAGAGAGTGGGCAATTTCTTCAAGTTTATCCGGGTAGTATCCGCAACTGTAGAGAGCGCCGATAATGGCGCCTATGCTTGTGCCTGCAATATAATCAACAGGAACACCCTCTTCATCAAAAGCCTTGAGCACACCAATCTGTGACAGTCCATTGGCTCCTCCACCTGAGAGGGCAAGCCCAACGGTTTTTCTTGCAGGCCTCATCGAGGGACGCAAGGTAAAGCGGTGTTGGGGAAGTGCAAGCGTGTCTGGATAGACAATCGTGGCCGTCGAAGCAACGGCTGCAGACGGAGCTGTCACTTCCTGAAGAAATGCGGCAATAAGTGCGGCTATGTAGAAAAGTATTCTTACGTTCAACAATGGTAACACTCCTGGTTCAAAAACCTATGATAAGAGGCCTGTAAAGTCTGTTTTTGATATCTCATGCGGACTTTATATCTTGATCTTTAATGTATAATCTTTACTCCTCATTGTGAAAATGGCTTGGTTTAAACGGGTAAAACCCTCAATACATCCCACCGACAAGCGCGATATGCCGGAAGGATTGTGGTGGAAATGTGAAGAGTGCGGCGCGATGCTTCATAAAAAACAGCTTGAAGATCATTTTTATACCTGTTCGGGGTGCGGTCATCATTTCAGAATATCTCCCTATAAATATTTTTCAATACTTTTTGACGACGACAAGTATAGCGAGTTTGATGATCAACTGCGTGCAGCTGATCCTCTTGGTTTTATTGATACCAAAAAATATACAGATCGAGTTTACGATACTATTGAAAAAAGTGGAAAAACTGAAGCTTGCCGAAATGCCTATGGAGAGAGTGGTGGGCATACCCTTGTTGTTTCAGCTATGGATTTTGGTTTTATCGGTGGATCAATGGCTTCGGTTGTAGGCGAAAAAATTGCCAGGGCGGTAGATAAGTCACTTGAGCTGAACGCGCCTCTCCTCATCATTTCCCAGTCTGGCGGAGCCCGGATGATGGAAGGTGCATTCAGTCTCATGCAGATGGCCAAAACCGCCGCCCGCCTTACCCGCCTCAGTGAAAGAGGTTTGCCATACATCTCTCTTTTGACTGATCCGACGATGGGAGGCATCAGTGCTTCCTTTGCCATGCTTGGCGATATCAACATCAGCGAACCTAAAGCCCTTATAGGCTTTGCTGGCCCCAGGGTGATCAGGGATACCATTAAAAGGGATTTGCCGGAAGGGTTTCAGCGCGCAGAATTTTTGCTTGATCATGGTTTTCTTGATCGTATTATCCATCGGAGGGAACTGAAAAGCCAGCTGGTCAGTCTGCTCGGAATGTTGAAGGTTTAGCGCCAGCCGAGTGCTGCAGCAGTAACAGGGAATTGTTCCATAAAAATCTTTTTGATAGCAATGGCAATTTCCTGGTGCTCTTGTTGTGTGCTTTTATCTGTTCGTACCTCCAGATAATGTATCCAGCTTCTGACAGAGCCCTTCATATAGAGTTTTGTCTGGGTGCCCAACGGCAGAAGCACTCTTGCGCACTCCTTGGCAATCCCTTTTTCAAGAGCGCTTTTGTATTGTTCAAGGGCTATACTTCCAATCCGCTCCTGCGCCTTGTCAAACCATTGTTTCGTTGCATCGTCGAGATCATCCAATGAGTTTTGCCTGTTTTTGCTGTCCTGGCGTCTTGGCTGGTATCGTTCAATCTCCTGCGCTTCGGCATACCGTTGTGAGAATTCCTGGAACTGAAAGCTCTTGTGCCGGAGAATCTGCGGTGAAATAGCTCGTGATGTCACAATTTCAACACTCATATCCACCATCTCAAAGACGCTCCAGTGTCGGTGCGCAATACAGTAGGAGAGCAGTTTTTCATAATCAAGCGTCTCCTGGCGAGGGCTGGAAACTCTTGCACAGTAGGCTATAAGCCCTTCTGGAGAAAGTTGCTGGTTGTCAACCTGGATAAGCGGAGCTGTGACCGAAATAAGGCGTACCTGCATATCCCTAATGTGGTTTTTGATTTTTGTTTTCTGAATATACCGAAACATTTTTTCCGGCTGTTCCATTTTTGGCAGAAAGCATCCTTTTTTGCTAATTGGAACCGTAATTCTTGATTTGTTGTTATCACTATGTATTTTAACTATTTCATACCAGAGATTGGAAATCGGGTTTTATTTCATGAGGTTCATTCGATTCCGCTCTGATTTTATAACTGCGCTACAAATTCAAACGACAGGGAAGTTATGGCAAATATTAATTTCGGTTTTGAGCATCACGCCAAAAAAATGTATTCGGGAGCTATAGAGCAGAGCATCACCAACACTCTTGTTCCCATGGTTATAGAGACCTCGGGCAGGGGCGAGAGAGCCTTCGATATTTTTTCAAGGCTTTTGAGGGAGCGTATTATTTTTCTTGGCAGCGGCATTGACGAACATGTTGCAGGCTTGATCATGGCCCAGCTTATTTTTCTTGAGTCAGAGGACCCGGAACGAGATATCTATATCTATGTTAACTCTCCGGGTGGAAGTGTCTCAGCAGGTCTTGGGATTTACGACACCATACAGTATATCCGTCCTGATGTCTCAACCGTCTGTGTTGGCATGGCAGCAAGTATGGGAGCATTTCTTCTTGCAAGTGGAGCAAAAGGCAAGAGGGCATCGCTTCCTCATTCAAGGATAATGATTCACCAGCCTTCCGGTGGTGCCCATGGACAGGAAACTGACATCATTATTCAGGCGCGTGAAATTGAAAAGATCCGCCACTTGCTTGATGAACTGCTTGCTCGCCATACGGGGAAAGATGTAGTCCAGATAAGGGAGGATTCCGAAAGAGATCGCTGGATGAACGCCACCGAGGCTCTTGAGTATGGTCTTATCGACTCTATTTTCGAAAAACGTCCCATGCCTGAAAAGAAAGACTAACCCTTATAAGAAGTAACCGATATTTTTATCATGAGCGATCAGACGGTATCATTCAATCTGGACAAGAGCTATAATCATCAAGAGGTAGAAGACCGCTGGCGAAGTGCGCACTGGGAAGCGATAGGGAGCTTTCATGCCGAGAGCTCCCGTGTGCTGGACGGCGGCAAAGCTCCCTATACCGTCCTCATGCCTCCTCCCAATGTTACAGGAAGTCTTACGCTTGGCCATGTTCTGAATCATACGCTCCAGGATATTTTTATTCGTTACAATCGTATGACCGGGCATGAGGCCTTGTGGCTTCCCGGTACCGATCATGCCGGTATAGCGACGCAGACTGTGGTCGAGAAGAAGCTCAAACGCGAAGGGATAACCCGTCACGATCTCGGGCGAAAGGAGTTTCTCGACCATGTATGGCAGTGGAGGGATGAGTATGGTGGTCTCATTCTCAAGCAGTTGCGCAGGCTGGGCATCTCATGTGACTGGCGTCGTAATCTTTTTACCATGGATGAACGCGCCTCACAAGCTGTTATCAATGCCTTTATTACCCTTTATCGCGATGGATTGATCTATCGTGGCACCCGCATTATTAACTGGTGCCCGGTTTCACAGACCGCTCTCTCTGATGAGGAGGTGATCATGAAGCCTCGCAGGGATAATCTTGTCTATGTACAGTACGCCCTGGTCAACCATCCCGGACGATACATTACCATTGCCACTGTCAGGCCGGAAACCATTCTTGGTGATGTGGCCATTGCTGTCAACCCGGGGGATTCCCGTTATCGTGATCTGGTAGGCGAGCTTGCCATTGTGCCGGTAGCAGGCAGGCATATCCCTATTATTGCAGATGATTATGTCGATATCGAGTTTGGTACCGGAGCGCTGAAAATAACTCCGGCACATGATGCAAACGATTATGAAGTTGGCAAACGACATAATCTTCAGGCAATATCGGTTGTAGGAAAAGACGGAAGGATGACCGATACATTCGGATATGGCGGTATGGACCGGTTTGATGCGCGCAAAAAGATTCTCAAGGATCTCGAAGAGCTTGGCAATCTTGTTCGTGTTGAAGAGTATGAACACAATGTAGGTTATTCTGAACGGGCTGATGTGGTTGTTGAGCCCTATCTCTCCGAGCAGTGGTTTGTCAGGATGGAGCCTCTCGCAGAACGTGCCTTGCAGGTTGTCAACGAAGGAGATATCCGCTTTCATCCACCGCACTGGATCAACACCTATCGTCACTGGATGGGAAATATTCGGGACTGGTGCATCTCCCGCCAGCTCTGGTGGGGACACCGCATTCCAGCCTGGTACGATACAGAAGGCAAGGTATGGGTTGCTGCAACCTATGATGAGGCCTGTCATCTTGCCGGCACGGACAAGCTTGTTCAGGACGATGATGTGCTTGATACCTGGTTCTCTTCATGGCTCTGGCCGCTCACAACTCTTGGATGGAGTGGTCAGCATAGCGATAACGACGATCTGAGATCCTTTTATCCGACCGATACCCTTGTAACCGGACCGGACATCATATTTTTCTGGGTTGCCAGAATGATCATGGCAGGACTTTATTTTAAAGGAGAGGTGCCGTTCCGGAATGTCTATTTCACCAGCATTATCCGCGACATGAAAGGGCAGAAACTTTCAAAGTCCCTGGGTAACTCCCCTGATCCCATTAAGGTCATGGACACCTACGGTACTGATGCCCTGCGCTTCACCATTATTTATATTGCTCCTCTCGGCCAGGATGTCTTGTTTGGCGAGGAGAAATGTGAACTTGGACGAAATTTCGCCACAAAAATTTGGAATGCCTCGCGTCTTGTCTTTATGCAGCGTGAAAAGTATTTCGGTAATCATGAAGAGTTTTCAGCGGTTTACCAGGATTTCAATCCACTTGCCGGAAGTTTTGATCTGGCCGGAGAGTGGCTTCTTGCTGGTTATCATAACATGCTCGACCGCTACCATACCGCTTTCACTCAGTTCAGGGTTAATGATATTGTCCGGCTACTCTATGACTTCTTCTGGGGTGAATACTGTGGCTGGTATCTTGAAGCGCTCAAAGTTCAACTTTCAGGAGATTTGACAAGAGAGGAAGCCCAGCAGGCGGTTTGTCTTGCTGTTCATGTTCTTGAGGGTTTCCTTAAAGCGCTGCATCCAGTCATGCCCTTTATTACCGATGAAATATGGCATCAAATTCTTCAGCGTCCTTCAACTGAAAGTATTGCACTTTCGCCGATGCCGCTTTCCGATCCCAGGTTTTCCGGGTTGGATGTTCGTGGCTTTACCTTGATACAGAAGCTGGTTAGCGAGGTCAGAAGTCTACGATCATTGTTCGGGGTTTCACACAGCAGCGAGGCTGAAATCCTGCTCTGGCCTTGCAACGATGTCGATCGCCTGGTTTTTGAAGCTAACCTTCCGCTTGTTTCGGCGCTTGGCCAATGTATTCCAAAGGTGATGAGCGATGGAGAGCGACCACGACATGCGGCAGGATCAGTTGTCGAGGGTAATGAACTATTTGTGTTGCTTGAGGGGTTAATATCTTTTGATAAAGAGCGGGCGCGTCTCCAGAAAGAGATCAGTAATATTTCATCATATGTTATCTCGCTCCAGAAAAAGCTTGCAAACAGGGGATTTGCTGATAATGCACCTCCTGATGTTATTGCCAAAGAACGTGAAAAACTCAGTGAAGCTGTGGATAATCTTTCAAAGCTCAACAGCAACTTGACAGTTCTTAATGACTGAGTGCGTATCGAGTTATAAGGTTATATACTTTACGCTTCAAGAAGGTGGAGGGAAGAAAAAAATCGTTTTTTTAGATATAATCAGCCTGAAATGATATTTTGTGGTTTTTTCGGTATCATGCAAGCCGTCAGGACAGGTTTAAATCGGTGAAGTTCGCAAGGAGAAAGATATAAATGAGGCAGCTTAAAATAAGCAAACAGATAACAAATCGCGAGAGCCTTTCTCTTGATCGTTACCTGCAGGAGATAGGAAAATATGATCTGTTGACAGCCGAAGATGAGGTCAAATTGACCAAGGCTATCAAGGAGGGCTTTGATATGCCGGTCGATACGACTGAATACAAACGGGCAAAACGTGCTCTTGACAAATTGATAAAAGGCAATTTACGATTTGTAGTCTCCGTTGCTAAACAATATCAAAACCAGGGACTGACCCTTGGTGACTTGATCAATGAAGGAAATCTTGGTCTTATCAAGGCGGCAAAACGGTTTGATGAAACCCGCGGATTCAAGTTTATCTCCTATGCGGTATGGTGGATTCGCCAATCCATTCTCCAGGCGTTGGCCGAGCAGTCGAGAATTGTAAGGCTTCCTTTGAACAGGGTTGGTACTCTCAATAAAATCAGCAAGGCATACAGTCAGCTTGAACAGGAGTTTGAACGAGACCCAAATACAAGGGAGCTTGCCACTCTTCTTGAGATGGATTCCCAGGATGTCGCAGATACACTGAAAATTGCCGGTCGGCATGTTTCGGTCGATGCACCCTTTGCCCAAGGCGACGATAATCGCCTGCTTGATGTTCTGCAGAACGATGGCCATTTGCCTGATTACGGGCTTAACCGTGATTCACTGACGCTTGAGGTTGAACGCTCTCTTTCCGTCCTTGCACCAAGAGAAGCAGACGTAATCAAGTCTTACTTCGGAATCGGCATGGATAACCCGCTCACCCTTGAAGAGATTGGAGAAAAATTCAAACTGACCCGTGAACGTGTCCGTCAGATCAAGGAAAAAGCCATACGCCGCTTAAGGCAGTCAGCCTACAGCAAAATCCTTAAGGAGTATATCGGCAGCTGATCACTCGATCAGTCAACAAAGAGGGGACGTTGTTTAATAGCTAAAGTTGCTTTTTGGTAATTTGTTCTTAAATAATCCTCCCTATGCACCAAGAGAAGCAGACGTTATCAACTCTTGTTTTGGGATCTGATTGTTAGTGTAACTGGATCGCCATCTTTCAATCCGAGCCTATGCGCAGCACTACCATTTCTCACTGCAATCTCAATCATGTCGCTGCTTCCCTTGTAGGCGAGCAGCTGTTGAACCGGAACATCACTATAGGTGATGACAACCGGAATCTGTTCATTGTTTCCCGCCTTAACCACCCATTGTTTTTGGTCATCAAACAGTTTTGAGTCCAGAGAAGTAACCAGATTACCGAAATGATCGGTATAGATAATATTTCCATCCCATGATTGACCGTTATCAGAAGTAGTGCATTCCGGCATAGGAATCTGTACGCAATCTGCCGGGTCAATTTCTTCGCCAAGTTCATGAAGCGGAACGCCTGATGCAAGATGCGCGGAAACCGGAGAAAAAACATCCCTTCCATGAAAGGTTGAACTCCGCTGGGAGAGCATGTAACGCTCTTCCGTGATGGTTACACAGCGCTTAATGTTCTGTGTTTGAAAAACAGCGGTGAGCAACCCGTTATCCGGCGCAAGAAAAGTATGTTTATCAGTTTCAAGAGCAATTGCTTGGCGTGAAGAACCTACGCCCGGATCGACCACTGAGATAACAATTGATCTTTCGGGGAAAAAAGAAGCGGATTTACCAAGAAGGAATGCACCTTGAGCAATGTTTTGGGGTGCTACAGAATGGGTCAGGTCAATAATCTGAACAGAAGGAGCAAGCGAGAGAATAACTCCTTTCATCTGGCCGACATAGGTGTCATTCAAACCAAAATCGGTCATAAGAACAATAACGCGAGGCAATTTGATACTCATTAATTGTCAGTCGATAGCGGTTTTATAAATCGCATAACCGATGCCGAGGAAAAGAATATTCGGCAGCCATGCAGCAAGCACCGGGTTCATAATTCCTTGATAGCCTGCAATGGCAATGGTTTTCTGCAGTCCGAGAAAGAGAAAACCTGCAAAAAGCGTGATGCTTATTTCAGAAGCCAGCCCTCCCCGCTTTTTTTTTGCCGAAAGTGGCACACCGATCAGAATGATGATGAGAGAGGCAAATGGCAGGGAGAATTTTGTATGAAACTTCACCATGGAGCGTTCAAGCCCCGAAAATCCAGCATTCAATTTATCGGCAAGATAGCGGTAATGTTGGACAATGTTCAATTCATCAGGCTGCAGATTGAGTTCCTCAAGTGAGTGCGGTGTAATGGTAAGCTTGATTGATTTCGACGGCACTCTATTCAAAACTTCACGATTTCCGGTAAAAATGCGGGTAGAAGCATTCTTCATCACCCACTCTCCGATTGTAGCGTTGTAACGCATTGACTCTGCATCTATCCGCCTGCCGAGGTGAGAAGCAGTGAAATCCTCAATGGAAACTCCACTGACGTTAAACCGGTCACCATCAAAAGCACTTAACGACACAATACGGTTACCCGGCTCGAGAATATGAAGAGTTCCGTTTTTCTGAGGCAGTGCTGAATTATTATTGACATAATGTTGCTCAAAGTAATTCATGCCAGTAAATGCTGCCGGAGCAATCCAGCATGAATTGACAAGATTCAAGGCGCAGATAAGTACCCCGCCGGTAATAAAAGGAGTCAGCAGCTGGCGCATACTGACACCGGCAGAGCGTATTGCCGGAAGTTCGCTTGAAACAGAGAGTCTTCCAGCAACAAGAATTGACGACAAGAGAGCGCTTACCGGAGATGTTATCAGGAGCGTGGAGGGTACTGAGAGCATGTAATAACGGGCAATCTCCAAAAGGGTGAGATTTCTGTCTATGAACTTGTCAAGTTTTTCAACCATACTGATAAGAACGAACAGAAAAACAAAGGCTATGCACGAAAACAGAAATGCCTTTGCAAACTGCTTGAATATGTATCGGTTGAGAATCTTCATGAAATTCTATCTGTGTTAAGAGCATCAAAGCAAAAAAGGTACTTGAGATAACAATGGTATTATTTTGCACATAGGCGATGTGGTTGAAAGGGTAGATCCGGGAGCGCCGAGCCCCAGCTCGGCTCACTCATGGAAATCATGTACAAGGCACTTGGCAAAATGCCGAGCTGGGGCTCGGCGTTCCCAGTGGTGGTTGTGGATCAGTAGCCAAAAATATCCTTCAGTTCCAGCTCTTTAACTGTTCCGTATTTCCGAAGTGTCTCCATGTCGAGATTTTCCTTTTTGCCAAGGACAAGCATTACATGTTTTTTATTGACAAAGTGCTCCTTGTGGAATTTTTCGATATCGGTCAGGTTCAGGCAAGCAGCATCACGATAAATATCTTTTCTGATATCATAGTCGTGTCCAAGTCGGACTGCTTCTTCATAATTGAAAAGAACCTCTGTTTTTGTCAACCGTTCAGTGGAGATTTTTTGCAGAATACCGTTTTGTGCCGAAGCGAACAGTTCAGGTGATTTCGGCAGTTTGTTCATCAGTATAGTGATCCCGTCGAGTGCTTCAGGCAACTTGTCAGCCTGAGTGCCAATGTAGCTTACAATAAAGTTGTGCTCTTTTTGCTGTTTTGGTGCTTTGTAAACAGAAAAAACCGAGTAAGCCAATGCTTTTGCTTCACGAAGTTCCTGGAAAACAACTGACGACATTCCTCCACCATAATATTCGTTGAAGAGGGTTACCAGTGGTACCATTGAAGGGTTATACGCTTCGGCCTTTGTCAACAGAAGAACCTCAGCCTGAGTCATATCGTAGTTAACTACATAAACAAGATTTGCACTCTGTTCAAGATCTTTGTATGGGCTGGATGTTGGTACGGTTGTAAATGATTCCGGGTAATGCCGCACCGTACGCAATTCACCAAGTATCTCGTCGGAAGAAGCAGGTCCATAGTAAAGAACCCGATGCCGGTAGTGCAAAAGTTCACCGATGACTTCAAGCAACTCTTTTGAAGTGATATTTTCCAGCTCATCATTGCTGAGAACGTTTGTAAATGGCGAAACAGGGCCATACTTCCCGTAATTGGCCATGGCCTCAAAAAGTATTTTCTTTTTGGAAAGCTTGTCATCAGCACGCTCTTTCAAGATTCCTGCTTTTAGCTTTGCAAGTGTTTCCTCATCCGGACGGGTGTCAACAAGAAGACTTTCAAGCAGTCGAATTGCTGCTGCGGAGTTTTTTTGAAGTCCAGAAAGTTTCAGGTATACGAAATGATCCGAAGTAAATGCTGAAAAGCTCGCGCCGATTTTATAGAGTTCCCTGTTGAATTCTGCAGCAGGAAGTTTGGATGTCCCGAGATAAGAGAGGTAGTCGAGAGCAAGTTCTATATTTTTACTCTCATTTTTGCCAATATCAAACACATAATAGAGAGAGAACAGCTCGTTTTCATGATTGTGCAGGTAGTGGAGCTTGATATCTGGATTAATATCAAAAAACTTTATATCCTTGGTATAGTCAAGAAATAATGGTTCAATTTTATTGGATTTCTGAGCCAGGATTTTTTCTGCAAAAGGTGAGGAACTATCCCGGTTAACCTTGAGGGGGGTAATCAGTGGTTTCTGTATTTTTGCTTCGCTTTCTGGTTTACCGTGTTCCTTGTATATACTGACATAATTACTACAGTAGTGATGCTGTGCAAACGTCACAATATCCTCTTTGGTGATTTTTTCCAGACGGTTGAACTGGCCGACATGTTCCGACCACTCCATTCCCCAGACAAACGAATCAACGTATGACTCAACACGTCCCTTGTTGCTTTCGTAGAGTTTTAGCTGTTCAATTTTCAGGTCATTGATTGCCGCTTCCAGCAGCCATTCGGGAAATTTGCCCTCTTTGAGAAGTTCGAGCTGGTTGAGCAGCAACTCCTTAACCTGGTCAAGGCTTTGACCTTCCCTCGGTTTACCACTCAGAATATGAGAGGAGTAATCTTTCATCATCACCAGCATCGAACTGCCATCCAGGACCTTCTGCTGCTGGTTCAGGTTAAGGTCAATCAGGCCCGCAGTCTGATTGAATAAAATTTTGTCAATAAGTGTCAGATAATCGGCATCGGTGTTGTTGATTCCATTGAACCGGAACCCTATGACAACCTCTTCTGATTCTGGTCCTTTAACCTTGACAACGGATGGTTTGGTGATTGCCTCTTCCACCGCAGGCGTAAAGAGAGGGATATCTTTTGGTTGAAGCACTGAAAACTTTTTATCGACAAGTTTTATGGCAGTATCCGGATCAAAATCACCGGCGATGCAGAGTGCCATGTTGTTCGGTACATAATAGGTACGGTAGTAATTAAGAACATTCTTTATTGATGGGTTTTTCAGATGCTCAGCCTTGCCAATTGTTGTCTGTGTGCCGTAAGTGTTTTTTTTAAAGAGTTCAGCAAAAAGGCTTTCCCATATTTTATGACTGTCACTATCCATCGACATGTTCTTCTCTTCATAGACGGTTTCAAGTTCGGTATGAAAAAGTCTCATGACCGGATTGCGGAATCGTTCTGCTTCAATGGTCAGCCACTGGTCGAGTTTGTTCGATGGAATATCATTGAGATAGACAGTTTGTTCAACCCAGGTGTAGGCATTGGTGCCATGGGCTCCAATGGAGTTCAGAATTTTGTCATATTCATTGGGTACAGTATAGCTTGCAGCTATATTGGAAATGCTGTCAATATCCTTGTATATGGCAGCCCTTTTCTCAGTATCCGATGTTGATCGGTATTTTTCATAGAGCTCCGATATTTTTTCAAGCTCGGCATGTTCCTTTTCATAGTTAAGAGAGCCGATTGAATCAGTTCCCTTGAAGAGCATGTGCTCGAGATAGTGTGCAAGCCCGGTTGTCTCAGCCGGATCGTTTTTACTTCCAGCCCGGACAGCAATTGAGGTATATATTCTCGGCTCCTCACTGTTAGGACTCATGAAGACCGTCAAGCCGTTACTCAGTCTATATATTCTTGTATGGAGTGAGTCTCCCGGAGTAGTAGTGTATGGATAGTGCTTATCTTCGTGGATCATTGGTTTACAGGAGATTAAATGTAAAAAGAGCATCCCGATGGTGAACATCGGGATACGGCTGGTTATGAAACTCTGAAAATTACCCCGCATGGTCAAAAATATAATAATGGGATTTTAAGCCCATACTTGCAAACCTCTTCTATGGCCTTTCTGAGTAATATAAGCTCTGTACGGTCGGAAAACCTCAATTTTTAGGGGTCAAGTTGGTGTATGTAGCGAAAGTTGATAACCTGATTTTGATAGGTGCAGCAGCCATTAATGGCACATGTAGCGCCCTTGATATTGTTGTCTGGTTCGGGTTTTGGAAAGGCAACTATAGTCACTATCTTACTGACAGAATACGTATGTTTCGTTGCAAAACCAATCCGAAGTAAAATATAGATAATGCCTGAAATTACAAGATTTTATGGGATTATAATCAGGATGCATGCTGAAATAGATTCTCCACATCATAAGTCGCATTTCCACGTTTATTATCAGGGTTTGCAAGCTGTTTTTTCAAAAATGATTGAGGGATCTTTGGCTGATAGGCAACGGCGGTTAGTGGAGGCATGGGCAGAGATTCATCAATTTGAACTTATGTCAGATTGGGATTTGTTACAGGAAGGCAAAGCCCCGGCTAAAATTGAACCGTTACAGTAATAAATCAATAGGGTTATAATGATGAAGCACCAGTTTAGAAGAGTTTCTGCTGTTGATCTACTTGACGATGGATATGTAATGCGAGTGCATTTTAATGATGGCAGCATTAAGGATATTAACGTTGAACCTGTTTTGTTTGGTGAACTCTATGGGCCGTTGCGTAGAAGGGATCTTTTTGAACAGGTTTCTGTTGATCATGAGGTGGGGACTGTGGTATGGCCAAATGGAGCGGATTTCGATCCTGATATGCTCTACCTTTGGGAAAAATATGTCGATGCATTTTCAACTCAAATTAAGAAGAGTGGCCGATCAGATCAGAAAATCAGCGAATGCATCTGAATAGTGAGCCTCCGTCAGCACCCCAGCTGTTTCCTCTTCCGCAATAATGCGCCATCCTTTTCCTGACTTATCACCTATATTGTTTTTCAGGGTTTGTTATACTCTACCAAACAAAAGAGTGTAGACAAAAACAATTGAAATAACAGTCAAGAGGGGAGCGTTGTTTATGCAGGAGAGCGGGAGTGGAACATACAATCTTGTGAGTCCTTACAGCCCGGCGGGTGACCAGCCGAAAGCTATTGAATTGCTCACTGAGGGAGTGCTTTCGGGGAATCCATACCAGACACTGCTTGGTGTTACTGGTTCCGGCAAAACATTTACCATCTCCAACGTTATTGCCCAGGTCAATAAGCCTGTTCTGGTTATAAGCCACAACAAGACACTCGCGGCCCAGCTTTACGGCGAACTTAAACAGTTTTTTCCCGACAATGCCGTTGAGTATTTTATCAGTTACTATGATTTTTACCAGCCCGAAGCTTATTTGCCTGCTCTTGACAAGTATATCGCCAAAGATTTGCGGATAAATGATGAGATTGAACGCTTGCGGCTCAAGGCCACCAGTGCTTTGCTCAGTGGCAGAAATGATGTGATTGTGGTAAGTTCAGTCAGTTGTATTTATGGTCTTGGTTCACCTGACGACTGGAAAGCCCAGATTATCGAACTGCGTTCCGGTATGGAAAAAGACCGGGATGCTTTTTTGAAGGAGCTGATAGCGCTTCACTATGTCCGTGATGATGTCCAGCCAAATTCAGGGAAGTTTCGGGTAAGAGGTGATATTATTGATCTTGTGCCAGCCCACGAGGAACTTGCTCTCAGGATTGAATTTTTCGGAAATACCATTGAAAGCCTGCAGACCTTTGATATTCACAGCGGGGAGGTGCTCGGAGTTGATGACTATGCGTTTATCTATCCAGCCCGGCAGTTTGTCGCTGATGACGCAATGCTCAATGAAGCCATGCTTGCTATTGAAAATGAGCTTGCAGAGAGGTTAAATTGTTTTCGTCAGGATAACCGTTTTCTTGAGGCCCGAAGAATAGAAGAGCGGACCCGCTATGATCTCGAAATGATAAAAGAGCTTGGCTACTGTTCAGGTATTGAAAATTATTCGAGGCATCTTTCAGGGCGTAACGCGGGTGAACGTCCTTACTGTCTTCTTGATTACTTTCCTTCTGATTATCTTGTGGTCATTGATGAATCGCATGTTACACTGCCACAGATACGGGGTATGTACGGGGGAGACCGTTCCCGGAAAACCATTCTTGTTGAGCACGGCTTCAGGCTGCCTTCAGCGCTCGACAACCGCCCACTCCGGTTTGAAGAGTTTGAGGAGATGGTGCCGCAGGTGATCTGTGTCAGTGCTACTCCGAGTGATCATGAACTGATGCGTTCAGGTGGAGTGGTGGTTGAACAGCTTGTCCGTCCTACCGGTTTGCTTGACCCTCCGGTAGAAGTTCGTCCTGTCGCGGGGCAAATCGATAATCTGCTTGCAGAGATCCGTATTCATACCGCCAAAGGCCACAAGGTGCTTGTTATGACCCTGACAAAAAGAATGGCCGAAGACCTGCACGACTTTTTCAGGAAGAGTGGTATTCGTTCTCGCTATCTGCATTCGGAGATCAAGAGTCTGGAGCGCATACAGATTCTCAGGGAGCTCAGGGTAGGAGACATTGATGTGCTTGTGGGAGTTAACCTCCTTCGTGAAGGGCTTGATCTGCCGGAAGTATCCCTTGTAGCAATTCTTGATGCTGATAAGGAGGGCTTTTTGCGCAATACCCGTTCGCTTATGCAGATTGCCGGCAGGGCAGCTCGCAATGTCGATGGTTTTGTGGTGCTTTATGCCGATGTTTTAACGCGATCCATCCGTGAAGTGCTTGATGAGACGGCAAGGCGTCGTGCGATCCAGCATCGATATAACGAAGAGCACGGCATTACTCCACGCTCAATCATTAAATCGGTTGACCAGATTCTCGATACTACCAGTGTTGCCGATGCGGAGGAGCGCTACCGGAGAAAGCGTTTCGGTCTGGAGCCAAAACCTGAAAGGCTTCTTGCCGGCCTTCTTGAGACATTGACCCCTCAGGAAAGTTATGCAATGGCCGCAGAGCTTCGTCTTGAAATGCAGGAGGCGGCGCTCCATATGGAGTATGAAAAAGCGGCATATCTGCGTGACGAGATATCAAAGCTTGAACAGGCTATAAAACATACGCCGGCGGTTGAATAGAGCACTTTTTCTGCTGTTTGTTTATTGGGAAATACATTATATAGAAGAACACGTGAGTGCCTCTTACCTTTTAATATGTTGTTTACAGGAGTTTAAGAGCAATGTTAGCCCAGATAGAGAAGGATCATTACAATAAACTCCACGAGATACTTGTGCTCTCCCGCCAGAATCTCAAAAACTTTGATGAATCGCTGATCCAGCGTGCCTTTTTTATGTGTTATCGGGCACATGAAGGCGAAAAAAGGGCTTCAGGAGAACCATTTTTTTTTCATCCAGTTGAAGTTGCCACCATTCTTCTCAATGAACTTCCCCTTGATGGGGTTTCCGTTGCGGCTGCGCTTCTGCATGATGTGATTGAGGACAGCGGTTATACCTATGAAGACATTGTGGCCGAACTTGGCGTTGAAGTAGCTGAGATTGTTGAAGGGCTTACCAAGATTTCCGGAATCATGATCAACCGGGAAAATACTCAGGCTGAAGGTTTTCGCAAGATGCTGCTCTCGATGGTGAAGGATATCCGGGTTATTCTCATAAAGTTTTGTGACCGGCTCCATAACATGAGAACACTTGAATCGCTGCCTGAGCACCGGCGTCTGAAGATTGCTCTTGAAACAAGGGATATCTATGCTCCTCTTGCGCACCGTTTCGGTCTTGGAAAAATGAGGGTAGAGTTTGAAAATCTTGCACTCAAGTTTATTGATCCGGAAATGCACGATTTTCTGCAGAAAAAGGTTCGCATGAGCAGGGGAGAGCGGGTCAACTATCTCAGCAAAATGATTGTTCCCATCAAGGCTGATCTTGAAAAACAGGGTTTTAAAGTGGAGGTGGAAGGACGGGCCAAGCATCTCTTTTCGATCTACAACAAGATGCGCAGCAAGAACAAAAGTTTTGAGGATATTCACGATCTCTACGGCATTCGGGTAATTGTCGATACGGAACGTATTGCCGACTGTTTTGCGGTCTATGGTTTTATTACACAGAAGTACCCTCCTATTCCACAGCATTTCAAGGACTATATATCAATACCCAAACATAATGGATATCAATCTCTTCATTCAGCCATCATAGGTCCGAAAGGGCACATGGTTGAGATCCAGATCCGGACGATGCGTATGCATGAGTTTGCGGAGCTTGGAGTTGCGGCTCACTGGCGCTACAAGGAAAAAATAACAAGAGATGATGCCAATGTTGATTCTTTTCTTCGCTGGGCAAGAGAGCTGATAAAGGATGCTGATTCGGCTGCTGCTTTTATGGAGGGATTCAAGCTTAATCTTTACCATGACGAGATTTACGTTTTTACTCCCAAAGGGGATATGAAAACCATGCCAGCAGGTGCAACTCCGATTGATTTTGCTTATGCCATCCATTCTGAGGTCGGTAACGGCTGTATCGGTGCCAAGGTTAACGGCAAAATTGTCCGTCTGAATGCGCAGCTTAAATCCGGTGACCGTGTAGAGATCATTACATCAAAAAACCAGAAGCCGAAGCCTGATTGGCTTAAAATAGTTGTTACCCAGCGTGCAAAGCTGAAAATTCGATCTGCCATCAACGAGGAACGGCGCATACAGATTGAGAAAGGGCGTGGCATGTGGGACAAAATGCTCTCCGGTACCAAAAAGCTTTTTTCAGATAACGATATCATCCGGCAGGTTAAACAGTATGGGATAAAAACCCCGGCAGATTTTTTCAGCGCTCTTGCCCGCCAGCAGATCAATGGAGAAGAGGTTATTGAGCGGGTGACAAGCTCGCGTAAGGAAGAACCGGCGGCAAAAACTCCCATTGACGAAGCCCGGGAGGTTGAGGACTATCTTCAGAAAGCTCGTCAGGAGCAGGAACAGGAAGGTAGTGCAGGAAAAAAGGACGAGGTCACAGTTGCCGGTATGAGCAATATTGCCTACTCTTATGCGAAGTGCTGTCAGCCGGTTCCTGGCGATGACGTGATTGGATTTGTTACAACAGAAGGGGTTGTGAAAATTCATCGCAAAAACTGTGTTAATGTCAGTAATGAAAATCTGCTGAAAAGTGAGCGTGTTGTTTCGGTATCATGGAACAGGAAAGTTGAAACCGATTTTCTTGCGGGTATTAAAATTGTCGGTGAAGATCGTATTGGCATTATCAACCAGATTACAACCGTTATCTCTAAATTCGATACCAATATCCGCAGTATTTCCCTTCATGCCCGCGACGGGATGTTTGTCGGAACGCTCATGATCTATGTTCGTAATGCTGACAAACTCGTCACTCTTATGGATAAGGTGAAAAAAGTTGAGGGCGTATTTACTGTTGAGCGTCTTATAAGCTGAAAAAGGGTGGTAAGAACTGGTTAATAAATATGGTTTTTATCTGCGAATTACCTGCGCATGAACAAGCGTTTTGATTATTCGGTTTAAATGTTTTTTTACAGTTAGTTGTAGTGCCGCTTCATAAATTTAGTTGAAGGAAGTTATGAAAAAAACAGCATTGTACTCCTGGCATGAACAGGCCGGAGCAAAGATTATCGACTTTGGTGGCTATCTTATGCCTGTCCAGTATGCGGGAATTATTGCCGAGCACAGGGCTGTCCGAAACGCAGCGGGCCTGTTTGATGTTTCTCATATGGGAAACTTCTACGTCAAAGGCCATCGGGCAAAGGATTTTCTACAGTTCCTTACCACTAATGATCTTGAAAAGCTGGAAGAGGGGCAGGCACAGTACAATCTCATGCTCTATCCCCATGGAGGTATCGTTGATGATCTTATTATCTATCGCATTGATCAGGATACCTATTTTCTTATTGTCAACGCAAGCAATGCCCAAAAGGATTTCGACTGGATGCAGCAGCATATCGCAGCCTTTGATGGAGTTGCACTGGAGGATCATACCGACACTCTTTCATTGATTGCCCTTCAGGGTCCACTTGCCCTAAATATTCTCGAAACCGTTTTTCCTTCGATTGATGCAGCATCGCTCGGCTCATTCCAATTTTGTAAAGCCCTTTTTCAGGGTTCAGAGCTTCTCATTGCGCGAACCGGCTATACTGGCGAAAAAGGTGTGGAAATCTGTTTACCTAATGAGATTGCACTGCCGTTATGGGAAGCCCTGTTTGAAGCAGGTAAAGAGTTCGGTATTCAGCCTGTCGGGCTTGGTGCTCGGGATACTCTCAGGCTTGAGATGGGATACTCCCTTTACGGTCATGAAATTGATCAGGATACCAATCCACTTGAGGCAAGACTTAAATGGGTGGTAAAAATGAATAAGGGTCATTTTATCGGCAAGGAGGCATGCCAGCAGGTTGAGCTTGATTTAAGGCGTGGCGTAGCAGGTTTCACTCTTGATGGTCGGGTACTTCCCCGCCAGGGTTTTAAAGTTTATAATACCGACCGCCAGGAGATTGGTCTTGTGTGCAGCGGTACCCTCTCGCCGACTCTCCAGGAGCCAATTGGCACCTGCAATATTGTGCGTGAATATATCAAACCGGGTACCTCCATTCTTGTTGAGGTTCGCGGGGCTTTCCAACCCGGAGTTATCAGGGCACTTCCGTTTGTTACAGCAACATCTTTGGAATGAGAGCAACAAGGTATTAAGGAGCGATTGTACAGGTGAAAATGAAAAAAGAGAGTAAAGGTGCCAAAATAAAGAGTCACGACAGGCAGTCGCTGCAGAGAGAGTTAATTGGCATACTTTTCATGCTGGTCTCCTTTTTTTTGATCAGTTTTCTCTTGTGTTTTCATTCCGAGGATGAAGCATGTTTTGCGACTCTTGGCTGGCACGATATCTTCAGTAAAGCCGCCCAGGATGCGGCCGAGAGAGTCCATAATCCGTTCGGACCTTTAGGAGTCAAGCTCTCCTCTTTTTTTATTGGCACTTACGGTTATCCTGTCATTTTTCCATTAACAGCCTTGTTTTTCTGGGGTTGGTCGCTGTTTCGAGCAAAAAGCCTTAAACCAGCCCTGCTTTATTTTCTCTACAGCGCAGTTATTTCAGTCGATCTCGCATCGATGTTTGGCCTGATCACAGCCACCTTCAGTGACCATATGGCTGGAGCGATCGGCAGAATGCTTGCAGAAAAGCTGAAGGTCATGGGGGAAGCTGGTGCATGGGTTCTTCTTGCAGTTATTGCTGTTATTTTGACCATGTATATGGGCCGGGATTTATTGTTCTCCATGACCAGTGTATGGATGGCTATGCAAAATAATCTCAATAAGCCCATTGCTGCTTTTCAGTCATGGCTGGAAGAGCGGCGCAAGGAGAGTGGTAAAAAAAAAGCCGAAAAGCTCAAGCGGAAAGAGCTGAAAGAGTTGAAAAAAATAAAGAACAAGGAGGCAGGTAAAGAGCAGCTCTCCAAACGCTATCCATTGAAGCCTTCTCTGCCTCCACCAGCACCTGATGAACCGTTTGAGCCGGAGAAGCTAACAGAGACGGTGCCACTTTCTGCAGAAACAACTGAATTGATTCCTTTTTCGAAGGTTCCCGGAGAACCTGAGATGGTCATTCGCCAGACCATTCGCGAAAAAGAGGCTGACCTTGACGAGCGCCGTTTAAAAGTACAGACAAAAGACAGGGAGGCGTACCGTTTCCCTTCGATAGACCTGCTGGAAAAAGTGCCGGATGATAATGATCATATCGACCAGCACCACCTCGACGAAAGCAAGCAGAAGCTTATTGCAAAGCTCAATATATACAAGATTGAGGTCAAAAAAATCACCACGACGGTTGGCCCCAGGGTTACTCTTTTTGAGTTGGAGCTTGCGCCGGATGTCAAGGTAAGCCGGGTAAAAGCTCTGGAGAATGACCTTGCCATGGCACTTTCAGCCAGGGGAATAAGGATCATTGCTCCTATTCCAGGAAAAAACGCAGTCGGTGTCGAGATTCCCAACAGCAAGCCAAAAACTGTCTGGCTGCGTTCGGTGCTGCAGGTTGAAAAATTTAAAAACAGCACAAAGACGCTGCCGATTGTGCTTGGCAAAACCATAACCAACGAAGTCTATATTGCCGATTTGGCCACAATGCCGCATCTGCTGATTGCCGGTGCAACCGGAGCTGGAAAGTCGGTATGCATCAATGTTATTATCTCCAGCCTGCTCTATGCCTGCAGTCCCGATAAAGTCAAATTTGTCATGATTGATCCAAAAAGGGTTGAGCTGTTTCAATACCAGCATCTGAAAAACCATTTTCTTATGCGCTTTCCCGGCATTGAAGAACAGATAATTACCGATCCACAGAAAGCGGTTTATGCGCTCAGGTGCGTCGTCAAAGAGATGGAACTTCGTTATGAAACCCTTGAAAAAGCAGGAGTTCGCAATATTGGTGATCTTAATCGCCGTCTTCCTGAGGAGGCCCTTCCCTATCTTGTCGTGGTTATTGATGAGCTTGCCGACCTTATGATTACCGCCGGGCGGGAGGTCGAAGAGCCGATAATCAGGATTGCCCAGCTTGCCCGAGCAGTCGGTATTCACCTTATTGTAGCAACACAGCGGCCATCCGTCGATGTCATTACCGGTATTATCAAGGCAAACTTTCCTTGCCGGATTGCTTTTCAGGTGGCGAGCCGGGTTGATTCCCGTACTATTCTCGACAGTTCCGGCGCTGACCAACTTCTCGGAAACGGCGATATGTTGTATCAGCCCTCTGACCAGCCTAAAGCCATGCGTATTCAGGGGCCTTATGTCTCTTCGGGTGAGGTTGAAGAGATTACCTCGTTTATCGGTTCTCAGAATGCTCTCAAGAACAGATATGTGCTGCCTGCTCCGGATATGCAGAAAGGAAACGGGAACCAGTCATCGGGATATCAGGAAAAGGACGGGCGCGATGCCATGTTTGAGGAAGCCGCAAGGCTTGTCGTAACACATCAGCAGGCCAGTGTCTCTCTCCTGCAAAGGCGGTTGCGTCTGGGATTCAGCCGTGCAGGAAGGGTTATGGATCAGCTTGAATTCAACGGTATTGTGAGCGAGGCTGACGGGAGCAGAGCAAGAGAGGTCCTCATCAACAATGAGGACTCTCTGGAACTCTTACTGAGAAATCTTGGAGAGTAAGGGTTTATACCGATTCAACGCGCACAATTTCTGGATTTGCCTTTTTAATAGCCTGTTCAACTCCCGCACGCAGCGTAAGTGTACTCATCGGGCATGATCCGCATGCACCAAGCAGCTTCACGTCAACAACAAAATCCTTGGAAATTCCGACAAGCTGGCAGTCTCCGCCGTCAACTTGAAGGTAGGGCCGTACGGTTTCAAGTGAGGCAATAACCCTGTCGTAAAGCGCATCGCTATTTGGAAGATAATCCTTACTGCTGCTCATGGTATAATTGGTTTACAATGATTGATATTTTGTTACTGCGAGATTCAGAACTTTAATATTAAACCTCTTGCGCAAAAAAACAATATCAAAGTTATGATAGTTCCTCTGATGGTGCTGCATTTGTTATGGAAATCCTGCGGGCTATCTCCATTGAAGCTCGATAAATTGCTTTCGACGTTGCAGAATCAGGATGACCAAGCACATAAGGTGTTCCAATGTCGCCTCCTTCACGGACAGCCCTGTCGATTGGTATTTCTCCGAGAAAAGGAATTCCCTGGGTTCTTGCAAATATCTCCCCTCCATGGTGTCCGAAAATAAAATCCTTTGTTCCATCCGGGAGTTCGTAATAGCTCATGTTTTCAACCAGACCAAGAACAGGGACATTAACCTTGCGGAACATGCTCACGGCCTTTGAAACATCAGCAAGGGCAACATCCTGTGGTGTTGTAACAATAACTGCGCCGCTTAAAGGAATTGTCTGGGCAATGGTAAGCTGAATATCACCGGTACCAGGCGGAAAGTCGAAGATCAGGTAATCAAGTTCTTTCCACTCCACCTCAGTGATAAACTGTTTGATAGCGCTCGAAGCCATTGGTCCTCGCCAGATAAGCGCGGTTTCGGCTTCAACTAAAAAACCGATCGACATGAGTTTTACACCAAACTTTTCCAGTGGAACAAGATTTTTATCCAGCATCTCCGGCTTTGCATTCAACATCCCGAACATGGTAGGAATGCTTGGACCGTAAAGATCAGCATCAATAAGACCAACTTTTGCACCACTTTTTGCCAGACTGACCGCAAGATTTACTGCAAAGGTTGATTTTCCGACTCCACCTTTTCCTGATGCAACCGCTATAATGTTCTTCACCTGTTTCAGTGGACGCTCATGATTGCAGTGATGGTGGCCACAGGATGAGGTCACTTTAGAAGTCATTTTCACTTCAATAGCAGCTGCATCGGGCACATGGGATCTGATGGAGTCAATACATGACTGTTTGATCTGCTCTTTCATCGGGCATGCCGGAGTGGTAAGCACAACGGTAAACGATATATTGTTATCACTGTCAAGCGTGATATCCTCTATCATGGCGAGGGTGACAAGATCTTTTTTCAGGTCAGGCTCCTGAACTAAACTCAGCGCTTCTATGATTTGCGCCTCGGTTACTGTGGACATAGGGCTCATTGATTTTAAAGTGTTGTGTAAAAAAACAGTTGTCCGGTTCATGGAGCTATTTCTGCATGAAACGCATTGAAATAGGAACTCCATCCAGACTGAAATGCTCGCGAAGTTTATTTTCAAGAAACTTTCTGAAATTGTTCTGCACAAGCAATGGATCATTGCAGAAAAAAGCAAAGACCGGCCAAGCGGCATTGATTTGCGTCACATACTTGATCTTCAGCTCCTTACCCGTCTTTGTTGACACATGTGTTTGTGAAAGCGCTTCCTCAAGAAATTTGTTGAGCACACTGGTAGTGATTTTGCGGGATCGGTTGCGGCTGATCTCCTGGGCTGTGTCAATTGCCCGGTAAAGATTTTTTTTGGTCAGTGCAGAAATAAAGAGAACCGGTACGTATGAGAGGTTCCCCATATTTGATCGCAGGTTATCCTCATAAATCTTGCTTGTTTTTGAATCCTTTTCAATCAGATCCCACTTGTTGATCAGAAGAAGTGCTCCTTTTTTCCGTTCAACAGCCATATTGATGATTTTCATGTCCTGTTTTTCAATGCCTGGTGCTGCATCAAGCATTACCAGGGCAACATTGCACCGTTCTATGGCTTTTTCTGTTCTCAGCGAGCTGTAATATTCAATACCGGCATCGATTTTCGTTCGTTTTCTCAAACCAGCTGTATCGATTAAAATAAACTCCTGCTGCTTGCGTATAAACCGACTGTCAATAGCGTCCCGTGTTGTCCCCGGGATGTTTGATACAATAAGGCGGTTTGAACCGAGAAGGGCATTGACAAAACTCGATTTACCAACATTGGGTCTTCCGACCACAGCAAGCTTGATTGCACTCTCCTCTTCCTGTATTGTTTTTTCCTGCGAAGGCAGTGCATCGAGAATGTCGTCGAGCATATCGGCAACGCCGCTGCCATCTTTTGCGGATATAAAATAGGGCTTTGTAAATCCGGTGCTTATAAATGACTCTGCTTCAAAGGAGAGTTGCGGGGTTTCAACCTTGTTGACCGCAAAAAAAAGTTGTTTGTGCTGGAATGTACGCTGCAGCAGCCTTGCGAGTTCAAGATCTTCATAGGAAAGGCCAGCGCGGGCATCAGTCAGAAAAATGACAATATCAGCATCACGGATAGCCATCAGCGTCTGTTCAAGCATCGCCATGCTGATAATATCACCATCAGCATTATAGCCGCCGGTATCCATCAGCATGAACTGCTTTCCCTGCCACTCGCCATCAGCAATGTGTCGGTCTCGTGTTACACCGGGGGTAGGGTCGACAATGGCGCTTTTCTGGCGCAGGATTCGGTTGAACAGGGTAGATTTGCCGACGTTTGGGCGTCCTACCAGGGCAATTAAAGGCTTCATAAGAACAAATACAGTCTTGATAAAAAAAGTTGATCCAAGTTCTCCTGGGAATTCCTGTTTAGATATAAGGTATAATTTGTAGAATTAAGTGGAATAATTTACATTGATGAACTTTATTTTTCCGAAAAGTCCAGCTAATCTATTGTATACAGCATGAGCAAGACGTTAAGTTTCAAAACATATTCAGCAAAGCCTACAGATGTCGATCGGAAGTGGTATGTCGTTGATGCCGATGGTCAGGTATTGGGCCGAATGGCTTCTGAGATTGCAAAAGTCCTTAGAGGCAAGCATAAGCCGCAGTTTACACCCCATATCGATACCGGTGATTTTATTGTGGTAACCAATGCTGAAAAAGTCACATTGACTGGCAAAAAAGAGGAACAGAAAAGCTACTTTTCACACTCTCAATATCCCGGTGGTGTTAAAATTAATCATGTCAAGGATCTCCTGAAAAAAAGACCTGAAAAGATTATTGAAAGTGCTGTCTGGGGAATGCTGCCGCACAACAATCTTGGTCGTCAGCTTTTCAGGAAGCTTAAGGTTTATACTGGCTCAGAGCATCCTCATGCTTCGCAGTCACCGGCTGAAATGAAAGTCAACTAAACAATAAAGAATTGGGAATGAAAGAGGTTATCGATACAGTAGGACGCCGTAAAACCTCGGTGGCACGAGCGTTTATGATTCCGGGAAAAGGCCGGGTTATTGTCAATAAGTTGCCGATTGAAGAGTATTTTAAAGATGAATTCAAGCGTCAGCAGGCTCTCAGGCCTCTTGTGCTTACCGAGAAGTCGGAGCAGTTCGATATCAAGGTCAATGTTCATGGTGGTGGTGTAAGCGGTCAGTCAGGTGCTGTCAGCCTTGCAATTGCCCGAGCTCTTACTGAATTTGACGAAGCTGCCCGTGCACTTCTGAAGACAGAGAAGCTTCTGACCAGAGATCCCCGCATGGTTGAACGGAAAAAATTCGGACGCAAGAAAGCCCGCAAACGTTTCCAGTTCTCAAAACGTTAATCTGTATTATCTCCATTTTTTTATTGCAGAAGACAACTTCACATATCATGTCATTCTGAACACCGTTCAGATGAAGCTTTCCGGAAGTGTCCGACGCTCTGCGCCGGATACCGGACAGTAAAGTCATGGTAGAGGAACAACTAAATCACAGGAAAGCTCAGTTATGTCACATTTTCAGCTTGAAGAGATGCTCCGCGCAGGAGTCCATTTCGGCCACCTTGCCCGCCGCTGGTGTCCAAAAATGAAGCCGTACATTTTCATGGAAAAAAACGGTGTTCACATTATTGATCTGCAGAAAACTGTTGTACTTGCCGATGAGGCACTTAAAGCGCTTGAAGCAATTGCTCAGACCGGCAGGGAAGTGATGTTTGTCGGAACAAAAAAACAGGCAAAACACATTATTGCCGAAGAGGCCGAACGTGCAGGCATGCCTTATGTTTGTGAACGCTGGCTTGGCGGTATGCTTACCAACTTCCAGACTATTCGCCAGAGCATCAGGCGCATGAACTCCATCGACCGTATGGCTACCGATGGCACCTTTGACATGATTACTAAAAAAGAGCGCCTCATGCTTGCCCGCGAAAAGGAGAAGCTGATGAGGATTCTTGGTGGTATTGCCACAATGACAAGGTTGCCAGCAGCACTTTTTATTGTTGACATCAAGAAAGAACATATTGCAATCAAGGAAGCGCGATCACTTGGAATTCCAATTATCGCCATGGTCGACACCAACTGCGATCCAGAACTTGTTGATTTTGTCATTCCTGCAAACGACGATGCTATACGCTCTATCAAGCTTATGGTTACAGCCGTTGCTGATACTGTTATCAATGCACGTGCATTGAAAGTCGAACAGGAAGTTCTTGCCGATCTGGATGAAGTGGAAGAGGATGGCGGAAAGGAAGAGATCAGCGAATAAACAAAGTTTATAATTTAATAAGAGTGGGATTTCAATGAGCCAGATTTCAGCAAAAGATGTAAAAAATCTTCGCGATATAACAGGCGTAGGCATGATGGACTGCAAAAAAGCCCTTGAAGAGACAGGTGGCGATACGCAGAAAGCAATAGAGTACCTCAGGAAGAAAGGTGCAGCTCTTGCAGCCAAACGCGCAGATCGGGAAGCGAGGGAGGGTATGGTTTTCATTACCATGACAGAGGATCACAAGGTAGGGGTTATTCTTGAACTGAACTGTGAGACTGATTTCGTTGCTCGCGGTGAGGTGTTTACCGGATTTACCACAGCACTTGGGAACCTTGCGCTTGTCAATCGCACAGCATCACCCGAAGCACTCTTAAAGCTTACTCTTGGAGAAGCCTACGGTGGTGAAACGGTGGATGATGCCATTAAGACCATGACAGGAAAGCTTGGCGAAAAGATCAATCTCAAACGCCTTGTTTTATGTGATGCTCCCGATGGGCTTGTTGAAGCCTATACGCATCCTGGTTCCCAGCTTGGCTCAATCATTCATGTTGCAACCGATAAACCGGAAGTTGTCAGGGAACTGGCGAAAGACCTTGCCATGCAGGTAGCCGCCGCCGCTCCGATTGTTACAGACCGTTCCGCTGTTCCAGCAGATTATATTACAAAAGAGTCGGAAATATATCGACAGCAGGCACTCGAACAGGGAAAGAAAGAAGAATTTGTCGATAAGATTGTGCTTGGCAGGCTTGAAAAGTATTACCAGGAGGTTGTGCTCAGCGAGCAATCTTTCATTAAGGACAATAACATGAAAGTTTCCGAAGTGCTCAATGAGTTCCGAAAGAAGCACCAGGCGAAGGTCGATGTGATAGGATTTGTCCGCTATCAGTTAGGAGAGTAAAAATAAAAAAGCCTCGTTTTTCGAGGCTTTTTTTTTAAATAGAAGTTAAGTTCTGGTTTCAATAATCCTGTTTTTCGGAGTGTAAGGATATGCTGCAGTATAAGCGCATCTTGCTGAAATTAAGTGGTGAAGCACTTGCTGGCCATGATGGTTACGGTATCAATATCGAGATGCTTGAGCGTTATGCCGAGGAGATAAGGGAGGCACGAGAATTAGGCGCTGAAATTGCTCTGGTTATTGGCGGTGGTAATATCTTTCGAGGTGTCTCGGAGGCCGCAGCCAAGATGGATAGGGTACAGGCCGACTATATGGGGATGCTTGCAACGGTTATCAACGCAATAGCCTTTCAGGATGTCCTTGAACGCAAAGGGGTTTATACGCGCCTTCAGACAGCTATAAAAATGGAGCAGATGGCCGAACCCTTTATCAGAAGGCGCGCTATCCGCCATCTTGAAAAGGGGAGAGTTGTTATTTTCGGTGCCGGCACTGGAAATCCCTACTTTACTACCGATACAGCTGCAGCGCTCAGGGCTATCGAGATTGAAGCTGATGTTATTGTTAAAGGTACCAGAGTTGATGGTGTTTACGATTCCGATCCTGAAAAAAATCCTGATGCTCAGTTTTTTTCAAAAATATCATATCTCGATGTTATTCGTAAAAATCTCAGGGTTATGGATATGACCGCAATCACCCTCTGCCGGGAAAACGTGTTACCCATTGTGGTCATGAACATGAATGAAAAAGGGAACTTTACCAGGCTTTTATGCGGAGAAAAGATTGGTTCACTTGTTCAGGGTGAAGCACCTTAATCGAAATTTTCAAGATCCGGGCACTCCTGAAAAAAATGCTTCACTGCTTTTTGAATATCCTGCCATTCAAATCCTCTGTTATTCAGAAAAACTGCAAGCTTTTTTTTCCTGCACTCATCCGTTGCTCCATGCAGCGAACCAAGTTTTTTTTCAGCAGCCCTGAAGCAAAGATCGGCACTCTCATACTCTTTGAGGAGGTCACCGATAACGATTTCAGGAACTCCTTTTTTTCGGAGTTCCGCATGCATTTTCACCTTTCCCGACGGCTTTCTCCTTGAACGGCTTTTAATAAGCTCCCTCCCAAACATAAGGTCGTCCAGCACACCTTGCAAGGTCAGTTTCTCAAGGACAGCTTCAATACTCTCGACCGTGTACCCTTTTTTCAAAAGTTTCTGCCGAAGCTCCTTCCGGCTGTGACTGCGCAGCCCCAGCAGCTTCAGCGCAAAGCACATAGTGCTCATCGAATTACTCAATGCTTTCACTTTTCCTTCCCCAATAAGTCCTTATAGGTACTATAGGACTTATAAGTCCCATTCTTCCCAAAATATAACCTCCCCACGCCAATAACCCAGGTTTCCTTAAAAACAGCTCCCTCTTTCAGGGCTTTTTTGTTATATAATATCATCAATAAATTATGTGATAAAAGCTTATGACGGAAATCGCTAACTGATGGCTGCTTTGATTCTCAAACTTGAGGCTATCCGAAAGGAGCTTGAACTTTCAAGGGATATCCGCCAGACCATCATTCCCAACCTTTCCCTGGAAATTAACGCAGGTGAGTTTGTTGCTATTACAGGGCCGTCCGGTTCCGGTAAGTCAACACTGCTCTACATCATGGGTGGTCTTGACAAGCCAACTTCCGGTAAGGTCTGGCTTGATGGAGATGTGATTACCGAAAAAAATGAAACGGAAATGAACCGTATCCGGAATGAAAAAATTGGGTTTATCTACCAGTTTCATTTTTTGCTGCCTGAATTTAATGCTGTTGACAATGTCAGTATGCCGATGATGATCAATGGTCGGCGCAGCAGAAAGGAGATCAAGGAGAGAGCAAAGATGCTGCTCGATCTGGTCGAGATGCAGAACAAGTATACCAACAAGCCAAGTCAACTTTCCGGTGGTCAGCAGCAGCGCGTGGCCATTGCCCGTGCTTTGGCAAACGAGCCGAAAGTGCTGCTTGGTGATGAGCCGACCGGTAACCTCGATTCTCGTTCGGCGAACAATGTCTATAATCTTTTTGACCGCTTGAACAGGGAGCTGCATCAGACGGTTATTGTCGTGACTCATGACGAAGAGTTTGCAAACCGTGCCGGGCGCCGCATCAATCTTGTTGATGGAAAGATCGAGAGCGACGTGCGGCTGCGGCCGATGCCTGAAAATACCACTGAAACGCACCTTGAGGATCAACACTAATACCCTACTCTATGCCGTTGTTACTTGACCAGATCAAACTTACCCACCCTAACCTTTACCAGGCCTTTTCATTACTTGCGGATGGAGAGCAGCATCTTCGGGGTATCATGGAGCTTGATCGCTACTGGCAGCTGTTGAAGCAGCCGGTTCGGAAGGTGATCTTGACAGGCGATAAACTTCCCAAAGATGCTGTTATCAGCGGTGAGTATGATTTGATCTATGCGGGCGGAACGCTCAGTTTGCTTCATGCTGCAGTGATGGCGGGAAAGTATGGCCGGAAGGTTATGATTTTTGATCGCCAGACACCGGCAAAATCTACCAGAGACTGGAATATTTCAAGAAAAGAGCTTCTCAATCTCTCTGCAACCGGTATGCTTACAGAGAGCGAAGTTGATTCGGTTATTGTCCGTCGCTACAAAACCGGCTGGGTTGAGTTTTACCAGCCTGATGGAAGCCAGAAGAGGCTCTACATGGAAAATGTGCTGGATTGTGCTGTTAATGCAGACAAGCTGCTTGGTCTGGCAAAAGAGAAAGTAATGGCAGTTTCGGGGAGTGCTGTTTTTGCAGAAATATCTTTTGTGTGCTGTTACCGGTTTGAAGACCATATCGTTGTCAAGGTTGAGGATCGCAAAGGCAAAGCCTTCTACTACAAGACTAAAGTGCTTGTCGATGTCATGGGGATACTCTCTCCTGTCGCCATGGAGCTTAACGAAGGAGTTCCTCAGACTCACATATGCCCTACGGTCGGCACCATAGCCAGTGGGTTTGAAGATATTGATTTCGAAACCGGTGAAATTCTTGCAAGTTTAGAGCCTGCCGATACTCTTCCGGGCAGAGGGCGGCAGCTTATCTGGGAAGGATTTCCCGCTGAAAACAGCCAGTTTATATCCTACCTTTTCTTTTACGACGAGATCGACTCTCCGAACGACAAATCCCTCCTCTCTCTTTTTGAGACCTACTTCAAAAAGCTTCCGGAGTATAAAAAACTTGGTAAGGATTTTGATATTTATCGCCCTGTTTACGGTATTATTCCTGCGTATTGTCATAATGGCTTTAACCGAACCCGGAAGATTGCCGATGACCGCATTATTCTCTTCGGAGACGCAGCTTCACTTGCTTCTCCTCTGACTTTTTGTGGTTTTGGTTCAATGGTACGCAACCTGCCTCATCTTACAGCTGATCTTGACCGGGCTATAGGTGAAAACACCCTTTCCAAAAAGCATCTCGGAAGAATCAGTGCCTACGAACCCAATGTTGCATCGATGGCCAATCTCATGAAGTTTATGTGTTTTAACTCTGCTACCGATGAGCCGAACTTTGTCAATGATCTGATGAATGAAGTCATGATTGTCCTTGATGAACTGCCAGAACGCTACCGACAGGCAATGTTTCGTGATGAGATGAAGATTGAGGATTTGATGGTGGTGATGTTTCGGCTTGCCTTGCGCTACCCAAAAGTGCTGACGGCGACATGGGAGAAGCTTGGAGTTCAGGGCTCGTTAGGATTTATTAAAAATCTTGCCGGTTGGGCTTTTTCACCTGTCAGATAACGTTATTTCATCAATGACCGATATCATAAGTGCTGCAGAGGAGATAGCGCACCTTCGGAGTGAGATAGAGCGTCACAGCCATCTCTATTACATGGAGGCAAAGCCTGAACTCTCCGATTACGACTTTGACAAGCTGCTCGAAAAGCTTATAGCACTTGAGCGGCAGTTTCCGGATCTTGTTACCCCCGACAGCCCTTCACAGCGGGTTGGTGGTACCATTACACGGGTATTCCCTGCGGTGCAGCATCGTGAACCAATGCTGAGCCTATCGAATACCTACTCTCTGGCTGAGGTGGAGGAGTTTTACAATCGCGTCAGGAAACTTCTTCTTCTTGAAGGTGTTCATGAACAGGAGATGGTTGCCGAGCTGAAGTTCGATGGAGTTGCCATAAGCCTGCTTTATCGCAAGGGTCTACTGGTTCGTGGTGCGACACGTGGCGATGGCCTGCAGGGTGACGATATTACCGCAAACATTAAAACAATTTCCACAATCCCGTTGCGGTTGCCTGATTTCGGCAGCCTTTTCGCTCAGAGTGAAGAGGACGAGATTGAGGTGCGCGGTGAAGTATTCATGCGCAAGGAGAATTTTGAGCAACTCAATGAGAGCCGTCCTGAGGAAGAGCGGTTTGCCAATCCCCGCAATGCCACGGCAGGCTCTCTCAAACTTCAGGATTCCGCTGAAGTTGCCCTTCGCAACATGAGTTTTGTTGCATACTACCTGAAAGGTTATGATGATGAGGCTTCATCGCAATTTCTGAGACTCAAGCAGCTTGAAAAGCTTGGTTTTTACACCGGCGGCCACTACCGTTTGTGCTGTGAACTGCAGGATATCAGTGCTTTTATCGAAGAGTGGGATGAAAAGCGCTGGAAGCTTCCCTACGAAACCGATGGCGTGGTGCTGAAGCTCAACGATGCCCGCCTGTGGCAAAAACTTGGTGCTACGGCTAAAAGTCCCCGTTGGGCAATAGCCTATAAATATCCTGCCCAGCAGGCCAAAACCGTGCTGCATACTGTTATCTTTCAGGTTGGAAGACTTGGTACCATAACCCCGGTTGCAGAGCTTGAACCGGTGCTGCTTGCCGGTTCAACAGTTTCCCGATCTACCCTCCATAATTTTGATGAGATCCAGCGCCTTGGCATTATGTTGCATGACCGGGTGATTATCGAAAAGTCAGGGGAGGTGATTCCCAAGGTGATCAGTGTTGTGCTTGACGAGCGACCTTCAGAAGCGGAAGCGGTGAGGGTTCCCTTGCTTTGTCCCGAGTGTGGCACCCCTCTTGCAAAGCCTGAAGGTGAGGTCAGTTACTATTGCCCCAATGAGGATGAGTGTCCGGCACAGATCAGGGGAAGAGTGCTGCACTTTGCCTCACGGGATGCCATGGATATCAAGACGCTTGGAAAAGCACTGGTTGATCAGTTAGTGGCCATTGGGCTTGTCAAGGATGTTGGTGATCTTTATGCACTGCAGGAACCGCAACTCGAAAGCCTTGAGCGGATGGGCAAAAAATCAGCGCAAAATCTTATACGCGCTCTTGCGGAGAGTTGTGAAAAAAGTTATGAACGCCTTATCTATGCTCTCGGTATCCGACATGTTGGTCGCGCTACAGCACGCGAACTGGCGAATGCCTATCCTTCGTTTGATCTCCTGAAGGAGGCGAGTGAGGAGGAGCTTTCAATGGTGCCCGATATCGGGCCGGTGGTTGCCCGCAGTATCAGAGATTTTTTTTCAAAACCATTTACATCGGATCTTTTTGATAAACTGAAAAGAACGGGTTTGCCGTTGAGTGCTTCGGAGCCGAAAGCACAGGTTAACACCAATTTTGAGGGGCTGAGTGTGCTCTTTACCGGCGGCCTTGATCGCTATGATCGTCAGAAAGCCTCGGAACTGGTTCTTGAACGGGGTGGCAGGGTGGTCGGCTCGGTGAGTAAAAAAACCGGTATTGTTGTAGCAGGACATGATTCGGGCAGCAAGCTTGACAAGGCGGTGAAGCTTGGCGTCAGGGTGGTGTCAGAGGATGAGTTTGAAGCTATGCTTTAAGGCGGAAGTAAAGGATAAACATTTTATTCATCAAGAGACACAATGGATCTTCACTTCAGGGTGGCAATATTCGGGTCTGCAAGGATTAAGGCAGGGGATAAGGATTACAAGGATGTTTTTGCAATAGCCAAAGGTCTGGCGAAATCGGGGTTTGATATTGTCACAGGCGGTGGCCCTGGATTGATGCAGGCTGCAAATGCCGGTTCTAAAAGTGCGCACTCTGCAAACCAATCTATCGGTCTAAACATACGGCTTCCAAGAGAGCAGGAACCAAACCCCTTTCTTGATATCAAGCAGGAGTTCAACCTCTTCAGCAGCCGGCTTGATACCTTCATGGCACTTTCCGACGCCGTGGTTGTGGCACCAGGAGGTATCGGAACTCTCCTTGAGCTTTTTTATGCCTGGCAGCTTGTTCAGGTGGAACATATCTGTGAAACGCCGATTATTCTCTATGGCGAAATCTGGCGCAATCTGCTTCTCTGGCTAGAGAGTGAGGTGATGGAGCGAAAACTTTTTGCCAAATCCGACATGCATATGATCTTTCATGTAACGAAACCGCAGCAGGTTGTGAAGCTTATCAAGCAAATTCATGCAGATCGGCTGAAGGAAGAGCATGCATGCCATAACTTTACGAAATACCGTGCTGAACTGGAATCAGTCAATCAAATCATTAACCATTAGAACTCTCCAGCAATCCTTTTTGCCCTATCGCTCTGCAGAAGTAGCTGATGTTTTGTCCGATACTCTTGGTATTTTGGTCTACATGGCTTCGATACCGCTTTTTCGAACCCTCTCTTTTTATCAGGAGTACCGTCAGTTATAATCTCCTGACGGTATGCTCCGGGGTGAGAAAAGGAAGGGTACCACTCTCTTACTTGCTGGCAATATAAAGAATAGAGGTTTCCATGGTCATGGGGAAAAACTCAGCCCTCTTGAATCCGTTTTTTTTCAGAATAGTGGTGAACGCCTCAGTCTGTGGAAAATGTTCGACAGAGTGGGGCAGATAGTCATAGGCGAAGGTGGATTTGCTGAACAATCCTGCGATTTTAGGCAGTACCTTTTTGAAATAAACAAGGTAAAGATTTTTCATTACCCCATTGCGTGGTATCATTGGTTCAATAATGAGCGCATGGCCACCCGGTTTCAGGATACGGTGAAACTCCCGCATTCCCTTGCCAAGGTCTTCGAAATTTCTCACGCCAAACCCAGCGCTGACAATATCAAAACTGGCATCTTTAAATGGGAGTTTTTCAGCATAGCCTTCGATAAAAGTTATCTCAGGGTACTTCTTTCGTGCAATGGCCAGCATCTCCGGCGAAAGATCAAGAGCGGTAACCTTTGCTCCTGGTATTTTTGACATAGAGTTTGCCAGGTCACCAGTGCCGGTAGCAACATCAAGAATTCTGGGGGCAGGATTCTTCTCAAGGAATAGTTTTGCTCTGTTTGTGGCCTTGGCCCGCCAATAATTGTCTATGCCAAGACTCAGCAGATGATTTAAAAAATCATAGGTTGGAGCCACTTCGTCAAACATTCTCTGAATCGAGGCCCTCGATTTAGTCTGATTAAGGTTTCTGGCGCTCTCCTTTGATTGGCTTATCGCAACTTCAGCTTTTTTTGCCATATACCTCTTCCGGGTTAAACATCAGAGTGTCACAGATTTCCATTGTTCCTTCATTCTTTACCTTGCGATAAAAGCAGGAGTGATAACCGACATGGCATGCTCCTCCGATTTGGGAGACCTTTAACAGCAGAGTATCACCGTCGCAGTCAATCAGAATATCATGAACTGTTTGCATGTTGCCGGAGGACTCTCCTTTCAGCCAGAGCTCTTTACGACTGCGGCTCCAGTAGCAGGCTTTCTTTTTTTCAAGGGTCATCTGCAGACTCTCCCTGTTCATCCATGCCATCATCAAAACTTTTCCTGTTTCATGATCCTGGACGATTGCTGGTACAAGTCCTTTGTCGTCGAATTTTACGGTTTCAAGAAAGCTTTTCTGTAAATCTTGATTATCGCCCATTGAAGGTGTAGATTAAGTGGTTTTTATGCAATACTCTCTGTATGGGAAAGCATGAAAAGAAAATGAATTTAAAGATTGATAAAATTATGGAAAAACCAAGGTCAGAAAGGATAAAAAATTTTAAAACATGTAACCCATGAAGTCCCTGCAGCAATTTCTTCCAAAATATTCCATCGCGCTTGCAGTTGTTTTTATTGCAACGGTTGTGTTTCTGATCACCAAAGGTAACAGTGTTGATATTGAGGCTGGAGAGGTAACCTATGCAGAACTTGTTCAAGCCATCTATGCCACCGGTTTTGTTGAGGCAGATGCCGTTGCCAACCTAAGTGCTGAATATTCAGGCACAATCAGTGCTGTCGGTGCCCTCGAAGGGCAGCATGTTGCAGCCGGTCAGAAAATAGTGGAATTCAACAGTCCTAATCCTCAACTTGCTGTTCGTCAAGCAAAAGCGGCCTTTGCTGAACAGGAGGCATTGATGAAGGACAATACTCTTCATAGTATCAGGCAGAAAAATCTCTTTCGGGAAGGGGCAATATCGCGTCAGGAGGTTGATGATGCCGAAAAAAACCGCATTCAGGCAGAAGAGTTGCTTCAGCAGAAAGCACTTCTCTTAAAGATGCGTGAAGATGATCTGAAAAAACTAACGGTCAGGGCTCCTTTTTCTGGTACGCTGACGCTGCAGAACGTCAAGGAAGGTGATTATGTTGCCGCCGGCACTCTCATTGCAAGAGTGGTTGATACATCAAGTTATCTTGTCAGTGTGGAGGTTGATGAACTTGATGTTCCCCGGATTCGTAACGGTCAGGCGGCAACGGTTGCTTTTGATGCCTATCCTGATAAACGGCTCTCTGCAATTGTTTCCCGTATAGTGCCTCAAACGGACAGGATAACGAAGACATCAAAGATTTATCTCACTCTTGTAAAACCGGCGGGCAATATTCAGGCGGGCATGACTGCTACGGCAAATATCATCTACAATACCAGACAGCACGCTCTTCTTGTCAGAAAAAGTTCTCTTTTTGAGGAAAACCACCAGAACTACGTATGGAAAATCGACAATGGTAGATTGAAAAAACAGCTCATTAAGCAGGGTGCCAGTGATATGACCTTTATTGAGGTAGTGCAGGGACTTAAAAAAGGAGATAAAATTGCTCTTGTGCCTGACAAGAGTCTGCATGAAGGTCTTGACGTAAGAATCGTCCCTGCTCGTAAGAGCTGAGATTCCGAGGGTGAAGCCGCAAGGCAGACGGTGATTTTGCCATAATGAGAATCTTCTGGGGGAAAAATTGAATGGTTAACGTCTCCCTTGTGTTTATTTTCACAGTAATATTATGACCAATCCTGAATAAGAGAAGAGGAGAGAGAAAGTATGGGCCGCGCAGCAGTTTTTATCGATGGCGCAAACCTGTTTTATACGCAGCGTCATCTTGGGTGGCAGATAGATTTTTCCCGCCTTATGGCATTTTTTATGTCCGGCTATGCCTCGGTTCAGGCAAATTATTATGTTCCTGCATCTGAACCGGTCTCTGAGGAAAATGCGGCATTTACCAGAGTGTTGACTGCACACGGCTATCGAATCACTTCCAAGCCGGTAAAGAAGATTGTGAACAAGGAGACCGGTGTGATTGTCATGAAGGGCAATCTCGATGTTGAACTTGTCGTTGATGCTTTGATTGGTGTCGATCAGTACGATACCGTTATACTCTTCAGTGGCGACAGTGATTTTCTTCCATTGATCAGGGCTTTAAAAGAGATGGGAAAGGAGGTTATTGTCTATTCCACTCAGGGGTTAAGTGCAAGGGAGCTGCTTGCTGAACCGGGTATCGCCTATTGTGATATATCAGTTTTGAAAGAGCGTATTGAGCAGGTCAGGCCAGGAGACCCGGCACGAATTGAGGGCTCTCCTGCAGGTAGCGATCAGGAGTTTTCAGTTCGTCTGCCCGATATTGGAGAGTTGTTTACGGGTACAGTGCTCAAGGTTCAGCCTTACGGGATTTTTTTAAGCAATCCTTTTCATGTGAAGTGCCTGCTGCCTCTCAGTTTTCTTGGAATAAGCAAATATATAAAAGATTTAACAGCGATTGTTCGAATGAGTGATCTCTTTGATGTATCGGTTTTTCACGTCAATACCGCTCGTGAAATTGCTGAAATCACTGTCAAACTTGTCGATAAAAAAATGGCTGAAGAGCTGGCTTCGAGGATAGAGGGATAGTAGGTTTTACTGGCAACAACAGGGAGAAAATAAATGAATATTATCAGTGATGCAGTCGGTGCGTTTACAGATCAGCTTTCAGGTTTATGGCCGAAGCTGACGGAAAAACCGCAACTGGTGAATGGAAAACTGAGGCCATGCCCTGGAACACCTAACTGTGTAAGCAGTGAAAGTAGCAATCCAGCAGAAAAGATCGAGCCGTTCACCATTAAAGGTTCTCCTGAACAGGCATGGTCAGCTCTGAAAACAATTATTACCGAACAGGGCGGGATTGTGCATACCGAAGAGAAGGAGTACCTCTGGTCAACCTTTACTATCCCACTCTTTGGTTTTATTGATGACGTTGAGTTTCGGCTGAGTGCGAAGGAAGGAGTTATCCATGTACGATCAGCTTCAAGGCTTGGCTTTTCGGATCTGGGTGTCAATCGCGGGCGGGTAGAGCAGTTACGGACGGTATTTCAGAAACAGAGATGAAATTGAGGTAACAGGTTACGCCGCAGCTGAAGAGATACTCAGACTGAGATGCTTGACTCCTACCTGAATCTTGAGTGTTGTGGCAAGATTTTCGACATCTGAAGCCCGGCCTTTGACAGCAATGATTTCAAGGCAGTGGTGATGGTCAAGGTGAACGTGCTGGGTTGAGATAATGGTATCCTGAAAGTCGTGCTGGATATCAAGGAGTACATTGACCAGTTCGCGTTTGTGATGGTCATAGGTCATCACGATTGCTCCTGCAACGGAACCCCCCTCTTTCCACTCTTTTCTGATCAGCTCTTCACGGATAAGATCCCGTATTGCTTCTGACCGGCTTTTATAGTGTTGTGCTGCAATATGCCGGTCAAAAGCATCTATAAGTGTTTGTTCAAGGGAGACTCCGAATCGGTAAACTTCACTCATGCGCGTCGATGCCCATCAGTTTTTCGTGAATAGCTTTGGCTGCTGTACGGCCTGCACCCATGGCCAGGATAACGGTTGCTCCACCAGTTACAATATCGCCACCGGCATAGACACTCTCTTTTGAGGTTGCCATGGTGTTGATATCCACAACAATGGTATCCCTTTTGCTTACATCAATATCCGGCGTGGTCTGCTTGATGAGCGGGTTGGAACCGTTGCCGATAGAGATAACAGCCATGTCGATGGGGAGGATGAATTCGGAATCTTTTATCGGTACAGGGCGCCGGCGTCCAGAATCGTCAGGCTCGCCCAGTTCCATCCGGAGGCATTTTGCCCCTGTAAGCCACTGCTGATCATTGCCGATAAATTCCAGAGGATTCATGAGCATGAGGAATTCAACTCCCTCTTCCCTGGCATGATGAACCTCCTCAAGACGTGCAGGCATTTCCGCTTCTGAACGGCGGTAAACAATATAGGCATGTGCCGCTCCAAGTCTTTTGGCAGTACGGACAGCATCCATGGCAGTATTCCCGCCTCCGAAGACGGCTACATTTTTTTCCTTGCAGTTGAACACAGGAGTGTCATTGTCAGGGAATTGATAGGACTTCATCAGGTTTACCCGGGTTAAAAACTCATTTGCTGAATAAACACCAAGCAGATTTTCCCCAGGGATACCCATGAACCATGGCAGTCCAGCTCCGACACCGATAAAGACCGCATCATAGCCCTCCTCTTTCAGGATCTCATCGACAGTGATCGAACGTCCGGCAACAACATTGGTGATAAACTCGACACCAAGTTTTTTCAATCCATCAATTTCTGACCGTACAATATCTTTGGGAAGACGGAATTCGGGAATACCGTAGACCAGGACGCCGCCGAGTTCATGTAATGCCTCAAAAACCGTTACCGAATGCCCCAATTGTATAAGATCGTTCGCACAGCTCAGTCCAGCCGGTCCGCTGCCGATAACTGCCACTTTTTTTCCTGTTGGAGCCTTTACAGCTGGCAGAACGACATTACCGGTCTCTCTCTCGTAATCTGCCGCAAAGCGTTCCAGGTTACCGATAGCAACAGATTTATGTTTCTTCGTCAGAACGCACATTTTCTCACACTGGTCTTCCTGAGGGCAGACCCTTCCGCAGATGGCAGGAAGCACATTATCTTCCTTGATCTTTCTTGCAGCCTCAAGAAACTTTCCTTCAGCGATAAGCTTGATAAACTGATCGATCTTGATGTTAACCGGGCATCCAGAGATACATGTAGGATTCTTGCACTGAAGGCAACGAAGCGCCTCCTGTTGTGCCAGTTCAGCTGTATAACCAAGATTGACCTCCTTGAAATTTTTATTCCGCAGATCGGGATTCTGGGCAGGCATCACCTGGCGAGGAATGGCGAGGCGCTCTTTGGCAGTAATATGTTGTGTGCCCATAATTATTTTTCGTTTAAAAAATGTGGTTTGTTTCTACAAAAAAAGCCATACCTGCACAGATGAACGGCAGGAAAGTCATGATAACCGTGTGATACAGCAAACCGCGGATTATAGCAGGTTGCATTTATGTGCAAATGCTTCAGCCGATTGCTTCTCTTCCGGCATGTAGACCTTGTTCCTGTCAGTTAGGTTTTTAAAATCGACCTGATGAGCATCGAATTCCGGACCGTCAACACAGGCAAATTTAATCTGGTTGTCCACCGCAACCCTGCAGCCGCCACACATTCCTGTCCCATCAACCATAATAGGGTTGAGACTCACCATGGTTTTAATGTTGTAGGGTCTGGTAACCTCGGCAATGGCTCTCATCATTGGAATTGGCCCGATAGCCAGCACATAATCAATTTTTTTCCCGGAGTCGAGCAGCTCCTGAAGTTTCTGGGTGACAAAGCCGTGAAAACCATAAGAACCATCATCGGTTGTAATGTATGCTTCATCACTTACTGCTTTCATCTCGTTTTCAAGGATTACCAGATCTTTTGAACGAGCTCCATTAATGGTAATAACATAATTACCAGCTTCCTTCAGTGCGACTGCAGTCGGGTAAGCAATGGCTGTACCCACACCTCCCCCGATGCTGACTGCCGTACCGAACTTTTCGATATGCGATGGTGTTCCAAGAGGGCCGACAATATCGCTGATGGTATCACCGGCATTTTTGCTGTTGAGCTCCCTTGTCGATTTTCCCATTCCCTGTACAATGATGGTAATTGTGCCTTTTTCAGGATCAGAATCGGCAATAGTAAGTGGGACTCTTTCACCGGTTTCTCCCACCCTGATCATGATAAACTGACCTGCTTTTCTTTTTTTAGCAATGCGAGGGGCCTCAATTTCAATTTTTTTGATATTTTCAGCTAAAAATATGGCAGAAACAATCTTATGCATTTGCTTTTCGATTTCGTATGATGGTGGAAGCTTCGCTCTTTTTCGGTAAGGTGAAAAAGTGATTATAATAAGCATTCTGGATTAAATATAAAAATGTGTCAGAAATTTAGGTGCTCTGTTTTCAGTAGTTTATTGGGTGCCATGTCTCTCATTTTAAAGGTTTATTTATGGTTTTTATAGCCGATTACGGTGCAGGAAATCTTCGTTCTGTTCAGAAGGCATTTGACTATCTTGGCGTTAAGGCAATCGTCAGCAGTGATCCTGCTAAACTTGCAGGCTATAGAAAAGTTATTCTGCCCGGTGTTGGAGCTTTCGGTCATGCTATAGAGTCACTCAATGCATCGGGTTTTACCGAAGCCCTTTTGGAGCATGTCGATAAAGGAGGTCAGCTCCTTGGAATATGTCTTGGGATGCAACTCTTGTTGTCAGAAAGTGAGGAGATGGGCTCTTACAAAGGAATGGATCTCATTCCCGGCAGTGTAATCCATTTCAAAAGCGACACCGACAAGATTCCCCAGATAGGCTGGAATTCGGTCGATCAACAGAAAGAGAGTGTTCTTTTCCGCGGAATTCCCGACCACTCGTTTTTCTATTTTGTGCACTCTTATTACTGTGAGCCGGTATCACTTGATGCTGTGGCTGCAACAACCTGGTTTGCAGGAAAAAACTTTTGTTCAGCTCTTGAAAAAAATGGTATTTTTGCAGTTCAGTTCCATCCGGAAAAAAGTTCCGAAGCTGGATTACAGGTACTGAAAAACTTTGCCGGGTACTAAAACCGATATTTGTTATTCCGATATGTTGATTATTCCTGCTATAGATATTAAGGACGGTAAGTGTGTGAGATTGACACGTGGTGATTTTAACCAGAAAAAAATTTATCTCGACAATCCCCTTGATATGGCAATTATCTGGCGCAAGCAGAATGCCAAGTTGTTGCATATTGTTGACCTCGATGCCGCCCTTACCGGAGAGATGGTTAATTTTGAGAAAATAAGGCAAATCGTCATTAATCTTGATATTCCTGTCCAGGTTGGTGGTGGTATCCGCTCTGTTGACGCGGTCAAGCGCTATCTTGATATCGGTGTTGGTCGCGTTGTGATTGGCTCGGCAGCGGTCACAAATCCGAAACTGATCGAAGAACTTTTAAAAATATATCGGCCATCAAAGATCGTTGTTGGTATAGATGCTGAAAACGGTATTCCGAAGATTAAGGGGTGGACTGAAAGCAGTGGTTTAAAGGATTACGAACTGGCTCTTCAGATGAAAGCGATGGGTATTGAACGGGTGATTTATACCGATATAAGCCGTGACGGTATGATGCAGGGGTTTGGTTATGACAGCACCAAAAGGTTTGCTGAAAAAGCCGGTATGAAGATTACTGCTTCAGGTGGAGTCACCAATGCCGAAGACTTGAGAAAACTCGATGAGCTTAAGCTTTATGGTGTTGATTCGGTTGTTATCGGCAAAGCCCTTTACGAATGCAATTTTCCCTGTCAGGAGCTTTGGTACAGCTTTGAAGGGGGAATCTGCCTTGATCATAATTATTCGACAGCACGGAAAAAATAACCGGCAGCATATCTTTCTCTCATACTACGTAGAAGAATGTGCAGAAGCAGGACAAACAACTTCAGCAAAATATCGAAGCAGTTATTTTTGCTTCTGACGAGGCGGTTACCCTCCACACCATCAGGCAGGTTACCGGCAGGGAGCTTGATTCCGCTGAATTTCAGATGATTATTGAGCAACTCAATGCTGAGTATGCTGAAACTGGAAGAAGCTTTCATATTCAGAGGATTGCCGGTGGTTATCGTTTTCTGTCAAAACCGGAATTCAGTGATATCCTGAAAAAACTTCTTGCCCCTAAAATCCGCAGAAGGCTTTCCCACTCTATACTTGAAGTTCTTGCCGTTATTGCCTATAATCAGCCTGTTACCCGGGGGGAAATTCAGCAGATTCGAGGCGTGAGCCCTGATTATGCTATCGACAGGCTTCTGCTTCGTGGCTTCATTGAGCTTCGTGGAAGGGCAGATTCTCCCGGAAAGCCACTTCAGTATGGCACCACAAAGGAATTTTTGGATCTCTTCCACCTCTCTTCATTAAAAGAGCTGCCGAAACTTCGCGAAATCAAAGAAATTCTGCAGGAGCAGGAAGAGCAGGACTATCTTACCCGGCAGGAGGGCATGGAGAGAGCTTCAACCGGCAACAATCAAGAGGAGACGATACAAGAGAATGAAACAAAGCAGTAAAGAGGATGAGGTCAGAATCAACCGGTTTCTGGCCTCATGCGGCATAGCATCACGAAGGGCCGCCGACCAGCTTATTCTGGATGGACGGGTTATGGTTAACGGTGTGGTGATTACAAAGCCAGGAATAATGGTTAATCCCTCCCGCGATGAGGTTATTGTCGATGGCGAGCGCTTTGCTCAGCCAGAGGCAAGAAAGGTCTACATTCTGTTCAACAAGCCGAGAAACGTTATAACCACCAACAGTGACGAAAAAAACCGGGAGATGGTACTCGATTTTATCGATGTCAAAGAACGGATTTTTCCCGTAGGGCGGCTTGACAGAAAAACAACAGGCGTTATCCTTTTGACCAACGACGGAACCCTTGCACATAAATTAATGCATCCTTCGTCAAATGTAAAAAAAGAGTATATTGCTGTGCTTGCTGACAAGTTTACGCCAAATCTTCTGCAGCAGCTGACAGGAGGGATGCGTTTAAAAGATACCGGGGAAAAAGTCAGTCCCTGCAAGGCCAAAATACTTGATGAAGGTATGCAGGTATTGCTGAGCATTCATGAAGGAAAGAATCATCAGGTACGAAGAATGTTCGAAACCCTCGGTTTTGAGGTTAAACGGCTTGAAAGGGTTGCTTATGCAGGCCTTCAGGCTGGTGAACTCCGGCGGGGTGAATGGCGGTACCTGAGCCGAAATGAGGTTCAGGAACTCTATAAGTTAACGGAGAGCCCATAAGCCATCAGCCGGTTTTGTTAACGCAAAAACCCGGAATGGTTATGAGACAGCTTTTCTTCTCTATCAAACGTCATGTACTTCCCACGGTCATGACGTTTTTTTTATTTCTCGCACTTCCTTTGTATCTTTTTTCCCCGCTCTGTGCCGAAAACAATGATCTTCAGCAACTCTACGACAGCGCTGAATCTGAGGCCAATCTTGAGCAGATGATTGAATTGGTTGATGATCTGAAGAACAACAAAATCTCTCTCAATGATGCTGATGCCAGTGAACTGCGGCAGCTTCCCTGGTTGACGACTTTCGACGCCGATGCTATTCTTGCTTTTCGACGCGAAAAGGGCCAGATTCTCTCCCTGCAGGAACTTGAGCCCATTATTGGCAGTGAGAAATCGGCGGCTATTGCTCCCTATGTTCAGTTCCATAAACAAGAGGCTCCCGGCAAAAAAGCCCCGGCAGAAGGGAAGGATGAGACTAAAGTTGCGCTTTACAGCCGTCTGTTTTGGGAAACACCTGAGCGTAAAGGCATTATAAACGGTGCTTACAGTGGCGACAACGACAAAATTTATCACCGTCTGCAGTTTTCAGTTCCTCATCTGAATGCCTGCCTTATTCAGGAAAAGGATATTGGAGAGCCTGATGTTGCCGACTTTACCTCACTCAGCATCAATGCCCATGATCTTGGTTTCGTAAAAAGCGCAGTTATCGGCAACTACCGGCTGAATTTTGGAGAGGGGCTGCTCATCGGAGAGTGCCGTTATTATTCAAAAGGCTCTGATCCTACTGCAGGTGTCCGGCTCTCGTCAAAGCAGTTATCCTCTTATACATCAAGCTCCGAATCCGGCTTTCTGCAAGGCGCGGCCACAACCTTGAAGCTTGATCCTCTTGAGGTTACATCATTTTATTCCGCAAACCATCTTGATGCTGTCATCAATAAAAACACAGGGCTCATTACAAGTTTTGATAAATCGGGTTACCATCGAACTGCACTTGAAATAGGCAGAAAAGACAACGTTGCCGAAACCCTCTCCGGGGCACATCTGCTCTATAATTATCAAACAGGCTCTTTGAGCGGCAGAGCCGGTGGCTCTGTGCTTAACTATCGCTATTCCGTCCCCCTCAATCAGCTTGAGCCCTATGCCACAGCAGGTAATCAATCCTCTGCAACTCTTTACAGTCTCGAAACAGATTGTTCCCTTGGCAAGGTCAGCATGTTTGCTGAAGCAGCATTTTCCGAAAAGCCTCACGATGCTTCCTGGATAGGAGGTGCCGAGTATGAAATATTTCATGGAGTCAACACGGTTGCTTCCATCAGGCGGTATGGCGAACACTTTTTCTCCCCTTTTGCAGGAGCGTTTGCTGAAAGAGGAAGCGGCGCATCAAACGAGAATGGAGACTATGTTGGTGTTAAAGCAAGGATAAACGAGAGTCTTTCAGTTGGTGCATATTATGACCTCTTTACATTTCCATTGCTTGACGACCATTGTCAATACCCATCTGACGGCAATGATTTCAAAATGGTCATGACCTGGAAGCAATCACCCGCTGTAGGCTGGAATCTGCAACTGCAGCATAAATATAAAGAAGTACAGGCAAATCAGGGTACGACCAGCCATCCTCTCTGGACCGCGCTTCCGCAAATATCGAGTTGCAGCAGGCTGGATTGTGATATTGATGCATCCCGGCATCTTCATCTGAGAAGTCGGGGAGAGGTAAAAAAAGTGGTTAATAAATATCTTTCAGGAGATACCACACTCTATGGCTGGCTGACCTATCAGCAGGTGGGTTATCATGCAGGAAAACTCAGTTTGAAAGGACGTTGCACCCTGTTCAATACGGAGGATTACGATGCAGCTCTCTATGCCTATGAGGATGATCTGCCACTGACATCAACGCTCGGGCTCTATAACGGACGGGGGAAATCACTTTTTCTTCTGGCATCATGGCAAGCCATACCGCAGATGAACCTTGCTGCACGATACGAGATTACTTGGTACAGTGACAGAGAGCTCTACAGCAGCGGCAACGATGAGCGCGCTACCAGCTCTCCCGGTTCATTTCATCTTGGCTGTTCTCTTTTATTCTAATCAAAGGCAGCGGGGGGGGGGTTAATGCCTCCCCGATGCTCTCAGAAGTCTATCCCTGATCGCTCTGCCGATGCCGGTGTTCGAAGGCAGCTCACAGTAAATCAGGTCGATGCCTTCAGAATCACAACGGCGGAAAAAGCTGAACAGCTCACGGCCGTACTCCTCAAGATTTCGGCAGATCTTGAGCAATGCAAAACCAGCTGGTGGCTCGGAAAGACCGATATAAGCTGATGAGTGTTGGGCGGATATCTTTTCATTGGCATGGCAAAGAACAATAGATGCCCTTGGTGCATAGTGCGGATATTTCAGTCCCGGGCTTCTTGGTGGCTCTTGGTCATCCTTGGGCGTGTCAACTGAAATTTTCGGGATAACAGCCAGCAGTTGTTCAAGGGTTATGGCGCCGGCCCTGAGCAGAACCGGTATTGCTCCGGAACAGTCGACAATGGTTGATTCAAGGCCGATAGAACTCGGCTTTCCCCGAAGGAGGCAGTCGATTTTTCCATCAAGATCCTCATAGACAGTTTCCCAGCTGGTAGCGCTTGGCAGTCCCGAAAGATTTGCCGAAGGAGCGGCAACCGGGCAGGTGCAATGAGCAAGAAACTCATGTGCTACAGGGTTTGCCGGGCATCGGACTCCTACGGTATCAAGACCGGCAGTAACGGTGTCAGGTACACAAGGATTTTTTTTAAGCACAAGAGTCAGAGGCCCGGGGAAAAACCGCTCAATAAGCGCACTTGCATCTTTATTGATGTCGCCAGCTACATCAGCGATCTGCTCAATACAATGGATATGAACAATCAAGGGGTTATCAACCGGACGACCCTTTGCACGAAAGAGCTCCTTGATGGCTTCAGGATGGCAGATCCCGGCACCGAGACCGTACACCGTTTCAGTGGGAAATGCAACCACACCTCCTGCGTTGAGGATATTGGCGGCTTCTTCGGCTGAATCGGTAAGAGTGGTCTGCATGATACTTCTTGAGAAATCAACTATCGGCCCATGGAAAGAAATGGAATCTGTTCAGGCATAAAAAGCATATAGCAGAGAATTCCAACCAATGCGCTGACAAGAGGAATGGAAAGGTTATCGTCAATTTTGAAGCTTCCTATACGCACAATAAAGGCCTCGGTCAGTGTGGCACTTATGGCCATAACAATCCCGATCAACATATTAAGCTCCGGCACAAGGGCAACAATAAGCAATGAAGAGAGAAAAAAAGCAAGAGTTCCTTCTATACTTTTCTCACCCAGCCGGTGTTTTCCAAAAGCTTTTCCAATAACAGCGGCAAAGGTATCTGAAATGGAAACCATCGAAAAAGATGCAACAACAATAATTTTCGGGAAAAAAAGCACCAGGATTAGAGCACCAAGAGTGATGAAGGTTGCACCGTTCAGATATGGCTTTTTTTCAAGTTCATGCGTTCTCAGCATGGCATCAAAGGTCTTATGATACCATTTTGAAACAGGCGGGTAAAAATTTTTCAGCAGGTCAACCAGAAAAAAACCGGTAAAAAGTGGAACAAGCAAAAGAAGCGCAATATCCCTGCTGATAAAGTAGTAGATAACGGGAATTGAAATGGACGACAGATGAATGGTCTTTCTTGCAACTTCATAGCGAAGTCTCAGTCGGTCAATTTTTTTCATAGGGATAAGGCAGAGAGTAAGAGTCGAGAAAAAAATATTTTACTGGGGAAATGACAAATATCTGCTTGCTTCAGGCTTGAATATACACCGAAATCTCCGGAAGAGAAAAGGTCAGCTGCAGAGCAGTGATACATTTCAGTGCTCATTGTGTGAAATCAGAGGGGCCGGGTTCTTCCTTTTCCTTTTTGCGTGCAAACATGTATTTTGTATGGCATTGCTTAAACGCCGACAGACCATTTTTTAATGACAACTGAAAAATTGAGAGTAGCCGCTATAGACCTTGGCACCAACTCCTTCCACATGATTATTGTTGAGGAGAGCAAGGGAAAGGGGATTGTTGAAATTGACCGTGTCAAAAATATGATTTGTATCGGTCGGGGGAGCATTTCTACAAAAATGCTTGATGAAGAGGCTATGCTTTCGGGTATTGCGGCCCTGAAGAATTTTCTTGTTCTTGCGGCCCATCACGGTGTGGTACCGGAAAACGTCATCGCATTTGCTACCAGCGCTATCCGGGAAGCAAAAAATCGGCTTGATTTTCTTCGGAGAATACGGGATGAAACAGGCCTTAAAGTCAAAATTATTTCGGGCAGGGAAGAGGCTGAGTTTATCTATTACGGTGTTCGAAAAGCTGTGAAGATCGGCAAATCTTCCGACCTTCTTTTCGATATCGGTGGTGGTTCAGTTGAATTTATTATTGCTAACAATAAGGGAGTACAACTTCTTGAGAGCCGAAAAATCGGTGTAGCAAGAATGCGTGAACGTTTTGTTTTTTCCGATCCGATTGATCGTCATGACATCAAGATGCTTGAGCAGTTTTTTTCGGCTGAGATGGACTCTCCTGTTGAAAAAGCCTCCGAGCTTAAGGTGACAAGGGCTATAGCATCCTCCGGAACAGCTCAGAATATTGCCCGGATGATCGCTTCAATGAATGGCCGGGAGAGCAGCGTGTCACTCAACAACAGCCTCTTTTCACGCAAGGAGTTTCAGGTACTCTATAAAGCTGTGCTTCCACTGAGTTCTGTCGAACGCAGGCGCTTGACAGGTCTTGATGTCAACAGGGTTGATTTGATTGTTCCGGGTCTCATTCTTGTTGATATGATTTTCAGGCTCTTCAATCTCAGTGAAATCGTTGTGTCGGATTACGCGCTTCGTGAAGGCATGGTGCTTCACTATCTCAAGAACCTCGGTAATGACGGCAGTGAGCTGGAGAGTGAGTTCGAGCTTGATATCCGGCATGAGAGCGTCTATGAACTCGGGTTTCGCTGTGCCTGGAATCAGGAGCATGCAGAGCATGTAGCAAAACTCTCTCTGCAGCTGTTCGACAGTCTGGCGCCTTTGCATCATCTTGAAGCACCCTACCGGGAACTGCTTGAATATGCTTCACTTCTTCATAATATCGGCACCTTTATTTCCATCTCTTCTCATCACAAACATAGCCAGTATATTATCCTCAATGGGGAACTTCGCGGATTTTCACCTACTGAAATCGAAATCATTGCCCATGTTGTCCGCTATCACCGCAAATCCCCCCCTTCCGAGAGGCATACGGCATACACTCTCCTGAAGCCAATCCATAAAAGAGCTGTCGATGTGCTTTCCGGAATTCTTCGTCTGGCTAACGGTTTAGAACGAGGCCACCGCAAGAATATCCAGGCCATTAACGTCTCGGTAAAGGGCAGTGAAATTACTCTTCTGTTGACGCCCCGTTTTGAGCCGGATATTGAAATCTGGGCAGCAGAACAGCTGAAATCGTGGATGGAAACCGTTCTCCAGAAAAAAATTATTATTAAGTCGCTCTGAGATGAAAGGATCGACAACCAATGAACTGCTTGCCGATTCTCTTGTAAAGGATGGTTCGCTCTGGTTTGAATCGGCTTTCTGTAAAAGGTTCAATGTTGGGGCGCTGCTTTTTTCAGATCCTGTGGAGGTAGTCTCTCTTTTCTCTCTCTCCGGGCTGGAGTGCTTTTTTCAGACGCTTGAGAAAAAACTTGCCGAAGGGTACTATCTCGCCGGATGGTTGAGTTATGAGGTTGGCTATGGCTTTGAGCAGGCTCTTTTTGCTGCCGAATCTGCAACATCTCACTCTTTGCCACTTGCCTGGTTTGGGGTTTACCGGGAGCCGGAGCATTGTTCGGAGAGTGTGGTTGAAAAGCTCTTTTCTGAACAACTTACACTTTCTCCTGGTGTTGTATCGCTAAACCTTTCCTGGGAGGAGTATGCAGAGAAGATAAAGCTGATCAAGATGCAAATTGCCGCAGGCAGTCTCTATCAGGTTAATTTTACCGGGCGTTACCGTTTTACTTTCAATGGCTCTGCGCCCGCTCTTTTTCGTGGATTGAGAGGCTCACAACCCTCATCATATACTGCACTCCTCAATTGCGGGGAACGCACCATCCTTTCGTTTTCTCCCGAGCTTTTTTTTTCGAAATGCGGTTCAGTTATTGAAACCAGGCCGATGAAGGGAACTGCTCCGAGAGGTAGCACTATTGAAGAGGACTGCCGACAGAGAGAGGAACTGGCTCGATGCAAAAAAAACCTTGCAGAAAATCTCATGATTGTCGATCTGTTGCGCAACGACCTTGGCAGGATATGCCGCCCCGGTTCGATTGAGACCGAAAAATTGTTTGCAACAGAAACCTACCCGACCCTTCATCAGATGGTTTCAACAATTCGTGGTGAAATGAGGGAAAATGTTGGGTTATATGAGCTGTTCAAGGCGCTCTATCCATCAGGCTCAATAACGGGAGCACCTAAAATAAAGGCCATGAAATGGATACAATCCCTTGAAACTGAACCAAGAGGTATCTATACAGGGGCGATCGGTTTTATAACACCTGATCTCGACATGCTTTTTAATGTAGCGATCAGGACCATTGATCTGTCTGGCGGGGAAGCTCTCTATGGCTCGGGAAGTGGCATAGTGTGGGACTCTGATGCTCAAGAGGAGTACCGGGAGTGCCAGCTCAAGGCAAAAATTCTTACAGATGAATCCACATCTTGATCTCCCTGAAAGTATTCTTTGGCAAGGAAGTTATCTCTGGCCTGAAGAGCATCTTGATCGCCAGCTCAAGGCAAAAATGCTTACAGATGCCAGCGATACACATTTTGATCTTTTTGAAAGCATTCTTTGGCAAGGAGGTTATCTCTGGCTTGAAGAGCATCTTGACCGCATTGGATCATCAGCCAGCGTCTTCAGTTTTCCCTGTAACAAAAGCACCGCAACTCTCATCTTGACCCAGCTTGAAGAGGAGCTGCGTCATTTGGGCACCCGATTTAAGGTCAAACTTACCCTATCATTTCAGGGGGAGTTCACTGTCAGCTATGAACATGTTGAACTGCTCAATCCTTGCGTACCACTTCGCCTCTGCCTTGCCGTAGAGAGAACCAACTCATCGCACCCCTTCCTTTATCATAAAACCACAAAGCGGGAACTCTACAACCGCAGTTACAGCCTGGGCAGAGAAAAAGGGTATGATGAAGTGCTTTTCATGAATGAGCGCGAAGAGTTGACCGAAGGGGCAATAAGCAATCTCTTTATCCGTCAAGGCCACCATTTTTTCACTCCGCCGGTAAGTTCGGGCCTTTTGAACGGCATTTTCCGCCAATACTTTCTCGTCACCCGTACCTTCGCCCAAGAAAAAACCCTGACTCTCCCCGATCTCCTCTCAGCCGACACAATCTACACAGCCAACTCAGTCCGCGGTCTAAGGCCAGCCCTATTCACCAGCAATAATCTTTTATAAGTCCCATAAGTCCTATAGGTCTCATAGCTCCTATAAAATTTCTGGCTCTCCCAAAAGAACCGTATATTTCTAAAGGCCATCCTCTAACAACTTACTCTTCAAGAACATGCGAGATCACACTCCTGACTTTAAAATGAATGAGCTATCCGCCGATAATAAAGCACTCATTCGTCAAACCGCACAGCAGTTGCTTGAAAAGCTTTCGGCTGACGGCAAGCTCACTGCAGAGACCCAGCTTGAATTCTGGATTGAGGTTCCCGGTGTAAAGCGTCCACGTGGTACCTACAGGGGTGGTTTTCTAATGCCCGACAGTTTTATCTATATCAGCGACTATTTTCAGTCGGACGATCAAACTTCCCGTACATTACAGCCCGGTCAGGCCTATGTAGATGAGGGATTTACTCTTGATAATGTTTGGGATGATCTTCTTGATGAGCTCTTCTACCAGGTTGAAATTTTTACCTCTCATATTTCAACAGAAAAAGGTGTTACGTTTGAACTATGGGCCGGCAATCGGCAGCGCCCGGAGGGGGAGTGGATCTATGCTGTTGACCGTAAAGTTGAACTCGGTTAGCTTATTGCGAGAAAATCACAGACGCTGCTGACGGCACAGTGTGCACAGTCGGGCTTTTTGGCTTTGCAGGTGTAGCGCCCGTGCAGGAGCAGGTAGTGATGAAAGTCGATAACCCATGTTTCGGGAATGATGTTCATCAATTCCGTTTCTGTCTGTTCTGGTTTAACGGTAGTGACCAGGCCTATCCTGTTTGAAACACGATGTACATGGGTGTCGACAGGCATAACCGCCTGATGAAAAGCGTTGCTTAAAACAACATTCGCAGTTTTTCTTCCTACTCCCGGCAGGCTTTCAAGCTCCTCCCTTGTTTCAGGGACATTTCCCTGAAAACGCTCAATAACGATCCGGCTTACTTCAAGGATGTTTTTAGCCTTGTTGTTGTAATAGTTGATTGAGCGAACAAGGCTTTTAACTGTGTCAAGCTCCAGTCGGCTCATGCTTTCGGCATCCGGCGCACACTTGAAGAGCTCTTTTGTAATGATATTAACCTGCCTGTCGGTTGCCTGCGCTGCCAGAATTGTGGCTACAAGCAGCTGAAAAGGGGTGTCAAACTGCAGTTCGCTCTTCGGATTCGGGTATGCAGTGCCAAGCACCTCGTTGAGAAAAACAATTTTTTCTGTAGGACTCTTTTTCATCTCCTCTCAGCTATCTATCTCTGTTTTCTCAATATCACTCTCTGTTTTCTGCAGCTTTGCAACCGACTGGTCAATCAGGCCCCTTCCGTTTTTGTGGACTTTGCCCTCAGCCTTCAAATCATTAAAAATTGCGTCAAGAATGCCATTGACAAACTTGCTGCTCTTGTCGGTGCTGTTAAATTTTTTTGCAATTTCAATAGCTTCATTGATCGACACCTTTGGTGGAATATCCTCACAGTAGAGGATTTCCGTGAGGGCCATCCTAATGATATTTTTATCAATAATCGCAATACGGCTCATATCCCAGTTAAACGTATGCTTCACAATGTAGCGATCAATCTCTTCCATATGCTCCTTGATGTTTTTCAGCAGCATATTGAAAAACTTCATAGCATTGGCATCCGCAAGAATTTCTTCGGTTAAAAGCCAGCCTGCAGCAGAATCTATATCAGTATCCCTGATTTCAATGGTATAGAGAGCCTGTAAAATCTTTTCACGAATTTGACGTCGGTAGGTCTTCATAAAAGAGCAGTTAATTAATTGAAGATTTAAGGATCTCACTCATAACAATAGGTGTCTCGGTTAAGTTTTCATAGAGGACATGCGGATTGTGCTTTTTCAGTTCTTCCGCAGAGTAGGTGCCGGTCGCCACGGCAATAGACTTCGCGTTCAGAACCCTTGCGCAGGCGATATCATGTTCCGTATCACCAATAATGATAATATCATTTTCTGAAAATCTTCTGCCGGTGAGCTGGTACGCTTTTTCAACAGCCACCGGAGGAAGTTCGTTGCGGCTCCCTGCATCATCGGCAAAGGCGCCGAATGGAAAGTAATGGTTTATTTCGGGAAGTAGCAATTTCTGTCGACCTGATGCTTCGAAATTTCCGGTCAGGAGGCCAAGCATCACTTCAGAATGTGCTGAAAGCTCATCAAGGAGATTCCGTATGCCATCCATCAGGATGATGTCTGAAAGTCTGGCGTGCAGGCGAAACATCTCAATATAGGTTTGTTTGGCCTTGTCAAATTTCTCAGCAATCACACTATCGCTCACCCCGACACTTTGCAGAACCTCATAAATAATGACACTGTCCATTTTGCCGGCGAAATTGTGAGTGCTGGTACTTCCTTCAGTACCATAGACCTCTTTCAAGGCATCTGCCAGGATGCGGCGATTGATACTGTTCACAGTTAACAACGTTCCATCAATATCAAATAACACAAGTTTTTTCAGCATATCGTCTCCTGTAGCTCTCTCAACCCCTTATTTTTTCAAGTCGAACGGGGATCAGTTTCGAAACCCCTTCCTCTTCCATGGTAACCCCGTAGAGCGCCTGGCAGGATGCCATGGTTTTTTTGTTGTGCGTAACAATAATGAATTGGGTGTTATTCTCAAATTTTTTCAGAAGTTTAATAAACCGGGTGACATTGGCATCGTCCAGCGGCGCGTCAACTTCGTCAAGAATACAGAAGGGACTTGGTTTAACGAGATAGATGGCAAAGAGGAGTGAAAGAGCGGTCAGCGCCTTTTCTCCACCGCTGAGCTGTTCTATGGAGAGAGGTTTTTTTCCTCTCGGTTTGGCTACGATCTCTATATGGGCATCAAGGGGGTCTTCGCTTGCGTGAATGAGCAGATCCACTTCATCCTCTGCCTCAAAGAGCTCCCGAAAAATCCCAATAAAGTTTTTTCTCACTGCCCGGAAGGTTTCGTTAAATTTCTCCAGAGCGGTTTTGTTAATCTCTTCAATCGTCGTTCGCAGCTGTCTCTCGGCGCTGAGCAGATCCTCTTTCTGTTCACTCAGAAAATCAAATCGCTCTTTCTCTCCTTCATACTCCTCCAGCGCCAGCTCATTAACCGCGCCAAACTGTTCGCGCTGCCTGGAAAGAAGTTCAAGCTTTTGCTGTTCAGCTTTCCGGTCGAATGAGTCTGTACTCTCCGGCTCGGCCATCAAGGCCAGGTCACAGTTATATTTAACCTTAGCCTCAGTAAAGAGATGGTCGAGTGCGTGCTCATGTTGAATACGTTCGTGGTTGAGTGTTGAGAGCAGTTGCTGGCCGATCTCATATTTCCGTCGGAGATCCCTGAGGGATGCCTGGCTTTCATGATGTCGGGCCTGATTTTCCCGGTATGATGATTCCATCTCGTTGAGATCTTTCTGCTCTTCAGCTGCGGCAATCAACAGCGCATCAAGTTCCACTTTTAATTGTGTTGCAGCCTGGCTGTTTATCTGTTTTTTCTTTTCAGCGCTTTCAATCTCGTTGTTTAGTTTCCGGATCTCATTATTGAGTAAAAGCCGGTTCTCTCTGCAGGCAGCTATGGTTATGCTCAGTTTTTCAAGCTCATGAAGAGCATCCTTGTAGCGGCTCTGACTGGCTTGAACTTCAAGACTGAACTGATGATGACGGCTTTCAAGGGTTGTAAGGCTCTCCTGCATCTGCCTGATTTTTTTCCCGCAAAGTGCGCTCTTCGATTGAGTGATTGTAATTGCTGGAAGAAGCCTGATCAGTTCGGCTTCACAAGCATCTCTCTGCTGAACTATTAAGGCAATCTCCTCTCCGGTCTGAGCTACGTCACGCTTTCTTTCGCTCTCTTCAGCCTCAAGCCGTGCAAACCTCTTTTCCACTCCTCCAAGTTCAGCCGCAAGCCGCTCAATCACCCTCTGTTGTTCACTGACTTGAATTGAGGCAAGCTCATTGCGCAGTTGCAGAAGACTTTTCTCCTCATCCTTGCTTGTCTGCTCAATGGCCGAAAGCTCTTGCTGCAGCTTGTCACGTTCGGCTTTTTTACCAAGTCGCAACCCCTCATTGTTTTTTGAGCTTCCTCCAAAGAGTATGCCTCTTCCGGCAAAAGTTTCTCCTTCAAGGGTGACAAATGAGCAGTCGCGATTGCTGAGGGCAAGAGATTCTGCTGTTTCGAGATCCGACACGATATAACTTTTGTCAAGCATCAGGAGAAGTGCATCATGCAGCTCCGGGGGATAGGTAAGAAGCTCAAGGGTTTTTTTTGCTCCACTGATCTCAGGGTAGTGGCCTGCAGGCATTCGGGCAACAAGATCGAGCACAAGAAAATTAACTTTTCCCTTGTTTGAACGGGTGAGATGGCCGATTCCCTCCTTGGCTTCACTGAGCGACTGACACACATAGTAGCTCATGCTCTCGCCAAGCGCGGCATTGACCGCTTTTTTGTAGGAACTCTCAAGCGTGAGAAGGTCCGACATGCAACCAAGCCCCGGGTTTCCATTTTTTTGTTTTTCCAGAAATCCAATCCCTTCAGGCATCCCCTCAAAATTATCGAGGATTGAATTGGCAAGCAAAATCTGGTTATGCACTTTATCTTTGCTTGATCTCAAGACAAGAACTCTCTCCTTTGCTTCCTCGATGCGCCTGGTCACTCTCTCCTGCTCTTCCCGTAACGCTCTCTCCCTAAGTTTTGCTTCGGCAATCTCTGCGGTTTTGCTTCTTATCTCTTCCGTTAACTCTTGTTCAGTTGTTCGGGAGGCACTCAGTTTGTCAAGAATGGCCACTTTCTTTATTTCAAGCCGTTCAACAGTTGTTTGCAGATGTTCTTTCTTTGATTCAAGAGTGTGTTTTGTCAAGGTGAGCTGGTTGGCCGCACTTTGAGCTTCTGCACTCAACCTGCGTTCCCGGGCAAGTTCAACTCTCTCATCTTTCAATGTTGTATTGAGCTGGTCGTGTTCAGCAACAAGGCTTTGAAAGAGTGCGTGCAGCTTACTGGAGGCCTCCTCACAAGCGGGTTGCTGCTGCATCAGCTTGCTTTCAAGGAGCTCCTGTTCCCGGATTTTCAGCTCTTTTTCGCTGATGATGGTTCTGATTCGAGCAATCTCTGTCGCAAGACTTTTTTGATGCTCTTCATAGTGCAAATATTGTTTTTCAAGAGCATGAATCCGTTGATTGCTTTCGTTAAGCTTTTTCTGTATCCCGGAGAGAGTGCTCTCCTCCTCAAGCAGCAGCAACTCTGTCGCCTGTGCGGAGCTGTCCTCTGAGGCGATCTTCGCAGCATATGCATGGTTTATCAGCTCCTCATCCCTGATACGGCGCTGCATCGGTTCAAGCTTTTCACGGTGCTCCTCCATGGTCAGCCAGGAGAGAGCAAGATCGATTTCCTGAATTTGTTTTTTCAGCTCCCTGAGTTTTTCAGCTTTTCTTACCTGGAGCTTCAGGCTCCTCACCTTTTTTTCAACCTCCGCCAGGAGATCATCAACTCGTGAAAGATCTCTTGAAGTACTCTCAAGCAGCTTGAAGGTTTGTTTACGGCGCTGTTTATATCGGGATATGCCTGCAGCCTCCTCAAAAAGTTTCAGCCGCTCTTCGCTTTTGTTGCTGATAATCTCTTCAATCATTTTCAGCTCAATAACCGAATAGGCATCGCTGCCCATACCTGTATCGGTAAAGAGATCAAGAATATCCTTCAGACGGCAGTTCACCTGGTTTAAAAGAAACTCGCTCTCCCCACTGCGGTAGAGTCGGCGGGTGACAGTTACTTCGGTATACTCTATCGGCAGGACATTGCGTGTATTCTCGATGGTAAGAGAGACTTCGGTAAGACTGAGAGGCTTGAGGTTTTTTGAACCGTTAAAAATAATGTTTTCCATCTTCGCCGACCGAAGCAGCGAAGACTTCTGCTCGCCCAGTACCCAGCGCATGGCATCCACAACATTAGTCTTGCCACACCCGTTGGGCCCGACAATGGCCGTAAGACCCTTGTCAAACTTTATCCGGACCTTATGCGCAAAGCTCTTAAACCCAAAAAGCTCAATTTTCGACAGATACATTTCACCATCGCCGTTTTACACCAAATTCCAAAAAAAACTTCCTACTCAGTCTCTCAGCCCCCCCTCACCCTCCCATTGGTCCTATTCCCCCCTTCCCCCAAGCCCGCTCAGCACTCTCTTCGCCACCCGCAGACACTGCGCCGCAGCCTCAACATCATGCACCCTCAAAATACTTGCCCCATTCAGCAGTGCAATGGTTTCAGCCGCCATGGTGGCTGGAAGTCTCTGGGAGGGAGGAGGAATTTCATCACCCTCTTTGGCAATGGCATAGCCAAGAAAGGATTTTCTCGACACACCGGCAAGAATCGGCCTGCCAAGTCTACCCAGAGAGCCAAGTTCAGCAAGTAACAGGAAGTTTTCCTCCACGCTTTTACCAAAACCAAACCCCGGATCAATAATAATCTCCTCAATGCCATGTGCTTCAGCTTGAGCAATGGAATTGGCGAGAAAGCTGCTGACTTTTGCAACAATATCTGTTTCGGCTGATTCTATCCCGGTACTCCACCCCATCGATTCAGGCCTCACCTGCGTGTGCATGAGGATCACTGCAGCCTGGTATTCGCGGCATATTTCGGGCATGGAGTGGTCGAAGGTGAAGCCTGAAATATCGTTGACAAGATGAGCGCCAGCCTTCAAGGCATGCTCGGCAACCTCAGCCTTATAGGTGTCAATTGAAATCACCGCATCCGTTCTCTTCCGCAACATTGCAATGAGTGGTGTCGTGCGCTCAATCTCCTCCTTGATTGAAATTACTTCTGCTCCTGGCCGGGAAGATTCGCCGCCAATATCGATAATGGAAGCACCAGCCTCAATCATCGCAAGCGCATGATCCAGCGCCCGGTCAAGATCAACTCCACATCCTGTGTTCTGAAATACCCCACCATCATAAAATGAATCGGGGGTAGTATTCAGGATACCCATGATGACCGGCCCTTCAGAGAGATCAATCATGCGCCCGGCACCATTGATCCGGCATCTGGACTTGTTCATGTTACCCCGAATGGTACTGGTGTGAAAGTCAGGACAAAGATTGCAATTGCTATCCACCCATAGAGTCTCCTTGGTGTTGCCAAGGGGTGATCATAACCTGTCGGTGGATGGTTCAAGCCAATAAATCGTGAAAGAATGAATGCCCAAATAATCCAGCCAGACCATGACCATCGAAGCAGTATGGGAGGAATCAGTGAAAGAGCCTCCGGCCTGAAGAGGCTGAGCAGCAGTTCCAGCAATGAAGGAAAGCCAAGTAGCACAATAAACAAGAGAAACCCTTTGGCTGCTTTTGCATGTCCTTTTCTGCCGAACATGGCGTAGGTGATATGCCCGCCATCAAGCTGACCAACAGGAAGCAGGTTAAGCGCAGTTACAACTGAACCAAGCCATCCGGTGAAGAGAAAAGGATAGTGATACATCTCACTCATTGGCGGAAGGTTTTTTGGAGCAATAAGGTATTCCAGCACAATCCAGAGCAGATTTTTTCCAAGGCAAAGAGTCTCTTTCGGAGCAGGAGTCTGCAAACCGCCTGTTGCCAGGTATTCAGGATGAATGGTAAAGATAAAATCAGCCGGGGGAAGATGTAAAAAACCGTAGATCAAAACACCCAGGCATACCGCAAAACCACTCAATGGACCTGCAATGCCGATATCGAACAGGGCGTTTGTTCCCGGTATTCTCTCCTTGATTTTAATGACCGCCCCCATTGTTCCAAGACTGAGAAGAAGCGGCAGGGGGGGGACAGGAATGTAGTAGGGGAGTGTTGCATGCACACGATGGAAGAGTGTGGCAAAATAATGACCAAACTCGTGAACGCTTAAAAAGAGAAGCAGGCAGAATGAGTAAGGAATGCCCGCGGCGAGCGCCTCTTGCCCGCCCCAGAATGCACCTGCCCGCAGTGTTGTATAGACTGTTACAAGAAAAAGTGCCAGATGCAATGGGTAGTTCTTTCGGGCAGGATTTGTTCGTGCTTGAAAAATTGAAAAACTCATAACATCATGGCTAAAACATTTATTGTACTACTCTTTTTTCTTGCTCTTCTTGTCACCAAATGTCGCAACCAGGCCGTTAACCAGCTCCTTTTTTTCCTCAGCATTCAGTTTTGCATCCGGATGCGCTGGCAGATAAATAAAGAGAGGCATTTTGCCCTTTCTAACCTCGGCTGCTGCCTTGTCACCTTCATTTTTTTCTGGACGCCCCCACTCGGAAGCATTGAAAACCTTCCGCCCAAAAGATACATCAAGTGCCGTCAGCCAAGATACAGGAGCATAAGAGCTGTACCAAGGCCAAACTGTTTCATTGGAATGGCAATCCTTGCAGGCACGGTTAAAAAGTTCATGAGTCCTCGGAGAATCCCATTTTGGTTCACCAGTAACCGCAGGATTCTTATGATCCCTCCCATAAGGCACCAGTTGAATACCCACAAGAACAATTGCCGCACCAGCTAAAAATTTAACAAACGACATAAGAAAACTCCTTCTCTATTTGTTTCAAATATTATTACATCAATATAACCGAATTTCCCAAATCCCCCGTACGGGCTGCGCCATGGCCTGCCCATTTCTCTCATGCCCATCTTGTTTCCTATCCCTTCATTACCGTCAAAACACTCAATGGCCACAAGCAATCAACGGAGTGATTTCTTCCCCCCGTAGCGATTTCCGCAATAATATCCAGTTCCAGCTCAGAATAAAATTTTCGCGCCGAAGTCAACCCGTCAAGAGCAAAAGAACCAAACCCCTGCAAACCGGCAATCAAAGGCACGCCACATGCAAGCAACACACTCCTGTATCCATCTATACCAATAAACCCTCTTGTACTATGTCTCACCGACTGGTCAATAATCACCGCCAGTTGCCCTGGAGTGAAATGGTGCAAACTTTGAGACATAACCACAAGATCAAACCCCTCATCCTCCAAATCACTCATATCAAAGGCATTAAGCAACCTGAAGCGAACAGAAAGCTTTTTTTTCGACGCATGAATGTTGCCTTCATTAATAAAAGCAGGAACAATATCCGAACCGGTAACAGAGACCCGCAACTGTTGCCGCTGCACCTCCTCACCCAGAGCCAGCGCCAGCCCGCCACTCCCGCTTGCAAGCTCAAGCACCCGTACTTCCCGTTGTTCCCGCTGAGCCACCTCATGAATCACCGGTAAAAGAATCTCCACATATCGGCCATAAAGCCCCATCATTATGTTTTGCCGATCCAAAGCCTGAACCAATGCAAGCCTTTCACTCTCAGGGAGACCCTCTTGATCCATAATCTCACCCTCCGACGTACGTATCGCCCTGTCAACAAGCTCATTCAGCAAATACCCGCCTCCAAGCTCCTTTGCTACCTCAAACCGCTCCTCAAGAAAACGAGCGACAATAGAATCAGTTCTCTCTCTCAGCTCCTCCATAGTCGTCCAAGCCACAGAGAAATCACCCTCAGAACGCAAAGTACAAAGGGCTTTATAACCAGCTGTTTTCTGCTGCAGCATAAGATCTCTCCTTTAGTACTGATAACCAAGTCAAGCAAAAGCGAACATTTAAAATATATAACAGGAACAATCCAGAATCACAACCATAAAATATCGGTGGTCAACAAACCCGAAAACAGATTGCTGGGCAGAACAAGTGCTTCGCCAAGTAACTCATTCATTAAAAAAAACTGAATAAAGCCTATATTTGGTCTTAATCTTAAGCCTTTACTAAAGGAGTTAAAATGAAACTATCAAACAAGATTCACCCCATATCCTATCTCAAGTCTCATGCATCCAAGATCATAAAGGACTTTGAAGATAATCGTACTCCTCTCATCATCACACAAAATGGTGAGGCCAAAATGGTAGTCATGGACATTCGAACTTACGAAGAACAGATCGAAACCATGGCTTTTCTGAAACTCATCAACATGGGAAAAAAAGAGATATCCCAAGGCAAATTTCAGCCAGCAAAAGATTTCTTTGCAGAAATGGACAACGACGGGTAAAATGGCACGTTCAGTTTTTATTCTTGATAGCGCAAAAGATGATTATCGCGAAATCAGAAAATATGTAAAACATAAATTTGGCGAAAAGGTCTGGCAGGATTCAGACCAAAAATACAAAGAGATGCTGAAAAATATCGGCGAATTTCCTTTCGCAGGTTTAATCCCCGATGAAGCAATTCAACTAGGCCTCCAAGGAATTCGTGAAAGGTTAGTAGGGCAAACCAGAGTCATATATGAGGTTGCATCCCAAAGTCTCTACGTACACATGTTTGTATCCACCCGCAGGGATTTCACCACCATGCTCACTAATAGACTGCTGAAAAACGAATAATCACCATTATTTTTCACTTGTCATACTGAGCCAAGCGAAGTATCCAAAATCCTAGCAAAACCAACTGTCCTCACTCAGTACTCGACCCTCAGCCCTGTCAGAAGTCAGAATCACAACCATAAAATATAAGTGGTCAACAAACCCAAAAACAGATTACCAGGGAAAATCGTTCATTTTATCCAATGCGATAGCGTCTATAATGCGTATATTGCAGCATATACTTACTGGATAACAAGATTCAATCTCAGGGTTTTATGGCATATTTTAAACATATCTGCCTTGTAGAGGCGCCTCAGACTATCATAGTACCCTTTCCAAGGTTTATCACAGACTGTATTGCTGTCTGCTACCTTGCTGCCGCCGTTGAGCACGACGTAGAGAGCCTTGTCATGCCTGACAACTTCTACAACTACGGCATCTTCGATAGTCTGCGATCACTTCTGAAAAAAAGCCCTGTTGATCTTGTCGCCATTTCATCAATGACCGGAGCCTTCAACCAGGCGGAACGACTTGCCCGAATTGCCAAGGAGGCAGGTAAATTTGTTGTCATGGGCGGTTTTCATCCAACGGCACTGCCCGAAGAGGTGCTCAAGCTCTCCTGTGTCGATGTTGTGGTCATTGGAGAGGGCGAAGAGACCTTCAGGGAGCTGGTGCTCAAAGGCCCCTCCCGTGACGTTAAAGGGATTGCCTACCGTGAAGGCGGCGGCATTGTCTTTACTGGCCAGAGGGATATCATTGCCGATATAGACTCTATTCGCTTTCCAATGCGCTCTCTTCGTCCCGATCGATATGGCGAAAAAGGCGATGCCTACTCTATAGATACCATTTATACTTCCAGGGGCTGCCCGTGGTCGTGCTCTTTTTGCGCCAATGATCAAATGCATAAAAGCTGGAGAGGCAGGAGTGCAGAAAATGTTGTCGAAGAGATTGCACTGCTCCACGATCCCAACAATAAAAAACTCCTGAAAATCTGGGATGCCAACTTCCTGACCAACATCGGCAGGGCAGAAAAAATCTGCGACATGATGATCGAAAGGGGATTGACCAATTTCCGGATCATGACGGAATCCAGAGCCAAAGATCTTGTCAGGGCCGAACGCATTCTCGACAAGCTTCGCCGAATAGGGTTGAGCAAAGTAGGTCTCGGCATAGAAAGCCCGAGCGAAGCAACCCTTGCCCTCATGAACAAAAAAAACAGCCTTGACGACGTAGCCCGTGCCATAGAACTCTGCAACAAAAACAAAATCGGTGCAGAAGGCTATTTCATCATCGGCCACTATACCGAAAACGTACAGGATACCATTGCTTACCCCGAGTTTGCAAGATCACTCGGCCTCCGGCAGGCCCTCTTTATGGTCATGACCCCATATCCCGGCACAGGCATATTTAAAGAGTACAAAGACGAGGGAAAAATCCGCTCTTTTGACTGGGATCTCTACAACAACTACTGCCCGGTTATCGAGACCCGCAGCATGGACAGCGGTACCCTTATTGCCATGCTGGCCTACTGCAATGTCTCTTTCAACCGCTACAAGTCAGCAATGAAGCGCAACACTACCAACGCTGTGCTGATCAACTTCCTGATCGATCTTTTCCAGCTCACCTGGCTGATGAGGGTCAACAAGAACCTTTCCGACAAAGAGATACAGGAACTTTTATATAACGCACTCCTGATGTTTCTGGACAACAAAAAGGGAGAGATAGAGCAACCAGCTGCATCGACATGCAAAACACTGCAGCAGCCCATTCAACTCCGCATCCGTCATACAGCTGATAAATGTATCGATTACAATCTTTCAGAGCGAGCTGGCAATCGTGTGCTCACCATGACAACGCAGCACAGCAATCGCCCTATAGCCGGCCCAGAGATCAGGCTCGACAAACTCATTGAGTGTGCCTGCGCCGTCCCCATGGATAAACTGATGAGCCTCCTCTACAGAAACGAGTGGATGCGCAACAACCCCGGACGAATGACCGGCTTCCTTTTGTCCATACTGACAGACGGCGAAGTTATTGGTTTTGCCCTAAAAATCTCCAGGCTTTTTCTTGGTTCAATTATTAGCTGGCGGAAGTAAAATTTATGCCGATGTATACAAGGATTATGTAATTTTCTGCATGTTTGCTTGGTGTTTATTTGTATTTTAATTTATTATGCTATAGCTGTAAATCTATGTATTGGAAAAGTCTTAATTCATAAGATTTTAAAAGTATGTACCACTCCGTTTTACCTCTTCTTCGACTTTTGACGGTTGCGAATTTTTCTTACTAATGAGTGAGTAAGATTGTAGTGATAACAAGTTAAAATAATCGGTTACACCTATATTTTTTATAAAGCGCTCTGGTACGCGAACAAGCGCTTTCCTTTTCTTCTTGTGTGAGTGAAGGTGCGTAGCTTTTTTATAGTCTGTTTTAAAAGCCAAAAAAGTTTTTTTCATGCGTTATAGTCATTTTCTGGTCGTTGTGTTTTGCTTGTTCTTTCTGCCAGTAGTCGCCCTGAGTGCAGAAAGCTCAGGAACAGGCTCACCAGCCGCAACAGCAAGCAGTGGTGCGTCCTATTTCTCAACCCCATCGTCAGGAACAGTCAACTCTTCCATCACAACCTCATTTTCTGATCTGCGCGATGCAGCTGCACATGAGACTAATCCTCGCTCAGAAGATCAGGATCAATTCATACCAGGCAAGAGCATCGTCCCGATCAAAAGCAGCTTTCAGATCTATGTTGAAAGCTCAACCGGCAAAACACTCGATGTTTTCGGTCGCGATCTCTTCCGCAATGTGCCCACTACCTTTGCACCCTTAAAATCCGTACAGGTTAATGCCGACTATGTCATTGGCCCCGGTGATGCCCTGCAGATTCGGGGCTGGGGTATGGTTGATATTGATGTAAACGTCACGGTCAGCCGCAGCGGCGAAATCTACCTGCCCCGTGTTGGTTCCGTAAAAGTAGCCGGCGTGAAATATCGCGACCTGCAGGGATACCTTAAAAAAGCAGTCGGCAGAATATTTAAAAGCTTCGATCTCAGCGCCAGCATTGCACAAACCCGCAGTGTACAGATCTATGTTGTTGGCCACGCCTTGCGCCCCGGTTCCTACACCCTGAGCGCCATGAGTACCCTGCTTAACGCTCTCTTCGCATCCGGCGGGCCATCAGTCACCGGCAGCTTGCGGAATATCAAGCTCAAGCGGAGCAGCGAACCACTCATCTCCTTTGATCTCTATGATATTCTCCTCCATGGCGATAAATCCTCCGACCAGGCACTTCAGGATGGCGATGTCATTTACATCCCGGCAGTTGGTCCTCAATTTGCATTGCTTGGAGACGTTAAAAAACCCGCCATCTTTGAGCTGAAACAAAAATCCTCCATTGCCGACATTGTGAGCTGGGCTGGCGGTTTTGAATCAGTCGCCGGAGTGAAAAACGTCATTGTTGAAAAGAACATCAACAGCCAGTACAAGACAGTGGCAGAACTACAGGCAGATTGGGCATCCATAGAACAAAAGCTTGCACAGCTTCAAGTAGAACCGACCGACATCATCCGTGTTTTTGCGCCAGGGGCAGCACCATTGGAAGTCAAAGCAGAGCGGGATTTTGTTCGTGTTGACGGTGAAGTAAAACAAAGCGGTGTTTTCGAGCTGCAAAAAGGCGAAACTCTCCGCGGCCTCTTAATTCGAATCGGAGGTACTACCGAAAAGGGCTATATCTATGGCACCAAACTAAGCCGTGAAAGTGTTAAAATCCAGCAACAGGCAAAGATCGATGAAGTGGTAGACCGCTACGAAAAAGATATAGAAACAAATGCCAAACAAAGACTCAGAGCCCAGAATGACCCTGCGCAGGCTGCGGTGGTAACAAGCGAACTCGAAGCACAGCGACGTCTGGCACAAAAGATGCGAACGATCAAGTCAGAGGGACGCATTATTCTCACTCTCAAGGATTACAGGGCAAAAATCAGTGATCTGCCAGAGGTTCCTCTCAAGGACGGCGACACAATCTACATTCCGCAGATACAGGGAACCGTCGATGTCATTGGTGCCGTCTACCAGCAGAATGCCTTTATCTATCAGCCGGAACGTCGCGTTAAAGACTACCTTGCCCTGGCTGGTGGTGTAAGCTTCACCGGTGAAAAATCAGAAATCTACCGAGTCTGCGCAGATGGCACAGTACGAAGCAACCGCAACAGCGGAATGGGAGGCAGAGTCAATCCAGGCGACGCCATCGTAGTACCTGAAAAAATTCAAAGAGGCGAGACATTCATGCAAAACCTGAAAGACTGGACCAGCATCCTCTACCAATTCGGCCTCGGAGCCGCAGGCCTCGCCACACTGAAAACCCTATAAATAAAGTGCTTATAAAACATGCCCGATAACCCCATCTTTCAGGAAAACCCAGAGGAAGAAATCAGCCTCATCGATCTCGCCATCACGCTCGCCAAACATAAAAAACTTATTCTTGGCGCCCCGCTCATCGCCGGCGTGATTGTTGCATTGATAAGCTTTTTTATCCCCAACAGCTACACCGCTACAACGCAGATAATGCCGCCAACACAGCAGTCAGGTGCCTCAGCCCTGCTCGGGCAGCTCGGAGCCTTAGGCGGGATGGTAGGTGCTGCAGGCATAAAAACCCCAAACGACACCTACGTTGCCATGCTCAAAAGCCGCACCGTAAGCGATAACATGATCAAGCGCTTCAAACTGCAGGCAGTGTATAAAACAAAATTCCCAAGCGACACCCGCAAGGCACTCGCAGGTGCCAGCAGTATTATTTCAGGCAAAGACGGCCTCATTGCCGTGCAGGTCGACGACAAAGATCCAAAGCGCGCCGCCGCACTGGCCAACGCCTATGTGGAAGAGTTGCAGAAACTAACTCAGGTACTTGCTGTCACCGAAGCCTCCCAGCGGCGCCTCTTTTTTGAAAAACAGCTCATACAGGCAAAACAAACACTTGCTGATACAGAAATCGCCATGAAGCAGGTGCAGGAAAAAACCGGTCTCATCCAGCTTGATGCCCAGGCCCAAGCACTTATCAGGGCAGGTGCTGAACTCAAGGGCCAGATTGCCATGAAAGAGGTCGAACTCGGCGCCATGCGCACCTTCGCCACCGGCAACAACCCCGACTATATCCGCACCCAGCAGGTGGTAGGCGGCATGCGCGCCCAGCTCGCCAGAATAGAAACAGGATCAGTTTCAACAACCAAAGCCCCCGAAGCCGGCCTCGAATACCTCCGGAAAGTCCGCGACCTCAAATACGCCGAAACCGTCTATGAGCTCCTCGCCAAACAATTCGAAATGGCCAAAATCGACGAAGCAAAAGAGGGGTCAATGATCCAAGTACTCGACAAAGCCGTAGTCCCGGATAGAAAATCAAAACCAAAACGCAGTCTGATCGTCCTGCTTGCAACCATATCAACAGGCTTTCTCTCCATCCTCTGGGCCTTCATCAAAGAAGCCCTCCACAACGCTAAAAAAGACGCTGAAACCAAAACCCAACTGGAAGCCCTGCGCAGAAGTCTAAGATGGAGCTAACTCCGGAACGATAAATTCATTCCCAATGCAAACACCAACCAAAAATATCTGTTACCAATCTATATTCCTTCTTCTTTTTCTTATACTATCGGTACCTGCCCAAGCCGCACTCCCCACTGGCATCGACACCCTGCAGGTATCCACCGGATTCCTGTTCTCAAAACAAACCCTACCTCCATTCTGGGCCTATGCCAACAACAATGGTCGCGTCAGCACTGAACGCGCCAGCAGCATGTTTACGCGCCTACGCATAAACAAACATGCAGACGACGAAAAAACCTTCGACTGGTACTACGGTGTCGACGTCACTGCCCGCACCAACTCCAGCCAGGACCTCATCTGGACAGACGCCTACGCAGCACTTGCCTATAAAAATCTCCGTCTCACCCTGGGCCGCAAAGCAGAAACTTTCGGTCTCGTCGACACCCTGCTCTCTTCCGGATCCACTGTCTACAGCCGCAACGCTCCCACTATTCCTAAGGTATCACTCGCTACTAACGGCTATGTCGACCTGACCGAATGGCTTGCCGTGAACGCATACCTCGCTCACGGATGGCTTGGCGAAGAGCGGACAATCCCTAATTCTCTCCTCCACGAAAAATTTGTCTATCTCAGACTTGGTGAATCATACCCAGATCAGGGGCTCAATTTTTATGCAGGTGTACACGATCTTGCCGTCTGGGGTGGCGATGGACAGCCCTCAGGGTTAAAAGATCTACTAAACGTTTTTTTAGGTAAGGGTGGAAGTAACGGTGCCATAACTGAACAGCAGAATGCACTTGGTGACCATCGAGGTACCATTGAGTTCGCGTTGCAGCAGAAAGAGAGTGACCGCGACTTCTTCCTCTACGTGCAAACCATGTTTGAAGATGGAAGCGGCCTACGCTTCTGGTATCCAGGCGACTATTTGCTTGGTGTCTCCATGATCAATAAAAACAAGGAGAGCCATTTTGCACGGATTAATCTTGAACTTCTCGATACCCGTTCAGGCGCGATAATAACTGACTACCCTGACGATTATTTAACGAACGGCTATTATGGTGCCTGGGTGTATAAGGGATTTGGAATAGGTACACCCTTTATCCCGTTTGTTAAAGGAGCAGATAATTCCTACAGCCCGCTGAACCGGGTGAGGGTCATCAATACCGGAGTCATGATGCGCTTCACTAAACTTGTTAATCCCCTTGTCAGAGTAGCTTATATCGAAAATTATGGCAGCATAGGTAACCCCTTACCGGACAATCAAAAGACATCAATGGTCGCCTGCGACCTGACCAACACCACCCCTATTGCACACGGCTGGTCACTGACCCAGCAGTTAAGCCTTGATGCCGGTAAATCAATTTCACCAAACCCCGCATTCGGTCTCACTATAACAAAGACAATAGAGTAACAAGCCGTCATTTCTTCACACTACAGCAGCCAGCGTAACCTGTTTCCTCCCAAAAACAAGGATCAGTAAGTCATGCTTAAATCTCCATCGATACATAGCAAGAAACGTCGAAAGATTCAAGGTTGGTCGCTTTGCGTGTCGGACCTGTTTTCCTTTTTGCTTTCTGTCGTCATCGCCTCTTTTGTATCCGTCATGGTCTCGATTCGTAATGGATACAGTTCAGGAATCACCGCAACCAATCTGAATGTTATTGGGTTACTCACTCTTGTCTGGATTCTATGGATGGGATTGATAAAGCAGCGCTATATCCGCCGTACCTCTTTTTGGGATGAACTTCATGAAGTGTTGCAGGGAATAATGGCTCTTGCGTTGTTGCACCTTGCGTTAATGGAAATATTTCACCAGCAGATAAACGTCGTGTGGTGGCTTACCACATGGACGATAATAGCAACGCTGACTCCTCTGCTGCGTCAGTTGACTAAGAAGGTGCTGCTGCGGTTGAACATCTGGCAAACTCCGACCATTATTATTGGCGATGGTGACAATGCAAAGAGTGCATGTCTAGCTTTAAACAGTGAAAAAATGGCTGGTTTTGACGTGCAGGGATTTATCTCAAAGCGTCATTTGAATGGTTCAAGAGTTGCAGCCCCCGTTGCGGGCATTCCCCTTCTCTGCATGAGTGATAAGGGCTGCTCAGTTGATGCATTTGCTGATTTTCACAGTGTGATTGCTCTCGAAAGCAATGAGAGCAGTGAGAGCGAAGCGTGGGTGCGTCAGCTCACACTTGCCGGAGCAGAGGATATTTTTGTGATTCCTCCCATGCCGAGTGTTCCGCTGTATGGCATGGAAGTCAAGCATTTTTTCACCCACGAAGCTCTTGTTATTCGTTTGCACAATAATCTATCGCATTGCTCGTCAAAAGTTGTGAAACGCTGGTTTGATATTATTGCCTCCTCTCTCTTGCTTCTTCTTCTGTCACCGCTGTTTGCTCTCTTGGTCTGGAAGATAACCCGTGATTCTGGCCCGGCAATATTCGGCCATGTGCGTGTCGGCCAAAACAGGAAACCATTTAAGTGCTTGAAATTCCGCACTATGGTTTGCAACGCTGAGGCTGTTCTAACAGAACTTCTTGATAATGATGCTGAGTCAAGAGCTGAGTGGGAACAATGCTTTAAGCTTAAAAATGATCCACGGATAACCTGTGTTGGTAATTTTTTGCGGAAAACCAGTCTTGATGAGTTGCCGCAGCTTTGGAATGTGCTGAAAGGTGAGATGAGCCTGGTAGGGCCTCGTCCGGTGGTAAAGGATGAACTTAAATATTACGGTAATGATGTTGAGTATTACTTGATGGCGAAACCGGGCATGACGGGCATTTGGCAAATCAGTGGCCGTAATAATGTTGATTACGATACAAGAGTCAAAATGGATAGCTGGTATGTAAAAAACTGGTCGCTTTGGTCAGATATCGTGATTCTCCTTAAGACAATTCCTGTTGTTTTTTGTAGAGACGGAGCGTATTGATGAGAATGCATGCAGAGTGAGAGTAATTGTCGGATGCAGGGTGAACTCAGTTCAGGCTCAATCGGTGTCATCATACCTGCGTATAATGCTGGTGTGCAAATAGTCAAGTGTCTTGGTGCAATACAGGCCTCTTCATTGCAGGCGAAAATTTTAATAATTGATTCATCGTCAACGGATGGAACCAGTCAAGTAGCGATGAAAATGGGTGTCGAGGTTGTTTCGATACCAAAGGAGCAGTTTAATCATGGTGCTACTCGTCAGTTAGGTGTTGATCTCCTGCCGAATGCCGATATTCTCATCTATATAACGCAGGATGCCATTCTTACTTCCCCTGATTCTATTAAACATATCATAGCGCCTTTTGATGATGAAAAAGTCGGAGCTGTGTGTGGGCGTCAATTAGCACATGCTGATGCCTCACCTATTGCTGCTCATGCCCGGTTATTTAACTACCCCGAACTATCTTCTGTAAAAACAAAAGAGGATATCCAGCGACTTGGTATTAAGGCAGCTTTCTTGTCTAATTCATTTGCAGCTTATCGCCGAACGGCTCTCATGGATGTTGGGGGCTTCCCATCAACTGTCATTTTTGGTGAAGACACCTATGTTGCTGCTAAAATGTTGCATGAAGGTTGGAAGGTAGCGTATTCCAGTGAGGCAGCGTGTTATCATTCCCATAACTACAGCGTGATTGAAGAGTTTCGCCGCTATTTTGATATTGGTGTCTTTCACTCCAGGGAGAGCTGGTTTATTCAAAAAATGGGTAAGCCTGAGGGAGAAGGTAAAAAGTTTGTCATCTCAGAATTACGCTATTTGTTAAAACGTGCTCCTTGGGTGGTACCATCTGCAGCAGTTCGTACAGGAATGAAGCTAGTTGGTTATAAAATGGGTATCCGTGAACAAATTATGCCATCAAGCTTAAAGCTCAAACTGAGCATGAATAAGGGGTATTGGAGGGTTCACCCAAGTAACTGAAAAGGGCAACTGGAACATCGCATAGGCGCACTGCCACCGTTTTCAAGCAAAAAATTAAGTGACGAAGCTGAACATGATCAGGAAGCCTTCTGCGAAGCCATTCTCATGCCACTGCCCACTATTCTTCCTCAGTACTCAGCACTCAGCACTTTTTTCCCTCAGAACGGTCTTTCTTTCCAGCTATAGAAAGTCTTGATTGATAATTGTATTATACTGCAGAGATTTGATATATAAAGGAGGCTATGTATGTTGCAAAGTTATGAAGCCATATACGAACATGGAACCATGAAATGGTTAGGCGACAAGCCACCCATCAAGCAAGCCCATGTCATCGTAACAATTCTTCCCGAAAAGGAAGCAAGTTTGATTACCTCACAAACACAACACCAACCATCACCACTTATAGCAGGAAAAGGTTCAATACAAGGTGACATTGTAACCCCTATAATACCAGCAAAAGACTGGAACTGCCTCAAATGATCGTACTTGATACCCATATTTGGGTTAAATGGATTATTAACGGTAATCAAGATCTATCAGAAAAAATTGTACATGCCATGCAGCTCGATACTCATCTGGCAATTTCTGCCATATCATGTATGGAGGTTTCATTGCTAGAAAAACGAGGGCGGCTTCAGCTCCCGCTTTCAGTTAAAGACTGGTTAAAAGAAGCACTCGAAAATTCAGGAGTAGAATCACTTCCAGTTACCTGCGAAATAATGCATAAAGCTGTCACACTTTCCGATATTCATCAGGATCCAGCAGACCGAATTATTATCGCAACATCAATTCTCTATGATGCTAAACTAGCAAGTATAGACTCCGTATTTCCAAATTATAAAGAATTGCAAGGTCGCCTGCTCGGCAAATAATAAATATTCACCCAGCACCCAGTACCCAGTACCCTGCACTATCTTTTTTCCTATAAGCCCTATCAGTCCCAAGTAAAGTAGTTCTTCTCTTCCCTCAGAACTCAGGGATTTGGTGGATACCGGAATACCTTATATTTTGTCTTCAAAAAGCTATTTCGATAATCCTTTTGTTCCTGATGCAACAGATTCAACAGCATAACCTGCACGTTAGGAACCCATGTCGAGAACCTGACATTATTGGGCATAGCTGCCATTAATGGAACTAGTAATACCCTGGCAAATATCATCACCGGGAACAATATCCTCGATGGCAAAGCCGGGATTGACGCAAGATAAAAAGTGATTATAATTTTATAAATAAATAAAAACTTAATCATGCCTCTTCTAACAACTGATTTTGGAGGAACTGACTCCGGCAATAGTTTGACCAGGCTGTCTGATGGCAAGTTGCTTTTTGCAGGGAATTCCTTGTTATCCGGAGGTAATTACGTATTCGCGTTGGCTCGCTACAATGCAGACGGAACTCTAGACACCACCTTCGATGGTGACGGTAAGGTTACCACAGATTTTACTGACAATATAAATGGTATTGAAAATGGAAAATGCGTTACCGTACAGGCTGATGGCAAGATTCTTGTAGCTGGGGAATGTGAAGGGGACTTTGCAATTGTTCGTTACAATACTGATGGGAGTTTAGACACAACGTTTTCGAATGACGGTAAAGCGTGTTATCATTCCCATAACTACAGCGTGATTGAAGAGTTTCGCCGCTATTTTGATATTGGTGTCTTTCACTCCAGGGAGAGCTGGTTTATTCAAAAAATGGGTAAGCCTGAGGGAGAAGGTAAAAAGTTTGTCATCTCAGAATTACGCTATTTGTTAAAACGTGCTCCTTGGGTGGT
>JABDHK010000001.1 GCA_012972835.1 Chlorobiaceae bacterium | reverse complement strand
AAGATAGCGCCTTTCAGATAACCAATGCGGTTGCGGTGCACTATGACAGTTGGGATGAACAGAAAATCGAAGCTCGGCAAAAGCAGTTAGCGACTATTGCATCGGGTATATGGAAGATTGATTAGGCTCACTTTCAAGATCGCTGACGCTATAAAGCGTTTTGTGTATCGTTGATTCAGTTTTACGATACACAAGTCATTTTGTGGCTTTTCTGTAATACACAAAAACAGAGTTTGTGTTGCAAAGTATCTTGTTGTGAATACTCAAAGAATTTTTTCTTTCAATTTTTCTCATGAAAGTTTTTTGTAATGAGTGAACGTATCACCCAGGCGCTAAGTCGGCTCTTCGATCGTCATCGCATTGTCTTTTGGAATGACGTAAAGAAGGAGTTGCGCGACGCATTCGATGGTTTGCAGCTTGAGGGTGTTGAAAAGATTGAACTTGCCAACAACGAGTTTGGCGTGAAGTATCGCATTCTGAGGGAACATCCTGAACAGAAATTCCTGCTCTATCGCGAAGGGGCTCAGCCTGAAAAGCTGGATAACTGGCTGCTGGATGTAGAGCTTGCTTATGGTGATTTCCGTGCTGATCAGGTTGGATTATGGCTCTCCGAACTGGAACTTGGCCATGAGTTTCAGGACGTGGTTAAGGATCATCCAGAATTCTACCGCTCTACCAAGCGAATTGAGAGCCTCAGGCAACTGCTCAAGACAGACGATACACCCGGAATAATCCGTTTGAAGATGCTTGGGGTTTGTGCAGGATCGGAACCTCGGCTGGATATTGTGCTCGAGCACCTGCTGGACGAGTTGGCGGGGAACGCTTCGAAAGAAAAACAATTGGGCCTTGAATTGCAGGATGGCGACAAGTATCGTCTGATTGAACGGTGCCGTCTGGATGGGTATTTCTGGGAGCTTATGAAGCGGAGCTATGGCTACGAATCATCTGACCCTGGTATGAAGGATTTTGTTATTGAACTTTTCAAGTTCGGCTTTGCAGTGGGAATTGGTGGAAAGGGAGTGCTGGCCAGTGATGCGCTGGTATTTCTGAAGCGCTGGAAAGACAGTCGCCAATTTGAAAAATGCTTTGATGCGCTTGCTGAAGAGTGTGGAGATATCCTGCGAATTGAACAAAAACTGGAAGACTTGGACTTCCGTCAACTGATCGAACTCGATTATTTTCAGTTGATTGACAAAAAAATTATCAGTGATCTGGTTCGTACTCTTGTAATTCAGACGGCGTTCAGCCATGAGATCGTTCAATGGATACGACAGCGCCGTCAAGGCCACTGGTACAACGAATTTCAGCACCATTACGAGACGGTGGAGTATGCAACGCTGTTCATGCATGCAATCGAAGAGGTAAAGCTGGAAATGAGCTCTATGACTGATGGCGTGCAACTCTATAGCCGCTATTGGTTTCGGCTCGATCAATGCTACCGCAAATTTATTTACCATGTCAGCATGTCCGGGCAGGCTTCGCTGATGGCGGAACTGGCTGATAAAATTGAAAGTCTTTATTCCAACAACTACCTCCTGAAATTGAACGACCGGTGGCAGGCATTTGTGGACAAAGCCGATACATGGGAGGCCCCTCCTGTACCCTTGCAGAGAAGTGTATTTGAACGTTTTATAGAGCCATTTCTCTTAAAGAATAATAAGGTCTGTGTCATTATTTCCGATGCATTGCGCTACGAAATCGGCGATGAACTGCTCTCTCTTATACGGCAGGAAGACCGATATGATGCTACTATAGAGCCTTGTCTTTCAATGCTGCCAAGCTATACACAGCTTGGTATGGCCGCGCTTCTCCCAAACAGAGTGCTGGCGTTTGCCGATAACGATACAGGAGCAGTGTTAGCGGATAATTTTAATTCTCAAGGCACGGCGAATCGCTATAGAATTCTCAACCGGACAGCTTCATGGAAGGGTGCTGCCGTAAAGGCTGAAGAGGTTATGGCCCTCAAAGCTAATGAATGTCGGACATTGTTACGTGAGCACGATGTGATTTATGTTTACCATAATCGCATTGACATTACCGGTGATAAACGTGAATCGGAAGAGAGGGTGTTCGAGGCTGTTGAGGATACCTTGCAGGATATTGTCAAGCTTATCAAGAAGCTTACCGGGGCTAACGCAAATAACCTACTGGTTACGGCTGACCATGGTTTTATCTATCAGAATAGGGCTCTTGACGAAAGCGATTTTGCGGGAAATGAAGCTGATGGAGAGGAGATCCTCTTTCGTGACCGGCGATTTGTGCTTGGCAAAGGACTCAAAGAGAGTTCAAGCCTGCGGAAGTTCAGCTCTTCTCAGCTTGGATTGTCGGGAAAGATGGAGGTACTGATTCCGAAATCGATCAATCGGCTGCGCCTCAAAGGTTCTGGCAGTCGTTTTGTTCACGGTGGCGCATCGTTGCAGGAAGTGGTGATTCCGATTGTCAGAATTAACAAAAAGCGCCAGAGTGACATCTCTGCCGTCGACGTGGATATTATTCGGGGAACCAGTTCAGTTATAACATCCGGTCAGCTCGCCGTCGTGCTTTATCAATCGCAGCCGGTTACCGAAAAAGTTCAGGCAAGGACTCTTGCTGCAGGTATTTATACCCTTACTGGTGATCTTATTTCTGATGCACATACCCTTGTTTTTGATGTCGTCTCCGACAATTCGCGGGATCGTGAAAGGCAGGTTCGATTCGTTCTTACCAGCAAAGCTGATGAGGTGAACGGTCAGGAGGTTATTTTGAAGCTTGGTGAAAAATACCCGGGCACTACCCACTACAGCGAATACAAGTCAATCCGCTATCTTATGCGGCGCTCTTTTACCAGCGATTTTGATTTTTAAACAGCCAACGGCAGACTATGAATACACTTGATCAGAAAATAAACACTTATTTCTCCGGACTCGTTGTCCGCAAGGATCTTGTCAAGACCGTCAAAGGCAACGCCATTGTTTGATTCTCTTTATCATTGAAGGCTTGTTTTTAAAAACTCTTATGAAGCAGTGCAAGGGGATTTTTTATATTACTGTATGCAACCGCTACAGTTGAAAAAGCAGGCTCTCAGAGCAAAAATGATTGCCCTGAGGCTTGCGTTGCCTGAAAAAACGCGGGAGGCAATGAGTTTGGCTATTGCGGGCCATGTTTTTGGACTGCCTGAAATTGTCAAGGCTCACCACATTCATCTCTACCTCTCCATGCATACCCATGCTGAAGTGGATACTGCTCCACTCATTGAGGGGCTTGCTGCAATGGGTAAAGAGATGTCGGTGCCGGCTATCAGGGATGGTAAACTTTTTTCTGCTGCTTTTCGGCAAAGTGATCCGGTTTTGCTGGCACAATTCGGTCAACCTGAACCTCAAGAGCTCTCGATAGTTGATGATTCGCTCCTTGATGTTATGCTCATTCCTCTTCTCGCCTTTGACGGAAAAGGGATTCGTCTCGGATACGGCAAAGGATTTTATGATTTTTTTCTGCAGCGACTTTCACAGTCAGGAAAGAGGCCTTCTCGTATCGGCCTTTCATTCAGCCAGCAGATGGTTGATGAGCTCCCAGCCGATCCATGGGATGAAGCTCTTGACACTGTTGTTCACGAAGCTGGAATAATTCGGTTTACCTGAAAATTTATTATGACAGTTATGTTGACGGATATTGACAACAACGGCAAGGCGGCTGTGCTTCCGAATTTATCTGATCCCTCCCTCTATGTCAACAGGGAGCTGAGCTGGATCTATTTCAATCAAAGGGTGCTTGAAGAGGCTATCAATCCTGAGGCTCATCCTCTTCTGGAAAGGGTAAAATTTATCTCGATTTTCAGTTCTAATCTTGATGAATTTTTCATGATCCGTGTAGCGGGTATTGAGGATCAGCTTGAGGCTGGCATTCAGAAACGAACCATCGACGGTCTTACTCCTGCTGAACAGCTCGACCAGATACGTGCAATGGTTCTGCAGCAGCTCAGCGAACGAAACAACTGTCTGTATAACGACCTGCTGCCTGCAATGCAACAGAAGGGTATTGAGTTTGTTCGGGTTTCAGCACTCTCAGCAACAAAGCAGAAGGCCCTGAGCCACTATTTCCGCAAGGAAATTTATCCTGTGTTGACCCCTCTCGCTTTCGATACCGGCCATCCCTTTCCGTTTATGTCGAATCTTTCGCTCAATCTTGCCATAGAAATGGAGGATGAGGAGGGCGGAATTCTGAAGTTTGCGCGTGTCAAGGTGCCAAGTATTCTGCCCCGACTTCTCCTGCTCAACTCAATCAAAGGCTTCAGCGATGAATGCGGTATAATACGGTTTATCTGGCTTGAAGATCTTATTGAAAACAATCTCTCACATCTCTTTCCGAAGATGAGGATCCTTCAATCACATCTTTTCAGATTGATTCGGGATGCCGATATAGAAATTGAGGAGGATGAAGCGGGTGATCTGCTTGAGACTATCAAGCAGGGGATTAGGTCGCGCCGTTATGGAAAGGTTGTCCGCCTCGACATCACTCCGGCAATGCCTCTTTCGGTGAGAAAACTTCTCATGAAAAATCTTGAGGTTGCCGAGAGAAATGTTTATGAAATAGATGGCGCGCTTGGGCTCAGCTCTCTTATCGATATCCTGAAGATAGATCGTCCGGATTTGAAAGACGACTCCTTTGTGCCGCGGAACCCGATTGAGGAGCAGTTTGGCGGTGATATTTTCAAAGCTATAAGAACTAAAGATCAGCTGCTCTACCATCCTTACGACTCATTTCAGCCTGTTGTCGATTTTATCAACCAGGCAGCAGTTGATCCACTGGTACTCTCGATAAAGCAGACGCTATACAGGGTCGGCAGCAATTCGCCGATTGTCCATGCATTGATGAAGGCGGCTGAAGAGGGCAAACAGGTTGCTGTTCTTGTGGAACTCAAGGCTCGGTTTGACGAAGAGAACAATATTGTCTGGGCACAGGCTCTTGAGGATGTCGGAGTGCATGTAGCCTACGGTCTGCGTGGACTGAAAACCCATGCAAAACTTACCCTTGTTGTTCGCCGTGAGCAACAGCGCCTGAAACGCTATCTCCATCTTGGTACGGGAAATTACAACCCGGCAACCGGTAAAATCTATACCGATTACAGCCTTTTTACGGTCAACGAACAGCTTGCCAATGAAGTGGCCGAGCTCTTCAACGCCTTGACAGGCTATTCAAAACATACCGGTTATAAAAAGTTGCTGGTTTCGCCGATCAATACCCGGCAAAGAATTATTGAGATGATTGAAAGAGAGGTTGAGTGGAACCGGAAGGAGAAGAAGGGACGAATCATCATGAAAATGAATGCCCTTGTTGATCCCACCACTATCCGTGCACTCTACATGGCCTCCTGTGAAGGTGTCAGGATTGACCTTATTATTCGCGGCATTTGCTGTCTGAAGCCCGGAATCCCGGGAATCAGCGACAATATCCGGGTTATCAGCGTCATTGGACGTTTTCTTGAACACAGCAGGGCATACTACTTTTATAATGGCGGAAAGGAGGAGCTCTACCTCGGAAGTGCCGATCTCATGCCGAGAAACCTCGACGACAGGGTTGAAACGCTCTTCCCAGTGTTCGACAAATCGCTTATCCCGAAGGTTATGGCCGATCTTGATCTTATTCTGAGCGACAACGTCAAGGCATGGCAGATGAATGCTGATGGGATATACCTGACAATCGACAATGACGAGCCGAAAGTAAACAGTCAGGCTCTCTTTTTAACTCGATCGGGCTGTAAAATAAATTATGTAAATTAAAAGCAAACAATATTATGAACATTGCAGTTGGAAGTGATCATGCCGGAGTTGAACTAAAGAAAGCTGTTGTTTCCTGGCTTGAACAGAATGGTTACGAAGTCAACGATATGGGGCCCTACAGTGAAGCATCGGTTGATTATCCCGATTATGCCCGTAAAGTTGCCAATGCTGTTGCCGAAGGTATCTGTGATCAGGGAATTCTGCTCTGTGGTACCGGTATCGGGGTTTCAATTGCTGCAAACAAAGTCAAAGGTATCCGTGCGGCGCTTTGCTGCAACCCTGAATTTGCCACACTTGCCCGGCAGCATAATAATGCCAATATTATCTGTTTATCAGCACGCTTTTCTTCTAAAGAGCTCATTGAAACCACTCTTCAAAACTGGTTTGCTGCTGATTTTGAAGGAGGAAGGCATGAACTGAGAGTGAATAAAATCGAACCATGTTGTTAACTGAATGCATAGAGAGTTGTCTTAACACAACCTATCCTGTTTTTACGGGTGATGCCCTTGTGCTTGATGTGCTCACGTTTATGCAGGAGGGAGGCCTTGAATGTGTCCCTCTCCTGCACGAGGAAAAAATCAAGGCACTAGTGACCATACTCCAACTTTTGCAGGCAGGTCATACCAAAAACAAGCATAAACTCTCTTTGAAAGATCTGAACCTTCAAGCGGCTGAGAGCATCGGACGCCATGAGCATCTTTTTGATGTTTTCTCGCGCATACGCGTATTTCCTGGAAATCTTATTCCTGTGTCGGATAAAGATGGAAGGTATGCCGGCATGGTTGAAAAAGTGAGGCTTCTTGCAAAAATTGCCGATGTTTACCACCTATCCGAAGAGGGGATGACTCTTGAACTTGATATACCGGCATTTGAACTGAAGCTCTCCGAGGTTATTGCCATACTTGAAAAAAACGATGTAACCGTGTTGAGTTTTGGCATGTACCGTGCGACTTCTGAGGCTGAGAGCATGGTTATTACCTTCAGGGTACAGACGCACGATCTCTTCCGGCTTGTTAAAAATATGGAAAAATATGGTTATTTGATTCGCTACGCTTCGCCATTCTTCAAGGAGAGAGATGATGAACTCAGAGAGAAGGCTCTTGAGTTTATTCACTTTATGGATATGTAGAATTTTCCTGAATAGAAAAAAAATGTCAACAGAACACATTACCGCGCTTGCTGAAAGCATTCGGGAGCGTGCAGCAGAGATTTTTCCTGAAGTTCTTGCCTTGCGCAGGGATATTCATCTTCACCCTGAGCTCTCTTATGAAGAGGTACGCACAACAGCATTGATAACCGACTATCTTCTTGGTCTCGGCATCACGCCTGAGCCGTCTCTCCTTGAAACTGGTGTGGTGGCCCTTATCAAGGGGGAGCATACCTCAGGGAAGGCTGCTCTCATTGCGCTGAGGGCAGATATTGATGCTCTTCCACTGAACGAAGAGAACAAACACAATTTCTGTTCACTTGAATCCGGAAAAATGCATGCCTGTGGCCATGATATGCATACCGCCATGCTTCTTGGTGCAGCCAAGATGCTTTCTGGAATGAAAAGTGAGCTGAAAGGGGATGTGCTTCTGATTTTTCAGCCTGCTGAAGAAAAAGCCCCAGGAGGAGCAAAACCACTTCTTGACGCAGGCCTTTTTAAACGGTTTAATCCATCGGCGATTATCGGACAGCACTGTTTCCCCAATGTTGCAACAGGCAAAGTTGCCTTGTGCAAAGGGAGTTTTATGGCGGCTACCGATGAACTCTACTTTACTATAACAGGGCAGGGTGGGCATGCCTCAGCTCCTCATAAAGCTTCTGACCCCGTGCTTGCTGCGGCTCATATCATTACTGCGGCCCAGTATCTTGTCAGCAGGGTAGTTCCACCTCATGAGCCTGCGGTTGTCTCCATTGCATCAATTCATGGCGGTAATGCTCCTAATGTCATTCCCCGGCAGGTAACCATGTCGGGTACCATGAGAACCATGAACGAGGAGTTGCGAGCCTTGCTTCAGCAGAGGCTACGCCAGACCGTTACACATGTTGCGGCTGGACTTGGTGTCGAGGGGGAGGTTGAAATCAGGAAAGGCTATCCGGTACTCTATAATGATCCATTGGTGACCGAACAGGCAGCACTGATCTGCAGCGAATACCTTGGCAGCGACAATGTGCTTGAGAGTGAACCAATCATGACCGCTGAGGATTTTGCTTACTACCTTCAGGAGTGTCCGGGCACCTTCTGGCAGATTGGTACAGGAGCACCGGATATCGAAAAAGATAATACCCTGCACTCTCCAACCTTCAATCCCGAAGAACGTGCTCTTGAAACCGGCAGTGGTCTGCTTGCCTATACGGCTTTACGGTTACTCAGCTCACTGTAGATCCCATAAAAAAAAGGCGCCATTTAGGCGCCTTTTTTAATCGAAAGATTACTCTCTTAGAGTGATGCTTTTCCGTTGGAACCCAGAACGTTGAGAATCTTGTGGACATAGAGTTTCTTAAGGGCATCACGGGCTGGGCCAAGATATTTTCTTGGATCAAACTCTTCAGGCTTTTCATCCAGTACTTTGCGGATGGCTGCAGTCATGGCAAGGCGTCCGTCAGAATCAATATTGATTTTACAGACCGCTGACTTGGCTGCAAGGCGAAGCTGATCTTCGCTGATACCGATTGCATCCTTTAGTTTTCCACCATGCTCATTGATGGTCTTTACCAGCTCCTGCGGAACAGAAGAGGAGCCATGCAGCACGATAGGGAAGCCAGGAATACGCTCTTCAATCTCGGTAAGGATGTCAAGGCGGATTTTAGGATCCTCGCCTGGTTTGAACTTGAACGCGCCGTGTGAGGTGCCTATTGAAATGGCAAGACTGTCAACACCGGTTTTAGCGACAAAATCTTCAACCTCTTCAGGGCGTGTATAGGTATGGGCCGCTGCAGAGACCTCGTCTTCAATACCGGCAAGCACACCAAGCTCTCCCTCAACGGTGACGTCAAACTGATGGGCATAAGCCACAACTTTTTTGGTCAGTTCAATGTTTTCTTCATAGGAAAGATGTGAACCGTCAATCATGACTGAAGAAAATCCGGAATCAATGCAATCCTTGCAGAGTTCAAAGCTGTCGCCATGATCGAGATGAAGCACAATAGGAATCGGGTTTCCAAGTTCAGCTGCATAAGCTACAGCACCTTGAGCAAGATAGCGGAGAAGAGTCTCGTTCGCATAGCTTCTTGCGCCCTTTGACACCTGCAGTATAACTGGAGAACTGGTTTCAACACAAGCAAGTATGATAGCCTGCATCTGCTCCAGATTATTGAAATTATATGCCGGAATAGCGTAGCCTCCGGTTACGGCTTTCTTGAAAAGTTCTCTGCTGTTGCAGAGCCCAAGTTCTTTGTAACTGATATTTTTCTTTTCCATTGAAAAGCTCTCCGTTTATTATTATAATGTGCCGTATTTTTTCCTCAGAATATCAATTCGTAAGGTTTATCAGGTGTTTTTCAATATAAATATAATTATTTTATCATTCAAGGAGAGCTTGAATGCTGTTGCCGAACCTTTGACCATCATAAACTCCAATGTTTAAAAAAAGTTTGCTTCTCTCGATTGTAATTTTGGGAAGCAGTGAGTCTTTGTTTGCCATAAATGCAGGAAATTACGCTTCGGCTGAAACCCTGGTTATACTTAAACCGACCGAGATGGAGGAGGAGGCTGGTAAACATATCACGCAAAACCTTTTGCAGAATCACTATAGAAAGGTATCTGTCAACGACTCTCTCTCTCGGCAGATATTTAATCGCTATCTCGATAATCTTGATGGCAACAGAAGCTATTTTGTAGCAAGCGAAGTTGAAAGCCTCAGAAAGATTTATGGAAGCCGGATTACCAGTGAATTTCTTGCCGGCAAAGCAAATGCAGGGTTTGGCGTCTATAACTTTTTCCTTAAAAGGGCTAAAGAGAAAATGCGCTTTATGAAGGCTGCTGCTGATACCATTCACTTCAGCTTTTCAACACCAGAAACCCTTGACCTTGACCGCAAAGCTGACCCATGGCCTTCAGATCGTCGTCAGCTTGTGGATCTGTGGAAAAAAGAGCTGAAATATCAGTGGCTCAACCTTAAATATTCAGGAGAGAGTAACACCACCGTGAGGGGGGCTTTGGCCAAAAGTTTTACAAACCGCCTGAACCTTCTGAATCATCAGAAGCCCGAAGATGCTTTTCAGGCATATACTTCAGCGGTAACCACATCGTTCGATCCTCATACAAGCTATTTTTCGCCGGATGAGTACGAAAACTTTCAGATCGACATGAGCCGCTCTCTTGAGGGTATAGGAGCCAAGCTTCAGACCGAAAGCGAGTACACTGTTATTAATGAAGTTATTCCTGGAGGTCCTGTATTCAAAAGTAATCTTTTGAAAAAAGGAGATAAAATCATCGGTGTCGGTCAGGGATCAACAGGCGAGATTGTTGATGTTCTGGGCTGGAGAATCAATGATGTGGTAAAACTCATCCGTGGCCGGAAAGGTACTCTTGTTCGTCTGAATATTCTTCCAGCAAGTCAGGCAGGTCGAGGGCCGGCAAAAATAGTCCAGCTTGTACGAGACAAGGTTGATCTTGAAGAGCAGGCTGCAAAGAAAAGCATTATTCATGTTAACGGCCAGAAAATCGGTGTTATTGCCATACCATCATTTTACCTCGATTTTGATGCCCAGCAAAAGAACACCGGAAATTATACCAGTACAAGCCATGATGTTGCCCGTATCCTGAATGAGCTCAATGCCGAACATGTCGAAGGTGTAGTCATTGATCTGCGCGATAATGGCGGTGGATCGCTTGAGGAGGCTGTCAATGTTACCGGGTTGTTTATTACCACCGGGCCTGTTGTACAGGTCAGTAATGCAACCGGCGGAAAAATGGTACTCAGGGACGAAGATCGCCGTATTCTTTATGGTGGGCCTCTTGCCGTGCTTGTCAACCGCTACAGTGCATCGGCTTCCGAAATTTTTGCGGCGGCAATCCAGGATTATGGTCGCGGCGTTATCATCGGAGAGAGAACGTTTGGCAAGGGAACTGTCCAAAGCCTCATGAAACTGACAAGACCGTTTGCTTTTTTTGGAAAGAAACCTGAACTTGGAGAGCTAAAGCTTACTATAGCAAAGTTTTACCGGATTTCCGGAGGCAGCACACAGCATAAAGGTGTTCTACCCGATATCATCATGCCATCAATGATTGATACCTCTACTATAGGAGAGGATACCTACACCAGCTCTCTTCCCTGGAGTACCATCTCGAAGGCATTCTATCGGCCTACGGGAGAGGTTAATCAGGAAGAGATTACCCTGCTTCGGAAAAAATTTCAGGAACGCTCATCAAAGAACCATACATACCAAGCCTATCTGCACGATTTGAATGTGCTTAATCAGATTCGCAAAAAAAAGATGACCTCTCTTCAGGACTCATCGTTCAAATCGGAAATTGAGACCATAAAACAGATTGAAAAGCTCTGGGTTCAGGTTCCGGATTCAATTAAAAGCCTCAACAAGGATGTACTTCTCAATCAGTCGGCGGCAGTTGTTTCTGACATTGCAGAGCTCAAGGCGATAGAACGTCATACCGTTATACGAACATCGCCTATATTGAATTAATTAAAGTTTTTTTCTGGCTTCTTCTATCTGGTATGCAACCGAGGCAAACGAACAGCTGCCGTGAGTTTTTTTTGAATTCACGCTGCTGTCGGCCTTAAGGCAGTCGTATATCTCCGGCCCAATGGCTTCGGAGAATTCCCTGAACTTTTCTAAAGGAATGTTTGGCAGGTTAACATCCGAAGCAATACTCCAGGTAACTATTTTTCCGGTAATGCGGTGCGCGTCGCGGAACGGAATCTGCTGGCGGACAAGATATTCGGCTATCTCGGTTGCAAGGCTGAGATCTTCAGAGGTAAGTTTAGCCAGCCTCTCCTCCCTTAGAGTGGTATGAGTCAGCAGTTTGGCAAATATCTTTACACTGGAGAGGGTGGTTTCAGCACTGTCGAACAGAGGCTGTTTATCTTCCTGCATATCCCTGTTGTAGGATAGAGGCAGCCCCTTCATGATGGTAAGCATCGAAACCAGGTTGCCATAGACCCTTCCAGTTTTTCCCCTTACCAGTTCGGCAATATCGGCATTTTTTTTCTGCGGCATGATCGATGAGCCGGTAGCAAAGGAGTCACTGATGTTCAGATAACCAAATTCGTAAGAACTCCAGAGGATAAGATCCTCGGCAAATCGTGACAGATGCATCATGATCACGGAACAGTCTGAAATAAATTCAATGACCGTGTCGCGATCGCTTACAGCATCAATGCTGTTTGAAAAAAGATCGTCAAAACCCATCAGTACAGCAGTTCTATGGGGATTGAGCGGCAGGGTGCTTCCGGCAAATGCTGCAGCACCGAGCGGAGAGATATTTACACGTTTCATGAGGTCGCCGAGACGCTGCCTGTCTCGGATAAACATATTAAAGTAGGCAAGGTAGTAGTGGCCCGCGGAAACAGGCTGTGCACGCTGCAAATGAGTATACCCGAAAATAATGGTCTCTCGGTAGGTTTCAGCTTTTTCTACAAGAACCCTCAAAAGAGTGCCAAGCGCATCTTGAAGCTCAATAATCTGGCGACGCATGTAAAGGCGGGTATCTGTTGCAACCTGATCATTTCGGCTCCTGCCTGAATGGAGTTTACCGGCAACAGCTCCAATTTTTTCCTTAAGTCTGTTCTCAATCACGGTATGGATATCCTCATCCTCCCAGTCAGGAACAAGAGTGCCGTTTGTGAGCTCCTCCTCTATTTCCTGCAATCCCGCAATAATTTGGCCGGCTTCCGCAGCAGAAACAATACTCTCTTCCGAAAGCATGGTAACATGGGCAATCGAGCCCGCTATATCTTCGCGATAGAGTTTCTTGTCAACATGCACCGAAGAAGAGAAAAATAGCGCATCCTGATCAAAGGGTTCTGAAAATCGGCTTTGCCACAGTAATTCTTTTTTCCTGGTCATAAGAAGTATAAATTATTAAGGGAACATGCCGCCCAAAATAATAAAATCAAACCAAAAAGAGAGTTCCTGATGGCTATTATTATGGATGGCAAGTTAATTTTAGCGTTACCGCCAAAGCAATTATCTATGCAATATTTAATCTCACAGGGTTAAATTTCCCGCTGCTTGCGGCGGGGAGGCTTCATCTTGTTGCTGAGTAGAATCATTTGATGTCAACGGCTCAGTTATAGTCGTGAGCAGAAGTGTGGCGCATGAGTTCTATCCAATAAGCATAATCTTGGCTCTCTCTCTTTCCGGGGGAGGGGGGTCGCGTTTTGCATAGAGGGCTGGGCGCGTACGTTCAAGGTACCAGGCACTGGCACGCCAATTTTTTTCTGCGGCTCTGGTGATTTTGTGGAGGTGTTTCATCTCGCAGCGGGCTTCAGCGACCGGGATGTTTTCATAGAGTTGACGTTGCAGGGTATCAAGATCCTGCCTGGCGTGCTCCTCTCCCTCTTTGTACCACTTATTGAATGCTGATTTTGTAAACCCTGCCATGATGCAGGCGCTCCCTCTCATCATTCCATCCTCAATATAACCAAGGAGCTTCTTTATGTGATATTTATCAAGTTCCATGGAGTGAAATTTAATAAATAAGTAGTTAAAAAAAAGTTTTTTTAACTACGGCAAGATATTCATATTGAGTTGTTCGGCACTCTTTCTGTACCAGGCCCGGTCGATTTTTTGCGATCCAGGCAGGGTGGTCCAGTTGCCTATGCGGATATATCGAGTCGGTGTCTTCAGCTTTCCAATCAGGGAGTTCATCGCCAGAGTAATAGTTTCGTCATCAGGATTATTTTCCTCAAAGGTCTGGATAAATGCAGCTGGTCGCTGGCCATGCTCTTGATCCTCTACCGGTACTGCAAGGGCTTCAAGAACACCATCAATCATCATCAGCGCTTTTTCTATCTCCTCCGGGTGAATGTTTTCGCCCCCCGAGATAAACATACTGTCCTTGCGGCCAAGTACAGTAACCATTCCATCTTTATCGACATTGCCGATATCAGAGGTATGGAACCACCCGTCATTATCGGTTTGAGGGTGAATGCTTCCATTGCGCAGGTAGCCCTGGAAAAGGCATGGCCCTTTGACAAGAAGCTCTCCATCCTCTGCAATCATGATCTCCCTGTATGGAAGAAGCTGACCGCTGTTTTGTGTCAGGCAGCTTATTGGTACCGGAGAGGTAGTAATCTGAGTACTCATCTCAGTTGAGCCGTAGCTCAGGTAGAGAGGAATGTTGTGCCGCAGAGCATTGTCAATCAGGGATTTCGGGGCTGGACTTCCTCCGAGCAGCACGGCTTTCAGGCGTTGCAGTTGTTCCGTACTCTCTGTGTCGGCAAGCAACCGGTAAAGCTGTGTTGGCACTACCGAGAGGTGAGTGACCGGAAACATTTGCATGGAGAGTGCAAGCGTGTCATCCGGATTTCCGACAGCGACACATCCGCCAGAGAGAAGCGATCTGTAGAGCATGGCATAGCCACCTACATGGTAGAGCGGTAGCGAGAGCAGCCAGCAATCCCCAAGGCCAAACGGGATATTGGTGTTGGCACCAAGCGCACTGTACCAGTGATTTGCCAAACTGTGTACGGCAGCTTTTGGTTCTCCGGTACTTGCCGATGTGTGGATAATGCTTACCGACCGCTCCATTGTGTCAGCAAACTCAAACATCTTCTGGAGAGGGTACTCTATAGACCGCTCCAGAAGATGTTTGACTCTCTCTGTTTTGATATCAGGAAGCCCAAAGTGCTGATCGTTACTGGTCAGCACTAATTGCGGACAAAGTTTCTCAAGTGCAGCCTTGAGCCTCTGTTCAGGGAAGCGGTTGTTGAGCGGAGCTGCAATCAATCCCGCTTTAAGCACTCCCGCCAGAAGAACTGCAAGTTCCGGAGTATTTGGCGAAACAATGGCAACAATATCGCCGGAACGTAATCCTCTCTGGTAGAGCAGGTTTGCAATCTGTAGAGCTTTGTTATTGTACTCTTCAAAGGAGAGGGTTTTCTCCGGCACTCTCAGGGCCGGAGAGCTTCCGAAAAGCTCTGCAGCCCGTCCTTGCAAGTCCATAGTAAGTTTTTTTATCTCCCTTGATTGACCTCGCTGAATGTTTTCAGGCCGAGACCATAAAGATGGATAAAGCCTGCAGCTGCCTTGTGGTTGAAGGTATCAGCTTCAGTGTAGGTCGCCAGCTTCTCGTTATAGAGCGAGTAAGGTGAATTTCTGCCGAGAAGGGAGATGCCACCTTTATAAAGCTTCAGGCGAACAAGACCGGTCACAGGATTCTGCGTTTCATTGACAAATCCGTCAAGAGCCTTTCTCATTGGAGAGAACCATGTGCCATTGTAAATAAGGTTGGCATAATCCTGGCTGATATTCTTCTTGTACTGGAAGACTGATTTTTCAAGGGTAAGCCTTTCGAGTTCGCGATGGGCAAAATGAAGGATTGTTGCTGCCGGGGCCTCATAGATTTCACGCGATTTAATGCCGACAACACGATTTTCAATCATGTCAAGTCGTCCGATGCCATTAGCGGCACCAATTTCATTCAGGCGGATGATAAGGTCAAGACCGCTTGATTTTTTACCATCAAGGGAGACGGGAATACCTTTTTCAAACTCGATATCGACAACCGCCGGAGTGTTTGGTGCATTTTCAGGGGAGGTGGTTATCTGATAGGCATCCTCAGGAGGTGCAACCATCGGATCTTCAAGCACACCGCACTCGATACTGATTCCCCAGATATTTTCGTCAATGGAGTAGGGGCTCTTTTTGGTGGCAGAAATGGGAATATTGTGTTCATTTGCATAGGCAATTTCAGCTTCTCTTGAGGTGAACTCCCATTCACGCAAGGGAGCCAGCACCTTGAGATGCGGGGCAAGTGAAGCGAAGGTGACTTCAAAACGCACCTGGTCATTGCCTTTACCCGTGCAACCGTGAGCAAGCATGGTACATTCTTCCGCGATGGCGGTATCAACAATAGCTTTGGCAAGTAGAGGACGTCCAAGTGCTGTGGCAAGAGGGTAGACATCCTCATAAAGCGCTCCGGCCTTGAGTGCACGCCATATATACTCTTCAACAAACTCCTTGCGAAGGTCAACAAAGTGGAATTTTGATGCACCGGTCGAAAGCGCCTTAGCCTCAAGGTTTTCAATCTCTTTCTGCTGGCCGAGATTACCGGTAACGGCAACAATTTCAGCGTCATACTTGTCTTTCAGCCACTTGATCATGATGGATGTGTCGAGTCCACCGGAATAGGCTATTGCAATTTTTTCCTTACTCATGCGTGTTCAATTGAATTATCAGTTTTTGGAAAGATTTTTATGAATATATGATATCAAAGCCGAAATATTCGCCACAGAAGCCGGAATTACCAGCACGGTATCATCTCCTGCAATAGTTCCGAGAATAAAAGGACTTCTCAGTTGATCAAGATACGAACCCACTCCGTGCGCTCTGCCCGGCAGTGTCTTGATAATCACCGTGGTCTCATTGGAATTAACCGCAAGCACCTCGACACCAACAAGACCCTTGATAATCCTGCCTGCGTTATCATCAGGAAACATGAGCCGATAGTTTCCATCCGTTTTCGACCGGACAAGTCCAAGCTCAGCACAGTCGCGCGATAGAGTAGCCTGGGCAACACTCATTCCGGCATCCCGGAGAAACTGCAGAAGGTCATGCTGATTTCCAACACTGTTCTGCTGGAGAATCTCCCTGATCTTCATTTGTCGTGCATGCTTGTTCATTCTTGCTCCATCATTCAGGAGTTGACCTTTTTGGAGGCATTCAGCAGCCGGTGAGTCAAATGGAATTTCCTGTAGACATCATGATTGAGGAGTTTGACCATAAGAGCTTTCTGGACGTGAAGCCTGTTTTCAGCCTCATCGAGAATAATGGATTGCGGCCCGTCCATGACTTCCGTGCTTATCTCCTGGCCACGATGCGCAGGCATACAGTGCATGACCACGGCAGAGGGTTTTGCATGTGCAAGCAGGGCGCTGTTGATCTGAAAAGGGGAGAATATCCTGATGCGCTCCTTTTTCTCCTCTTCCTGCCCCATACTGGTCCAGACGTCGGTATAGAGCACATCTGCATTGGTGGCTGCTTCCATTGGGTCATGCAGAATCTCAATCCGGCTTTTACCTTTATCCCGTGCCGCATCAAGCAGTTTTTGATCTGGAGTATATCCCTCAGGACAGGCAAGCACAAAATGAAAGGGGAGCAGCCCCGCCAGTTCAATCCATGAGTTGGCAACATTATTGCCATCTCCTACAAACACAACCTTGGTATTCTGATGCCACAATGAGCGCTCATAGAGAGTAAAGACATCGGCAAGCACCTGACAGGGATGCGACAGATCGGTCAGAGCATTGACAACCGGAATTGATGCGTGTTGTGCAATTCCTTCGATAACGGCATGATCATGCAGGCGGGCCACAATGGCGTCGTTGTAGCGTGACAAAAGTTTGGCTACATCCTCCACCGATTCACGCGTCCCAAGACCGATGGAGTGTCCATCGAGGCTTATGGCATATCCCCCAAGCTCATGAATGCCCAGTTCAAAAGAGACCCTTGTTCTCAGCGAGGGTTTACTGAAAATCATCACCACAGTTTTATCCCGTAAAGGCAGAAATCCGGAGGAGCCCTCTTTTCGGTTTTTTTTAATAAAAAGGGCGTAATCAAACAATTCGATAATCTTGCCGGAGTCCAGGCTGGAAAAACCGAGAAAATCGCGCTTTGTCTGTGCCTGCTTTATTTGAACCTCTTCCATTCCGTTACCTGTTTAAGGATTGATGTCTGTTAGTCCTGCTCTGCAATAAACTGGGTGCCTACACCATCGTGAGTGAATATTTCAAGCAGAAGCGAATGTGTTGATTTTCCGTCTATAAGATGAATTTTTCCTACCCCGCCATCCAGAGTGCTGAATGCCGAGATGACCTTCGGGATCATTCCGCCGGAAATAATACCCTGTTCAATAAAGGCAGCGGCTTCAGCTTTACAGATGGTTTTCAGAATTCTCTCGCCCACATGAATGCCCTCAACATCGCTGACATAGATGAGCTTTTCGGCTTTCATGGCAATGGCGATACTGCTTGCTGCATCATCCGCGTTGATGTTATAGATATTGCCCTTTTCGTCAAATCCGATCGGAGCTATGACAGGAATCAATCCTGCATGGCAAAGCAGGTCGATATAGGCGGTGTTAATCTGTACAACCTCTCCCACAAGGCCCAGTGTTTCAGCATTCTGGTGGGGAACAGCCATGATGGTATCTGCATCAAGACCGGTTACTCCAACACCCTTGCCGCCATGTTCGCTGATCAGCTGTACAATATCCTGGTTTACCTTCCCGGCAAGGGTCATCTGTATAACCGAAATCATCTCCTTGTCTGTAACACGCCTGCCTTGAACAAAGCGCGAGGTCAGACCAAGTTTCTCGGCAGTTCTTGTTATGGCATCACCACCACCGTGCACCAGAACAACATTGATGCCGACCTTGCGCAAAAGCGTGACATTCTGGGCAAAACTGTTTCTGAGGCAGGCATCCTTCATGGCTGAACCGCCATACTTAATAACAAAGGTTTTCCCTTCGAATTTCCGGATATAGGGCAACGCTTCAATAAGCACCTGTCCAATAGCGGCCTGAGGGGCTTTTCTTGCACGGTTCACTTCATTACACTCTAAATTGTCCATTCCCTTGATAATTCTCTTGATAGTTAAAGGTGATAGTTCAGCTTCTGTAGCTTCCGTTTATATCAACATACTCTTTGCTGAGATCACAGCCCCATACCTTTGCATATCCTGTCCCGCGTCCAAGGCGAAGCGTTATGCTGTATGAATTTTTTGCCATGATTTCAGCCGCTGCCTCCTCAGAGAAGTCGGCAATAAAACCTGGTTTTAGAATAATCAGATCATTGAAAAAAAGTTCAAGCTCATTCTGGTTAAAAGAAGCGCCGGAGCGACCAGCTGCTGCCACAACTCTTCCCCAGTTGGCATCCTCACCGTGAATGGCCGTCTTGACAAGGCTTGACTGGGCGATTGTCCTGGCTGCAAGCTCTGCATCACGGTCATCTGCGGCTCCTTCAACAATGATCTCAACAAGCTTGGTTGCACCCTCTCCGTCAATGACAATAAGTTTTGCAAGAAAAGTCATCAGAGCTTCGAGTGCTTCACAAAAAAGAGTGTAATCCTGGCTGTCAGCCAATATTTCAGGAGCAGTGCCGCTGGCAAGGATGGCTGCCATATCGTTCGTACTTGTATCGCCATCGACTGTAATGGCATTAAAACTGCTGCGGTTTGCATCGTGCAGTGCTTTTTGAAGGAGGGTGGGGTCAACAGATGCATCGGTAGCCAGGAACGCAAGCATGGTGGCCATATTCGGGCAAATCATCCCTGATCCCTTTGCCATGCCGCTCAACCTGACACTGCCGACTGAAAGCTGAACTTTTAAAGAGAAAAACTTGGGAAAAGTATCAGTAGTCATAATGGCACGTGCGGCGTCAAGAGCGGAGTCGCGCTGAAGGCTGGAGGGAAGGGCCTTGATTCCATTAAGAACTTTCTCCATAGGCAACAGCTGACCGATAACTCCTGTTGAGGCAACCACCACCTCTTCAGGCTTGATGGCAAGTTCACTGGCTACAGCCGCTGCCATTGCTCGGGCATCATCCATTCCCCTGGCACCGGTTGCTGCGTTGGCGTTGCCACTGTTGCAGACAAGTGCTCGCATTGAACCCGAAGAGAGCTGCAGATGATAGCGCGACAGCTCAACAGGAGCAGCACAGCAGAGGTTTGTGGTAAAAACCGCAGCAGCGCTGCAGGGGCCATCTGCCGAAAGCAGCATAAGATCCTTGCGGTTGCTGTATTTAATACCGGCATCTACAGCGCCCGAAGAAAAACCTTCCGGCCAGAATCCAGCGGTTCCATCTGATTCAGCCGACATAGGTGTGACCGATGCTGGCCAAGGGGTTGCGGCAGAAAGCTCATGGATAACTTTAAGCCCTTTGTTGAGTTTCTCCAATGCAGTGTAAAACGTTAATTATTATAAAAGTCCGGTTGTTTCATCAATACCGAGCATGATGTTCATGTTCTGTACCGCCTGACCGGCAGCGCCCTTCAACAGATTGTCGATTGCCGTTACAATGACCAGCGATCCGCTTCTAGTGGCATGGGCAATATGGATATCGCAAAAATTTGTATGGGAGACATGCCTGACCTCGGTCATGGTGTCTCGAACCCTTACAAATGGTGCGTTTTTATAGAAATTCCTGTAGCATAGTTTGATATCTTCTATAGCAGCAGGATTGTCCAGCTTGACATTCAGAATGCTGTAAATGCCTCTCACCAGTGATCCGATCATTGGCGTAAAGATAAAATCAAATGAGGGAGTGGTGGCAGATGTGCCGAGAGCCTGCATGATTTCAGGTATATGCTGATGGACACCCACCTTGTAGGCTCTGATGTTTTCACTCATTTCTGAAAAAGAGAGCTCTGTCTTGCTGCTTCGTCCAGCTCCGGAAATACCTGAAGTGGAGGTGCAGTTGATAGTACGAACCTTGAAGCTATTTTCAGCACCAAAAAAAAGTGGAGCAACTCCCAATATTATACTGGTTGCGAAACACCCCGGATTACTGATTGCCCTGGAGTTCTCAATCTCTTCATGGAAAAGCTCCGACATACCGTAGGTCATTACAGCATCTGGTGATTTTGCCTGTTTATAGAACTCTTCATGCTCTGCAACACTCTTCAGTCGGAAGTCTCCTGACAGGTCTATAACTGTTTTTCCAGCCATCAAAAGAGCTGGAACATGCTGAAGTGCTTCGCCGTGAGGGAGTGCAAGAAAATAAATATCACTCTCACTTTCACCGTTGTAGGGCTTGTAGATCTTGGTGCAGGATAGAGCGGGGTAGAGCTCTGAAGCTCGTTTTCCTGCCTGGGAAAAAGCATAAAGTTCACGAAGATCAACATGAGGATGTTGAAGGAGCAGGCGCGTCAATTCAACTCCGGAATAGCCAGAAGCACCGATGATCGAAACGGAATATTTTTTTGAACTGTTTGTTACAGAGAGAGTCATTTTTAAGGGTGTCTCTATCCTGAGAATTCAGGAAAAAAATTGTAATGAATAAATATTCAGGAAAGTGAAAATATTAAGCTTTTTTATCTGATTTTCAAGGATTGAAATATTTTTTTTCATGATGGTAACATAACGTTGACTTTTTATGGCAACATCTTTTTTCTCGCTATTTTAGGGTTGAGTATCGGGAAAAGCTCATTCATCGAATTCGTGAATATTGATTACCATGAATAACAAAGCATCTCAGAGAGTATCCGTAGAGGTTATCACTGCTCTCATGCTTCTTCTTCCACTCTTACTGTTGATGAACTGTTCGCCGCGCGAGGTTGATGAAACCGCTCGTAGCGGAAAGATGACTCTTGCCTTTGACCGTAATCTTCGAGATATCGCCATTACTGAGCGAGAGATGTTTATCCGTTATTATCCAGATACGCGCATCACACTCATGCCTTCTGCTTCGGGAAAGAGCCTCAAACATCTTCTCGCTCACGAAGTCCGGGCAGCATTGATCAGCGGAAAGCCTGAAGCTGCTGAAGACTCTCTTTTTGCAACACTGCAGCCTCCTCTCCGTCGTGAACCGGTTGCCCATGATGCCATTGTGTGCATTGTCAATCGACTTAATCCTGCCGGCAAGCTCTCGCTAACTGAACTTGCTCCACTCTTTTCGGGTAAAGAGAGCGAAGCGATACCCCTTGTCGTTGCTGATGATTACCGTCTTCAGTCACTTTTTGCATCAGGTATAGGCATAAAGATAAAAGATCTTTATGCCCGGGTTTGCACTACCGAGAGTGAACTCATCAAAAGGGTTTCATCCGATAAGAGGGCGGTTGGAGTGCTTTTCCGCTCATCGCTTGATGGAACGCTTGCCGAAGAGATGGCACAGAACAGGATCAAAGTGCTCCCTCTTTCAAAAGATTCCTTCAGCTCCCATCCATATCTGCCCACCCAGCAAAACATCTTCGAAGGCCTCTATCCTCTTGTTACGACCGTTTACTATGTATATTATTCCGGCGATCCACTTGCTGCCGGCTTTGGCTCCTGGATCGGAGGTAGAGGCCAGAAAGCAATTGAGAGAAGCTCTTTTGCTCCCTATAAACCAGTTGAAAGGACTATTATTTTGAAATCCCTGGATAGTCAGCAAAGCAAAGCCCAATGAAGCCTGAGCTCTACATTGCAATGCGGTTTGCATTCAAGCAGCGTTCAACCACAAAGCCGACTTTTATCGTTATGGTTGCTGTGGTTGGCATAGCTGTCGGGACTGCCGCACTTATTCTGACACTCTCCATCGTCAACGGATTTGCCGGCAGCGTTCAGAACAAGCTGATCAGCTTCAGCGCCCACATGCAGTTCCGTTATCCAGAAGAGCAGCTTTGTCAGGAGCGTCGCTCTGATCTTGCTCATGTCGCCAGTCATCGTAACGTATCCAGCGTTACCCCCTTTCTTGAAAAAAGTTTTGTCCTTCGCAACCGTACGAACGTTCAAGGCGAAACCTGGCGCAGCAAGCCGGTTATTGTCAAAGGAGTCAACGAAGCAGAGCAGCAAGTATTTCTGAAAAAATTTCTCAAGGAAGGGAGTTTTAGCCCCGTTGGTGAGAAACAGAAGAATGAAGGAATTGCACTCTATGCCGGGCAAACCCTGGCAGAAAATCTTGGTCTTGCCGTTGGTAAAAAGGTCATGCTTGTCGGCCTTGGCAGCAACTCGTCCGGAGCAAAACTTGTTGCTGGCAATAAAAGCATTGTTGACCTTCTCTCCTCCCTTGATCTTGAAGTCGGCATTATTCGCGGAATCTATGATACAGGTCTTCAGGAAGGATTTGACGACTATATTGTGATCTCCGACCTGAAACAGCTTCAACAGCGCTTTAATCCCATGATGATAAGCGGCTATGATGCTAATGTCAAAAAACTCGATCAACTTCCAAATACCGTAAAAGAGGTGACCGCTTCTCTTGGATATCCATTTTATGGATATACGGTTTTTCAGCGCTATGCAAATCTGTTTGAATGGCTGAAACTTCAAAAAAACATCACACCACTGCTGATTGTAACCATCACCATTGTGGCAGTTTTTAACATCATCTCCACGCTTCTTGTGCTGATTATCGAAAAAACCCGTGAAATAGGCATGCTCAGTGCGCTCGGTCTTGAACCCGGTAAAATAAGTCAGGTTTTTATGGCTCAGGCCGTTCTTATCTCACTATCCGGAATTGCCGCTGGAAATATCCTTGCCATCTCACTTTCTCTCTTTGAGTTGCGCTTTCACCTCATCACTCTGCCCGAAAAAAGCTACTTCATCAAATATGTTCCACTGCTTATTGACCCCTCTGATTATGCGCTGGTCTCTCTTGCAGTTATGGCACTGACACTCTTTTTTGCCTTCATTCCCGCCAGAATAGCAGCATCACTGAAACCCGGAACCGCTTTAAATACCTGATGGTTACCATTTGAGAGCTGCATTTCTATCATACCTAATTATTTGCGAGCTTCTTGCCTCGATATTGACAGATGGTTATATTACAGTATAACCTAAACAGAGCGGGAGAGTTATGTTGAAAGAAGCGACTGGTTTGGCTGGTGGAGCTTTACTGCTTTCACCTATCGGTATGCCGATTCTGCTTCACGGGATTTCAGGTGTTGTCGTTGGTGGTGCGGGGCTTTTTGTTGCTAATGCTGTTATAAATCAGGTAAAAAGCCTCATACCCATCCAGCCTCCACCACTTGAGATGAATCAGTCAGAAGAGTAGAGATTGGCGTGGTAAGCAAGAAGCAACGCAGCCACTCGAAGAGAGTGGCTGCGTGCCGTCATCAGGCTGCTTTTACAGCTTCACACAAGAGGTGGCCGTATTTTCTCACTGTGCGGACATCACAGAATCCGAGCGACTCAAGGATATCTTTATAGGTGCTCTGCTGCTTGAAACCGAGCACTGAGAAGGGCATTCCTGCGCCAAGGATATAGTGGCTCAGGTAGTCGAAATTCGGGTTTTCAGGATCATCAATAATCATGTCGAGAATAAGCAGTCTGCCGCCGGGCGGGAGAGCTTCATAGGCCTTTCTGCAGAGCATATCGGTCAACTGTTCATTAGCTGAATAGAGAATTCTGCAGAACATGACGGCATCCGCTTCCGGATAAGCATCTCTATAGATATCCACGGCTGCACCTCTCAGACGTTCACCCACACCTTTTTCCACGGCGTTTTCATTAACCAGATCAACAGCGCCGGGAAGATTGAGGATGGTTGAATCAAGCTGAGGGAGCTTCTTGAGAAGCGCAGCTGAAATATCACCGATGCCGCCACCGACATCCACAAGAGTTTTGGCTGCCGAAAGATCAGCCTCTTCAAGCAGCAGCATAATGGCAAAATGTGCATTACTGCGGTGAATTTCCTCAAAATACCAGTTGTCTTCACGGGTAACCGGAGGGTAGGCAACCTCTCCCTTGAAATTTAAGTTCCCTTTGACGGCATCTGCGATTTTCAGGTAAAAATTGTCAGAAAGGCTTGCCATGGCTTTTGCCACTGGAATCATATAAAGGTTAGGGTGCTCAGGGTTTGGCAGAAACATTCGTTTGGCAAAAGGAGTAAGGCTCCATTTGCCCTCCTCCTGGTAAGTAATGCCCATATGCCGAAGCGCTTCAAGAAGCATGACGAGCCTTTGCGGAATCGCACCAACTGCCGCAGCAAGCGTTGCTGTATCCTTTGCTTCATCGGTAAGATGCTCAAAAAGATCAAGTTCAAGGGCAGCTTTGAAACAGCCGCACTCTACAAGTCCCTTGAAAATAAGTTCATTGGCCCTGTGATTTTGTTGCAGTAATTCAGTATCATTCATGATGTATATACGTCTAAAAAGTTAAAGAAAGCGTATGTAACAGAAAGAGCTGCTCTGGATTACAAGAGATTAGCGGGTGAAATAATTGAAAATCAGAATCCGGTTTCTTATTAAAAAATCCAATGGTGCATTCAGCACTCCCTCTTTGATGTTGTGATCTCTCTCAAAAGTCCCCAGTTGTTCCTGAAGATTTCTTCTGAAGGCCAGACTTGTAACAAGGTTGAGTAATTTATAGGGGTTTCGTCTTACCCTGTTGGCAATGTTTCTCCATGAGTAAGCCTTGTAATAGCTGGTCATAAACTTATGCTGAAATTTTACAGGGTCGTATCTCTCTGATCGAATCACCAGGTTCATAGCGTTATATTTTTCCCAATCCTCACTAGTAATCCACCCCTTGTTCTTGTATTCCCAGTACATTGATGTTCCCGGATAGGGGGTAATAATCTGAAAAATCGGCATAAAGACACTGTTTTTTCCGACAAACTTTACAAGATTATCCATGTCTTCGAAACTGTCAAGCGCCGGATTGACCAGAAAATTACCCTGAACATTGAGTCCTGCCTGTCGGCACTCCTCAATAAGCCGTGAAAATTGATCTGCTGAATTGACATGACCTTTGTTGTAGGCTTCAAGGGTGCTTTGATTGATGGACTCGAACCCGACAAGCACCATGATGCATCCAGCCTCAACAAGCCTTCTAACGGTCTCCTTGTCTTCCAGAAAATTGATACTGAAAAAGACACTGAAGTTGATATCGCACTCTTTAATAAGTTCAAGAGACTCCCATAACTTTTTTTTACTGACACCAAGGTTCTCATCAGTCAGCATGAACCATGGTTTGGATGACTTTCTGTTTGGTTTGAAAAAAACCTTTTTTGCGATCTCAATTTGTCTCTTCAGCTCATCAGGCTTCTGTGTTCGATAGAGCTTTCCGGTAAAATTCGGGGTGACACAGAATGAACACTCAAAAGGACAGCCACGGGTTACATAGATAGGGATCGATTTTGTCCCATCGACTTTTTCCCGTTTTGAGGCTTTGGCAATCCGTTCATAGTCCAGGGGTATGATCTCCTTGACCGGGGCGAAATCTTTGGAATCGTAGAGTGGTTTCAAGCGGTTGCATGCAACATCATCAAGAACGGTTAACCAGAGGTTCTCCGCTTCGCCGCAAACAATGCTGTCGGCATGGACCCTGGCCTCTTCAGTATTGAACGAAACATGAAGCCCTCCGAGCATGACCTTTGTTCCGTTTTTCAAAAACCGGTCGGCAATCTCATAACCCCTTGTTGCATCAATGGTCCGCGATGTTATGCCTACCAGATCATAATCACCGTCATAATTGATTGCGTCGCCAAAATGTTCATCGACAATCTCAATATGGTGGTGTGCCGGTGTAAGGCTTACCAGTACGCCGATTGCCATATTAAACAATGGTTTCTGGTTTGTTTTTGAGTCTTTTTTCCCTTTCGGGGCTATGAGGAGGAGCTTGAGTGGCTTACTCTGTTGAGGTTCAGGATTACTCATGCTTGAGTTCTTTGTTTAAATCGGTTGTGATCAATAATAAAAATGTGAATCACGGTTAAGAGATGTTTTTTAAGGGCGACTCAGTTAAGTACCTTATCATATCCTTTACGCTGGTGGTTCTGGTCATGCTGGTTGAGATCAAAGGGAATATGAAGCCATTTGTCCTTAAAGAAGGCATCTCCCGGCTCAAGTCCAGTCAGGCTGATCGGAAGAGTAATTATTTTACGCTGATTTCCGATATGAATATAAAGCTCATCACCGGTCACCCAGACATCGATATCGACAGGATTGGCAAACATCAGCTTTAACTGTACCTCATAGACATTACCGTTGCGGACAAACTTGATTGGCGGCTCGTCATACATCATATCTGATGGATCGGTATCACCATACATATCCCTGGCAAACATCTTGAGCGACTCAAGACCAACAATCTCTTTTTCGTACATCCTGAGTTTTTTGACAGGAAGGGGAGAGAAACCCTCTTCAATCTCTCCAAGGTACTTCTGCTGAATGGTTTTCCACTTCTCCAGATATCCACTGTTCTCTTTGGTGTCAAGCAGTCTGTTGACCAGCACCATATCTACTTTGAAGCCGTAAAGGTTGAGATAGGTCAGGGCACGCATGGTCTCCTTGATCGACATTTTCTCGGCATTCATGACCAGCCGCACCGTCGATTTTTTATTATCAGTAAGGATTTCGCGAATATCAACAAGTTCATCAAAAACCTGGTCAACTGAATCGACAGCATCGGCAGGTGGTATATAAAATGCAATTTTATCACCCATCTTGCTAAGAGGCTTGCTGAGAGGCTTGATAATGTATTTTGTAACATTTTTTACAGCCTTCATGCCCCATGCAAGGGTATCGGGAAGGGAGAGAAGCCTCAATGTTTCACCTGTCGGGGCAGTATCGAGCACAAGAACATCATAGAGACCGGAGGCTTTATAGCGTTTTATTCTCAACAGGGAAAAGAGCTCTTCCATACCAGGCAGTATGGTCATTTCATCAGCCATGACTCCTGAAACGCCCTGACCCATAAAGATTTTTGTATAGAACTTCTGCACGGACTGCCAATTCTGCTTAAGGTCTACGTAAGGGTTTACCTCAATAGCATGAAGGTTTTCCATGATCTTTGTAAGGTTCCGATCCGAGTGGCAGGTTAAAAGAGTCCGAAAGACTGTGTGCAGGGTCGGTCGAGAGAACAAGGGTACGATAGCCCATCTGCGACAAGCGGACCGCGGTAGCTGCAGAAACACTTGTTTTTCCTACTCCGCCTTTACCTGTAAATGTTAAAATACGCATGAATCCGGCTTTTTTTGAATTGCATAAAAAAATCAAAAAGCTAAAGCATTGCCCTTATAAGCACCGACTAACATATCTATATATAAAATATTAAGTTAGAAGAAACAAATGATGCATGCGGTTTTGAAAAATTTCGTCATCATAAGCACAATAAATGCTCTCTTACTTTTCAGGAGCATTAAAGTTCAAAAGAAATAGAGAAGCAGCGGTCGTTAGAGAACTCCTTTCGATAAAACAATTCAAAGCTACTCTATCTCATACAAAAAACAACTATCTTTTCTCTATGAATTATTTTCCGTAGTCAACGTTTATTGTATTTCGTAGTGCATATCAGGATTGCGTAGCGTTGTTTTGATACTTTCTCTCATCATACACTCGTGAGCGCGGTTGACGGTATTCTTTTTTCTCAAACTCCCGGGAGGATAGCCAAATTGTTTACTGAAAGCAGTGATAAAGTGATTGACATGAGAATATCCAAAATGTTTTGCCATGGTTTTCAGCGGTGTATTGGTTTGTTGCAGTGCTGCGTGAGCTTCGTTGAGTCGCACCTCTGAGATATAACTGATAAGCGACTTTCCATACTTGTTTTTGAATTCACTGCTCAACTGCTTTACCGATAGCTCATACTGCCTGGCCAGATCGTAAAGGGTTGGCACTTTTCCCGGATATTGAATCAGGTCATCATGAATCTGTTGTATTATGTCATGGATGCTCCGTGGGAGTTTTTGTTCCATGAGTTCTGAGGTAAAATGGGTATAAAGACCACAGAGATAGTCAAGCACTTTAGACTGGGCATGCATTTTAGCTACACTGCCGGTCAAAGAGTCAGAAAAAGCAGAGTGGAGGATAGCATTGATATGGCGAGGAACCTTGTTGACAACTCCAGAAGGCATCAACGCAACTCGTATGCCCTTGAGCAGAGAGTATGCATGCTCCTCACCGCACATTTCACGCAGAACCGAATCGCCGATAATGAGGATGCAATATTCAACATCTTCACTGGTGTCCATTTTTGCGCTGCTGTGCCGAAAATCACAGTGTTGAAACAACGATGAATCACGATCGACAAGATAGTCTTGTTCCAGGTTGTGATCCGAAAGAATAACGCGCCCTCTCTTTGCCGATTGCACACAAAGGGCCGGTTCACTGAAATGCTCCACGATTTTCGTCAGAGGGTACATTCGGCCCGACACTTCAGGCTTGAAGGAAACGCAGCTCTGGCGAATGACCTGATTCAAGGGTAAATGCATTGACTGTAACCACCCGGCACCGATCTCTTCAGGCATGAGATGCGCTCTCTTTTGTAAGTCCTGATTTGAACTGTCCAACTCAAGAAAAAGCTGTTCATCAGAACTTAACCAGTCAAATCTGCTTGAAAGAATAGTCGATTCCATAATCCTATTATTTATCAAGTTTCATCCAGAATAATCTTCCGGTATGTTGCGACCTAAAAAAAGCTATAAATCACCGAAGCAATAGGAGTTAATTACGATGTAATATTATCAGTTATAGTTTAATTTAAAATAACAAATAATACGCATTCCTGATAATGGTTTTTATCCTCTAACGACTTAAAAACGAATGATTTATAAAGTTAGTGTATATGGTCTTTATACGCCAATATATATATATTGGCGTATAAATTAAGAATAAAAAAACAGCTATTTTCATGACATCTGATGGAGTGCAGGCAAACAACGGGAAAAAATATTCAACTGGGAAAATGAAAAACCTTATAAATTCCTTAAGTTCCTTACAATTCTTTCGTTCCAGAGCTGATTCCTTTAAAAATAGGGCACTTTTAAGCTGGTATTACAACATCAGTGAGTCAATAATTCTACCAAGATAGATAGTTCATCAATATCCAATTATGTCAGAAATACTTAAATACACAACCTTTTTTGCTCCAGTACTTTTTTTTCTTGGAGGTGTCACTATTGTCATTCTTCTTAACAAATTTATCGGAAAACACTCTACCGGTAAAAAATCAGCCTGACTTCACTCCCTCAATGAAGTAGGCGGTGAGCGGTAAACGTGCCTGATCGAAACGCATGGTGATTCTGCGTTCACTCTCACTGTTCAAGGAACTGTTTCGGGTTTTATAAACACGAAACCCGTTTGACTGCAATAAATAATCGTAGTAGGTAAAGAAATTTATTGAAAGTAATTGTTTAAATTATTTTAACTTACGGCAAATAAATAATCTGTTGCACATTTTTTTATCAACTACAATATAAACCAAGCATCATGTCAAACGAAACTAACAACGAGTTTTCAGTGGCACTTAATAATTACTTCAAGGCACTCGGAACACTTGCACAGCAGTTGGTTGAACTGGTCAACGTTGTCATTAAAACAGCCGGATCACTTATCGAGCCACTGGGTAAAACAGCATCCGAGCTTGTTTGTAACACATCAACCAATGTTACTAAGGTATTCCAGGGCTCAGCACCAGCTATTGCCCCTAAAAAGTAAACATTTGCCCTATGGAAAAAAGCACCCTGTGCCATCGGTACAGGGTGCTTTTTTCATTTCCACCTTCATATCGGGGAGCGCCAAGCCCCAGCTCGGCAAATTGTGTTACGACAATGCAAATTGTTCGTTGGCTATTCCGCAATTAATCATTAAATATGTAAACGACAGTTTTCTTGAAAAGCACAACTGGCAAACCAACAACAATCGGCAACTTCACTTGAACCGCCAAAAACACCATGATTGAACTGTTACGCAAACGCCGCAGCATAAGAAAATTCACCGACGAAAACATATCCCCGGAATTCATTTCAACGCTCATCGAAGCTGCACTCAGGTCACCTTCATCGCGTGGAAGTAATCCATGGGAATTTATTCTGGTCGATGAACCAGAGCTCATTATCAAACTCTCCGAAGCGAAGGAGTATGGTTCGCTCTTTCTGAAAAACGCACCCTTTGCCATTGTTGTCTGTGCCGACAGCACCAAATCAGACGTATGGGTTGAGGATTGTTCCATTGCAGCGATCATTATCCAGCTCACAGCAGAGTCGTTGGGTCTTGGCAGTTGCTGGATCCAAATCCGAAACCGTCCGCAAAATGACCGGAAAACCGCTGAAGCTTATGTCCAGGAACTCCTTGGTCTGCCGGAACATATAAAGGTTGCATCAATAATTGCCATTGGGCATCCGCTTGAAGCCAAACCACCTGTTCCAGCTGAAAAACTCCTGAATGCAAGAATAAAATACAACCAATGGGCTTGAATCCCACTAAAGAAAATAGCATGAAAAAGTCAATTGGAGCAAAGGCCTTGCTTTTTCCAACTCCGGTCTTGATGATAGGTACCTACGATAATGCAGGCAAGCCAAACCTCATGAGCGTTGCATGGGGTGGTATATGTTGTTCTCAACCCCCCTGTGTTGCTATATCACTGCGCAAAGCTACATACTCCTACGCATCTCTTGTTGAGCGCAAAGCCTTCACTGTCGGTATTGCCAACGCGGAGAATGTGGCAGAGGCCGATTATGTCGGGATTGTTTCAGGGCGAGACGTCGACAAGTTTTCTATTGCAAAACTTACTCCTGTCAGAAGCGAACTCGTCGATGCCCCTTACGCAGCAGAATTTCCTGTCGTTCTTGAGTGCCGTCTTCTTCATGTCATTGAAATCGGTCTGCACACTCAGTTCATTGGTGAAATAATCGATATTAAGGGCGATAGTGAGCTCTTCGGTGACGACGGCTTACTCGACATCATGAAAATCAATCCGCTTATCTATGATACCTCTCACCGGGGGTACCACAGTATCGGGCCACTTGTCGCAAAGGCTTTTTCTATCGGCAAAGGGCTTCAATCCTGAACATGCAATACCGCTCTTTTTCCATTATGAATTGTCCACTTGTAAATTGCCAACTCTTCGTTAAAAAAGCCAAACCATGTCAAAACTTGTTGTCGTCGCAAAAGTTGTCGCAAAAAAAGAATTCCTCAAGTCAGTTAAAAGTGAACTGTTGACACTCATTGCTCAAACAAGAAAAGAGGATGGCTGCATTGAATATACGTTGCACCAGGATAACGAAGATTCTGCTCTCTTTATGTTTTACGAAACATGGGAAAATCTGGCCTCTCTTGAAAATCACCTGCAAAGCAAACACTACAAAGCCCATGCCAAAGCCGTGCATGGCATGATTGAAGATAAAGAGGTGCATAAAATGACCCGAATTGAACTCTAAACCCGCAGTAATGGCTGGCAGCCCTCAATCAATGTTATTTCTGCCTCTATGAAAACCGGGTTATGGATTGCTCGGCGCTTCAGCTTTGCCCGAAAACGGTTCAGGGTTATCAATGTCATTTCGGCCATAAGTCTGGCAGGTATCATTATCGGCGTCAGCACACTCCTTGTGGTCATGAGCGTTTTAAATGGATTTCAAAAACTTGCCCGCGATCTTTTTATCACCATCGACAGCCCGGCTCAGTTTGTGCCATTGAACGGCAGAACAATAGTTCTAACCGACAATTTTATGCAGGCCATAAGAGCACTCGAAGGTGTTGGAGCTGCTGACCCCTATGCAGAAGGGGAGGCCATTATTGCCAGTGGTGACAAAAGCGAGCTGGTTATCGTTAAAGGGTTCGGAGAAGCGGCTCATCGTCGCCTGATGCAGCAGACCCATGCGCGGCAACCCTATTTTACGGACGAAACCTTTGCCGCGGGAGAATTTTTAGCCTACCGGACAAACCTCTATACAGGTAAAGAGGTGAAAATTTTTAGTCCGGAACTTATCTCTGCAGGCCTTGAATCCCTCGCGCAACCCTACTTGATACCGATGCTTGATATCCCTGAAACAAGAGTCTCATCCATATTTACCCTGCAGAAAGTTTTTGATGATCGTTATATTCTCACCTCCGACCGTTTTGCTCAGAAAATCTTGCTTTTCGGCCGGGGAGAGTATTCAGGAGTTGATATCCGTCCAAAGGAAGGCTATTCAAGTAGCACTGTCACCTTCAACCTCAGGCAATGGCTTGCAAAAAGCCCCATGAAAAAGAGATGGAAAGTCCGCACACTCGAAGAAAAATACAGCAACATCTTCACCGTAATGCAGCTTGAAAAATGGGTAAGCTTCAGTGTTCTGATGCTTATTATTCTTGTAGCAGCCCTCAGCCTTACCGGCGCGCTTGCAATGACGGCCATCGACAAACAGCGCGAACTCTTCTATCTCCGCTGCCTTGGCATGGAAAAACCACAGTTCATGGCCATATTCATCATTCAAGGCGGCATGACGGGACTTGTGGGAACCACAGCAGGAATAATCATAGCCTGGAGTATCTGCACACTCCAGGAGCTTTATGGAATAGTTCAACTTCCCTCAAAAAGCGCTTTCATCATCCCAGCCTATCCGGTCAGCATGAACCTTGCCGATTTTGTTGTTGTCGGAATCACAGCACTCATCCTTTGCATAGCAGTAAGCCTCTATCCAGCCAGAAAAGCCGCCATGATTGCAACCAGCCACTCTCTCGATCAAAAAACCAACTGAAGGCGGATTGAACTATTTCTTTTTCGGTGAGAGATTATCAAATACTCCTGAAAACTTATTGACAAGATAGGGAGCAAACAAAGCCAAACCTCCCGATAAAAACTTGATGACACTATCAGTTGAGGCGGGCATCTCTCCTGTATATGCAAAGGAGTTGAGGGTAAATATGCCAAAGCCAAGAAACATCAATAAAATAGCTACCATACCCATCAGGGCGATCAGACGGCTGACGCTTGCACGCATCTCTGTAACCATAACTGGTTTATCGTTTTTATCAAGCTCTACCGTTTTTTGTGAATTGATAAAGGTAATTTCAACCTCTTCACTTAAAGCGTCTCCCAATGACCATGTTGTTTGACTGAGACTAATACGTACTAAATAAAGAATAACAAAAAAAGCAATGATGATGAAACCAAGAACAAGATACACCACCCACTTGTCTGGGGGAGGTGTCCAGCAATTTGTAATTGTCTTGGTTTTGCCAACCGTTTCACTGAGGGCTTTTGAAGAGGTTGAATCTGGCGAGGCAGCTATTGCTTGAAGAGAAACAAGTAATATAAAGAAGAGAGAAATAATTGAAGATATTGAAATCTTGTTCAGTAGTTTCATGATTTACTATGTTTCAGGTTATTGCTATGCCAAGCGATAGTAAAAATTTTGTTGGTACTGAGAGAACGCCCGGATAAATATATGTTTCAATAAACCAATTCCTATGACAAAGCTTCGCATATTTATCAGCAGTGAGCTTAAAGAGTTCTCGTCTGAACGTATGGTTTTGCGTGATTATTTGCGCAGTGATGTTCTGATGCGACACTTCTTTGATCCCTTCCTGCTTGAAGATATTCTTAATCTTGCCGAAGTTGAACATTGCGACATCTATCTCGGCTTGTTTGATCGTGAGTATGGCGATGAAGATTCTGCCGGTCTTTCTTCAGTAGAACGGGAATTCAATCTGGCAAGCAGTCAGCACAAGTCAAGGTTGATTTTTATTAAAGAAGGGGAGTCAGATAGTCGTCACCCCAAAATACAGAAGCTTATTCAGCGAGCAGAGGGCGAACTCATCCCCAAGCGATTTATGACGGGCGAGGAGCTGCTTGCTGCGGTGTATGCTGCCCTGATAAAGACGCTTGAACTTCGCAAACTGCTCAGTGTAACCCCGTTCGATGCGGCGGTATGTCCTGATGCCACCCTTGATGATCTTGATGAAGAGGCTATCTCCAGATTTGTCCGCAACGCACGCCGGTCACGCGGCTTTCCGCTTCAAGAAGAGGCATCCTTTGTTGATATCTTGACACATCTCAATCTCTTGAATAACGGTCGACTTACTCATGCTGCCCTCCTGTTATTCGGGAAGCGTCCCCAGCAGTTTCTTATCTCTTCAGAGGTCAAGTGTGCCCATTTTCATGGAACACAGATTGCCAAACCGATTCCCTCATACCAGGTCTATAAAGGGCGAGTGTTTGAACTAGTTGATCAGGCCGTTGACTTTGTCCTTTCAAAAATCGATTTAGCTATCGGTGCTCGCACCGACAGTACCGAGGTTCCCGTGGCCTATGAAGTTCCACCGGAAGCGGTACGGGAGGCGATTGTCAATGCCGTCGCACATCGCGACTATACAAGTAACGGCAGTGTCCAGGTTATGTTGTTTGCCGATCGCCTGGAGGTGTGGAACCCCGGATCCCTTCCGCCATCACTTACCCTGCAACAGCTCAGAAAACCACATGGTTCAGTCCTTCCAAACCCGTTGCTTGCAGAGTCACTCTATCTTGCCAAATACATTGAACGCATGGGTACAGGCACAGGCGAAATAATCTCCTTGTGCCGCAATGCCGATCTCCCTGAACCCAGCTTCACCCTTGCCGACGGGTTTGTTGTAACCATCTGGAGAAAGCCATACAGCAATGCAGAATATAGAGTAATTGATGTCACAAACTTAGCCGGTGAAGTCAAGAGCAAGGCAACCAGGCAAGTCACAAGTGAAGATACCGGACAAGAAGCAGGTGAAGTGTCCGGTCAAGTCAGCAGTGAAGGTATAGGTGAAGTCAGCAGTGAAGTCAGGCGACTTCTTTCAGTTGTACGTGGAGAGATGAAGCGCAGTGAAATCAAGCACCTGCTTGGACTTAGGAGCGACGATAACTTCCGCCACACCTACCTTGTGCCGGCTCTCAAAGCCCGTCTGATAGAGATGACAGTCCCAGACAAACCAAACAGCCGCTTACAGAAATACCGCATTACAATAAAAGGAAGGGAACTGCTTGCATAGAAGATCGTGTGGAAAGAGTCGTGGAGGCAGGTGCGGAGTTGTTTCAATCAAGCATCTTTCTGAAAACCACCATCTCCGACTTTGAAAATCCTTTCAACTGGTAGAAATGCTGAGCCCCGTCATTATCCCTGTCGGTCAGAAGCGTAATGCGCCCGAATCCCTCTTTCTCAGCGAATCCTATGGCATGATTGATCAGCTGGGAACCAAGGCCTTTTCCCTGCCATTCTGGAGTTACAACCATATCCTCAAGCAAAGCAACTTTTTGGCCAAGAAAAGTACTGACCGTAAAGAGCAACATAACCATTCCTTCAATCTTGCCATCAATTTCACCAACAAATATTCGCCCAAGTGCCGGATTTCCGATAATCATCGAAAGAGCTCTTGACTGCGTTTCAATGTCGGCAGAAAACTCATGCTCCTTGCTGAAAAGGATCTCAAGAAGCTTGGCACATCTTGGCACATCGCCGTCGGTAGCCTCTCTTACATCATGCATTGCCAACCCTCAGCACATCATGCATTAATGCAAGCAGTTCGCTCTTATTGATTGGCTTGGTGATAAAACCGTTGCATCCTGCCTGTCTTGCTTTTTCCCTCTCCTCAAATGATGTAAACGCTGTTTGAGCAATAACCGGGAGCTTTGGTCGGAACTCTTTGATATGCCGAGTTGCATCAAAGCCATTCATTACCGGCATTTTAATGTCCATAAACACAAGATTTATTTCGGGATGGCAACGAACAACTTCCACGGCCTCCTGGCCATTAACGGCATAAAGGATGGTGATGTTATCGGCTTTCAAATGCATTTCAAGGACTAAGCGACACACAGCATCATCTTCAGCTATGAGGATGCAGAGTGCGGAGTGCGGCGAAAGGATGGGATGGGATGGATCCTTCGCTGCGCTCGGGATGACAAGGGGAGGGGGAGGATTATACGGAAGTGAAAAAAAGAATGTGCTTCCCGTTCCCACTTCCGATTCAACACGGATGGTGTCACCAAGCATGGTAACATAAGCCAAGGCGATGCTCAATCCGAGACCAGCTCCTTCATGATGTCGGGTTAAGGTGTTATTAGCCTGACGGAAACGCTCAAAAATCTTTGTTTTCATGTCAACAGCAATGCCAATGCCTGTATCGGTAACATAAAATTCAAGAATGTCACCCTTTTTCGTATAACCGACCTTGATGTCACCCGAACTCGTGAATTTCAGAGCATTCTGGATAAGGTTGGTTAAAATCTTTTTAACTTTTGAGCTATCGGTACCAATAATGCTTTCATGGTCAGGAAGTCCTGGGGAACAACTGAAACGCAACTCTTTTTTGTCGGCTTCAGGTTTAAATATGTGGGTGATGTCATGCAAAAGCTGATTAACTGAGGTTTCAGATATATGCACTTGTGTATCCCCAGACTCTATACGTGAAATATCAATAAGATCATTAATGAGGTTCATCAGGCGTTTTCCGCTTTGCTGAATGAGGTCGATAAACTTGGTCTGTTCTTCCCCGGAGAGATCAGGCTCTTTCAGAAGTTCCGAAAAGCCAAGAATCCCATTCATCGGAGTGCGTATTTCATGGCTGATATTAGCCAGAAATGCTGATTTTAACCGGTCGCCCTCTTCTGCTTTTTCTTTCGCGACGATCAGGTCATCATAATATTTTTTCTGTTCAGTGATATCCTCCTTGGCCGCCACAAAATTGGTAATCTCACCTTTTTTATTCAGAATAGCAGAGATAACGGCGGTTTCCCAGAATAGCTCCCCGTTTTTCTTCCTGTTTTGGAATTCTCCGCGCCAAATGTCTCCTGACAGAATAGTTTTCCACAGCTCTTTATAGAGAGTTTTTGGCATCCGGCCTGATTGCAGTATACGTGGATTTTTTCCTTTTACTTCTTCAGCAGAATAGCCTGTGAGGAGGGTAAACATCGGGTTGACGTATTCCACATTGCTGAAAAGATCGGTAATAACAACAACAGCAGGACTTTGCTCTATAGCAGTGCTAAGTTTTAGAAGTTGAGTTTCAGCCAGTTTACGCTCACTGACATCACGGAGCAAGCCGATTACTCCTGAAAAACCGTTGTCATTAAAATATTGTGAATGAATTTCTGCATGAAAGAGTGACCCGTTTTTTTTCCTGTACTGGAACTCCAGCACCTGATTCATCAAATGACGTGATATGGCATCAGTGAATATTGCAACAGCTCTGGAAATGTCACCCTCCTCCATGTACTCCGTAAAGAGATGACCAATTACCTCATCAGGCTTATAGCCGGTAACTGTTTCAATTGTTGGTGAAACATAGGTCACATATCCGCTGGAGTCGGTAACAAAAACCATTTCAATCATTTGCTCAGTAATGGAACGGAACTTCCGTTCACTTTCTCGCAATGCCTGTTCGGCTTTCTTGCGATCAGTTATGTCAGAGCCAATGACTATGATAAAGTGACTGCCTTTATTGACCATTTGCTTCCCCGTCAACAGAATCCACCGGAATTCCGGTCCGCCACCCAAGAGAACCCTCACTTCAGCGCTTTCTTCAATATTGTTGCTCAGAACTCGGCTTATTGTTTCTTGAACAAGCGAACGGTCGTCTTGATGGATGTATTCAATGGCGATAATACTTCCCATCTCTTGATCTGATTTGCAAACTATTGCATCGCGCAGATAAGGGTTCCAAGTCGCAAGTCGTCCATTGGCTTTGAGCACACAGAAGATGCCTGGAGTAGCATCAATAAGGGCTTTGTTGAATACTTGCTCATATCGCAAATCCAACTCGGAAGATGTAAAATCCGTAATATCCTCAGCGATAAATAATAGTCGATTAACCTCCCCCTCTGGAGAACGAGAAGGATATATGGTATGACGAAGGATTTTTCCATTATGTTCATCATCGAAGGAGAGTAGTGCTCCTGTGCGCAGGGTTGCTTCAGCCTTCTTTCTTCGCAGGGCAGCAAGGTTAGGTGGAAGCATATCATAAATATTAGCACCAAGGCACTCTTGCCGGTTTATTCCCATATGGACAGCAAAAGCCTCGTTGGCATCAAGAATTTCACCACTTTGATCCATAAGAAATACAGAGGCAGGAGAGAACTCAAAAAGGCCATTAATGCTATGACCATGGTGATCGAATTGAGTAACCTCCACGTTCATGTCCTTCTGCTCTTTTGCCATAAGAGTCTTGGTTATATTCCGAACAACTTGCAGAATAGGTTATTGGGGGTGCTTGGGGTTGAAACATATTCTTCCACAATATACCTAAGATGAGCGATCTATTATAAAAAAAACTATTGAATCAGTTTTATCAGGACGACGGTCTTACCAATCGCGCCTGGGAGGTATATAGTGTTTACTATATGGGTTCAAGCACCAATACCGAAAAGCTACTTCTTCTCGCAGAATGGAAATAACTTTGTGAATGTATGACGAGACACACTATATTTACACCTGTATCACGTTTCACTATACTATAGCACGCAATCTTTTGTTATCATAAGAATATTTTACTTGATTTTAACGATACTTATACATAATATAAAAATGCAGAGTATATTTAAGTTATTCACTATGTATTAAATGGTTTATAATTTCTTTTATTGTGAGCAATGAATATACAAGATTTTAATGAGCGCAATTGGAATAGGTTGCTTGATGAGATAGATAGTGGTTTAATTATTCCTATTATTGGCCCCGAATTGCTTGAAGTTACAATATCAGGCCAAACCGTAATGCTCCACACTTGGCTTACCGAACAATTGTCTGCACGCCTCAATCTCAATTATGAATCAAATATTCAACTTGGAGATATTGTATATTTATTTAAAAACCAAAATCCATACGGAGATATTTCATCAGTTTATTATGAGCTATTTTCGATTTTATCAAAAACCCAAATCACTACACCTGAGCCATTAAAAAAATTAGCAAGTATAACTTCGTTTAATTTTTTTATTTCTACAACATTTGATGATTTCCTGTTAAAAGCAATTAACGAAGAGCGTTTTGAAGGTCTAAATAAAACAAAAAGTTTAATTTTTAGCAAAAAAGGGGAAATTGAAGATATATCGCTGGAAATAAATTATCCTGTCGTTTATCATGTATTTGGCAAAGTAAATACATTACCAACTTATGTATTAACCGATGATGACTTACTTGAGTTTAATTATTACTGGCATGATCAAGCTCGAAGACCGCCCCGGCTTCATGCATTTTTGCGTGATAAATATCATTTATTACTTGGGTGCAGTTTTGAAAATTGGCTTACACGATTTTTTCTTTGTGGATTAAAGGCTGAAACTTTTTTTGATTCACCGCAATCAAGAAGGGGAATAATTGTCGATAATAGAAGCAAAGAAGATGAAGAATTAATTCTGTTTCTCTCACGTTGTAATAATGTCACATATCCTTCTGGAGGAGCTATTGATTTTATCAATCAATTAGTAGATAAGTGGCATGAAAAAAATAAATATATAACAGGTAAAAACCAGTATACATCAATTACAGGAACTAATGATATCGAGTGTATCTCAGAGTCTATTTTTATCAGCTATGCAAGCGAAGATCAGGATTTTGCTGTAAAACTTCAAAAAATTTTAGAGAAAGAAGGACTTGATGTATGGCTGGACAAAAATAAACTTGAATCAGGAAATAAGTATGAATCAATAATATTACAAAAGATTAAAAATTCATTACTTTTTATTCCAATTATTTCCAAAAATATTAATACCAAAGAAAGACGTTTTTTTAAATTTGAATGGAATCACGCAATAAAAGAAATGGAGTTTAGATTTAATAATCACACATTTATCATGCCAGTATGTATTGATATTACACCTACAAATGATTATTTGATTCCAGAAGATTTTCTTAATCTTCATTTAGCAAGAGTTTTAGACAATCAAGCTATACATGATTTCGGGAAATTGGTAAAAAAAACAATACGAGACTTGAGAAGAAATAAATAATACTACAATGCCAATAAACGAAGACAAAGTAAACGAACAAAAGCCATGGCCGGGATTATCGGCATATAATGAAAATGATAGTATTAATTTTTTTGGTCGCAATAAAGAAATTGCCGAACTTGTTGATTTGATTGAATCTGAACTGTTAGTAACCATTTTTGGAGCATCCGGTACGGGAAAAACTTCGCTATTGAAAGCGGGGGTTTCTCCAAAAATGATCGAAAAAAATATATTACCCATTTATATTAGATTAGACCATAGTAAATCTGCTCCTGATTATATAGCTCAAACAATAATTATTATAAAAAATAAACTTGCAGAATCTAAAATTGAAACGGAAGAACTATCGAAATCCATATTATCAAATCAAACGGAGAGTTTATGGGAATTTTTTCACAGAAATGAGTTCTGGAATAAAAAGAATCACTTAATAAAGCCATTACTGATTTTCGATCAGTTAGAAGAGATATTTACATTAAGAAAATATGATATAAATGCTGAAAATTTTATTAATGAAATCGGCTGGTTATGTGAAAATAGTGTTCCAACTCCTTTGCAGGGATATTTGCGAGAAAATAACATAAAAATCAATATCCCAATACATACCCAAAATTATCGGGTTGTTGTTTCTCTGAGAGATGACTTTTTGGCTCATCTTGAATCAATAACGCTAAAAATTCCTGCATTTCGCAAAAATCGTTATGGAGTAAATAGGTTTAATGGAATTCAAGCACTTGACGCGGTTATTTTTCCTGGAAAAAAAATTCTTAATGAAGAAGTTGCTTTAAAAATTGTTTATTCAGTTACAAATAAAAAATATGCTGAAAGTGAAATAAATCTTGAAAATGCAGAAGTTGAGCCTGCACTATTATCTTTATTTTGCAGAGAATTAAACGAACAGCGCATTAAAGATAATAAAAATCAAATAAGCATTGAAGATGTTCAGGAATCAAGCCTTAATATTCTTACTAATTATTATTCCGAATGCTTTTCCAATATATCTGAAAAAACCCGTGAATTTGTTGAAAATAAATTACTTACAGATACTGGATATCGCAACGCAATACCACAGGAAGATATAATACAAAATGGAATTTCAGTTGAAGATATTGATAAACTTATATCACTTCGTCTTTTAAGAACAGAAAAGCGTCAAGGTACAAGATGGATTGAATTAAGCCATGATATTTTAACAAATATTGCAATTTCAAGTCGTGATAAGAGACGATCTGATTATGAATTACAAAATGAAAAAAAAAGAGTTGAGGTTTTAAGTAAAGAAAAAAAAATAGAAATAAGAAAATATAGAAAGAAAATAACTCTCTCATTATCTTTTCTTGTATTACTTCTTATTAGCATCATTATTGTTTATTTTGTTTATTTCAAAACATACACAGAGTACTATGGTTCAGTAGTTAATAAACACGGTTTTATTACAGGATTAAGGCAGCTTGAGAAAGACAATATTTCACATCGAAATTTTTATTATGAATGTATAAAACAAGGTGTTTATGGTGAGTATGATAATGTGTATGTAAAAAATGGATATGGAAATTTATCCCCTAACCAAAATATTTTCAGGTATATAGCCAGTCAGGATGATAATGAAGACGCATTAACTAATGATATAATAAATGAAAATCAAATAGGGGTTTGCCATTGGGAATTAATAAAAGATAAAGATGGACATATATTTTGCGAAAAAGCATACAATAAAAAAAATGAAATTATATATAATTTTACGAATAAAAATAATATTAATACCTCAAGTATAAATAAATCAATTTTTCAATATACAGATTCGCTTGGTATTCAAAATAGAAAAATAAATCAGGGGTTAAGCTATATCAGAATTACATACGATAATAATGGATATGATAAATTATATGAATTTTTTAATTCTTTTGGAATTAAAAAAGCAAACATTTATGGCGATTATGCAATAATTCGAAAATATGATAATAATGGTAAAATATTAATAGAAAAATCATTAGATCAATTAGGAAAAACAATAACTAATAATATCGGTGTCTCAATACAGTATTATAGTTATCAAGGTGATAGTTTGAAAATTACAACTTATTGTAATCAATATAATGAAATTACAAAAAACAAGAATGGCTATGCTATAAAACGCACTTATTATGATATTTATGGAAATCCATTAAAATATTTCTACTATGATGAATATAATAATCCTTGTCTGAATACTTCGATAAATGCACATGGAATAATATTGCGTTACAATAATAATGGAAATTTAGAAGAAAAAAAATATGTTGGTATTGATGAAAATTCTTTAGTTGCAAATAAATCTGATTTTACAGCTGTTTATAAAGCAAAATATGATAATAAGGGAAGGCAATTAATTTTTGAAAGACTTGATAAATCTAAAGGAAACAATTTAGCAGGAATAGTGACAAAAGAACGTATATATGACGATATTAGCCTGACAAAAGAACTTCATTATATTTTTAAGGATAATGCTTTAAAATATATATACAAGCACCAGATCTGGAAAAATAATCTCAATCAAGATATACTTAGTTATACTTATAATATACACAACTTAAATTCTGAATATTTTCAAAAAAAATCTTATGATAAAAATAATAATTTAAGATATTATGCGTATTTTAATAATAAAATGAAACCGTTTGAGTTTAATGATATAAATCGAAAATATCATGCATGTTATATATTTTATAAAGAAAAAAATAATAGCATAATTAAGTATTATTGTGATATTGCTAATAATTTAATACCAACAGGGCCTGCAATAGAATATTTTGAATATACGAATAAATCTCAAAAGCCAGTTATAATTAAATCTTATGATTATACCAATAAAATAATTAATGGCTATTATTATAATTATGATGAATTCGGGAATATTATATCTAAATCATATATTGGCGGTGTTTCTGAAACTTCTTTTCGAGGAGATCATGAATCAAAATATTATATACTTAATTTTGTTTGGAATTTACAGAATAATAAAATATTTGAATTTGTTGGATACAATGAATTTAATGAACCATCTTTAATAGAAGAAAAAGAAAATGTTTATTATAAAAAAGTAATATCAAAAGATAAATATTTTTTTTATGATTATAACGGGGAACCGATTCAGATTGATTCTATGAAAAAAAATATAAAAAAATATCCTGTTGTTTATTATATAAAACTTCAATCTAAATATAGTCCGGCATATATTGCTGGTGTTAAAGATGGAGACATATTGTTTAAGTATGGAGACTGGATATATAATTTTAAAAGAGATTTTAATGGTCTACTACATGAAGAGCATAAATTAAATAATTTTCCAAAACAAATTTCTATTGTGCGATTTCCTGAATGTAAAATATATCGATTTAATCTTCCTGCGGGTTTGACAGGTTTTGATTGTGATACTCTTCATTATACTGAAAATGAAAAAATTCGATTAATGTCCATCATAAATACAATAAAAGTAAAATAATATCAAATATTAATCATTGTACTTATTATTATTTTACAAAATTTATTTTAATAAATAATAAACACTATTGTTATGGATGGTAATATAGAAAAAATATCCTATGAACTTCGTATTGGAGTAACTGGCCATAGAAATCTATCTCAGGAAACAGCTTTTAAAAAAAGCTGTGGATAGAGTTGTTACCTATCTTGACAACCTGTTTGAGGATGATTATGATCTACCTGTTGAATGGGTCATCATTTCACCTCTGGCAAAAGGTGTAGACAGAATTGTTGCACGATCAATACTTAAAAAGGACAATTCCCGTTTGCAGGTATTAATGCCTTTCTCCCTTGATGAGTATAGAAATGACTTCTCCGACAAGAACGACTTGGAGGAGTTCAATGAGTTATTACTGAAAGCTGATCCAGCGCTGACAGACAACTATATCAATACCCAGGATTCAACCAGCCTTCCGCGTACCTTAGGCTATTTACGTGTGGGCAAAGAGGTTGTCGACTCCTGTGAAACCCTGATTGCAATTTGGGATGGCAAAACAGAAGAGAGTGAGGGTGGAACTGCAGAGATTATCAGGTATGCTCTTGAACGTGGACGAACCATTCTCCGCATTGATGCAGAAAACCCTGATACAGGGGCCACTCTTCTTAAAAATTATTTATATAAATGCTATCCATACGGTTCATGATGAAATTGGTGGATGGTGTGAAATCATAAGCTCCAACACACCTGAACTTGTAGTGTGAAAGTTGTTAGGAGAGCTTGATAGGCATTGGTAAGAGTGACGCCATACCTTCTCTGGTGTCACTCTTAATCGTAAGTTCAGGTTTATTTGTCAAGAAGTGGTTGCATATAGATGTTCAGATCACCATTAAGCATGACTTTTGCCGACAGGAGATGAAACCCTGCTGGTACAGTTTTGGAGTTCTGGGGTGCACCAATCAACGGATCAAGTACCTTGTGATAATCATTATTGATGGTATCAGCTGTAACACCCCATGAAGTTGGCCATGGGACAAATGTATCAACATGCCAGTTATGAAGGGCTGCCCAAATAGTTCCTTTCGTTCGGTCGAAATGGATTTCAATACCAAAATCAAAAACGCTCGAGGGATCCGGTACACCTGAAATGTCAAGTCCTATTTCAACATGCACCTGGTATAAGCGATTATGCACCGTTGCTCCATCCCAATGGTAGTCACTCACACCTGTGAATGTTGGTCCACTGGTAATGTAGACACGCGGATTAGATGTTAGCGCTTTAACGATGGCTTTGTTGATTTCTGCTATAACCTGTGCAGCGGTTTCGCTTGCATCAGCAATAGTAAACTTCAGCAGACTGGTTGCATTAGTCAACCCCTCTTTCACGTATACTACGCCATTTTCAAAGTCTGAAAAGAAACTGTTACTGCCTGGATGTGCCGGTAATACATCTGAAATAGGGTAACCGAGATCCGGATTTTTTTCCCAGCCATTATTAGACCAATATTGATGAATGGGGCCATGCACTTCATGAGCAGAAATGGTTGATTTCCAGTATATCGACCCATTTTCAAAGTGATTGTATCGACCTTTTAAATCAGGTGTTAATGTTTCGTCGGTTGTCGCAAATCCAAGAACACCTGCTTCGCAGCCCAACTGACAATATTTGCTTCGGATTTCTCCATGCTGTTCAAATGCCTCTTTCGCTCCACTCTTCCAGGTGATAGCTCCAAACTGAAACATATTATAACGTCCCTTCGCTCCGTTTCCGGAATCTGACTCATCACTCTTAGGGTAGCCAAGAAAACTTTTTTCCCATCCAAGAGCTGCCCACTTTGCCTGTATTAAACCATGTACCTCATAAGCGCCGGAAAGTGAATTCCAGTAAATAGATCCGTGCTCATAATGGCGATAACTTCCAAAAGGGACAGTCAGAAGCGCCGTCTCCGGAGATGTTGGTTTACCCAAAAACCCACTGGGGCCACCAAGCTGGGCGTATTTGTTATCGATTGCACTCATCCTCAACCTCCATTTAGTTATTTTTTTTAAATAGACTTATAATTGTTTGGAGCAGTCAACGGTATCAATTTTTTTTGTGAGTCTCCTGATTTGAACCAGTCAGAATCATCAAGCAGATTATCCTTGATATTCAAAGAATTTTACTTTCCAGAAGAACAATAAAACCAATGATTTGAGATTAATTCTGGCATACTTGTTTCACCTCCTTTTATTTTTTTAATCATGTTATTCAATTTCATGGATGGGCGATAACAGCTATAATGGACTAATCTGAGAATTGTCCAATGCTTTTTTGGTCAGCTTTATTCAAAGGTTTATAATCTGTTTGATGCAGCGAAGTTAGGGATAATGGTATGTTAACAATTGTGAATAGAAAAAGACAAAAAATTAATACATGAAGTATATACCTTCCCTTAACTATCCGCACGTCCAGCTTGTACACTGTAATATACAGAACAGCATCTCCTAACGACAGAGAAACCACGATCACACCAATGCCCAATTCCTTAGTTAGGCAAGAAAATCTGCTTGTTGAGCACACCGGAGCATAGTGTGCCACCTCTACCGGAGTAAAGTGTGCCAGCGATTCCGGAGCAATATGTGCCACCCGTACCGGAGAATAGTGTG